>DATIDG010000095.1:0-99831 GCA_035456405.1 Burkholderiales bacterium | reverse complement strand
AAGTAGCCCTGCACCTCGTCGCAGCCGTGGTGGCGCAGGAAGTCGAGCTGTTCGGCGGTCTCGACGCCCTCGGCCACGACCTTCAGCCGCAGGCTGTGCCCGAGCGAGATGACCGCCATGGCGAGCAGCGCGTGCTGCTGGTCGGTCGCCACCTCGCTCACGAAGGAGCGGTCGATCTTCAGCGCGTCGATCGGGAAGCGCGACAGGTACGAAAGGTTCGAGTACCCGGTGCCGAAGTCGTCGATCGCCACTCGCACGCCGAGCTTCTTCAACTCGGCGAGCATGGTGACGAACTCCTGTCCGTGGCCCATGATCGTGCTCTCGGTCAGCTCGAGCTCCAGGCGCTCGGCCTCGAGCCCGGTCTCCGCGAGCGCCGACTCGATCGTCGAAACGAGGTGGCCCTGGCGGAACTGGCGCGCCGAGAGGTTTACCGAGACGCTCAGCCCATCGAATCCGAGGTCGACCCAGTAGCGCGCCTGGCGGCACGCGGCGCGCAGCACCTGCTCGCCGATCTGGTTGATCAGGTTCGCCTCCTCGGCCACCGGGATGAACTTCGCCGGCGGCACGAAGCCGAGCTCGGCGTCGCGCCAGCGCACGAGCGCCTCCATTCCGACGATCTTCTTGGACCGGATGTCCACGCGCGGCTGATAATGGACCTCGAACTCCTCGCGCTCGGTCGCGCGGCGGAGGCTCCCTTCCAGCGCGAGGCGCTCGAGCGCGAGCGCATTCATGGTTGGCGCGTAGAACTGGAAGCTGTTGCGGCCGCGCTCCTTGGCGCTGAACATCGCCGCGTCGGCGTTGCGCAGCAGCGTCGTCGCATCGCCGCCGTCGTTCGGGTAGAGCGCGATGCCGACCGAGCAGGTGACGTAGAGCTCGCGGCCATCGACGGTGACCGGCTGGGCCACTTCCTCGATGATGCGCTCGACCACGGCCACCACCGATTCGACGGTGGGCTGCTCGGCGAGCACCACGACGAACTCGTCGCCGCCTTGGCGTGCGACGGTGTCGATCTCGCGCAGCGCGCCGCGGATGCGACGCGACACGCGTACCAGCACCTCGTCGCCCGAGCCGTGCCCGAGGCTGTCGTTGATCACCTTGAACCGGTCGAGGTCGATGAACGCCACCGCAACGAGCGAGCCGTTGCGGTGCGCGTAGCCGATCGCCTGGCGCAGGCGGTCCTCGAGGAGCCCGCGGTTCGGCAGACCGGTGAGCGCGTCGTGCGTCGCCTGGAACTCGAGCTCGGCCTGGTAGCGCTTGCGCTCGGTGATGTCCTCGACCGTGCCCTCGTAGTACAGCGCGCGGCCGTCCGCAGCGCGCACGACGCGCGCGTTCTCGGAGATCCAGATGACCGTTCCGTCGCGTCGGTGGGCCTGCGACTCGAACTGCGTGACCGAGCCGACCTCGCGCATCAGCCGCTCGAAGTCCGCGCGGCGGCCCGCGTCGACATAGAGACTGCGGCTGTTCGCCGCGAGCGAACCCATCAGCTCCTCGGGCGACTCGTAGCCGTAGATGCGGGCGAGCGCCGGGTTGGCGCTGATGTAACGGCCCTCGACGCTCGTCTGGTAGATGCCTTCGACCGTGTTCTCGAAGATCGAGCGGAAGCGGCTCTCGGCGTTCGCGAGGGCCTCCACAGCGCGATGCCGGTCGGTCACGTCCTCGACGAAACCTTCAAGCATGCGGCGTCCGTGCCGGTCGCGGAACGCGGCGCCGCGCTCGAGCACCCACTTCGACGTCCCTTCGGACAGGGTGATGCGGTACTCGACCTCAAACGGGCGGCCCTCGATCACCACGCGATAGAGCTCCGCGCGCACGCGCTGACGGTCCTCTGGGTGGATCAGCAGGTCGTACGCGGTGCGCGCCTGACCGACGAGCCGGGCGGCGGGCAGCCCGAGCAGCGGTTCGCAGCCATCGCTCGCGTACTCGATCGTCCACTCGGGATCGACGCGCAGTCGATAGACCATCCCGTCCAGGCTGTTCAGCAGAACGGTCAGGACGGGCTGCGACGTCGCAAGCAACGGCAGCGCATCGGCGATCGCGGCGGGCTGCGGTGGGCTCATGTTCTCGCTGGGCCGGACGGACGTGGAAAAAGCCCGCATTCCGACCGGCCGGCAGGATAGGTAGCAAGACCGCTGCCAACCGGTCTGCGGGCACCGGGGCCGGGTCCGGAACCGAGGAATTTTTCCGCGCCGCCGCGAACGAATCGACGGCAAATGGCCTCCCGGAAGCGGGAAGGCCGCCGGGCGCGCCGGCCATTCGCCGGCACCCGGACGTCGAATGCGTCGGAATCGGCGCGCAGAGTCGACGCCCCGTCAGCCCGGCGCAAGGTGACGGCGTGCCCGGGCACAATCTCTCATCGACGCCGGTCGCGCGTTCCCGGCCCGGGCGGCGTGCGCTACCTTCGCTCCCTCATCATCGCAAGCAACGCAAATGCGCAGCGACTTGCGCCTCGCGGTCAACCTCGCGCTCGCGCTGTTCGGCGTGGGCATGGTGCTCGGCTGGATCGGCCTCGGGCCCACTCCCGGCGCCGAGGCCTGGCGTTTTCTGAGCTATCCGGCGCGGTCGCTGTCAGTCGGGCCGTACGCAGCGCTGCTCGCCACCGTGTTCTTCTGTGCGGTGTCTGATCGCCGCGCAGCGGTGACGGTCGGCGTGGCGGGGCTCGCCGGCGCCGCAGTGCATCTCGGGCTGTACGGCGTCCCGCGCCTCGAGGGGCTGGCGGGGATGGAGCGCATCTACCACGTTCTCACCGTCGCCCTGTGGCTCGGCGCGGCGAGCGTGGTCGTGCTCGGCTGGCTGGCGTTGCGGGGCGACGCCGATGCACGCCGGACCGCGCGCGCCGCGCTCGCGGGGTGCCTGTTCATCGCGCTATGGTCTGCGTTCGCGACGACCTACCTTCAGGCGACGATCGCGCTGCACCCGACTACGTTCGACGCGATGCTGTATCGCTTCGAGGCGACGCTCGGCTTCCAGGCGGCCCCGCTCGCCGCGCGCGCCGTCGCCGGTGCGCCGGCCGTGGGCGAAGTTCTCGACGCGCTCTACGACTATCAGACGTTCGGGTATGCCGCGTTGTACGGCCTGACCTTGCGCCGGCGCGCAGAGCCTGCGGTGAACCTGCTGTTCGTCTGGGCCTTGGGCGCGACCTGCGCGTTCGCCGCTTACCACGTGCTCCCGGCGGCCGGTCCGCGCCATCTGCTCGGAGCGCGCTTTCCAGACGACCTGCCGCCGCTCGCCGCGGTGCCCGACGCGCGCACCGCGGTGCCCGACGCGCGCACCGCGGTGCAGCCCTGGCCACGGGATGCAATCCCGGCACTCCACGTCGGCTGGGCGATCGTCTTCTGGGCGTACGCGCGTGCCACCCGCTGGCGCCGGATCGCGCCTGCGTGCCTGGTCGCGCTCGCGCTGACCGTCGTGGCCGCACTGGCGCGCGGCGAGCACTACCTCATCGACCTCGTCGTCACGGCGCCGTTCGTCGCCGCGGTACTGACGGCGAGCCTGCGCAGGGTATCGTGGCGCGGGCCGCGCAAGCGGCGCGCTGTGCTTGCCGGTTTCGGCGTGTGGATTGCGTGGATCCTCGCGCTCAGATTCGGCCTGAGAGTGTTCGAGGCCGTGCCGGGACTGACGTGGCTCGCGATCGCGGCCACCCTTTACCTCTGCGTTGCTCTCTACCGGACGTTCTTCCGGCTCGCCGGAGGCGTCACGCACGAACCGGCGCCGCCGGGGTGACCAGCCCCCCGGGGGCGCCAGCCCGGTTCGAGTGCGGGCTTACGCCGTCTTCAGCGCGGCGAGCACCTTGTCGGGCGTGAACGGCACCGAGCGCAGGCGGATGCCGACCGCGTCGTACACCGCGTTGGCGATCGCGGAGGGAACGACCGCCGCGGTCGGCTCGCCGGCGCCCCACGGCCGCTCCTTCGGCCGGTCGATCAGGTCGTACGCGATTTCGGGCACGTCGGGGAAGCGCAGGATCGGGTATGTCGCCCAGTCGACGCTCGTCACGGTCGACCGGTTCCACTGCAGGTCCTCGATCAGCGTCCGGCTCACCGTCTGGATGACGTTGCCGTCGATCTGGTTGCGCAGCCCGTCGGGGTTGATGATCTGGCCGCAGTCGTGCGCGACGCAGAACCGCTCGACCCGGATCTTTCCGGTGCGACGGTTGACCTCGACGTCGGCGACCGCCGCCACGTAGGTGCGGACGAGCTCGTACTTGACGTACGAGACGCCGCGTCCCTTCGCGAGCTCGCCCGTGCCGCCGGTCGGCTTCGTGCGCGGGGTCCAGCCCGCGAGCTTCCGCGCCCGCTCGAGGCACTCGATCCCGCGCGCGTCCTTGAGGTGGCGCATGCGGAAGTCGAGCGGGTCGGCGCCCGCGACGGCCGCCAGCTCGTCGATGAAGCACTCGTTGGCATAGGTGTTCTGCATCCGTCCGGGCGTCCGGATCCACGACGGCCGGAACGGCGTCTCGGTGAGCCAGTGCGCCGTCGCCTTGATGTTCGGCACGGCGTACGGGATCGCGAGCGCCTGGTGGATGTTGCCCGGGAACGCATCGTCCCTCGGCATCCCGGCGAGGTCGGCCGCCACCAGGGTCACTGCGGGCGGCTTTGCCCGATCCGGGGCGAACAGCTCCGACTCCCACGCGACGATGTTGCCGCTCGTATCGACTGCGCCCCGGAAATCGTGAAGCGTCGGGGGACCCTTCGGATCCCAGCCGTGCTCGTCGGCGCGGCTCCACTGCACCCGCACCGGCTTGCCGATCTCCTTTGCGACGAGCGCCGCGTCCGCGGCGGCGTCCTCGTGGCCATTGCGGCCGTAGCAGCCCGCGCCCTCGAGGTAGATGCAGCGGACGTTCAGCTCCGCCATGTCGAACATGCGCGCGAGCTGCCTGCGCAGGGTGTGGGTCGCCTGCGACGCCGTCCACACGGTGAGCTTGCCGTCCTTGAACTCGGCGACCGCACACGACGGGCCCATCGAGCCGTGGGTGTGGGCGGCGAAGTCGAACGTGGCCTTGAGCTGCTTCGCTCCGCCGGCGAGCGCCTGCGCGCTGTTGCCCGCCGCCTGGAGACTTTCGTCGCGTGCGACCTTGGTATTGCGCACGTGCTCCCACAGCTTCGCCTTGTCCGGCAGGCCTTCCCACCTCGACCAGCTCGCCTGCATCATCCGGGCCGCCTCGATCGCGGCCCATTCGCTCCGCGCGACGGCGGCGAGGAAGCTGCCCTTGCGAACCGTGGCGAGGTACCCGGGGACCTTCCTGCACTCGGCGTCGCTCCATGACTGGAGCTCCGCCTTCATCGCTGGCGGGCGAACCACGCGCGCGTGGACCATTCCGGGCACCCTGAAGTCGTGCACGTAGGTGAACCGGCCGGTGACCTTGGCGGGGATGTCGAGGCGCGGGGCCGGCTTGCCGACGATCGTGTAGGTCGACGGATCCTTCGTCGGTGCCTTCGGGTCGACCTTCATCGCGAGGCGGCGGTCGCCCACCAGATCGCCATAGGCGATTCGCTTTCCGCCCGATCCGGCGGCGATCGTGCCGTCCTTGACAACCAGTTCGCTCTTGGCGACACCGAGCCGGGACGCGGCCTGGTCGAGCATCGCTTCGCGCGCGGTCGCGCACGCCTGGCGGATCTGAATTCCGCCGGACTGGATGGTCAGACTGCCCCAGGTGATCCCCTGGTCGGGCGTAAGCAGGGTGTCGCCCGTCACCAGCCTCACCTTCGACAGCGGTACGCCGAGCTCTTCGGCGGCCATCTGGGTGAGCGCGGTGTCGGTGCCGGTGCCGAGATCGACCTTGCCTGAATAGACCGTCACCAGGCCCGTGCCGTCGATCGCGACGAAGCCGTCGACACGGTCGAGCGCGACGGTCTTGGGGCCGATCGCGGTCGGGTCGATCGCGCCGGCGGCGAACCGCGGCGCGAGGCCGAAGGTCACGACCAGCGCACCGGAGGTCTTCAGGAAGTCGCGGCGGGAAACGTCTTCGTTCAGCATGGCTCGTCCCTCCTCAGGCCAGCGACTCGGAAGCACGCTTCACCGCGCGGACGATCCGCGAGTGCGTCCCGCAGCGGCAGAGGTTGTTGGCGAGTGCCTCCTTGATCTGGCTCTCGCTCGGCCGCTTGTTGGTCTGGAGGAATGCGGCCGCCTGCATGATCATGCCGTTGATGCAGTAGCCGCACTGCACCGCCTGCTCCTCGATGAACGCCTTCTGGAGCGGGTGCGGCTTCTCCGGCGTGCCGAGCCCGTCGAGCGTCAGCACCTTCGTTCCCGCGGCCTTCGCGACCGGGAGCACGCACGAGCGGACCGCCCTGCCGTCGACGTGCACGGTGCAGGCGCCGCACTGCGCGAGCCCGCAGCCGTAGCGCGGACCGTGCTGCTGAAGATCGTCGCGCAGCGCATAGAGGAGCGGCATTTGCGGGTCGTCGACCCGGACCGAGCGCTGCCTGCCGTTGAGGACGAAGCTGATCGTGGTCGACATGAGGCCTCCCGGTGTGTGACGTCGTGCGCTGGAGGCGGACACCATAGACTCCGGGGAGGGGGAATACAAGGCGCGGCGCGGAAACGATGAAGGCGCCTGGCGGCGCCTTCTTCCGGAGCGGGATTGGCGCAGCGGATCAGACCGACACCTGCATCCCCTTCGCGACGCCCGGTCGCCCGGCCATGCGCTCGGCCCACTTCGCCAGGTTAGGCAGACCGCCATGCTTGTCGATCACGGGTCTGCGCGTGGCGACGACCGGGTAGAGTGCCAGGTCGGCGACCGAGAACTCGTCGACGAGGTATTCCCGGCTCGCCAGCTGCCCGTCGGCCACCCGCAAGGCGTTGACAAGCCGCTTCTCGAAGAACTCGACGTTCGCCGCGGACTTCTCCGGCGCCGCCATCGACAGCTGGAAGATCGTGCCGCTGGTGCCCGCGACGTCGGAGCAGGCCTGCATCAGCCACTGGAGCGCCGCGAGCCGCCGCGCCGGGTCCTTCGGGATGAACTTCCCCGACTTCTCCGCAACGTAGAGGACGATCGCGCCCGACTGGGCGAGAGCGAGCGGCTTGCCGCCCGGCCCCTCCTCGTCGACGATCGCCGGGATCGCGGCGGCGGGATTGATCTTCAGGTACTCGGGCTTGCGCTGGTCGCCCGCCTGGAGGTTGAGCTTGTGCACGCGGTATGCGAGGCCGGACTCCTCGAGTGCGATGGCGGCGCGATGGCCGTTGGCGGTACCGGCGGTGTAGAGGTCGATCATGGTTTTGCTCCCTGTTCAGCTGCCCCGCGCCTGCAGCGCGGCGATGCGTTGCTCGATCGGCGGGTGCGTGGAGAAGAGCGCCATCCAGCCCGGCCGGTCGTTGATGCCCATGGCCTTGATCGACTCCGGCAGCGCGCCGGGCTCCAGGCCGCCAAGGCGCGCCAGGGCGTTCATCATCGGCCGCGGGCTGCCGAGGTAGTCGGCCGAGCCGCGGTCGGCGCGGAACTCGCGCTGCCGCGAGAACCACGCAACGATGATCGAGGCGAGCAGGCCGAACACGATCTGGCACACGATCACGGTGATGAAGTAGCCGGGCCCGACGCCGCGCTCGGTGCGGAACACCGCCCTGTCTACGATCGTGCCGACGATGCGCGACAGGAACACGACGAAGGTGTTCACCACGCCCTGGATCAGCGTCATCGTCACCATGTCGCCGTTCGCAACGTGCGCGACCTCGTGTCCGAGCACCGCCCCTACCTCCTCCTTGTTCATCGACTTGAGCAGCCCCGTCGAGACCGCGACGAGCGCCGAGTTCTTGAATGCGCCGGTCGCGAACGCGTTCGGCTCGCCTTCGTAGACGGCGACCTCGGGCATGCCGATGCCCGCCTTCTCGGCGAGCCCGCGCACGGTCTGCACGAGCCACGCGTGGTCCGGGCCCTCGGTGCCGTCGATGATCTGCGCGCCGGTCGACCACTTTGCCATCTGCTTCGAGATCAGCAGCGAGATGATCGCGCCGGTGAAGCCGACGACCGCCGAGAACGCGAGCAGCGGACCGACCGCGATTCCTTCCTGCGCGGCGACCCGGTCGAGCCCGAACACCCGGAGGACGATCGTCAGCACGGCCAGGACGGCGATGTTGGTGAGGACAAAGAGGACGATGCGCTTCATGCAGCCTCCTGGGGATTGGGTGTTCGAACCGGGGGGCGATTGTACCCGCCGCGCATGAACGGGATGCGCACGGACCAGTCACTGTCGCCGCGCATCGAGGACGACGCCGGAGCCGGACGCAGTGCCGGGCTCGCTACAATGCCTGGCTCGTCCCCCGCAGGAGGCTTCCATCATGCCCGCCATGCTCGCACGTGCCCTATGCGCGATGCTCGCCGCCGCCGCGCTCTCCGGCTGCGGCACGGTGATGAACACCGTCAAGGACGGTGCCGACGACAACCTGATGCTCGGCGGAAACGACCCAGTCGCGTACTTCACCGAGTCGCGCCCGGTCAGGGGCGACCCGGCGATCAAGGCGACATACCAGGGCCTCACCTACCGCTTCGCGAGCGAGGCGAACAAGGCCGCGTTCGAGCGCAGCCCGGCGCGCCACGTGCCCGCCTACGGCGGATTCTGCGCCAGCGGTGCGCCGTATGCGCTGAAGGCGCGCATCGGCTTCGAGACGTTCAAGATCGTCGACGACCGGCTCTATTTCTTCGGCGGCCCGCGCTCGAAGCGCAACTGGGAGATGGACGAGAAGAAGAACATCGCGGTCGGCGACGCGTACTGGGAGTCGGAGACCAAGGACGTGCCGTACCGCTGGCAGAACTTCAAACGCTACACTTTCAAGGTGCCGGGCTACAGGACCGATGCCGAGCTCGATGCGGAGTACGTCAGGCGTTTCGGGGCGCTGCCGCCCGGCGGTTCCTCGGTGAAGAACTGAGCCGCTCCCGGGCGACCTCGAGCTGCACCGCGGCGCGCTCGAGGTCGGCGCGCGACAGCTCGTGCACCCAGGCGTAGAAGGGCGTCTGGAGCTCGACGGCGATAAAGGCGAAGCGCGGCGTGCGGCCGGTGAGGCGCTCGACGGCCTCGGCGTAGTGCGCCGCCTGAAGGTCGTACCCGAAGCGCTTGCGGGTGCGCGCGAACGCGCGCGGTCTGACGTCGCCGGTGGTCTTCAGCTCGAGGACGATCTCGTCGGTGAAGCAGTCCGGCCGCGCCTTCCAGCGCCTTCCGGCCTCGTCGGTCCAGTAGATCGACATCTCCTTCATGCCGGCGTCGATCCATGCGGCGAGCGGCGCGCGCGGATAGGCCCGAATCGCGTCGCGCGCCCCGGCGAGTCGCGCGTACTCCGCGCCGGTGATCCAGATGCGATCGAGCACGTCCGCCTGCTCCTCCGCCGGCGGATCGTCGCGATCGAGCACCAGATGGTCGCGGGCGAACCGCGCGGGCTCGAACACGAGCGCGTGCAGCGCCTGCGCGAGCCGCTGGCTGCCGTCGTCCTCAAACGGCGTGTCGGCGGCCGCGGGACCGGATCGCAGCACGCGCCGCAGCGTCGAGCTGGACCCGTGATCGCCGCGCGCGAGGTAGGCGGCGAGAGGTTCCTGGCGGACATACGCACGCGAGTCCCCGGCTCTGGGGCGATCGCGCACGAGGTCATCAATGGTTCGCATGGGGTGTTCTTGTGGGGGGCGTAACGGCCCGTTTCGAGGTAGACCCGGCCTGGTGGGCGCGGGTTCCCCGAGGGCTTGTCGTCGGGCCGGCGCGCCCGCTTGAGCGCGAAAAACGGGCGCTCACTGTCGCCGGAGGAGAACAAACTCGCGCCCGGGGGCGTCCCGGGGTGGACGGCGATGCCCGGCCCGGCCATCATTCGCGACGTCCCGCAGGGCTGCCAGATGCCTCCGGACGACTCCATGACAACGACCGCTCCCGCACAGGCCCCGGCCCCCGCCGAACCCGACGGCGTCACGCTCGCGGACCGGCTCGCGATCGTCACCCGGATCGCGCGGCGCCTGTTCCGCGTTCCGGTCGTCCTGCTGTCGCTGGTGCACGAGCGCGCGCCGCGGCTGTTCACCGCGCAGGGCGTCCCCGCGAGCGCGATCGGCACCGAGGTCGCTTTCGACGCGGTCACGCTCGCGAGCGCCGGACCGCTGGTCGTCCCCGACCTCGCCGTCGACCCGCGCTTCCAGGAGCACGCTTGGGTGACCGGCCGGCTCCAGCTGCGCTTCTATGCGGGAACGCTGCTCGTCGGGCCGGACGGGACGGTTGCGGGAACGCTCTCCGTGTGCGACCGCGCACCGAACGCGCTGGCCGAAGGGGACCTGCTGCTGTTGCGCGAGCTCGCGCGCCTGGCCGAGTCCGAGCTCGCGCTGGCGGCGGTCGGACGCGCGCAGACCGAGCGCCGCGACAGCCGCGACCAGCAGCGGACCAAGGCGATGGTCGACACCCGGACGCAGCTCTGGAACCGGCACGCGATGTTCGAGGTGCTCGACCGCGAGTTCCACCGCGCCAAGAACGAGCGGGAGGCAGTGGCGGTGATCCTCGGCGAGATCGACCGCTTCGACGTGGTGGTCAAGCAGCAGGGCGCGGCCGCCGGTGACGCGGTCCTGCGCGAGGCGACCAACCGCATCCGCGGCGTCGTCCGCCGCTCGGACACAGTGTCGCGCTTCGGGCCGGACGAGTTCCTCGTGTTCCTCGGCCGCTGCGACCTCGAGAACGGCGCGACGCTCGCCGAGCGCATGCGCCAGAGCATGCGCAAGACCCCGATCACGGTCGGGAACCGCCAGGTGCCGATCACGATGACCTTCGGCGTCTCGGCGAGCGAAGGCGCCGCCGAATGGACCCCCGACGCGCTCGTGCGCCGCGCGGACGAGGCGCTCGCCGACGCGGTGCGCGGCGGCCGCGACAAGGTCGCAGCGAAGCGGCTGTAGATTCGGCGAACGGCGCGACAGCGCCCGGCCCCGCGTGTAGGCTTCGGCCTCTCACGCGCCCCCGATGCAGCACCCCAAGTTCGCCACCGGCGTCGCCTTCGCGTTCCTCGCAGTCGTGTCGTGGGGCGCACAGTTCCCGATCGCGAAGAGCGCGTTCGCGGCGGTCGACCCCTATCACGTCTCCGCGATCCGCTACGGCGTGGCGACGCTGCTGCTGGTGCCGGTGGTGGCGGCGGCAGAGGGCGCCGCTGCGCTGCGCTACTACGGCCGGGCATGGCCCGCGAGCGTGCTCGGCGTCATCGGCATGACGTGCTCGCCAATGCTCGTCTTCGCCGGCCTCGACATCACTCGGCCGGAGCACGCCGCGATTATCGTGTCGCTACAGCCGTCGATGACCGCGATCGCCGACTGGTGGCTGCGCGGCCGGCGCCCGGCCAACTTCACGATCGGCTGCATCGTGGCGGCGTTCGCCGGCGTCGTGCTCGTCGTCACCCGGGGCAACCCGGCGCTCGGCCTGAGCCGGCAGGAGATCGTCGGCGACCTCCTGGTGCTCGTCGGCGCCGCGTGCTGGGTGGTCTATACGATGGGGACGGAGCGCTTTCGGGGGTGGTCGGCGCTCAAGTTCACCGTGCTCACGCTGATTCCCGGGTCGATCGGGCTCGCGATCGCGACCGCCGTGCTCGTCGCGCTCGGCGTGTCGCGCGTGCCGACCGCCGCGGCGGTCGCCTCGGTCGCGCCGCACCTCGCGTTCCTCGCGCTCGCGGGCGTGGCGGCGGCGATGATCCTGTGGAACGCCGGCAATCAGCGGATCGGCGCGCTCAACTCGATGCTGATGCTCAACCTCGTGCCGGTGGTGGTGTTCACGATCGGCTTCGCGCAGGGGCAGCGCTTCCACGCGGCCGAGGTCGTCGGTGCGGTGCTGGTGATCGGGGCGCTGGCGGCGAACAACCTCTACCTGCGGGCGAGCCACGCCCGGCGGCCGCACTGAGCGGCGTACTTGCTAGAGCCCGAGCGCCTTCCGCCAGAACTCGTGGAAGTGGATCATGCCGTCCTCGTGCGGCGAGTGGTACGGCCCGGCATCGTCCTCGCCGAGCGCGTGCAGCGCCTGGCGCCCCTTCTGGAGCCAGACGCACGCTGCGGCGTCCTCGGCCGCCGATTCCTTGTATGCGGCCTGGTGCGCGTCGACGAGCTCGCGCTCGAAGAGCGCCACTTCCTCCGGGTAGTAGAACTCCAGCACGTTGAGCGTGCGGTCGGGCGCGACCGGCAGCACCGTGCTCACGACGAGCGACGCCGGGTACCACTCGAGCATCACGTTCGGGTAGTAGATCGACCACGCCGTGCCGTATTTCGGCATCTCGCCGCCGGACCACTTGAGGTACGCGTCGCGGTAGCGCTGGTAGTTGCGCGACGTCTGATAGCGGAAGCCGTCCTTGATCCCGAGGGTCTGCCACGACCAGCGCTCGCCGAAGCCCCACTTGTAGTTGCCGGCGTCGACGAACTTCTTGAGGCCGGGATGGAATGGCTCGACGTGATAGAGCTCCAGGTAGAACTCGAGGAAAGTCTTCCAGTTGAACGGGCAGTCGTCCACCTGGACGTGGTCGAAGACGTAGCCCTCGAAGCTGTAGTCCGCGGCCAGGTCGAAGCCGGCGAGATCCTTCGCCACGTCGCGGCTGCCCGAAAAGAGGAGGCCCTGCCACGACGCAAGGGGCGCGGCCTTGAGCGGCAGTTCCGGCGTCTGCGCGAAGTCGGGAGCGCCCATCAGCCGCCCCTCGAGGTCGTAGGTCCAGCGGTGCACCGGGCAGACGATGTTCCGCACGTTGCCGCGCCCCTCCAGCAGCAGCGACTGGCGGTGCCGGCAGACGTTCGAGAGCAGGTTCACGCCGCGCTGGCCGCGCACGAGCGCCTTGCCGTGCTTCGCCCACTCGAGCGTGATGAAGTCGCCGACGTTCGGCACCATCAGCTCGTGGCCGACGTAGCCGGGCCCCTGATCGAACAGCACGGCCTTCTCGCGCGCCAGGATTCCGGGGTCGAAGTACGCGGACACCGGCAGCTGCGGGCGGCTCGGCGCGAAACGTTGCGGGTGGGCAAGCTCGGTCATAGCGTGCGTCCTTGGAGCATCTGGTGCGGAGTCTGAAACGCTTCCGCCCTCGTCGGGTTGACGGAGATCACGCCCGGGCGCGCTGCGCCTTGCGCTAGGTCGGTGCGGGCCCCAGTCGCGCGCGGTCGTGCGGGGCGCGAAGATCGAGGAGCGGGCCCTTGGGCACGATTCGGGTCGGGTTCACCTTCACCTGACTGCGGTAGTAGTGCTCCTTGATCTGCGCCATGTCGACCGTCGCGGCGACGCCCGGCAGCGCGTAGACGTCGCGGGTGAAGCCCCAGAGCGCCGGGTAGTCGACCAGGCGCCGCAGGTTGCACTTGAAGTGGCCGTGGTAGACCGAGTCGAAGCGCGCGAGGGTCGTCCAAAGACGCACGTCCGCCTCGGTGAAGCGGCTGCCGCATAGCCAGCGGCGGGTCGCGAGCCGCGCCTCCAGCCAGTCGAGCGTCTCGAAGAGCGCCGTCACCGCCTCGTCGTACTTCTCCTGCGCGGTCGCGAAGCCGGCGCGGTACACGCCGTTGTTCACCGTGCGGTAGACGCGCTCGTTGACCTCGTCGATCTCCGCGCGCAGCTCGGCCGGATAGAGGTCCGGGAATGCGCGGGTCGCGAACGCGTCGAATTCCCGGTTCAGCATGCGGATGATCTCGGACGACTCGTTGTTCACGATGGTCCGCGTCGTCGTGTCCCAGAGCACCGGCACCGTCACGCGGCCGGTGTAGTCGGGCTTCGCAAGCCTGTAGACCTCGTGCAGGAAACGGCAGCCGTTCGCGCGGTCGAGGGTCGTGCCGGCCGTGCCGGTGAACTTCCACCCGTGCGGCACGTAATCCGGATCGACCGCGGAGGCGGGCAGCGCGTCCTCGAGGCCCTTCAGCGCGCGCACCACGAGCGTGCGGTGCGCCCAGGGACACGCGAACGAGACGTAGAGGTGATAACGGCCGGCAGCGGCCGGAAAGCCCGAGGCGCCGTCCGAAGTGACGCGAGCGCGGAATGCGCTGTCGGGGCGCACGAAGGCGCCGCCGGAGGCACGCGTGTCGTACCAGACATCGCGCCAGACGCCGTCGACCATCATCCCCATGCGGGGATTGTTCCATCTTTCGTGCAGCGGTGCGCGCCTCGCCTCGCGACAACTGGCGCCGAGGGGCGAGGCAGCTTACTTGACCAGCGTTACCGGGACGTGGGTCAGATGGAGCACCTTGTTTGCGGTCGAGCCGAGGATGAGCGTGCCGATGGTGCCGAGCCCGCGCGTGCCCATGACGATCCCGTCGCAATGATGGGTCTTGGCGTACTCGACGATCTCGTGCGGCGCATCCCCGACCACGACGCTCGCCACGTGCGGCACGCCGGCCGCCGCGAGCATGTTCGCGCCGGGGCCGAGCACCTTCCGGCCGGCTTCCATCGCCGGTCCCTCCATCCGCTGGACCTCGGACGGCTGTCCGCCCGTCATGCGCTCGAGCGTCGGGGCGCGGTGCTGCACGTTGAGCAGGTGGACCTCGGCCGGCAACTGTTCCTTGAGCAGATTCAGCAGGAAATCGAGCGCCCGGCGCGAGTGCTCCGAGCCGTCCCAGGGGACCAGGATGGTGCGCATCATGGGGTCATCTCCTTGCTGCGGCGGCAGCCGTTCCGACAGCGATTTTCCGTGCCACAACGGTCGCGAACCTTGACCGTCGTCAACTCACGGTCCGTAGGCGGTACCATGCCTTCCGGACATGGCACGGAGGACTGGACGCGCGTGGACATGCCGAAGACCCTGCGACCCGGCTTGCGGGGCCACGTCGAGCTGAGGGTGGCGGACGAGCACACCGCGCCGCACGTCGGCAGCGGCCGGGTCAGGGTGCTGGCGACGCCGGTCGTCATCAACCTGCTCGAGGCCGCGGCGCTGGCGGCGGTCGAGCACCTGCTGCCCGAGGGTCACCAGTCCCTCGGCACCGACCTCTCGGTGCGCCACTTCGCCGCCACGCCGGTAGGGATGCGCGTGCACGCCGAGGCGGAGCTGGTCGGGGTCGAAGGCCGCACGCTGCGGTTCCGCGTCTCGGCGCGCGACGAGAAGGAGGCCATCAGCGAAGGGACGCACGACCGCATGGTCGTGAACGTAGCCCGGTTCGACCAGCGCATGGAGAAGAAGGCGCGGGGCTAGAGCAGCCAGTTCGGAGCGCTCGCGCTCAGGTCACCACCGACAGGAAGCGCTCGTTCAGCTTGCGGTCGTGATAGAAGATGCCGGCGCCGACCTCGTCCCAGGTCCAGGTGGTCGGCTGCATGTCGGGGTACCACTGGTAGCCGCCGCAGAAGGTTTCCAGCCGGTTGCCCGACGGGTCGAAGAAGTAGACGGTCGTGCCGCGGGTGATGCCGTGCCGGGTCGGGCCGATGTCGATCGAGACGCGGTGGATCGACAGGATGTCGGCGGCGCGCAGCACCTGCTCCCAGGTGTCGAGCATGAAGCTCACGTGGTGCAGCTTCCCGTCCTCCTGGTGGCGCACCATTGCGAGGTCGTGCGCCTTGTGCGAGCAGGTGAGCCAGGTCGCGAGGTCGGTCTTGCCGTCCTCCATCTTCACGCGCTCGACCAGCGAGAACCCGAGCGCTTCCTCGAAGAGCTTCCGGGTGCCGTCGATGTCGCCGCCGTAGATCAGCGCGTGGTCCATGCGCACCGGATTGATGCCCCTCGTGTTCTCGAGCATTGCCTCGGGATTGACGTAGCCGAGCCCGTTGCCGACGTCGGTCTTCTCGGCGTAGAGCTCGATCGCATGTCCGGTCGGGACCCGGAAGCGAACGCGGTCGCCGGTCTCCAGCATCTCGCCGGCCGGAATTCGCTCGGTCGCCGCGCCGTGCTCCTTCAGCTGGCCTTCCAGCGTCGCGAGCGTCGCCTTGTTCAGCACCTTGAAGGCGAAGCAGTCGATGCCCGACTTGTCGGCCTTGCGGATCACGAAGCTGTTGTGATCGCGCTCGTCGTTGCACTTGAAGTAGACGCGGCCCGCCTTGTCCCGCCCGGTCTCCTTCAGCCCCATCACGTTGGTGTAGAAGTCCACCGACTCGTCGAGGTCGAGCACGCGCACCACTGCGTGGCCCGGTCGCAGCACGCCTGTCATGGCCATGGAATGCCTCCTTCGATTTAGGTTGATTGGGGGGATGCCGGAGCGCCCGTCGTCTCAACCGTGTGGCAGACGCTCGCCTTCATCTTGCCGATGACCCGCAGCCGGATGTCGCTGGTCGGCTTGACCCGGCACGCGAGCACGCGGCCGGCGACCTCGTCTTCCTCGGTCACGTGCTCGCGGCTCATTACGCGCCGGGCGTAACTGCCGCTGCGGATCTCCACCTTGCAGACGCCGCAGCCCCCGTTGCGGCACCCGACCGGAATGCCCTCGCGGCCGAGCGCCTCCATGCCCTCCAGCAGGGAGCGCGTCTCGGCGCAACGGTACTCCGAGCCGTCGTCTTGGATCGTGATGGTGTGCATCGTGGCCATCGGAGCCAGCTTCTCCCTCTGCGGGGATAGAAGGTTCGAAACCCCGTCTCGGTCGGGCGCCATAGTAGCCCCGAGCGGGCCCACTGCGTTACTGGGTGGAAGGTGGCGGGGGGTCGGCTTGTTCGCGGGCGGAGCGGGTTTGATGCCGCTCCGAACCCGCAGGGCTCGTGACATCTGTCCCGGACCGCGGTCCCGTTCGCGGCGGGTGGGGGCAATTTGCTCCGGAGTCACGCCTAGAA
This sequence comes from Burkholderiales bacterium, assembly GCA_035456405.1. Lineage (GTDB taxonomy): Bacteria > Pseudomonadota > Gammaproteobacteria > Burkholderiales > SG8-39 > JAGVSZ01. The sequence goes on along the minus strand of DATIDG010000095.1, from coordinate 83,203 downwards.
ACGGTACCTCCGACTCACGACAGGCCGGGGCGTTCGCTGCACAATCGTCGCCACGGAGGTCGCGGGCTCGAGGTGAGGATGCAGGCTCGCGAGCCCGGGTTTGGACGCATGGCTTCCGGCTGAGGGGCCGCGGAAAGCGCGCGGCTAGAGCAGGCCGAGCGCGGCAAGCTCTGCGCGGAGCCGCTCGGGCGTCGTGAAGTGCAGCGCGTGCAGGCCTGCGGCGCGGCCTGCCGCGACGTTCGCCGGCGAGTCGTCGACGAATACCGTCCGTGCCGGATCGAGTCGGCAGCGCTCGATGGCGAGCCGGTAGATGCGTGGATCGGGCTTGACAATGCCGTGCTCGCCGGACACCACGATGTCCTCGAACCACCCCAAGAACCCGTGCCGCCCGCGCGCGACGGGGAAGGTCTCGGTCGAGAAGTTGGTGAGCGCGAAGAGGCGGTGCCCGCGGCCGCGCAGCTCGCCGAGGATCGCCACGCTCGCAGCGATCTCGCCGCGCAGCATCGTCGGCCAGCCGTGCGGCCAGAGCGCGATCAGTGCGGCGTGCTCGGGAAACGCGCGGCTGCGCTCCTCGATCGCCTCCGCCGCGGGCTTGCCTGCGTCCATCTCCAGGATCCACTCCGGTGCGACGACGCGGCGCATGAAGTTCTCGAACCCCGCCTCGTCGCCGGGGAAGAAGCGCGCATAGAAGTAGCGCGGGTCCCAGTCGAGCAGGACCTTGCCGAGGTCGAAGAGGACCGCCTCGTACACCGTGCTCAGATCGGGAGGAACACCGCCGTGGCGAGGGTCTGCGAGACGCGCCGGATGACGCGGTTCGTGCGCTGCGCGGCGACGAGCGCCATCGCGTCCTGGTAGGCGATCAGCTTGCCGAACTCACGCTCGAAGGAGAGGTTGCGCACCTCGCCCGCGATCTCGTTGGAGAAGAGCAGCGGCTGGCCGGCGGCATCACGCGCGTTGGCGAGCTTCCACGCCGCGATCTCCACGTTGCGGGCGGCGTTGTAGAGCTTCTGCGCGTCGACGAACTCGGTCACGTACAGCTCGGTCTTGTCGCCGTACGCGCGCAGGATCATCCCGGCCAGTCCGACCGAGAACGCGAACACGCGGTCGCCCGAGTAGTCGGAGTTGAGCGCGAGCTGGATCGCCCTCGTGCCGTGCACATGCTTCAGCTCGGGAAGGCGGAAGCCATAACGGGGATCGAAGCCGCGCTTGACCGCCGCCTCGACGGTGAGGAACCCGCTCTTCCTCAGCTCGCGCGGGTTGCGGCGGTAGAGCTTCTCCATCAGCAGCCGCGCGGACGCGAGGCTCTCCCGCAGATGCACCTCGGCGGCAGCTTCGGTGTCGCTCTTCAGGAGCTGGCGCGGATTGAACTCGTCCGACTGCGGCGGCGGCCGTTTCCCGGTGTGCGGCGCGGCGGGCGGGTAGGTGTGGGGGGTGTTGCAGGCCGCGAGCAGGACAGCGGCGCAGAGGGAAATAAGGCGGCGATGCGCGCGAGCCGCGCGCTTCGTGCTGTCTTTCGTCGTCGTTCTTCGCAACGTTCGGACTCTCCTCCGGTATCCGTCGCGGAAGCGGTTACCCCGCGCCGGTAGCTTACGCCGGCCGGGGGCCGCCAGGCGCGAAAAAAAGTCGCTTCCGCGCTACGCGAGCGCCTTGGTCACCACCTCCGCCACGTCCTTGGAGAGGTTCGACGCGCTGCCGATACGCTCGAGCGCGGCGCGCGCCTGGGCCTGGCGGCCGGCGTCGAACTTCCTCCAGCGGTCGAAGGCCCGCGTCAGGCGCGCCGCGATCTGCGGATTGAGCGGGTCGAGCTCCAGCACCCGCTCGGCGGCGAATGCGTAGCCGCCGCCGTCGGCGGCGTGGAACCGCACGTGGTTCGCGCAGAAGCTGCGGATGAGCGCATAGACCTTGTTCGGATTCCTGATGTCGAAGGCCTCGTGCGCGAGCAGGGTCTTCACCCGGGCGAGCGTGTCGCCGCGGCGCGAGGCCGCCTGTACCGTCAGCCACTTGTCGACCACGAGCGGCTCGTGCTTCCACTCGGCGTAGAAGCGTTCGAGCGCGGCCTCCCGCGCACCGGCATCCGAGTTCGCCAGTGCGCCGAGCGCAGCCATGCGGTCGGTCATGTTGTTCGCGCGGTCGAACTGGGTCGTGCAGAGCGCCTCGATCTCGGGATCGCCGAGCTCCATGAGGTAGCCGAGCGCCATGTTGCGGAGCGCGCGACGGCCGGCCGACTGCGCGTCCGGGCTGTACGGCCCGGTTACCTCGAGCGAACGGTAGGCGGCGATGAGCTCGGCGCGCAGCACGCGCGCGACCGCCCGTCGCAGCGCGTTCCGCGCGGCATGGATCGCGTCGGGATCGACGACTTCGAGCTGCTCGGCGACATAGGGTTCGGACGGCAACACCAGCGCCTCCGCGGCGAACGCAGGGTCTCGTGCGCCGTCGGCGAGCACGCGCCCGACCGCGTCGACGAACGTGCGCGGCACGTCGATCGCGCGACCCGCGCGGATTGCATCGACGCCGCGCAGGACGATTGCGAGCGCCAGCCGCTGGCCCGCCTCCCAGCGGTTCAATGCGTCCGAGTCGTGCGCCATGAGATGCACGAGATCGGCCTCCGCGTAGTCGAACTTCAGGTTCACCGGCGCCGAGAAGCGCCGGAGCAGCGACGGGACCGGTGGCTGCGGCACCTCCACGAAGACAAACCGCTCCTCGCGCGAGCGCACCGACAGCACCCGATCGGTGCCCAAGGCCCTGGGCTCGCCCTCCAGGCGCAGCGGAAGCTCGCGACCGTCTGGGCCCAGCAGCCCGAGCGCGAGCGGGACGTGCATCGGAAGCTTGTCGGGCTGCCCCGGCGTCGGCGGAACGGACTGCTTCACGGTCAGGGTGTAGCGCGCGGCCGCCGCGTCGTGGTCGGCCTTCACGTCGAGCGCCGGGGTGCCGGCCTGGTCGTACCAGCGCTTGAACTGCGCCAGGTCGGCGCCGTTCGCATCCGCCATCGCGGCGACGAAATCGTCGGTGGTCACCGCCTGGCCGTCGTGCCGACGGAAGTAGAGGTCCATGCCGCGCCGGAACCCCGCGGCGCCGAGGAGCGTGTGGAGCATGCGCACGACCTCGGCGCCCTTCTCGTACACGGTGGCGGTGTAGAAGTTCGAGATCTCCATGTACGACTGCGGCCGCACCGGATGCGCCATCGGGCCGGCGTCCTCCGGGAACTGCGCGGCGCGCAGGCCGCGCACCTCCTGGATCCGCGTGACGGGGCGCGAGTAGGTGTCGGCGCCGAATTCCTGGTCGCGGAAGACCGTGAGCCCTTCCTTGAGCGAGAGCTGGAACCAGTCACGGCAGGTGATGCGGTTCCCGGTCCAGTTGTGGAAGTACTCGTGCGCGACGACGCGATCGATGTTGATGAAATCGGTGTCGGTGGCGATGTCGGGCCGGGCCAGCACGTACTTCGTGTTGAAGATGTTGAGGCCCTTGTTCTCCATCGCGCCCATGTTGAAGTCGCCGACCGCGACGATCGTGTAGCGGTCGAGGTCGAGCTCCAGGCCGAACGTGACCTCGTCCCACTTCATCGACTTCTTGAGCGCCTGCATGGCAAATCCGCACTGGTCGAGCTTGCCCGGCTCGACGTAGATCGCCAGCCGCGCGCGCTTGCCCGAGCGCGTGACGAACGTGTCCTCCAGCACGTCGAGCTTCGCGGCGACCAGCGCGAAGAGGTACGACGGCTTGGGGAACGGGTCCTCCCACCTCGCCCAGTGACGGCCGCCTGGCTCGTCCCCGGAGCCGGCGAGATTTCCGTTCGACAGCAGCACGGGGTACCTCGCCTTCTCCGCGCGGATCGTCGTGGTGTAGCGCGCCATCACGTCCGGCCGGTCGGGGAAGAAGGTGATGCGCCGGAAGCCCTCGGCCTCGCACTGCGTGAAGAAGCCGTCCTTCGAGGCGTAGAGCCCCATCAGCTTGGTGTTCTTGCGCGGCGCGATGCGGACCACCGTCTCGAGCGTGAACGCGTCCGGCACGCCGGGAATCGTCAGGTGCAAGGCGTCGAGCGCGTACGCCGAAGCATCGAGCGCGCGATCGTCGAGCGCGACGGACACGAGCTCGAGCTCGTCGCCGTCCAGGACGAGCGGCGCGCCCCGGTCCCCAACTGCGGCATTGCGCTGGACGGCGAGCCGCGCGCGCACCTCGGCGTTGTCCTCGTGGATCGCGACGTCCAGCTCGACAGTGCGGATCAGGAACGCCGGCGGCGTGTAGTCCTTGAGGTGAATGGTGGTCGGAACGGGATCGCGCATCGCGGGGTGCTGCCTGAAGGCGAACCCCGGCAGTCTACAAGACCCGCGCCGCGGTTTCCGCTAGGCTTCACGCGCATTCAATGTCGGAGGAAGACGCGATGCGAGCCTACTGGATCCGTTCCCAGGGCGACCGCCCGATTCCGGAGCTGAGGGAGACGCCGACGCCGGAGCCGACGCCGGGCCAGGTGCTGGTGAGGGTCCACGCGGCTTCGCTCAATCGCGGGGAGCTGATCGTGCGGCACGGCATCCACGCGATCCCGGGCAAGCCTGCCGCCGACGCCAAGCCGGGCGGCGCCGAGTGCGCGGGGGAAGTTGCGCGGGTCGGCTCCGACGTCAAGACGGTCAAGCCCGGCGACCGGGTGATGGGGCGCTGCGCCGGCGGCTTCGCGGAGTACGCGCTCATGGACGCGCGCGAGGCGGTGCTCGTGCCGCCCCGGCTCTCCTGGGAAGAGGCAGCGGCCATCCCGCTGGTCTTCATGGTCGTCCACGACATGCTGATCGCGCAGGGCCGCCTGCAGGCGAACGAATGGCTGCTCGTGACCGGGGTGTCGTCCGGCGTGGGCGTCGCGGCGGTGCAGGTCGGAAAGCAGTTGGGCGCCCGGGTGATCGGCACCTCCGGCTCGGCCGAAAAGCTCGAGCGCCTGAAAGCGCTCGGCCTCGACGTGGGCATCCGCACGCGCGGCGCCGACTTCGTCGACGCGGTGCTCGAGGCCGCCGGCGGGAAGGGCGCCGATCTCATCGTCAACAACGTCGGCGGCACGGTGTTCGAGGCGTGCATGCGCGCCGCGGCATTCCAGGGCCGCTTCGCGACCGTGGGCTACGTCGACGGCGTGATGCGCAGCGAAATCGACATCGAGGCGCTGCACACGAAGCGCCTGCACCTCTTCGGCGTCAGCAACAAGCTGCGCGACGCGGCTCAGCGCGCGGAGACGGTGCGCGGGTTCGTCGCCGACGTGCTGCCGGCGATCGCCGACGGGCGGATCCGGCCGGTGATCGACCGGGTGTTCCCGTTTGCCGAGCTGCCCGCGGCGGTGGCGTATATGGAGTCAGGCGCGCACCTGGGGAAGATCGTGGTGCGCGTGGCGGGTTGAGCCTTGTCGGGCACCCGGGGTCGCGGGAGCTAAGACCATGCAAACGGCTGTCGAGCACGTCCTGACTTCGCACCTCCGCGACATCGGCGGGTTCGCCGTCCGCCGGGTCCTGCCCGCCTTGCCGAAGCAGATGGTCGGGCCGTTCATCTTCTTCGATCACATGGGACCGGCCGCGCTGGCGCCGGGAGAGGGCCTGGACGTGCGACCGCACCCGCACATCGGGCTCGCCACGCTGACGTACCTCTTCGAGGGGGAGATCCTGCACCGTGACAGCGTTGGGTCGGTCCAGCCGATCCGGCCGGGCGACGTGAACTGGATGACCGCCGGGCGCGGCATCGTGCACTCCGAGCGCACCCCGCCTCGCCTGCGTGCCGCTGGCGCGCGCGTGCACGGCATCCAGACGTGGGTGGCGCTTCCGCGGGCCGACGAGGAAGCCGCGCCGTCGTTCGCGCATCACCCGTCCCGGGCGCTCCCGGTCGTCGAGCTGCCCGGCGCCACCGTGCGCGTGATCGCGGGCAGCGCGCTCGGCGCCCGGTCGCCGGTGCGGGTTTTCAGCGGAACGCTCTATGCGGCCGCCGATCTCGCGGCCGGGGCGAGCCTCGTCGTGCCGCCGGAGCACGAGGAGCGGGCGGTGTATCTCGTCGCTGGGAGCGCGAGCGTTGCGGGCGTCGCGCTGGACCCCGGCCAGATGGCGGTGCTCGCGCCCGGCGGCGCGGCCGAGATCCGCGCCGGCGCGTCCTCGACCCTCATGCTGGTCGGCGGCGCAAGGATGGACGGTCCCCGCTTCATCTGGTGGAACTTCGTGTCCAGCTCGAGGGAGCGCATCGAGCGGGCGAAGGCCGATTGGCGCGAGGATCGCTTCCCGCCGGTGCCGGGCGAGACGGAGCGGATCCCGCTGCCCGAGAAGTAGGCCTGCTCAGGCCGCTTCGACCAGCCTCTTCTCGGCGCTCTCCACGACCATCGGCGTGGACCAGTCCTGCCGCGCCGGCGGAGTGCCCCAGCGTTTCGTGACCATCGCGACCCAGTCGGCGGTGTAGAGCCGCTCCGCAGCCGCCTTCGAATCCCAGAGATAGATGCCGACGAGCGACCGGCCGTCCTCGCTGATGCCGTAGTACTTCCGGATCAACCCGGGGATTCCCTGGTAGGTATGCGCCGTGGCCTTGATGGTGCTAACCAGGTCCGCCTTCGTGGTGCCGTCGGGCACCTTGAACGTCCACATCACGGTGTGCATGAGCCCTCCTCCTATGGAGCCTTGCGGTCGACCCGGATCATCTCCGCCCCGCGCTCGGCAATCATGACGGTCGGCGAGTTCGTGTTGCCCGAGGTGATGGTCGGCATGATCGACGCGTCGACGACGCGCAGGCACTCCACACCGATCACCCTCAGGCGCGAATCGACCACCGCGGTCGGATCGGATGGTACGCCCATCTTGCAGGTGCCGACCGGGTGGAAGATCGTCGTTCCGACGTCGCCCGCGGCCTTCGCCAGCTCGTCGTCGGTCTGGAACTCGCGCCCCGGCTTGAACTCGTCGGGCTGGTACTTCGCGAGCGCGGGCTGCGCGGCGATCCGGCGCGTGAGCCGCAGCCCGTCGGCGGCGACCTTGCGGTCCTCGGGCGTCGACAGATAATTCAGCATGATCGCGGGGTGCGCACGCGGATCGGCGCTCCTGACGCGCACGTAGCCACGGCTCGTCGGGCGCAGGTTGCACACCGACGCGGTGAAGGCCGGGAACGGGTGCAGCGGATCGCCGAATTTGTCGAGCGAAAGCGGCTGCACGTGGTACTCGATGTTTGGAGTCGCGTGCTCGGGGCTCGAGCGCGTGAAGCCCCCGAGCTGGCTCGGCGCCATGGTCAGCGGGCCGGTCCGGAACAGCGCGTATTCGAGCCCCATCATGGCCTTGCCCCACAGGCTGTTCGCGCGCTGGTTCAGCGTCACGACGTTCTTCACCTTGAACGCCGTGCGGAGCTGGAGATGGTCCTGCAGGTTTTCGCCGATCCCGGCGAGCGGATGGGCCACCGCGACGCCGCATTGCTGGAGCAGCGCGCCCGGGCCGATGCCCGAGAGCTGCAGGACCTGCGGCGATCCGATGCTGCCCAGCGCGAGGATCGTCTCGATGCGCGCCGCGGCGAATTCCTCCTCGCCGCCGCGGACGAACTCGATCCCGGTCGCGCGCCTGCCGTCGAGCCGCACGCGCTTCACGAGCGCATCGGTGATGACGGTGAGATTCGGGCGGCTCTGCGCGGGACGGAGGAAGGCCTTGGTCGCGTTCCAGCGCACGCCGCGCTTCTGGTTCACCTCGAACAGGCCGCAGCCCTCGTTGTCGCCGCGATTGAAGTCGTCCGTCTTCGGAATCCCGGCCTGCGCCATCGCCTCGCGGAACGCGTCCAGGATCTCCCACGACAGCCGCTGCTGCTCGACGCGCCACTCGCCGCCCGCGCCGTGCGCGTCGCCAGCGCCCCGGTGCGAATCCTCCGAGCGCCTGAAGACCGGGAAGACGTTCTCCCACGACCAGCCCGGGTCGTCGGCGAGCTGCGCCCACTCGTCATAGTCGCGCTTCTGGCCGCGCAGATAGAGCATCGCGTTGATCGACGAGCAGCCGCCGAGAACCTTGCCGCGCGCGTATAGGATGGAGCGGCCGTTCAGGCCTGGGTCGGGCTCGGTGCGGTAGCACCAGTCGGTGCGCGGGTTGCCGATGCAGTAGAGATAGCCGGCCGGGATGTGGATCCAGATCCAGTCGTCCTTGCCGCCCGCCTCGAGGAGCAGCACCGTGACGTCGGGATCCGCGGAAAGCCGGTTGGCGAGCACGCAGCCTGCGGTGCCCGCGCCGGCGATCACGTAGTCGAAGGATCCGAGCGTGCGGACCATGGCGTCGGCGCAGGAAGCGGTTATTCCGCTTCCAGCGGCGCCTTGAGCGTCGTCCCACGTACCACGATCCCGCTGCGCCTCCCGGGCACGACGCTCCCGTAGCGCGGCGCGAAGATCTCAGGGAGCGGCCGCGCCTCCCGCGGCGCGAGCCACAGCAGCAGGTGCCGGTGGCGCTCGGGCTCCGGCCAGTTCGGTAGTCCGCGCAGCATGAAGAACCCGCGGTCGTCCAGGAGCTCGCGCAGCAGGTTCCGCAGCACCGGCCCGAAGGTCGGCAGCGGAAAGCTTGCGGGCGAAATCTCCGCGAGCGCGCTACCGGAGGCTTCGAACCCCCGCACTGCAGCATCGATCTCGGCGAGCTCCGCGGGTGTGAAGCGGCGAATCCACTCATCAGGGCGCGGCGCGAGATCGCGCCCGGTCCAGGCGGATGGCCCCGCGATCGGTCCGGGAGGTAGCGCTGGCGTCATGGCGCGGCGAGCATATCGAATCGCGCGCGCGTCGGGTAGACTGCCGCGCACACCAGGAGGAGAAGAACGATGCGTCGAATCGCGTTCGCGCTCGCGGCTGCGTCCGCGCAGGCGCTCGCGCAGGGCTACCCGTCTAAGCCGATCACGTTCATCATCCCGTTCGCCGCGGGCGGCGATTCCGATCTCTCCGGACGCAACGTCGCCCAGCACCCATCGAAGTACCTCAACAACCAGCCGATCGTCCCGGTGAACCGCGTCGGCGCGTCCGGCGTCATGGGCGCTCCTCCGCGGTGCAAAGCGCGTCCGCGGACGGCTACACGCTGCTCGTCGCGCGCATCGCGACTCACGCCATCGTTCCCGCGCTCGACTCCAAGGTGCCGTACAAGTGGAACGAGTTCATATGCTGTCGCTGATCGAGCTGAACCCGTACATCTGCTTCGTGAAGGGCGACTCGCCCCACCGCACCGATCGCGGCGATCCGCGCGCAGCCCGGCAAGCTCAACTTCTCGACCGCTGGCGTCGGGACGAGCCAGAACATGGCCGCGCAATACCTGATGACGCTGGCCGGCCTGACGAAGGATCACGCGGTCGGCATCCATTACAAGGGCGGCGGGTGCCGAGCGCGCGAGGCGGGCCCCCGACATGGAGAAGATCGTCGGCTGGACCGCCTTGATGGGGCCGCCCGGATTGGCGAAGGAAGTGGTGGACAAGTGGGTCGGCGTCTTCGCGCGCCTCGCGAAGGACCCGGCCTGGCAGTCCGGGAACGCGAAGCTCGGCGGGATCGCGGCGATCCGCTCGAGGGAGGAGACCGAGAAGTTCGTGCGCGAGCAGTACGAGCTCCACGACCGGCTCGTCACGTCGCTCGGCATCCGGCAGTGACCCGAGCACTCCGGGTCGAGCGGGCGACCGCCGCCGATGGCCGGAGCTACGCGGAGTAGTTGGAGAGGGTCTAGCGTTCTCATCGCATCAACGGGAGACAACCACATGAAAAGATCGCTGCTGTTCTTCGCGGGCCTCGTCGTTTCCACCCACGCCTTCTCGCAGGCCGCCTTCCCCCCGCCGCCGCCGAAAGTCAGCCCGGCCGCCGGCGTCATCGACATGCACGTGCACTCCCATCCCGACGTCTTCGGCCGCAACATGGACGACGTCGACGTGGCGATGATCGCCAAAGCGAAAGGCCTGCGCGGTATCCTGCTGAAGAACCACATCACCATGACCGCGGACCGCGCGGCGCTGGTGATGAAGGCGGTGCCGGGCATCGAGGTCTGGGGCGGCATCGTCCTCAACAAGGCGGTCGGCGGAGTCAACCCGGACGCGGTCGAGTGGATGCACCGCATGTACGGCAGCCGCGGCAAGGTGGTGTGGCTGCCGACCTTCGAATCCGACAAGCACGTCAAGACGTTCGGCAAGCCCGACGCCCAGGGGCTGGTGGTGGCGCCGAACGGCAAGGTCACGCCGGAGATGGAGGCGATCCTCAAGATCATCGCGCGCGAGAACCTGCTCCTTGCAACCGGGCATGTGCATCCCGAAGAGATCCTGGCGGTGGTCAGGCGCGGACGCGAGCTCGGCGTAAAGAACATCCTCATCACCCACGGACTGACCAACGTGCCCGGCCTGACAATGGCGCAGGCGAAGGAGGTGGTGGGGATGGGCGCGGTGATCGAGGTGTGCTTTCTGCAGTTCCAGGCCGGGCCGAACGCGCCGCTCGCGTTCCTCAGGCACTGGACGCAGATCAACGCCAAGCACGTGGCGCAGGCGGTGAAGGAGTTCGGCGCTGCGGGGCTGGTGATTTCGTCCGACCTCGGGCAGAGCGCGAACATGACGCACCCCGACGGGCTGGAGGTGGCGATCGGGGCGATGAAGACCGAAGGCCTCACCGACGCCGACATCGACCAGATGATGCGGAAGAATCCCGCGCGGCTCCTGGGACTGAACTAAAAGGGTGGCCGGGCGCGCTGCGACCGTAACGCGTCGCCGCGCTCGCCATCCGGCAGTGAACCTGGCGGCGCGGCCCGCGCCGCCACGCTTACTCTGCCTTGACGCCCGCCTGCTTGACGACCTTGGCGTACTTCTCGACGCCGTCCTTCACCATGGCGGCGAGCTCGACCGGGGTGCTCGTGATCGGCTCCGCGCCCGCCTTGCTGAGCGCATCGGCTGCATCCGGCGACGCGATCGCCGCGACGATCTCCTTGTGCAGGCGATCCACGACCGGCGCGGGCGTTCCGGCGGGCGCCATGATGGAGAGCCACAGCGACGCGTCGAAGCCCGGGAAGCCCGACTCCGCGACGGTGGGCACCTCGGGCAGCGACGGCGAGCGCTTCGGCGTGCCGACGGCGAGCGGCCGGACGCGTCCCGACTTGGCGTGCGGGAGGACCGCCGGCAGGCTGCCGAACAGGAACTCGACCTGGCCGGCGATCACCGCGGTCCCTGCCGGGCCGTTCCCGTTGTACGGGATGTGGACGATGTAGAGGCCCGCCGCGCTCTTCAGCATCTCCATCGCGAGGTGCGTCGTCGAGCCGGTGCCGGCTGAAGCGTAGTTCAGCTTGCCCGGCCGCGCCTTCACGTAGCCGACGAACTCGGGGAGCGACTTCACGTTCACGCCCGGGTTGGCCACCAGGAGATACGGCGTGACTGCGACGAGCGAAACCGGCGCGAAGTCCTTCACCGGGTCGTAGCCGATCTTGCCGTACACGTTCGGCGCGACCACGTGGGTGCTCGTCGTCCCGAGGACGAGCGTGTAGCCGTCGGGCGCCGCCTTCGCGACCGCCTCGGCGCCGATCGTGCCGCCCGCGCCGCCGCGATTCTCCACGATGACCTGCTGGCCCAGGCGGTCGCCGAGCTTCTGGGCGACGATGCGCGCGACGATGTCGGTAGAGCCGCCGGGCGGGAAGGGCACGATGAGCCGGATCGGCTTCGCCGGGTACGCCTGCGCGAAGGCCGGATGCGACGCCATCACGCCGAGCGCCAGGATCAGGGCCTTGATTGATGTGGCAGCGATCGCTTTCATCATGGCCTCCTCCACTTAGGTTCCGTATCGCACCGGTGACCCAAACGCCTTCAGTGCGGCGAGCGCACTGTAGCAGGCGAGCATCGCAGTCTTCGGATTGTCGGGCGAAGGCACGGACTCGAGCTTGATCGCGATGGTCCCCGTCTTGCCGCGGATGTTGATGTAGTGCGTGTTGAACTTCAGCGCGGGATCGGCGACGACCTTCAGCCGCGTGCGGTCGAAGCCGATGCCGGCCATCGAGAGCACCGCCGCGATGTTCACGTTCGCGGGGAAGTGCGGCACGCCTTCGCGCGCGGTGCCGTCGAAGAGCGTCGCCGCGCCCGCCAGCCGGTCGAGGTCGATGCCGAGGCGCGCGACGTACGGGATGTCCTTCCACGCTGCAGGCGGCTTGGTGACCGCGATCTCGACCTCGTCGGCGCCCGCCACGCACACCGCCTTCAGCGCGTCGAGCCCGCCGATCCCGCCTGAGGGAACGTAGAGCATCGCCTGCTTCGCGGCGGCGAGGCGCTCCAGCCGCGCGCGCAGAGCGTCGTCGCACAGCGCGCCGCCCGAAAGGATGATCACCGCGATGCCCCGCTCGAGCAGCGGGGCGGCGAACTCCCGCACTGCATCATGCGAGGCCGCCTCGATCACCGCTTGCGGCTTCTGCGCGAGCAGCGCATCGAGACCGGTCACGAACGGCACGCCGAACCGGTCGGCGAGCGGCTTCCCGCGCGAGCCGCCGCTCCGCCCGACGATCGCGCACACCTCGAAGTCGCCCAGCTCGCCGCGCGCGAGGTGCTCGAGGACCAGGCGGGCGATGACGCCCCCGCCGAGGATTCCGATGCGCATGCAACCGATTGTGCCATGCGCGACGCGTTGCCCGGGTCTCCCGGCCCGGCGTAAACTGCAACGCGCTTCGACCAACCGAGGAGGAAGGACCCATGAATAAATCTCTCACCCTGGCATGCGCCCTCGCCGCGCTGGCTGTTTCCCCGTCGTTCGCCGCCTACCCCGACCGGCCGATCAAGCTGGTCGTGCCGTGGGCGGCGGGCGGCGACACCGACAACATCTTCCGGCCGTTCGCGCCGCTGCTGCAGAAGCAGCTCGGCCAGACCGTCGTGATCGCGAACGTCGGCGGCGCGTCGGGCACCAAGGGCGCGAAGGAGGTGAAGGATTCACCGCCCGATGGCTACACCCTCTATGCCGTCCACGACTACATCCACTCGACCTTCTACACCGGCGTCTCGGACGTGCAGTACTCCGACTTCGAGCCGATCTGCATGATCAGCTCGACCGCATCGGTGCTCACCGCGAGCCCGAAGACCCCGTGGAAGAGCTGGCAGGAGCTCGCCGCCGACGCGAAGAAGCGGCCCGGCCAGATCAGCGTCGGCGCGACCCTCGGCTCCACCAGCCACTTCTTCCCGGCGCTGATCGAGCAGTCGGCCGGCATCAAATTCAAGTACGTGTCGTACGAAGGCCTCGCGCCGCGGATGAACGCGATCCTGGGGGGGCACGTCGACCTGACCGACGGCAACCTCACCCAGAAGGGCAAGGTCGAGGCGGGCGAGCTCAGGTTTCTGGCGATCGCGACCGAGAAGCGCAACCCCGAGCTGCCGAACGTCCCGACGCTAAAGGAACTCGGCGTGAACGTTGTGTACGACGTGAACCGCGGCATCATGGTGCCGAAGGGCACGCCGGCCGACGTCATCGCGAAGCTCGGCGCAGCCTGCGCGGCCGCGTCGAAGGAACCGGCATTCGCCGAGGCGATGAAGAAGCAGGGCACGGACGTCCGCTACATGGACCGCGCGACCTACGCCGACTGGCTGAAGAAGAACGACGAGCTGAACAAGAACCTTGCGAAGGAACTCGGGCTGTCCAAGCGCTGACGGCGACCCTCCCTCCGAGGGGGAGGGGGAAGAGGAGGGCAGCGGATGATCGGCCGTGACGGCTGGGCGGGGCTCGTCCTGCTCGGGATGTGCGCCGTCCTGTACGCGCTCACGCTCGAGCTCAAGGGCAACCCGCTCGTCCCGATCGGGCCGGCGTTCTATCCGCGCATCGTCCTTGCGATCAGCGCGGTGCTCGCGGCGCTGCTGGTCGTCGCGGACGTCCTCGCGCAGCGGGCGCTGCGCCCGGGCGCGCGTGGGCGGGAGGGCCCGAGACCGAACTACCGGCTGGTGACGCTCACGTTCGCCGTGTTCGGCGTCTACGTCGTGGCGCTGCCGTACCTCGGTTTCCGCGTCGCGACCGTCCTGTTCGTTGCCGCCCTGGCCGTCCTCCTCGAGCCCCCGCGCAACGCGAAGGCGTGGGCGAAAGTGCTCCTTCTCGCGTTCGTCGCGACGGCGGCGACGTACCTCGTGTTCGAGCATTACCTCACCGTCCTGCTGCCGCGCGGAAAGTGGACCGGCTGGTGACGCGACAACCCGCCCTCGCGCTGCCCTGGCGCCTTCCCCCGAGAGGGAGGGGATAGCCGGTGTACGAGCTGCTCGGCGCCGGTATCGCGAACGTCCTGCAGTGGAAGTACCTGCTGCCGCTCTTTTTCGGCACGCTCGCCGGCGTGATCGGCGGCGCGCTCCCGGGCGTGACGATCACGATGACGATCATCGTGGTGCTGCCCTTCACGTTCGGCCTCGATCCGCTGCAGGGCCTCGCGGCGATGACCGGCGTCTACGTCGGCGGCTCGGCGGGCGGACTCGTCACTGCCATCCTGCTCGGGCTTCCAGGCACGCCGTCGGCGATCGCGACGACGTTCGACGGCTACCCGATGGCGAGGAAAGGCGAGCCCGGCCGCGCGATCTGGCTCGGCGTCTGGGCTTCGTGCTTCGGCGGGCTGCTCGGCGGAATCTTCCTCATCGCCGCGACCGGCCCGCTCGCGCGGTTCGCACTGCAGTTCGGGCCGTGGGAGTACTTCTCGCTCTTCATCCTGGCGCTCTCGATGGTCGCCGGCCTCGTCGAGTCCTCGCTCCTCAAGGGACTGCTTTCCGGTGCGCTCGGGCTCATCGTCACGACCCTGGGTGGCGATCCGATCCTCGGCGCGCCCCGGCTCACGCTCGGGATCGGCGCGATCGAGGGCGGGATCCAGTTCCTGCCGGTGCTGATCGGCGTGTTCGCGTTCGCTCAGATCATGTCCGACGTCGAGAAGATGGGCGGCGCCGCGCGCGTCGGCGAGGCGGTCGTCCGGGCGAGCACGCTTGCGGCCGCGCAGCTCAAGGTGATCTGGGAGATCCTCTCCCGGCCGTTCCTGCTCGTGTGGTCCTCGTTCATCGGCGTGCTGATCGGCGTGCTGCCGGCGATCGGCGGCAGCGCCGCCAACATCATGGCCTACGACCAGGCGAAGAAGTTCTCGAAGCACCCCGAGCGCTTCGGCAAGGGCACGCCGGAAGGCCTCATCGCGTCGGAGTCGGCGAACAACGCCAACGTCGGCGGGTCGCTCGTCACGATCATGGCGTTCGGCATCCCGGGCGACGCCGTGACCGCGGTGATGCTCGGCGCGCTCACGATCCACGGCATCCAGTCGGGGCCGCTGTTCATCCTGCAGAATGCGGAGCTCGCCTACGGGATCTTCGCCGCGTACCTGATCGCGCACCCGCTGATGGTGATCATTCTCGGGCTGGGCGCGCGCTGGATGATCGGCATCGTGACGGTGCCGAAGGCGGCGCTATTCCCCGTCGTGCTCGTGCTGTGCGTGATCGGCGCGTACGCGCTCAACAACACGATGGCGAACGTCTACGTCCTGGCCGCTTTCGGGCTGCTCGGTTACGCGATGGTCAAGTTTGGTTTCCCGCTCGCGCCGTTCATCCTGGGCGTGATCCTCGGCGACCAGATCGAGATCAACCTGATCCGCGCGATCATGTCCGACCCGAGCCCGTGGCTGTTCGTGACGCGGCCGATCTCCGGGGCGCTGCTCGCGCTCTCGGTCGCGTCGATCATCGCGGCGCTCTGGCAGCACCGCCGCCACCAGAAGCGCGCCGCCGCGGCCACCGGGGACGACGCCGATTTCTGACGGGCTCGCACGCACCGTCGCCGAGCGCGCCCGCGCGGCGCTCGCGAGCGGCGCGCTGCAGCCGATCGAGACCTTGGAGACCGAGCTCGAGGACGGCGACGTGCGCTTCGTCGTGCGCAGCGTCTCCAGCCTCGCGCGCAAGCGTGCCGCGGGCGTCATACCGAAGGACGGCGCGCGCCCGAATCCGTTCGCGCCGCCGGATGCCGAGCTCGCGGTCGGCGACATCACTTCGACTCACTTCGGCGTGCTCAACAAGTACCCGGTGGTCGACCAGCACCTGCTGGTGGTGACGCGCGATTTCATCGACCAGGAGACGCTGCTCGACGCGTCCGACCTTGCGGCGCTCGCGGCCTGCTTGCGGCAGGTCGACTGGCTCGGCTTCTACAACGGCGGGCGGGAGGCGGGCGCGAGCCAGGCGCACCGGCACCTGCAGCTCGTGCCGCTGCCGCTCGGGAGCGGCGCGTGGAGCGTGCCGATTGAGGCGGTGTTCGACCAGTGGTCGAGCGGCGCGGGAACCGCGCGCCTGCTGCGGCTGCCGTTCCGGAACGCATTCGCCCTGCTCGAGCCGGCGCTCTTCGAGGAGGCGGACGCACCGGCGCGCCTGCTCGAGACGTACGGCGCAATGCTCGATGCGTGCGGCTTGCGCGCGGAAGCAGCCAACGACGGCGGACGCGCCGCAAACGAGCCGGAGCGGCAGCGCGGGCCCTACAACCTGCTCGTCACGCGGCGCTGGATGCTGCTCGTGCCGCGGACTCGGGAGCACTTCGGCTCCATCTCGGTGAACGCGCTCGGGTTCGCCGGCTCGCTGTTCGTGCGCGACGATGCGGAGATGAGCGCGCTCCGCGCGGCCGGACCGATGACGGTGCTGCAGGAGGTGGCTGTGACGTGAGGCCCGGCAAGAGCTCTCGCCCGCAAAGGCGCCGAGGACGCAAAGATCGCTCTGACTAGTACGGCCGCGCGCCGAAGAGATACGGATGCGCGGCGAGCAGCGCGACGTAGGCGACGAACGCGACGAACAGCACCCGCCAGCCCATCTCGGGCAGGACGAACCGGTTGCGCCCCGCGACGATCGCGCCGAACGGCACGCTGGATGTGACGGCGGCGAACCGCTTCCAGTCTTCCCCGAGCGTGCGCGACTTGCGCGCGTCGATCAGGACGGTGCCCAGGGCGGCGACGACCAGGAACCCGCCGAAGAAGACGAGCGACGCGAGATCGCCTCGCGCCAGGATGTGCACCGCCGCCCAGAGCGCGATCGCCCACATCACCGGATGCCGGGTCACGCGGATCACACCGCGCGCCGGCTCCTTCGACTTGAGGGCGCGCTCCTGCATCACCGCGCTGGGATTGCGCGTCATCAGCCCGCCGGCGAGCAGCAGGAGCGCGACCGGCATCACGAGGAGCGGCAGCAGTCGCAGTCCCGGCCACAGCGGCTGGGACGGCGCCTTGCCGTAGGCCCACGCCATCCAGCCGATCGTCGCGAGCGCGACGAGCGAGTAGAGGCCGAGCCACCCTTTCTCGCCGATCGCGCCGGCGATCGCGCCGCGCAGCGGCGTACTCGAGGCGAAGTGGGTGACGGCGAACGCAGCCGTGGCGAGGACGAGCTGCGCGAGCGGATCCATCGGGGCGCGCTCAGAGCGTCGGCAGGGAATAGCTTCCGCCCAGCGCAACCAGGCCCCAGTTTGAGCCGTGCACGTCGAACGAGAAGCCGAAGTGCCCGGCGAGCGCGTGCTGGTCGCGGAAGATGCGCTGGATCGGATAGGTGTCGTAGATGCCGTTCGCCCCGGCCATCGCGTGCAGGAGGTCCACGGCCTCGGTGCAGAGCGTCACCTCGTAGGCGGCGTTGCGCTTGATCGCAAGCTTCTCCTCGACCGTCGGGATGTAGCCGCGCGCGGCCCACTCCTGCGCCTTCAGGCAGTCGCTGCGCGCAAGCGTGCGGGCCGCGTCGATGCGCGCGCCAGCGGCCCCGACGCGCAGCTGCACCGCCTGGAAGTCGCGCATGCTCGCGCCGGTGTAGCTCGTGCTGCGTCCCTTGACCGCTTCGCAGGTGAGCTCGAGGGCGCCCTGCGCATTGCCGATCGCGGCGGCGACGATCGGATGGGAGCTCATCATCGCGAGCGGGACCTGGTAGAGCGGGTTTGGGTTCGCCCGCGCGCCGGGGAAGTCCGCGCCGCCGCGGATGGTGTACGTGCAGAGCGCGCGGTGCTCCGGGACGAACACGTCGGTCGCCCGCACCGATTTCGAGCACGTCCCGCGCATACCGAGGACCTGCCAGTCGTCGATCACCTCGAACTCGGCGCGCGGCATCAGGCACATCCGGTGATCGACGACCTTGTCCCCGTCGCGCACGGTCGCGGCGAGCATGTTCCAGTCCGCGCGGTCGACGCCGCTCGAGAAGTTCCAGTGCCCGCTGACCACGAACCCGCCGTCGACCTTGCGCGCGCGGCCCTGCAGATAGGCGATGCCGGAGGCGATCTGCACGTCGGGATCGGCGCCCCAGATCTCCTCCTGCGCGCGCGGGTCGTAGAGCGCGAGCATCCAGTGGTGGATGGTGATGTTCCCGACGATCCACGACGTGGAGGCGCAGGCGCGCGCGAGCTCGGCGGGGACGTCGAGCATCGACACGAAATCGAGCTCCATCCCGCCCCAGCGCTTCGGCTGGGTGATGCGGAAGAGCCCGGTCCGGTGCAGCTCGGCCTCGGTCTCCGGAAGCAGGGTCCGCGCGTCCTCCGCGCGGGCGGCGCGCTCGCGCAGGGCGGGCACGAGCGCTCGCGCCCGGGCGAGCGCCTCGTCGTAGCCGACCGCGGCGAAGCCGGCCCGCTCGCCCGGCGCGCCGGGACGTGGCGTAGATACGGCGCTCACGGCGATGCGGCCGTTGGGGAGCTGGTGTCCCCGGAGCCGGGCGCGCTGTGGTGCGCTCCCGGGTCGCACCTCCGCCGTCCGGGCGCAGGCACTGCTCCGCCGTCCGCGCCCCCGTTCACTTGGCCGTCTCGGCGACCCGCGGCATCTCGGCGTAGCTCTCGCTGCCGGCGCCCCACTTCGGCTCCTCAGCGATACCGTGGAAGTTCAGCTCGATCGTCAGGCCGTTCGGGTCCTTGACGAACATCTGGTAGAGCTTGAACTCCGGGAAGTAGCGCTTGCGCGACGCGAGGCCGAGCTTCTCGAACCGCGAGTTGAACTGTTCCGGCTCGGTGGCGAGGAACGCAATGTGGTCGACGACACCGGTATTGTCGGTCGCCGATTTGGGCGTGGTGCCGAGGTAGTAGAGCTCGGAATTCGGGATGCCGTGCGGCCCCATGTGCACCTGGATCTTGCCGTTCACGCCCAGCCAGTAGCCGGGGAACGGGAAGTCCGGGCGCGGCATCACCTCGAAGCCGAGGACGCTGCAGTAGAAATCCTTGGTGCGCTCGAGGTCGTTGGCACGGACGAAGTAGTGGTTGAGCTCGGTGACGGCCATCGGGGGGTCCCTCTTGGTGAGGCGCGGACGGATGTTACGCCGGAGCGCTAGCCCTTGTCCCACAGGACGTCGGCGCCAGCCTTTGCGGAGCGCTCGAGCAGATCGATCAACGGAAACGCGCGCTGGCGCAGCGAGACCTTCGGCTGGTCGGCCGTCCCGTTGCGTTCCGCGGGCTCCTCCGGCGGCTCCGGCGCAGTCGCGACAGCGGCCTTCAGTCGCGCGAGGGCGGCGGGGATGTCTGCGGCGAGGAGCGCGCTCGGCACGGTGCCGCTGTGCCCCATCATCCTGATGAGCTGCACCGCGACGTCGCCGAACATCGTGAACGTGCCGACGGTGCTGTCGAAGCGCACGAGCATGCGCGGATTGTACCGGCGGGACGGCGTCCGGGCGGTAGAATCGCGGCTCGTTGTCCCGTTCCGCCGGAGCTCCCTTGCCTCTCGTTCGACCGTTTGCGGCCCTGCGGCCCGCGCCCGGCCGCGCCGCCGACGTCATCGCGCCGCCCTACGACGTGGTCACGACGGACGAGGCGCGGGCGCGGGCCGCGGGCCGCCCGTGGAGTTTCCTGCACGTGTCGAAGCCCGAGATCGACCTGGCGCCCGGCACCGATCCGTACTCGCCGGCGGCGTATGCGAAGGCCGCCGAGAACCTGGCGCGGATGCTCCACACAGGCGTGCTCGTGCGCGATCCTGCGCCCGCGTATTACGTCTATCGCGTCGCCTCCGGCGATCACGTGCAGACGGGGCTCGTGGCGGCCGCGTCCGTCACGGCTTACGAGGCGAACCGCATCCGCAGGCATGAGCACACCCGCCCGGACAAGGAGGACGACCGCGTCCGGCACATGCAGGCGCTCAACGCGCAGACCGGGCCCGTGCTCGTGGTGTACCCGCCCGCGCCCGAGATCGATGCGCTGCTCGCGGACGCCGCGCGCGGGGCGCCCGACACCGACGCCGCGCTCGACGACGGCAGCCGCCACTCGATCTGGCCGATCCACGACGCCGACCGCAGCGCGCGCCTCTCGGCGCTCTTCGACGCCGTCCCGGCGCTGTATATCGCCGACGGACATCACCGCTCCGCCGCGGCGTCGCGCGTTGCGGCTGCGCGGCGCGCGGCGCATCCCCGCGACACCGGCGACGCGAGCCACGAGTGGTTCCTCACGGTCGCGTTTCCGCACCACCAGCTGCGCATCCTCGACTACAACCGCGTGGTGCGCGACCTCGGCGGGTTGAGCCTCGATGCGTTCCTCGAACGGCTGCGCGAGAAGTTCACCATTGCGGTGAGCGACACGGCGGTGCGACCCGCGCGGCACGGCGAGTTCGGACTCTATGCCCGCGGCCGCTGGCATCGTCTGCGGCTCCGCACCGAGCTCGCCGAGGTCGCCGACCCGGCGCAACACCTCGACGTGAGCCTGCTGACCGACCACGTGCTCGCGCCGATCCTCGGCATCGGCGATCTGCGCACCGATGCGCGGATCGACTTCATCGGCGGCGGCCGCGGCCTCGCGGAGCTCGAGCGCCGCGTGGATTCGGGCACGATGGCGGCGGCGTTCGCGCTCTATCCGACGCGCATGGAAGATCTGATGGCGGTCGCCGACGCGAACGAGGTCATGCCGCCGAAGTCCACCTGGTTCGATCCGAAGCTCGCCGACGGCCTCGTCTCGCACGTGCTCGACTGACCGCTCACGCGGCGGCGGGACCGCGATAGCGCAGGGCGAGGAGGGTGATGTCGTCGGATTGAGGCGCGTCGCCGACGAAGCGATCGATCGCGGCGATCGCGTCCTCGATCAGCGTCGCTGCGCTCCGGTCATCGACGTCGTTCAGCGCCTCGAGCAGGCGTGCGTCGCCGAACGCCTCCCGGCTCCAGGCCTGTGCGTCGGTCACCCCGTCGGTGCGGAGCACCAGCGCGCTGCCGGGGGGGAGCTCGACCTCGCCTCCGGCGTACACCGCGTTCTCGGCCACGCCGATCACCGGGTTGCGCGCGGCGTCGAGCGGCCTGAACAGCCCGTCGCCGCACGCAAGGGCTGGCGGCGGATGCCCGGCGCTCACGTAGGCGAGCTTGCCGGTCGCGGTGTCGAGCACGGCGCAGAACAGGCTAACCGACAGCCCGGCATCGTTCGCTTCGAAGAGGAGGCGATTCAGGCGCGCGACGGCGCGCGACGGCGTCTCACCTGCCGCCTCGCGGCGCAGGATCGTCAACGCGCGCACCATGCACAGGGCGGTCGGCAGGCCCTTCCCGCTCACGTCGCCGACCGTCACGAAAAGCCGCGTCGGGTCGAGGAAGAACGCGTCGTAGAAATCGCCGCTGACCTCGCGGGTGGTGCGCATGGTCGCGGCGCAATCGACCTCGGCGCCTTGCGGCAGGAGCGGCGACTCCTGCGGCAGGAGGGCGGCCTGGACGCGCTGCGCCGACTGCGCCTCGCGGTGGGCCATCTCCGCGCGAAGCTGCTCGATGATGTGCACGCTCGTGCCGCGGACCCGCTCGGAGTAGGCCGTCATGAAGTTGCGGCCGAGCTCGGGCACCGTCAGCAACCGGCGGAACAGCGTTTCGGCGTCCACCAGCAGTGCCCAGCAGCCCGAGTCGGCGACCACGTACGCGGACACCGGCTTGCCGTCGATCACCGACACCTCGCCGGTGAACTCGCCCGCGCCGATGGTGAAGAAGTTCGCCGAGTCGGGCGCGTCGAGGTGCACGCGCAGGCGCCCGCTTAGCACGAACACGAGCGTGTCGCCGCGCTCGCCCGGGCGGAGCAGGACCTGGCCGTCCGGGAAGCGGACGATCCGGCAGGCCGCTATCGCGTCCTCCACGAGGTTGTAGGGAACGCCGCGGAACACGTCGAACTGCGAGATGAAGCCCCGGATGCGCCGGTCGAGCCCGTGGCGCTCGTCGGCGAGGACGAGCGTGCCGTCGCGCCGCCAGAGCGGCACGATCGCCGGGCCCTCGCGCTTGCGCCGCTCGGGACCGCGCGGCGCGTGCCCGACGTGAGTGGCCGGGTGCCGCCTCAGCACGAACGTGACGACGTTCTTCTTGCCGCGGCGCGCGTACCGGCATTCGTCGGCGAACTGCTGCACTAGGCGCAGACCGGAGCCGCCCGCCCGCGCCGCGTCGCCTGCGGGCTCGGACTCCGGCGGACGCCACGCGACCGGATCGAACGCCCGGCCGTCGTCGGCGATCTCGAGCGCCGCGGTACGGTCGTTCACGCGCGCGCGGAGCTCGATCCGGTGCTCCCCCGGACCGTCGTAGGCGTGGCAAACGATGTTCCCGAGCAGCTCGGTCGTGCAGAGCTCCAGGCGCTGGACGTCCTCGGCCTCGATCGCGAACTCCGTGCCGAGCCCGCGGATCCACTGGGCAGCGCGCCCGACGGCGTCGAGCTCGCCGGGCAGCGTGAGCAGGCGCGTCGTTTCAGCCATGGGACGAGCTACCGACCTGGATCGATCGCGCTGCACAACGGTTCGCGCGCACCCGCTTCCTCCTGCGATCGGCCGACGGGGCCAGGGCCGAAGGCACGCATCTTACCTGCGCTGCGCGCATGGACACCGGAAATATTCCACACTGCTCACATACTGGCTAAAATGCCAGTATGGCGCTCAAGACGACGCGCGGCGATCCCGGCGGCCCGGCCAAGGGACGCGGCGCGCCATCCAACCTCGAGGGCCGCTACGAGTCGTTCCAGCGCGAGGCGGTCGACGACGGCTGGGGGCACGACGAGGAAGCGCTGCCGCCGATCCGCACCGAGGTCACGCGCGAAACCGCGAAGTCGATCATCGCGCGCAACGACTCGCCCGACATCCCGTTCGACCAGTCGATCAACCCGTATCGCGGATGCGAGCATGGCTGTGTCTACTGCCTCGATGGGAAATCGTCGATCCTCATGGGAGACGGCAGCGTCAGGCCGCTCGCGGAGGTTCGACCCGGAGACGAGATCTACGGCACCGAGAAACGCGGCCACTACCGGTACTACGTCAAGACCTCGGTCCTCGCGCACTGGCGCACGCGCAAGCCCGCCCACAGGGTGCGCCTGGCGGACAGTACCGAACTTATCGCAAGCGCGGACCATCGATTCCTGACCGAGCGTGGCTGGAAGTTCGTCGATGCAGAGGAGGGCAACGGACAAAGACCGCATCTGACAATCAACAACACCCTAATGGGCTTCGGGATCGTTGTCTCACCCGAGAGCCCATGCGACACGCGCGAGTACCGCCGTGGCTACCTGTGCGGGCTGATTAGGGGAGACGGACACCTGCGCGCCTATCGATATGAGAGGCATCGACGTGCGAACGCGGATCAGTACAGATTCCGGCTGGCAATGACCGACGTGGACGCGCTTGAAAGAGCCGGGCGATATCTGGGCGACTTCGGTGTTGGTACCGACCGATTCCTGTTCCAGCCGGAAAGGACGAATGGAAAGCGCATCGAGGCGATCCGGACCAGCACGCGCGCATCCATCGCCGCGATCGAGAGGCTGATCGAGTGGCCAAGCCGCTGCGAAGGAGAGTGGGCACGCGGCTTTGCCGCCGGGATTTTCGACGCGGAGGGGTCTTTCGGCTACGGCACCATTCGAATCTCGAACACCGACCGGGCGATGATTGACGCAACCACTTCATCGCTCACCTCGCTCGGGTTCGACACGGTCGTGGAGACCTGCGCGAAGAGACCCCGGCCGGTGAGCTACGTGCGGGTTCGCGGGGGATTGCGGGAACACCTGCGATTCTTCCGCCTAACCGACCCTTCGATAGCGCGGAAGCGTGAAATCGCGGGCCAGGCCGTGAAATCCCGGGCGGACCTCGGCGTTGTTGCGATCGAGCAATTGCGAGGTCAGCGGGACCTGTTCGACATTACGACGGGCACTGGAGATTTCATCGCCAACGGCGTCATCAGCCACAACTGCTACGCGCGTCCGTCGCACGCGTATCTCGGCCTCTCGCCCGGCCTCGATTTCGAGACGCGCATCTTCGCGAAAATCAACGCCGCGGAGCTGCTGCGCAAGGAGCTCGCCGCACCCGGCTACCGCCCGAGCGCAATCGCGCTCGGCGCCAACACCGACCCCTACCAGCCGGTCGAGCGCGAGCTGCGCGTCACGCGCTCGGTTCTCGAGGTGCTCGCCGAGTGCGAGCATCCGTTCACAATCGTCACCAAGAACGCGCTCGTCGAGCGCGACATCGACCTCGTCGCGCCGATGGCGGCGAAGCGCATGGCGCACGCCTATGTGTCGGTCACGAACCTCGACGCCGCGCTCGCGCGCAAGCTCGAGCCGCGCATCGGCGCCGTACCGCAGGCTCGAGGCGATCCGCCGGCTCGCGGACGCCGGTATCCCGGTCGGCGTGATCGTCGCGCCGCTGATTCCGTTCGTGACCGACCGGTACATGGAGGAGATCCTGGGGCGCGCGTGCGCGGCGGGCGCCGTCTCGGCGGGCTACATCCTGCTCCGGCTGCCGCACGAGGTCGCGCCGCTGTTCAAGGAATGGCTCGCGACGCACTATCCCCTGAAGGCGGATCACGTGATGAGCCTGGTCCGCCAGATGAGGGGCGGGAGGGATTACGAGTCCACCTTCGGCGTCCGCCAGACCGGCACCGGGAATTTCGCCGAGCTGATCGGGAAGCGGTTCGATCTTGCCTGCCAGCGTCTGGGCCTCAATCGCCGCGGCCGCGAGCCGCTCGACGCTTCGCGTTTCCGGCCCCCGCGCAGCACTCCGCAACTCGACCTGTTCTGACCGTTCCTCGGCTCTCGGGCGGGCTTATGAAATTATTAAGGTCTCGTGAGCCAACATTTACGAACGCCGGCGCCCGGCAATCCCTACGCTTCATTCCCATCAGTTTGGCCCAACAAGGAGGGGAATGAGATGAAAGCGAAGCAGGCAGCACTCGCAGTTGCGCTCGCGGTCGCCGCGGCGGGCGGCGCGATGGCGGGCGACAGGGGCGCGGACAAGGCCACGCTCGAGCGCGGCAAGTACCTGCTGACCGTCAGCGGCTGCAACGATTGCCATACGCCACGCTACATGGAGGTGGACGGAAAGGTTCCCGAGGGCGAGTGGCTCGTTGGCGCGCCGGTCGGGTTCCAGGGGCCATGGGGCACCACCTACCCCGCCAACCTGCGGCTCGCGATGCAGTCGATGACTGAAGACGAATGGCTGAAGCGCGCGCGCACCAGCATGAAGCCGCCGATGCCGTGGTTCAACCTCGCGGCCATGACGGACGCCGACTTGCAGGCCGTGTACCGGTACGTTCGCGCGCTCGGACCCAAGGGCAAGCCCGCACCGCAGTACGTGCCGCCCGGTCAGCAGGTCGACACGCCGTACTTCGTGTTCGTCCCGCAGAACCTGCCGCCCGCGCCGCGCGCGGCGGCGAAGTGACTGCAGGAGCAGACCATGGAACAGGCAACGCTTAGCTGCCGCAACGTCGATCCTGCCGCCCTGGCGGCGGTCCTGTCGACGCTGGTCCAACACGCGCCGGCCGCAGCGGCCACGGAGGCGCTCGACCGGGTCCGGGCGAGCGTCGATGACCGCGACTGGGCGCGGCTGATGGCCGCAATCGCGCCCTTGCCCGTCTAGGGATTATCTGAACGACAAAGGGGGATACCTCCCCCTTTGACCCCCCTGACTCGGAGAAAGCCCTGCTTCATTCCTCGAATGAATCAGAGCTTTCCTAGACGGCCATCTCGACGAGCTTGACCGGCCGGCGGACGCAGAGGCGAAAGCGACCGCGGCCGGTCTTCTCGATGCGCACGAAT
Source organism: Burkholderiales bacterium (assembly GCA_035456405.1). Taxonomy (GTDB): domain Bacteria; phylum Pseudomonadota; class Gammaproteobacteria; order Burkholderiales; family SG8-39; genus JAGVSZ01. The sequence continues at coordinate 57,342 of DATIDG010000095.1, read as the reverse complement.
GCCTCGCGCTCGTCGAGGCGCCGCTGCAGGAGGATGAGCCGCGCCTCGAGGTTGTCGCTGACGTCGGGCAGCCGGATCGCCGGGTCGAGGCGCAGCTCGCGGTTGGTGAACTCGACGCGCTGCTCGTTTACGTAGTCGCGCACGACCTTCCAGAAGATCGCGCCCGCGACGCCCTTGATCAGGTAGTCCTCCCCGAGGAACACGCTGTCGTTCTCGGCGTAGTGGCGGATCGCGACCGGCGCGCCCTCGACCGGCAGGCGCCCCGATTCGGGTGCGGGCGCCTCCTCCTGGCCCTCGGTCGCCTGCAGGATGTGGATGCCGGCGCCGAGCTGCGCCGCCAGGGCGACCAGCGTGTCCTCGTCGTCGTAGCCGAAGCGCTGATCCTCCGTGCTCTCGACGTACAGCGCACCGACCAGTCGCCCGCACGCGATGATCGGCACCGCGAGCTGGCTGCGCGACTCCGGCAGGCCCGGGAACGGGATCTCGGTCGCGAGGCGGTCGGCCATGCCGGCCGCCGCGGCGGCGGCGCGGATCGCGCGGCCGTAGCCGTACTCGCTCGTCGCATGCGAGATTCGGATCGGCGTCAGCTCGCGCGCCGCAACGCCGATCACGCCCTGGCCGAGCGGAATCTCGGCTCCCACGCCGGATGACTCGTAACCGCGGCTCGCCACGGCGTACAGCCGCTGGGCGTTCGCATCGAGCATCAGCACCATGGCATGCCTGATATCGAAGAGCTGTGTGAGGCATTCGAGCGATTCGTCCAGCAGGCTCGCGAGGTCGGTGCACGCATTGAGTCGTTGCGATGCAGTGCGCAACGATGCGAGCAGGCTGCGCCGCGGCGGCGGCGCGGGCAGCAGCCGGCACGGCAGGTGCTCGATGCCGAGCACGCGGTACACGTCGGATCCGAGCAGCCGGAACACGCCGCTCATGCCGGTATGCGACGCGATTCCGGCGAGCTTGGCCTTCATGCTCTCGAACAGCGGCCCATCGGTCTCGGTGCGCAGGTATTCGGCGGCGAGGCGGTAACGGGCCAGCGTCGTAGGATTCACCAGGAACAGCGTCGCGCGCGGGTTCGCGAGCACGTTCTCCCGCGTCTTGCTGAAGAACTGGTAGGTGAGCGCCACGTGCTCGCCGTCGACGTAGTGGACCTGCGAGACGTACGACACGTTCGGCGTTCCGTCCGGCGCGCACGTCGCGACCAGGCTCGGGACGCTGCCCTCGAGGCAGTCGCGGATCGCGTCGACGGTCAGGGTCACAGCCGCTTGCCCGCCTGCGGCCCCGGCGTCTGCGCGAATGCCGACGTCGGCGTGAACGTCACGGCGACGAGGTCGTCCGGCCCGTAAGCGAGGAGGGTCCGCGCAAAGGCTTCGGTGTAACCGAGCGCTGCCACGTCTTTCACCAGGGCAACGATGTTGGCGTCGATGAGCGCCGTATCACCGGGCTCGAGCGGTCCGGATGCTGCGTCGGTGCCCTTGAGCTGGATCGTGCGGTGCGTGCTCGGCTGGGTGAAGACCACCGCGATCGTTCCAGTGTCGCGCAGGTCGCGCAGGAGCACCTCGGACTGCGACGCGGCGAGGAACGCCGTCACGCGGCGCCGGTCCGGCGCGACGCGGCAGCCCAGGGCGCGGGAGAGCGATGCGACGTGGTGCGCGTCGCGCGACGCGACGCTCACCATGACGCCGCACCGGATGAACTTCGCGTTCGCTTCGTCGAGCAGGGGCTGGTTGTCGACAGATGCCCTCATGTGGCGCGATCATAGCAAGCATGGATCGCCGCCACGCCTACGGCCGCCGCCGTTTTCTCGCCGCGCTCGGCACGGCCGCGGCCGGCTGGACGTGCCGCACCGGTCTTGCGCAACCGGTTCTCGCCGCGCCGGGCGCGCCCATCCGGCGGCCGATCCCGGCGAGCGGCGAGCTCCTGCCGGCGATCGGCCTCGGCACCTGGATCACCTTCGACGCCGGGAGCGACCCGCGCCGTCGCGATGCGCTCGCGCCGGTGCTGCAGGCGTTCTTCGAGCGCGGCGGCACGCTCATCGACTCGTCGCCGATGTACGGCTCCGCGGAGGCGGTGATCGGCGCATTGCTCCCGCGCATGCTAGGCCGGCCGGTCCCGTTCGCCGCGACGAAGGTGTGGATCGTGGGCCGGGGCGCGGGCATCGGGCAGATGGAAGCCTCGCGCAGGCTGTGGGGGGTGCCGCGCTTCGACCTGATGCAGATCCACAACATGGTCGACTGGCCCGCTCACCTAAAGACGCTCAAGGCATGGAAGGCCGAAGGCCGCGTCCGCTACATCGGCATCACGACCTCGCACGGCCGGCGCCACGCCGAGATGGAGAAGGCGATCGCGACCGAGCCGTTCGACTTCGTGCAGTTCACCTACAATTTCGCTGACCGCGAGGCCGAGCGCCGCCTGCTCCCCCTCGCCGCCGAGCGCGGCGTCGCGGTGATCGCAAACCGTCCATTCGACGGCGGAAACCTCTTCGCGCGCGTCCAGGGCCGGCCGCTGCCCCCTTGGGCGCGCGACTTCGACTGTGCGACCTGGGCCGCGTTCTTCCTCAAGTTCGTGGTGTCGCACCCGGCGGTGACGTGCGCGATTCCGGCGACTTCGCAGGCGCCGCACATGCTCGAGAACATGGGCGCGCTCTACGGCCGGCTCCCGGACGCGGCCACGCGCGAGCGGATGATCCGGCACTTCGAGGCGCTCTGAGCCGGCACCGTGCCGAACCTGCCGAACGTAATCACCGCCGGGCGGATGCTGCTCATCCCGGTGATCGCGTACCTGCTCGTTCAGAGAAGCTACGGGTGGGCGCTGGCGGCCTTCATGGCGGCGGCGTTCAGCGACTTCGCCGACGGCGTGATCGCGCGCCACTACCGGCTCGTGTCCGAGTTCGGCGCGCGGCTCGACCCGATCGCCGACAAGCTGACGATGTTCACCGCGACCGTGCTCCTCGCCTGGCAGGGTTGGCTCCCGCTCTGGCTCGCGGCGGCGATCGTGGTGCGCGACGTCGTCATCGCCAGCGGCGCGATCGCGTACCGGCTCGTCGTCGGGCAAGTGGAGATGGCGCCGACCTGGCTCTCCAAGATCAACACCGCGCTGGAGTTTGCCGCGCTGGCGGGCGCGCTCGCGCATGCGGCCACGCTCATCGACGGCAGTGCGTGGCTGCCAGCCCTGTTCGCCGCCGTCTTCGTGACGGTGACGGTATCGGGCGCGCAGTACGTATGGGTCTGGAGCAGGAAGGCCGCCGCGGCGCGCCGGGGCGCCTGAGCCGCCGGATCGGGAGCCATTGCGCTTCGACATCTACGCCGTTATCGGCTCGACGTCGTGCGCGAGGGCGAGCGATGGATCGTCTATCGAGTCGGTGCGGGGACGCGCACCCCCGTGAACGAAATCGTGGTGCCGCCCGAGATCGCGCGGGACGGGCTCGGGACGCACCTCAACGATCTATTGCACGAGCTCGTCGAACCCGGGCGCGCCGTCCGGCGGGTCGGCTAGCGCGGCGGCGGTGGCGTGTTCGGCGGCGGCGGGTAAGGCGCGACCGGGCCCGGCGGCGCGGTCGTGGCGGACTGCTCCCGGAGCGCGCGCGCGTAGTGACCGGAAACCGGAATCTTGTTGCCCTTGGCGTACATGCATTGCTGATAGGCGAAGTCGTACCGCTGCTGGACCGAGTAGTACGCACCGCCTGCGTAGCTCTGACCGACGAGTGCTCCGGTGACGAGGCCGACACCCGCGCCCACGCCGGCACCGCTCGAGCCGGCGATCAGGGCGCCGGCTCCCGCCCCGACCGCGGTTCCGATGGCGGCGGAGGCCACCCCGCTGTCGGTCGCCGCCTTCTGCGGCGTCGTGCCGCCAACCTGCACATTGGCAAACTGCCGGCAGTCCGCGTCGTCGGCGCGAAACTCGTCGAAATTCTTGCGGCTGCCGGGCAGCGACATCACGCTTGGACCGGTCGGCAGGCTCGCGCACCCCGCGACCAGGATCAGCCCGATGAGCGGAAGGCGTTTGAGCGGCAGGCTCACGACTTCAACCGATCAGGACGGTGGGGGAGGTTGCGGCGCCACGCGCTGCCAGCCACCCGGGCACTCCCTGACGTACGGGTAATACGCATTCGAGCCGGGACAGAAGTACCACCAGTGAGCTTGCTGCTGCGGCGCGGGGGCGACGGAGACCGGGTCGCGCTCGATGTAAACCTGCGGGGCCGGCTGAACGACGACTGGCGGGTAGTAATAGGGCGAATAGGACCCCCAGTAAGGCCCGCCCCAGTAAGGCCCGCCCCAGTAAGACCCGCCCCAGTAAGGCCCGCCCCAATACGGGCGCGGGCCCCACCATCCCGGACCGACGGCCACGCCGACGCTGACACGTGCGCCACCATGGCCGCCATGGCCGCCACGCCCGCCACCTGCGAACGCGGCACCGCTCGCCAGCGCGCTGCCGAGCAGTGCGATGCCGAGCATCAGCACAAATTTGCGGGATTTCATGATTTCGCTCGGTGGGCTTGGTCTCGGCCGCTCCCGAGCCCTCCTTAGCTGCGTGCCACCTAAATCAACAAACGCCTAAATGGTGCTCCCGGCTTACGGCAACAGGGGTAAAAATTTGTAACGACGGGCTCCAACGCCCGCGCCCGCCTCTCCGCGCACGCCTCGTGCGCGTGGGTATTTGCGTTAGTTCAAGAACCGCGCGCTTAGCGCGCGCCAAAATGCCTCCAAGGACTTGCCTGCGGCGGACGTGGGCGGGCGGGCGTTTGTCAGGAGAATCCGATGCAGGAGCGGAGAACGGCGCCGCGGCGGGCTACAGTGCGCAACGTAAAGCACGTCTATCTCTTCGACGAAGTCCGTCTCGCGGAGCGCACGGCCGGATCGTGGGACGGGGTGCGGGCGCTGCTCGGCGGAAAGGGCGCGAATCTCGCCGAGATGGCGCGGCTGAAGCTCCCGGTGCCGCCGGGCTTCGTCGTCACCACCGCGGCGTGCAAGGCGTTCCTCGCGGCCGGCGGCAAGTTCCCGCCCGGAACGTGGGACGAGGTGCTCGGTGCAGTGGCGCGCGTCGAGCGCGCGACCGGCAAGAAGCTGGGCGACCCCGTCAAGCCGCTGCTCGTCTCGTGCCGCTCGGGCGCGAAGTTCTCGATGCCGGGGATGATGGATACGGTGCTCAACATCGGCCTCAACGACGCGGTCGCGGCCGGCCTCGCCCGACTGAGCGGCGACGAGCGTTTCGTCTACGACGCCTACCGGCGCCTCGTGCAGATGTACGGCCGGGTGGTGCTCGGGGTGCCGGACGAGCCGTTCGAGGATGTGCTCGCCGAGCACCGCAAGCTGCACGGCGTTGCGAACGACGCCGACCTGCCGGCGGAGGACCTCAAGGCGATCACCGCGGAGTTCAAGCGCGTCGTGCGGGAGCACGCGCGGCGGCCGTTCCCGGAGGAGCCGCTCGAGCAGCTGCGGCTGGCCACGATGGCGGTGTTCAACTCATGGAACGGCAAGCGCGCGTTCGACTACCGCAGGGCCGCCGGCATCCCGCACGACCTCGGCACCGCGGTGAACATCGTGACGATGGTGTTCGGCAATCTCGGGAGCGATTCGGGCACCGGCGTCGCCACCACGCGCAACGTCACCACCGGCGAGAACGAGATGGAAGGCGACTTCCTGCTCAACGCGCAGGGCGAGGACGTCGTGGCGGGCACGCGCGCGACGCTGCGCGTGCAGGAGCTGGCGCGGCTGATGCCGCGCATCGACCGGGAGCTGCGCACGATCGCGCGCGCGCTCGAGCGCCACTACCGCGAGGTGCAGGACATCGAGTTCACGATCGAGCGCGGCAAGCTCTGGATGCTGCAGACGCGTGACGCGAAACGCACCGCGCAGGCGGCGATTCGCATCGCGGTCGAGCTGGCGAAGGAGAAGCTGATCACGCGCGCCGAAGCGGTGCGGCGCGTGGCCCCCGAGCACGTCGACTACTTCCTGCACCCGCAGTTCGATCCTTCGGCGCGCAAGCAGGCGAAGGCGCAAGGAGCGCTGCTCGCGACCGGGCTGAACGTGTCCCCGGGCGCGGCCATCGGCCGCATCGCGCTCGACGCCGACACCGCCGAGCGCTGGGCGCTCGAGGACAAGCAGCGCGTCATCCTCGTGCGGCCGGAGACGAAACCCGACGACGTGCACGGCATGCTCGCCGCCCAGGGCGTCGTGACGAGCCGCGGCGGGCGCACGAGCCACGCCGCGCTGGTGGCGCGGCAGTTCGGCAAGCCGGCGGTGGTGGGAGCGATGGCGCTCGACATCGATCTCGACGCGCGCCGGCTGCGTGCCACGGGCGGCCGCGTGCTGAAGGAGGGCGACTGGCTGTCGATCGACGGCACGACAGGCGAGGTGTTCGCCGGCGAAGTGAAAACGGTCGTGCCGGACGTCGCCGATCCGCACCTGATCGAGCTGCTCGGGTGGGCCGATGCGATCCGCCGGCTCGGCGTGTGGGCGAACGCCGACTACCCGCGCGACGCCGAGCGCGCCCGCAAGTTCGGCGCGGAGGGGATCGGGCTGTGCCGCACGGAGCACATGTTCTTCGAGCCCGACCGGCTGCCGATCGTGCAGGCGATAATCCTCGCGAGCGACGCCGCCGAGCGCGCCAAGCTTCTCGCGCAGCTGCTGCCGATGCAACGCAGCGACTTCGCCGGCCTCTTCACGGCGATGGACGGCCTGCCGGTCACAATCCGGCTGATCGACCCGCCACTGCACGAGTTCCTCCCCAGCCACGACGACCTGCAGCGCGCGGTCACCGAGCTCGACACCCGGATCCGGCTCAGGGACGGCGACGTCGCGGCCCTCGGCAAGGAACTGGAGGGCAAACGCAGGCTGCTCGCCGCGGTCGAGGCGCTGCGGGAGCAGAACCCGATGCTGGGGCTGCGGGGGGTGCGGCTCGGCATCCACATGCCCGAGCTGGTGCGCATGCAGGTGCGCGCGATCTTCGAGGCGGCGTGCGCGTGCGTGAAGGGGGGCGTGAAGGTCAAGCCGAAGATCATGATCCCGCTCGCCGCAATGTCGAGCGAGCTGAAGGTCGAGCGCGAGCTCCTGGAAGAGGAGGCGCGCGCGGTGATCAAGGAGCAGGGCGTCAATGTGCGCTACCAGTTCGGCACCATGATCGAGGTGCCGCGCGCGGCGATCGTCGCCGACCGCATCGCGGATTACGCCGAGTTCTTCTCGTTCGGCACCAACGACCTGACGCAGACGACGTTCGGCATCTCGCGCGACGACGCGGAGACGGGATTCCTGAGCGAGTATCTCCAGAAAGGCATCCTGCAGCGCAACCCGTTCGCGACGCTCGACCGAAGCGGCGTGGGGTACCTCATGGAGCTCGGCGTGCGGCTCGGCCGCCGGCGCCGCAAGAGGCTGGAGATCGGGATCTGCGGCGAGCACGGCGGCGACCCGGCGAGCATCGCCTTCTGCCACCAAACCGGGCTCGACTACGTCTCGTGCTCGCCGTTTCGCGTGCCGGTGGCGCGGCTCGCCGCGGCGCACGCGGCGCTCGGGGAGGTGCGGGACCTGCGGTGAGGATCTATTGGCGCTCGGCCGGTGCCGAATACGGCAGCGCCGGGTGACCGCGAAACAGGCTCTGCGCGCTACCGCCCTCGTACAGGATCACCGCCTGCTCGCGTCCCGGCTGCCCGCGGCGCGCGCGGATCTCAAGCGCCATCGGCACGTCCTGGCGCGCGGCAGCCGCCTGCGCCTGCCGCAGCTCGCGCACGGCAACCAGGTATGCGGCTTGCAGCTCGGGCGTGAGGCGGCCCTCTGCGGCGGCGCGCCGCATCTCCTGCATCAAATCCTCGATCCGGGTCGGGATTGGCTGCGACCGGGTCTGGGGGCCAAAGGCCTCCGGGTCGCGCGCCGCGGCGGCGAAGCGCTCAGGGGACCCGATCACCTTCGCGATCTGCGGGTGGTGATTCCGCATCGCCCAGGCGAAGGCGTCATCGCCGACGTCGTTGGTGAGGCTCGCGTCGGCGCCGTGCCCCAGCAGCAGGGTCGCCAGCTTCTCGCGCCCCTCGCGCGCGGCCATCATCAGCGGCGTGGAGCCGTTGGTCGAGCGCGCGTTGATGTTCGCGCCGCGCCCGATAAGGAACTGCGCGACCTGCTCGTGTCCGGCGAACACCGCATAGTGCAGCGCCGACCACTGGAGGCCGGGGCGGTTGAGCTGCGCGCCGCGGTCGAGCAGCCAGCGCGTCGCCTCGAGGTGCCCGCGCCACGCGGCAAACAGGAGCGCCTGCTCGCCGTTTGCATTCGCCCCGTTGACGTTCGCGCCGCGGCTGACGAAGAGCTCCATCATTTCGATGTTGCCCTCCCACGCCGCGATCATCAGCCCGGTGCCGATGCGGTCGCCGAGGAAATCGGGCGGCAGGCCCTCGTCGAGCCAGGCGCGCGCGGTCTTCACGTCGCCGCGCTCGATCGCGATCCCGAACCGCACCGGGTCGGGCAGCGCGCCGTGCGCGGCGAGCGCGACGGCGGCCAGCGCCGCGGCGCTCAGGGTCCGGATGATTGCCCTGAAGGTCATCGAAAGTGGTTTGGATTCAACGCCCTGCATGGTCCCGGAATCGGGCTGCAATGTCAAAGCGCCAGTGTACCCGCCGTGCGGTCTTCCACGCGGGCGCCGCGCTCGCGGAGGAACCCGTCGAGGATGCGGCCGGTGTGCGACGATTTCCGCGCGACCGCCTCGGGCGCCCCCATCGCGACGATGCGCCCGCCGGCGTCCCCGCCCTCCGGCCCGAGGTCGATGATCCAGTCGGCCTCGGCGATGACGTCGAGGTTGTGCTCGATGACGACAACCGTATTGCCGGCCTCGACGAGGCGATGCAGCACGCGCGCGAGCTTCTCCACGTCGGCCATGTGCAGGCCGACGGTCGGCTCGTCGAGGACGTACAGCGTGTGCTTCTGCGCGCCGGCGCGGCCGGGGCGTCCGCCCGCGTCGGCGGAGTCGCCGCGCACTTTCGCGAGCTCGGTCACGAGCTTGATCCGCTGCGCCTCGCCCCCGGACAGGGTTGGGCTCTGCTGTCCGAGCGTGAGGTAGCCGAGCCCCACGTCCTGAAGGAGCCGCAGGCTGTGATGGATCGACGGATGCGCGGCGTAGAACTCGACCGCCTCGTCCACGCTCATCGCCAGCACGTCGCCGATCGTCTTCCCGCGCCACCGGATCGTAAGCGTCTCGGCGTTGAAGCGCGAGCCGCGGCACACGTCGCACAGGACCTTCACGTCGGGCAGGAAGCTCATCTCGACCTTCCGCACGCCCTGGCCCTCGCACGCCTCGCAACGCCCGCCGGGGGTGTTGAATGAGAAGCGGCTGGCGGTGTAGCCCCGGATGCGCGCGTCGGAGGTGTCGGCGAAGAGCTTGCGGACCGCATCCCAGAAGCCGACGTAGGTCGCGGGGCACGAGCGCGGCGTCTTCCCGATCGGCGTCTGGTCTACCTCCAGGACGCGCCCGACGTGCTCCGCGCCGTCGATACGTTCGCAGCCGATGAGAGCTGCGCCGTCGCCGCCGCGCTTGCGGCTCGCGGCGACGAGGCGCGCGAGGTTGTCGTACAGGACGTTGCGCGCGAGAGTGGACTTTCCCGAACCCGAGACGCCGGTGATCACGGTGAGCCGGCCGAGCGGAATGCGTGCGTCGATCGAGGCGAGGTTGTGCAGTCGCGCGGCGTGCACCGTGACCGACGGATCGGCGCCGTTCACGCGCCGCCGCGGCTGCAGCGGATGGCGGAGCGGGCGAGCGAGGAAGCGGCCCGTGGTCGACGCCGGGTTGCGCGTGAGAGCTTCCGCGGTGCCGGTGCCGATCACTTCGCCGCCCAGCCGTCCCGCGCCGGGCCCGAGGTCGATGACGTGATGCGCGCGACGGATGGTCTCCTCGTCGTGCTCGACCACGAGCAGCGTGTTGCCCTTCGCCTGCAGCTTCTGGAGCGTGTCGAGCAGCACGCGATTGTCGCGCGGATGCAGCCCGATGGTGGGCTCGTCGAGGATGTAGCAGACGCCCTGCAGGTTCGAGCCGAGTTGCGCGGCCAGCCGGATGCGCTGTGCCTCGCCGCCCGACAGCGTGGGCGCGGACCGGTCGAGCGCGAGATACGCGAGCCCGACCTCGTCGAGGAAGCCGAGCCGTGCGCGCAGCTCGGCGACGATGTCCCGCGCGATTTCCGCGTCGCGGCCCTCGAGCTCGAGCTCACGGAAGAGCTGGGCGACGCGCGCGACCGGCTGCGCGGTGAGGTCGGCGATCGACCGGCCGCGGAAGCGCACATTGAGCGCGACCGGGTTGAGGCGCCTGCCGTCGCACGCGGGACAGGCCTGCGCCTCGTCCTCCCACCACTCGTTCCACCAGATCTCCTCGCCGGTCTGCTCCGCATCGAAGCCGGCGAGCTTGAGGCCGGTGCCGTAGCACTTCGGGCACCAGCCGTGCTTCGAGTTGAACGAGAAGAGGCGCGGGTCGGGCTCCGGAAAGCTGCGGCTGCACGACGGGCAGGCGCGCTTGGTCGAGAAGATTGCCTGGGGCAGGTCGACCTCGACGCGCGCGGCCTGGGTCGCGCGCGCCGCGGCCTCGAGCCGCTCGAGGCCGTCGAGGACGTGCACGACGCCCTTGCCGAGCTCCAGCGCGCGAGCGAGCGCTTCGCGCAGCTCCCGCTCGCGTTCGGCGCCGACCAAGAGATCCGCGACCGGCAGCTCGATCGTGTGCTCCTTGAACCGGTCGAGCCGCGGCCACTTGCCGGTGGGGAGGAACTCGCCGTCGACGCGCAAATGCGTGCAACCCTTGCCGCGCGCCCACTTCGCGAGGTCGGTGTAGTAGCCTTTCCGGTTGACGACAAGCGGCACGAGGAGCCCGATGCGCCGGCCGCGATAGTCGCGGAGCATGCGTGCCGCGATCGCGTCGGCGCTCTGCGGCTCGATCGGCACGTTGCAGTCCGGGCAGAACTGCGTCCCGAGCTTCATGTAGAGCAGCCGCAGGAAGTGATACACCTCGGTCAGCGTCGCGACGGTGGACTTGCGGCCGCCGCGGCTCGTGCGCTGCTCGATGGCGACGGTCGGTGGCACCCCGAACAGCGCGTCCACGTCCGGTCGCGACGCGGGCTGCACGAACTGGCGCGCGTAGGCGTTGAGCGACTCGAGGTAGCGCCGCTGCCCCTCGGCAAACACGATGTCGAACGCGAGCGTCGACTTGCCGGAGCCGGACACGCCGGTGACGACGGTGAACCGGTCGCGCGGGATGTCGACGTCGATGTTCTTGAGGTTGTGCTCGCGGGCGTTGTGGACGGTGATCGCGTGGCGGGCGCGGTCGCGTAGGGCGGCCTGCAGCGGGCTGACCCGTTCCGGCTCCTGCGCCTCGCGCGCGGGCGCGAGCGGGCGGGCAAGCGTCGCCTCGTACTCCGTCAGCGCGCGCCCGGTGTGCGACCGGTCGTGCATCATCACCTCGCGCGGCGTGCCGACGCAAACGACCTCGCCGCCGGCGTCCCCGCCCTCGGGTCCCAGCTCGACGATCCAGTCCGCCGCGCGAATGACGTCGAGGTTGTGCTCGATCACGACGAGCGAGTGGCCGGCGTCGATCAACCGCCGGAACGCCTTTAGCAGCTTCGCGACGTCGTCGAAGTGCAGGCCGGTGGTCGGCTCGTCGAAGAGGAAGAGCGACCCTTTGGCGCCGCGCACCTGGCTCGCTGCTTCCGCGAGGTGCCCCGCGAGCTTGAGCCGCTGCGCCTCGCCGCCGGAGAGCGTCGGCACCGGCTGACCGAGCCGCAGATACTCGAGCCCGACTTCCGCGAGCGGCTGCAGCCTCGCGACCACGTCGCGCTCATCCGCGAAGAGCGCGACCGCTTCCGAGACGGTCAGCTCGAGCACGTCGGCGATGCTTCGGTCGCGCCATTTCACCTCCAGCACCTCGGGGCGGAAGCGCTTCCCGTCGCAGTCGGGGCAGCGCAGGTAGACGTCCGAGAGGAACTGCATCTCGACGTGCTCGAACCCGTTGCCGCCGCAGGTCGGGCAGCGGCCGTTGCCCGCGTTGAAGCTGAACGTGCCCGCGGTGTAGCCGCGCTCGCGCGCGGCCGGCGCCGCGGCGAAGCGGTTCCGGATCGCATCGAATGCACCCACGTAGCTCGCCGGATTCGATCGTGTCGTCTTGCCGATCGGTGTCTGGTCGACGAGCACCACCGCGTCGATCAGCTCCGCGCCGCGCAATGCTCTGTGCGCGCCCGGCGCCTCCGTCGGCTTGCCCTTGGCCTTGAGGAGCGCTGCGTAAAGCACATCCTGCACGAGCGTCGACTTGCCCGAGCCCGAGACGCCGGTGACGCACACGAGCCGGTTCAGCGGCAGCGCGACGTCGATCGCCTTGAGGTTGTGCTCGACCGCGCCGAGGATCTGGAGGCGCGCGGCGCGCGCGTCCGGCGGCCGCGGCGCGTTCCCGCCGTCCGCGCGCCTGCGGCCCGCAAGGTAGTCGGCGGTGAGCGTGCGCGCCGCCTGCAGCGCTTCGGGCGTGCCGAAGAAGACGATCTCGCCGCCGCGCTCGCCTGGTCCCGGCCCCATGTCCATCAACCGGTCGGCCGCGAACATGATCTGCGGGTCGTGCTCGACCACCACGAGCGAGTTCCCCGCGTCGCGCAGCCGCTTCATCACGTCGATGATGCGGCCCATGTCGCGCGGGTGCAGGCCGATCGACGGTTCGTCGAGGACGAACAGCGTGTTGACGAGCGAGGTGCCGAGCGCGGTGGTGAGGTTGATCCGCTGCACCTCGCCGCCCGACAGCGTGCGCGACTGCCGGTCGAGGGTGAGATAGCCGAGCCCGACTTCGCCGAGATAACCGAGCCGCGCGCGGATCTCAGTGAGCAGCAGGTCGGTCGCCTGGTCTAGAGGGGCCGGCAGGTGGAGCGTGTCGAAGAAGGACCGGCACCGCTCGATCGGCAGCAGCATCAGGTCGTGCACCGAGAGGCCCGGGAGCGCCGCGTCGTCGAACTTCACGTCCCGCGGGCGGAAGCGGCGGTAGGTCCCGAGTGCGCGTTCGGCGTCCTCGCGCTCGCCCAGCCGCCACAGCAGTGCGTCAGGCTTGAGCCGGGCGCCCTCGCACGCCTCGCACGGCGTGTACGCGCGGTAGCGCGACAGCAGCACGCGGATGTGCATCTTGTACGCCTTCGTCTCGAGCCAGGCGAAGAAGCGCTTCACGCCGTACCACGTGCCGGGCCAGGACTTGCGCCAGCTCACCCAGCCGTCGTCCCCCTCGATCACCCAGCGCCGGTGCGCGTCGGCGAGGTCGCGCCACGGCACGTCGAGCGGGACGCCGCGCTTGCGCGCCATCTTGACCATGTCGTCCTGGCACTCGCGGTAGCTCTCGGTCTGCCACGGCTTGATCGCGCCGCCGCCGAGCGTCTTAGACTCGTCGGGGATCACCAGGCCGTAGTCGACGCCGATCACGCGACCGAAGCCGCGGCACGTCTCGCACGCGCCGAGAGGCGAGTTGAACGAGAAGAGGCTCGGCGTCGGCTCGGCATAGTGGATGTCGCAGTCGGCGCAGTGCAGGTCGCTGGAGAACCGCCACACCGCGGCGTCCCGGCCGTCGTCGGCCACCTGGTGCGCGTTCACCCGCCCGCGCCCGACCTTGAGCGCGGCTTCGACCGCTTCCATCACGCGCGCGCGCTCCGCGCTCGACATCCGCAGGCGGTCCTGCACGACTTGGAGCGTGCTCCCCTGCCTGGCGTGAACGCGCGCATAGCCCTGCCGCTCGAGCAGCTGCAGGACCTCCGCCTCGCTGAAATTCTTCGGTACCTCGACCGGGAAAGCCAGCACGAGCCGCGGGTCGCCGGCCGCCGCCGCGCGGCGCGCGAGCTCGTCGAAGATCGTGTCCGGAGTATCGCGCCGCACGGGCCGCCCGCAGCCGCGGCAGCAAAGCTGCGCGGCGCGCGCGAAGAGGGGCTTGATGTGGTCGTTCAGCTCCGTCATCGTGCCGACTGTCGAGCGCGACGTGCGCACGGGATTAGTCTGGTCGATCGCGATCGCCGGAAGGCAACCGTCGATGCGGTCGACCTGCGGCTTGTCCATGCGGTCGAGGAACTGGCGCGCGTACGACGAGAAGGTCTCGACGTAGCGGCGCTGCCCCTCGGCGTAGAGGGTGTCGAAGACGAGCGACGACTTTCCCGAGCCGGACACGCCGGTCACGACGACTAGTTCCCCGGTGGGGATCTCGACCGTGAGATTCTTGAGGTTGTTCTGGCGCGCGCCGCGGATGACGATCGCGCCTGCTTCACGCGCAGGTGCTTCGGTGTCGAAGGGGGTAGTGACGATCTCGTTCATGCCTTGCTCGCAATGCGTCCCCGCCCTCTCCGGCCCGGATTGTAACGGGCGGCGGGCGACAGACGATGCGGGTCAGTCGGAGTCGACCTGCAGCGGGTCCGTTGCCGCCCGGTTTGCGGTGCGAGCCGGAACGGGGCAGCATATTGACGCCTGCCCAGCACCGAGGAGATCCGATCATGCCCGCCAGGCCTCCGTTTCGTGCCGACCACGTTGGCAGCCTGCTTCGTCCTCCCGAGCTGCGCGACGCGCGCGCGCAGGCGAAGGCCGGCGCGCTGAGCGCCGCGGACCTGAAGGCGGTGGAGGACCGGTGCATCCGCGAGGCCGTGGCGAAGCAGGAAGCGATCGGCCTGGAATCGATCACCGACGGCGAGTTCCGGCGCGACTTCTGGCATCTCGATTTCGTGAGCCAGCTCGATGGCGTGGCGCTGACCAAGGCGGTCGGCCGCACCTTCGCGGCCGAGGACGTCCCGCCGATGGCCACGGTGACCGGCAAGGTGCGCTGCACTCGGCCGATCTTCGTCGATCACTTCGCATTCCTGAAATCGGTCGCGCGCAAGACGCCCAAGCTCACGATCCCCGCGCCGGCGACGCTGCACTTCCGCGGCGGGCGCAATGCGATCTCACGCGAGGCGTACCCCGACCTCAAAGCGTTCTGGGTCGACGCGGCGAGCGCCTACCGCGCGGCAATCGGGCAGATCGCCGCCGCGGGCTGCACTTACCTGCAGCTCGACGACGTGAGCTTCTCGTACCTGTGCGACCCCAATGTGCTCGAGAACTTTCGGAACAACGGCGACGACCCGTCGACGCTCGCGGCCGATTACGCGAACGCGATCAACGGCGCGCTCGCGAACCGGCCGGCGGAGATGACCGTGACCATGCACACCTGCCGCGGGAACTTCCGGAGCACCTGGTTCGCCGCAGGCGCGTACCAGGACGCGGTGATCGAGGCGATGTTCTCGACCGACGTCGACGGCTACTTCATGGAGTACGACGATGAGCGCGCCGGCACCTTCGCGCCGCTCCGGCTCCTGCCGAAAACGAAGAAGGTCGTGCTGGGCCTCGTGACGACGAAGTCGGGCAGGCTGGAGAGCAAGGACGACCTCCGGCGCCGCATCGACGAGGCCGCGAAGTTCGTTCCGCTGGAGAACCTGTGCCTGTCGCCGCAGTGCGGGTTCGCAAGCACGCACCACGGCAACCAGCTGACCGTGGACGAGCAGTGGCGCAAGCTCGAGCGCGTGGTCGAGGTGTCGCGGGAGGTGTGGGGAGGCTGACGTTGCGGCGCCCGTCCCGCGCCGTGCGCCTCAAGGTCCTTCGGGCGGCGGGCTGCAGAACCGGTGGACGTGATACGGGCGCGCGGCCAGCCCGCCGCAATACTGTCCGACGTACGGCTCCAGCTTCTCGCTGAGGGCCTTCTGCTCGGCGTTTGCGGCGGCGAGGCGGGCGACCGCCTCCTCGGCTTGCGTGCGCATCCGCCCGAGATCGACCGTGGTGAGGGTGCCGCGGTCGAGCACCATGCGCCCGCCGATCATGACGCTGTCGACGCCGGTCCCGTCCTCGGCGAACACGATCTGGTTGACGACGTCGTTCAACGGGACGTAGTGGAGGGCGGCGAGATCGAGCAGCACCAGGTCGGCCTTGTAACCCTTCTCGATGCGGCCGATCCGGTCGAAGCCGAGCGCCTTCGCGCCGCCCTCGGTGGCGGCGTAGAGCGCCTCGCGGCTGCTCACCCAGCGCTCGACCGGATGGTCCTGCACGCGCGAGAGGTAAGACGCGAGCCGCATCGCCTCGAAGACGTTCAGGTTGTCCGACGAGCCGGCGCCGTCGGTGCCGATCGCGACGTTCACCTTGCGATCGAGCAAGCGGCGCATGTCGGCGATGCCCGATCCGAGCTTGAGGTTCGAACCGGGGTTGTGCGCGATCGAGGCGCCGCGATCGGCGAGCCGCGCGCGATCGTCGTGGTCGAGCCACACGCCGTGCGCGACGCAGAAGCCCGGGTTGAGCATGCCGATCGAGTCGAGGTGACCGACGAGCGTCTTGCCGTAGCGCATGCCGGCGACGATCGCCTGCGCCTTCGACTCGCCGACGTGCATCTGCATGCCCACGGCGAAGTCGCGCGCGAGGTCGCGGCAGCCGGCGAGGAACTCGTCCGAGCAGTGGTGCGGGATCGTCGGACCGAGCGCCGGCCGCACGCGGTCGCGGTCGATCGACCAGCCGTCGAGCACGCGTCGGCACGCGGCGATCGCTTCCTGATGCGGCGCGAGCCTGACCTTCAGCGCGATCTCGCGCAGCGCCGGCGGCAAGAAGTCGAGCAGACCCGGGATTGCTTCGTAGAAGCTGCGATCGGCGGTCATCATCGACACCGCCGCCCGCATGCCGACGTCCGAGTACGCCTGCGCCACCGCGCTCACGCCTTCCGGCGTCGGCAGCGGGAACTCGGCGAACATGTCGTACGAGGCGGTGCAGCCCTTGCGCACCATCTCGGCCGCGCCGATCACCGCGGAGAGGTACTTATCCTCGAGCGTGCGCCGGCCGGTTGCCCACGGCACGCCGTTGAGGTACAGCTCGAGCGTGTAGCGGTCGAAGAGGCCCTTCGCGAGGCCGGTCTGCGCGTGGTTGTGCCCATTGACGAGCCCGGGGATGACGAGCCGGTCGCGCGCGTCGATGCGCTGCATCGACTCGTCCCTGACGCTGCCGGGAGCGGCGAGGTCGGCGATCGCGTCGCCGTCGACGACGATGTCGAGCGCTTCGACTGCGAAGGAGCCCGGCCGCAGCACGCGGCCGCCGTGGATGAGGATCATTGCGTGGCGCGCCGCTGCGCCCCGGGAAGCCTCCACCGTGGTCACTCCGGCTGAATACCCGCCGCCTTGATCTGGCGCGTCCAGTTCGCCGTCTCCGACTTGATGTACGCGGCGAACGCCTCCGGGTTGCTGTCGGTGACTAGGTCGAGGCCGACGCGCTCGAACTTCTCCTTGAACTCCGGCTGCGCCGCGACCTTCGCAATCTCGCGCGCAAGGTAGCCGACGATCTCCGGGCTGGTCTTCGCCGGACCGAGGATGCCGACCCAGTTGTAGAGCTCGTAGCCGCGGTAGCCCGCGTCGTAGAGCGACGGCACGTCGGGTAGCGCGCGGGCGCGACCCTTGCTCGTGACTGCGAGGGGGCGCAGCCGGCCCGCCTTCATCAGCGGCGTCGCGCCGGCGATGTCGTTGAACATCATGCTGACCTGCCCCCCGGCGAGATCGTTCAGCCCTTGCGGGGAGTTCTTGTACGGGACGTGGAAGAGGTCGATGCCCGCGAACTGCTTGAGCATCTCGCCCGCGACCGCGCCGGTGGCGTTGCCCGACGCATAGCTGAGCTTCCCGGGCTTTGCCTTCGCTTCCGCGATGAGCCCCTGCAGGTCCCGCGCCGGCGACTCGCTCGACACGAACAGCGCGAGCGGCGCGGTCGCGAGCAGGTAGACCGGCGCGAAGTCCCCAACCGGGTCGTAGGGCAGCTTCTTGAACAGGCTCGGCGCGGCGGCGAGCGCCGTGCTGCCGGTCGCGACGAGCGTGTGCCCGTCAGGCGCGGACTTCGCCGCCGCGTCGGTGCCGATCGTCGCGAGCGCGCCGGGCTTGTTCTCGATCAGGATCGGCCGCTTAATCGACTCCGAGAGCGAGGTCGCGAGCAGGCGCGCTGCGACGTCGGTGCCGCTCCCCGGCGCGAATGGGACAATGAGTCGGATCGGCCGGTCGGTCGTGTACTGGGCATGGACGGCGGTCGCACCGAGCGCGAGCGCCGCAGCGAGAAGGTAGCGAGCGAGCCCCATTTGCCTCTCCCGGGCGGATTCGATAACTTGGCGGCAGTCATTGTGGCGGCGGTATGCGCGGGAACGCAAGCGCCGCAGCCACCTGCGAGGCAGGACATGCGCGACTACATCGAGCGGCTGGTGCGTGAGAATCGTTTTCGCGTCGTCGAGCGCGAGGTCGATCCGCGGTTCGAACTCGCGGCGGTCGTCACTCGCTCGCAGGCCGAGAGCGACGCGCCGCTGCTGTTCCGGCGGGTGAAAGGATCCCGGCTCCCGGTCGTCAGCAATCTCTACGGCAGCAAGCCGCGGCTGCGCGAGCTGATCGGTGCGGATGCCGGCGGGTTCTGCCGCCGCTGGGACGAGCTGACGAAGATGCACGTCGCGGCGCCGTCCGCGACCGCCGCGCTAGCGGCGGCCGAGCTCGAGTCGTGCCGCCTGTCCGATCTGCCGCGCGTCACCTACTTCGAGAAGGACGTCGGACCGTACATCACCGCCGGCGTGGTCATTGCACGCGAACCCGACTCCGGCGTGCCGAACCTCTCGTTCCACCGCTGCATGATGGTGAGCGACACGGAGCTCCGCGTGCGTCTCGGGCGCACCCACGACCTGACGAAGTACCAGGCCAAGGCCGAGGCGCGCGGCGCGGCGCTCGAGGCGGCAATCCTGATCGGGCCCTCGCCGCAGTTCATCCTCGCAGCCGCGGCGCCGATCCCCTACAACGAGAGCGAGATCGAGGTCGCGAGCCGGCTCGCGGGGCGGAAAACATCGATGCGCCGTTGCCGGCACATCGAGCTGGAGGTGCCGGCCGACGCCGAGGTGGTGATCGAGGGGCGGTTCAAGCCGGGCGCGCGCGCGGCCGAGGCACCGTTCGGCGAGTTCCAGGGCTACTACGTCGCAGAGACGCAGAGTCACGTGTTCGAGGTGCTTGGCGTCACGGTGCGGAGGGGCGCCTACTTTCATGCGCTCGTTTGCGGGTCGCCAGAGGATTTGCGCCTGCTCGAGGTCGCGATCGCCACGCGCATCTACCAGCACCTCAACGCGACGCTCCCCGGCATCGTCGATGTCGCATGCGTGCCGCACGTCATGGGCACCGTGGTGAAGATCCGCCAGCAGTACGAGGGTCATGCGCAGCAAGTGCTGCTGAGCGCTGTCGGCGCGAACCACGACTGGTCCAAGAGCTGCATCGTCGTCGACGAGGACGTGGACATCGACGACTTCGACGACGTCTGGTGGGCCTTCCTCACCCGCGCCCGGCCGGATCGGCGTGTGACGGTGATTCCCGACCTGCCCGGCTTCTTCCGCGATCCCCATCGGGATCACTGGGGCCGGCTGCTGATCGACGCGACCGTCCCGCTGGATCGTCGCGACGAGTTCCTGCGCAAGCGGGTGCCCGGCGCCGCGGCGATCGACCTCGCAGACTACCTCGTCAGACCCTGACCGGAATACGAGCGATCGCGCCAATGTTCGCCATCATCTGCGCCGCTGGGCGCAGACGCAAGCTTCGAAAGGAGGACTGAAATGAAGGGCACGACGCGTTTCTCGGCGATTGCGGCGCTCCTGGGGCTAGCTCTGGCGGGCGGCGCGCAGGCGCAGCAGGCCAACGTGACTTTCTTCGTCACCAGCGCCGGACCCGGAAAGGGGGCTGACCTCGACGGCCTGGCCGGGGCGGACAAGCTCTGCCAGACGCTGGCAAGTGCGGTGGGGGCAGGAAGCCGCACCTGGCGCGCCTATCTCAGCACGCAAGGTCAGGGGGCGGTCAACGCGCGCGACCGCATCGGATCGGGCCCCTGGCAGAACGCCAAGGGCGTGGTCATCGCCAAGAGCGTCGACGAGCTCCACGGCGCCAACAACCTCACCAAGCAGACCGCGCTCAACGAGAAGGGCGAGATGGTCAACGGCCGCGGCGACTCGCCGAACCGGCACGACATCCTGACCGGCTCGACGCCGGATGGCCGTGCGCCGGCGGGCAACGCCGACATGACGTGCGGCAACTGAACGAAGAGCGGCGACGGCGCGGCGATCGTCGGCCATCACGACCGGATGGGGCTGGACGACTCCGCGGCCGCGAAATCCTGGAACTCGTCGCACCCGTCGCGCGGCTGCAGCCAGGATGCGCTGCGCAGCTCCGGCGGCGACGGACTGATCTACTGCTTCGCGCTCAAGTGAGCGTCACTGCGGCGGCCCGTCCTTGCCGACCTGAATGCGCAGGGCGGTGAGGTTGCCGTCCGGCGCGGCCTGGGCAGCGATTGTGGGGGTTTGCGCGTCGGTTGCAGCGCTGACGAAGGCGCCAAAGACGGCCGCGATGCGGAGTGCTTTCATTGGCGGCTCCCGGTGGCTGGAGGTGACCCGCCTAGACGCGCCGCGGCGGGAGCGAAGCAAACAGGCCCCGCCGCGGCGGTATTCCGAGGCGCGTCGGCCCTATTCGGGCTGGATGCCGGCCGCCTTGATGACCTTGCCCCACTTCTGGGACTCCGCGACCTGGAACTTCGCCAGCTCTTCCGGCGTCGTGACGAACGGCTCGAGGCCCGTGGTGCTGAAGAAGGTCTGCGCCGGAGCCGCCTTGGTCGCGTTGACGAGCAGCTCGCGCAGGCGGGCGATCATCGCGGGCGGAGTCTTCGCCGGGACGTAGGCGGCGAACCAGAAGCTCATCTCGTAACCCTTCACCCCGGCCTCGTCGATCGTTGGCACGTCCGGCGCGAGCGGCGAGCGCTTTTTGGTGCTGACCCCGAGCGCGCGCAGCTTGCCCGACTTGACCTGCGGCAGGCCGGTGACCATGTCAGTGATCATCATGTCGATCTGCCCGCCGAGCAGGTCGTTGATGGCAAGCGGGTTGCTCTTGTACGGCACGTGGAGCAGCTCGACGCCGGCCATCTGCTGGAACAGCTCGCCGGCCACGCGGCTGGACGAGCTGCCGCTGCCGAAGGTGACCTTGCCCGGCTGGCTCTTGGCGAGCTTGATGAAGTCACCGACGCTTGATGCCTGGAGTTTCGGATTCACGACCATGATCTGGCCGCCGCGCGCGAGCGCGGTGACCGGCGCGTAGTCTTTGACCGGGTCATAGGGCAGGGACTTGAACAGGTGCTGGTTGGCCGCGTGGGTCGTGTTGGTGGTGATGAACACGGTATAGCCGTCGGGCGCCGCCTTTGCGACCGCCTGCGCACCGAGGAAGCCGTTGGCGCCCGGCTTGTTCTCGACGACCACCGGCTGCTTCGCCGCCGCGCTAACGTCCTGTCCTAGCGCGCGGGCGAGCTGGTCGGTCGCGCTGCCGGCGGCGAACGGGACGACGAAGGTAATGTTCTTCGTCGGGTAGGTCTGTGCTGACGCGTTGCCGGCAAGCACCAGCGCGGCCGCGCAGGCGATCAAGAGCGGGGTTGGCGACTTCATTCGTGCGGTCTCCTGTCAGGGATGGGACGACGGGTGGGCGAACGGATAGCCGGCGGGCACGAGCGCCACCGGTACGCGGACGGTCAGCCCGAGCACCATGAACGCGAGCGCCTTGCCGTGGGTGTCGAGGTTCAGCGCGTCGTTCACGCCGCCGTCGAGCACATCGTCGATGACCAGGTTCATCGCGGCGAGCTTCGGCAGCAGATACCGCGTCACCCGCGTCGGGCGGCGGTGCCGGAACAGCTCGGCGATGCGCGCCTCGGTAACCTGCTCGACGAGAACGGCGTAGGCATCCGGCCGGTAGGCGATTACGCTGATGTTCGAGCGGTTGCCCTTGTCGCCGGTGCGGCCATGGGCGATCGCGTGCAGGGGGACGTCGACGAGGCGAGCGGTCATGGCGTCAGTCCAGGATGGTGAACCGTGCAGGAACCAGTTCGCGCGGCAGGTAACAGGAGGTGCTGCCGAGACGCGACACGATGTTCGTCCGCACGCCGCCGCCGCCGGCCGGACCGCAGGTGTAGAGCGACAGCACCTCACGCGTGACGCGCTCGACGCGCGCGCGATCCGGGTGCGTGGCGGCCACGCGCATGCGCACCTCGCGCGCGCCGGAGTCCGCGCGCTCGCCGAGCGCGCGCCCGGCGTCGTCGCCGAACACGCTCAGTACGCCGATCAGGTCGACGCGGAGCGCGAGCCCCTCGCCCACGCGACGCTTCACGATATCGGCGGCGAGGCGCGCCCGCGCCTCCGCGTTCGGCCCGCCATACGAGATCTCACCCTCCCCGAGCCAGCCGCCCTCGAAGCAGGCGGTGACTTTCAGCGTGTCGGGGCGCGGATGCCCACGCACGCCGCTCACGGCGACGCGATCCGGGCCGAGCTCGCCTACCTCCGCTGCGGAGATGTCGGCGACGACGTCGGGCGTGAGATACGCCGCCGGGTCGTGAATCTCGTACAGCAGCTGTTCCTTTACCGTGCGCGCGTCGACCACGCCGCCGGTCCCGCCGGCTTTCGTCACCACGAATTCGCCGTCGCTTCCCATCTCGACGATGGGGAAGCCGACGTCCGCCACGCCAGGCACGTCCTTCATCCCCGGGTCGGCGAAGTAACCGCCGGTCACCTGCGCGCCGCACTCCAGCAGGTGGCCCGCCATCGTCGCCTTGGCGAGGGCGTTCCAGTCGTCGCTCCGCCAGCCGAAGTGCGCCATCGCGGGGCCGACGGCGAGCGCGGGATCCGCGACGCGACCGGTGATGACGACCTGTGCGCCCGCCTGTAGCGCGCCGGCGATGGCCTCCGCCCCGAGGTACGCGTTGGCGCTGATCAGCGGCCGGTCGGGATGTGCCCGATCGAGCGCTGCCCTGACGTCCGGGAGCAACTCGTCCGTCGCGACATCGTCGCCCTCGACCACGCCCACGCGTAGCGAGGGAATGCCCTGGTCGCGGGCCAGCGCGCGCACGCGCGCTGCAGCGGCACGCGGGTTCGCCGCGCCGAAGTTCCCCACGATCGAAATCCCGTGTGCGACGCAGCGGGCGAGGACCGGTCCGACGAAGTGCTCGAGCGAAGGCTCGTAGCCGGATCTGGGATCCGCACGGCGGGCGAGCTGGGCGAGCGCGAGCGTGCGCTCGGCCAGCGTCTCGAAGACGAGCGCCGCCGAACCGCCGCGTGCGATCAGGGTGTCGACCACCGGCCCGGCGGCATCCCAGCGGTCCCCGGAAAAACCCGCGCCGGCGCCGATTGCGATCGGGTTCGTTGTCATGGCGCCAGTCTGACCGCGCCGCTACAATTGGACAAATGGAAAGATTGGACGAATCAATCCATGGAACGACTTAATCTCTCGACGCGCCAGCTTGATGCCTTCCTGGCGCTCGCCGACGCCCGCCACTTCACGCGCGCCGCGGAGCGCTGCCATCTCTCCCAGCCGGCGTTCAGCCAGCTCATCCGGCGCCTGGAGGACGCCACCGGCGCGCGCCTCTTCGACCGCAGCACACGCAACGTGACTTTGACGCCGGAGGGCGAGATCTTCGCGCGGGCGGCGCGGCGGATTGCGGATGACGTAGCGTCGGCAGTCGCCAGCCTGCGCGACCATGCCGCGGCCCGCAGCGGGCACGTCGCAATCGCCGCACTCCCGTCGATCGCCGCGGAGTGGCTGCCCGAGGTGCTCGCCGCCTTCCGTCGGTGCCACCCTGGCGTCACCGTCGAGCTATTCGACTCGCTTTCCGACCGCTGCCTCGCCCTGGTGCGCGAGGGGCGCGCCGAATTCGCGCTGACCGCCTCGGGACCGAACCTCGCAGAGTTCGATGTCCGGCCGCTTTATGACGATCGCTACTGGCTCGTGTGCCGCCGGGATCATCCCCTCGCGCGCCGGCGCGCCGTGCGGCTCGACGACCTGGCCGGCCGCGCGCTGATTCACCTCGCGCGGTCGAGCAGCGTGCGCCAGCACCTCGAGCCCCTGCTGCGCGACGTGCCGTACGTCTGGTCCGGGCTTGAGGTGGAGCAACTCGCGACGCTCGCGGGGCTGGTGGCAAATGGGCTGGGGGTGACTCTCGTGCCGGAGCTGACGCTCTTCCAGTTCCGCCGGCCCGAGCTCGCGATCGTGCCGGTGCGCGCCGCCGAGCTCGGCCGGCCGATCTTCGTCGTGCGCAGGAAGGGGCGCGCCCTGTCCGTTGCCGCCGCCGCGATGCTCGACCTCGTCACCGCACGGCTGCGGGGCCGCAAGAGCGCCGGAGCTACACGGGACCGAGGGGCGCTTCGTCCATCAGCGCGATCTGCTCCTTCAGCTCGAGCACGCGGTCCTGCCAGTAGCGCTGCGTGTTGAACCACGGGAACGCCGCGGGAAACGCCGGATCGTCCCAGCGCCGCGCGATCCAGGCGGAGTAGTGGATGAGCCGCAGCGTGCGCAGCGCCTCCACCAATGCCAGCTCGCGCCGGTCGAACTCGAAGAAGTCCTCGTAGCCGGCGAGCACGTCCGAAAGCTGCTTCGTCATCGCGGCGCGGTCACCGGAGAGCAGCATCCACAGGTCCTGCACCGCTGGTCCCATGCGGCTGTCGTCGAAGTCGACGAAGTGGGGTCCGTCGTCCGTCCACAGGACGTTGCCCGCGTGGCAATCGCCGTGCAGCCGAAGCGTTCGCACGTCGCCGGCGCGTTCGTAGCAGCGGCGCACCCCGTCGAGCGCCAGCTCGGCCGCGCTGGTCCAGGCCGCGCGCAGGTCGGGCGGGATGAAGTCGTGCTCGACCAGCCAGTCGCGCGGCTCGGTGCCAAAGCTCCCGATGCCCAGGCCGGGCCGCTCGACGAAGGGCTGCAGCGTCCCGACCGCGTGGATGCGGCCGATGAAGCGCCCCATCCACTCGAGCGTCTCGGGGTCCTCGAGCTCCGGGGTGCGGCCGCCGCGCCGCGGATAGACGGCGAAGCGGAAGCCGGCGTGCTCGTTCAGTGTGTGCTCGTTGAGGGCGAGCGGAGCGACGACCGGGATCTCGCGCTCCGCGAGCTCGATGACGAACGCGTGCTCTTCGAGAATCTGCGCGTCGCTCCAGCGCGCCGGGCGGTAGAACTTCGTCACGACCGGCGGGCCTTCCTCAGTGAAGACCTGGTAGACGCGGTTCTCGTAGCTGTTCAGCCCGATCATGCGCCCGTCGCCGCGCAGGCCGACGCTCTCGAGCGCGTCGAGCACGACGTCGGGCGTCAGGGTCGAGTAGGGATGCGCCCCCGCCGTGGTCATGGAGGGGCGCTCCCGGCGGTCGGCTCAGAGCCTCCCGGCCCGCATGAGGTGCCACCCGACGCCGTTGCAGAACGGGCAGGGGCGCAACTCGAACACGCCGGTCTGCTCGCACGACGTGCAGGCTTTCCAGCCGACCTCGCGGGTGGCCGCCTTGTACTCGCCGCGGCAGCGCCGGCCGTTGGGGCTGCGCCCGCAACGCTGGTTGATCGTCTCGGTCCGGTAAGTGACTGCGTGGCACAGCGAGCACACGCCCACCGGCCGCAGCTTTTTCGTCAACAGCATCGTTCCTCCTGTCTCCGTCGGCCCGGAACAAGCAGCCCCGTCGATGCGGAGCGCCGTGGTTCGGGTTGCTCGGAACGTGCGGAGATCGGAAAACCGACTATACGCCGAGTAGGGAAGGTCTGAGAAATGGCCACGGGGTGTCGCGAGGCAGGCGACCGCGGAGGACGGAGCAGTGCCTGCTGCATCGCCCTACGCTCGTGCCGTCATCCGCCGAAAGACCCTGATCGAAGCCGCTCTGGCTCAGCGCCGCCGCGAGCGGCCGCCGCCCCCGCCCGCGAAGCTGCGCGCCTCGTTAACGCGCAACGGGCGGCCGTGCAGGTCCTTGCCGTTCAGGCCCGCGATCGCGGCGAGCGAGTGCTGCTTGCCCGGCATCTCGATGAACGCGAAGCCCTTCGACGTGCCGGTGAACATCTCGCGCTTGACCTCCACCGATTTCACGTCGCCGAACGCCTTGAAGAGATCGATGAGCTCGGCCTCGGTGGCCTGCGGGGCGAGATTGCCTACGAAAATATCCATTGCTTCCTCCTTGATGAATCCGTGGTCAACCGGTTCGCCGCGACGTGCCGCGCAGCAGCGCGGGAACGGGATTGTCGCGCCGGCCGCCGGGGCGCGGCGCGCGCCGCGCGTGGTCGTGAAGCCGGCCGAGGGCCGACTCGTGGCTGGCCGGCTGCGCCGGCTCATGGTGAGCGTGGTCGGGCGCGTGCGCCGGCTGGTGGTGGGGGTGGGCAGGCGTGCGCGCCGGTTGCTGGTGCTTCCGGGCGTGCGCCTCGCGCGGCGGCTGGCGGCGCGGCTGCGCGTCCGTGCGCGGCCGCGTACGCGTCTGAGGCCTGTACTCGACGGGCGTTGCGGCCCGCGGCTCGAAGGCCGGCGCTGGGGTGCGCTCCAGCTTGCGCTTGAGCAGCTTCTCGATATCCGCGAGCAGCGGCGCCTCGTCGGGCGAGACGAGCGAGATCGCCTCGCCGGTCACGCCTGCGCGGCCGGTGCGGCCGATGCGGTGCACGTAGTCCTCGGGCACGTGCGAGAGCTCGTAGTTCACGACGTGCGGCAGATCCTCGATGTCGAGGCCGCGCGAAGCGAGGTCGGTGGCGACGAGCACGCGCACGTCGCCGGACTTGAACCCCGCCAGCGCCTTGGTGCGGGCGCCTTGGCTCTTGTTGCCGTGGATCGCGGTCGCCTCGATGCCGTCCTTGCAGAGTTGCTCCGCGAGACGGTTCGCGCCGTGCTTGGTGCGGGTGAAAACCAGCACCTGCCGCCAGTCCCCGGACGCCACGAGATGCGCGAGCAGCGCGCGCTTCTGAGTCTGAGGGACGGAATAGACGCGCTGCGCAACGAGCTCGGATTCGGCGTTCCGCCGTGCGACCTGGACCGTCGCTGGGTCGTGCAGGAGGCCGTTCGCGAGCGCACGGATCTCGTCGGAGAAGGTCGCCGAGAACAGCAGGTTCTGGCGCTTTGCCGGCAGGAGCGCGAGGATGCGCCGGATGTCGCGGATGAAGCCCATGTCGAGCATTCGATCGGCCTCGTCGAGCACGAGGATCTCGACGTGCCGCAGGTCGACGGTCTTCTGGCCGACGTGGTCGAGCAGGCGCCCCGGCGTTGCGACCAGGATGTCGACGCCGCGGCGGAGCGCGTCGATCTGGGGGTTGATGCCGACGCCGCCATACACCAGCGTCGTCTTGAGGCGAAGGTGCCTGCCGTAGGTGCGGATGCTTTCCTCGACCTGCGCCGCCAGCTCACGCGTCGGCGTGAGCACCAACGCGCGGATCAGGTGTCGGGCGGGCGAGGGGGAAGCGTTCGCGTGCGACGCGAGCCTTTGCAGCAGCGGCAGCGTGAACCCGGCGGTCTTGCCGGTGCCGGTCTGTGCGCCGGCGAGCACGTCGCGACCTTCGAGAATGACGGGGATCGCCTGTGCCTGCACGGGCGTGGGCGAGGTGTAGCCTTCGTCCGCGACGGCGCGGACCAATTCGGGCATGAGCCCGAGGGCGTGAAACGACTGGGACAACTGAATCTCCTGAGCACGGCCTGCCGCGGCTTGCGCCGTCGGAACCGGTTCAGGCAGATGCGACTACTTGATTGATGGAATCGGGGAGTTCGAGAACAACCGCGAGGGCCCGACGCGAACCGGATGAAGATGCGTCGGTGGCTTGGGTCAGCACTATACAGAAGTTTGGCACTTCGCGCCGGGGTCCGACGCTTCGCCGTCGTGAAACGGTGCCGCTGCTTGCGACTGCGCACGGTCAACCAGCCGCGCCGCTGGACGTTGAGGCACTCAAGCAGCAACGTCGCTGCGACCCACCGCCACGAAGGACTTACACGATGATCAGACTTATCACGCTTGTATCGGCTGCGGCATTCGCACTCGCGAGCGCCACCGCGTTCGCGCAGGGCGCGGGCAAGTCGACCGATGCGCCGAAAGCAACGCCAGCGACACCCGCCACGCCGGCGCAGCCTGCGGTGAAGCCCGCTACCCCGGCAACGCCCGCGACACCTTCACCGGCCGCGAAGGCCGACGACACGAAAAAGGCCGCAAAACAGACGACGAAAGAGCCGACCAAGACGCAGAAGCGTTCGGGCGAGCCGAAGGGCGAAGCCAAGGGCCAGGCGAAGTAACACGCAATGCCGGCTGCACGACGGGAGCCGGGCGAGAGCCCGCTCCCGTTCTCTCATGCAGTACTCGGCACGGCTGTCGCGGGCAGACGATCGACGTCCTCAACAACGGGACGTTCGTCTCGGGTGGGCGCTAACCGACAGAGTCGTACGTCAGCGCTTCCAGGCGTGCCCGGGTCGGCGTGCCATGGGCGTCGCGGCGCGCTCGTCCTTGTGCCGGAAGTTGATCCGGCCTTTCGACAGGTCGTAAGGCGACATCTCGAGCGTGACCTTGTCCCCCGCGAGGATCCGGATGCGGTGCTTGCGCATCTTTCCGGACGCGTACGCGGTGACTGCTGCGCCGTTCGCGAGCGTCACGCGAAAGACGGTGTTGGGCAGCACTTCGTCGACCACGCCTTCCATCTCGATCATTTCTTCCTTTGCCATCGATGCTCCTTGAAACCAAAGGCGCCTGCCCGGCCGCGTGCGCGGCCGGGTAGGCGCAACAGGGAAAATGGGCCGCACCCGGCGGCCCAAGTAGCGACTAGAGGACCTTCAGGTTCGTCGCGGAGACCCGGCCGTCGCGGCCGCGCTCCGTGTCGAACGAGACCTTCTGGTTCTCGCTGAGACCGGGCAGGCCGGCGCGCTCCACGGCGGAGATGTGCACGAAGACGTCCTTCGCGCCGTCGTCCGGCTGGATGAAGCCAAAGCCCTTGGTGGCGTTGAAAAACTTCACGGTGCCAGTAGACATGGTGTTCCTCCAATCTGGCGTCGCCGCGCCCGAGATTGGGCAGCGGCATCAGAGATCCGATCGGGGAAGACCAACGACGGCGCCCGGTGGGCGCGAAGGACTAGCCGAGACGAATTCGATGCGGGGAGTATGGGGGCACCAGGCCTTCTCCGCAAGGCCGGCGCTCGAGGACGGCCTCCAAAGTCCGCGGCCTGCAGTATCCTGACGGCCGGGCCTTTCGCGCGACCTCGGTGCGACCATGAGCCACAAGCACGAGCAGCTCCTGCGCACGATCTTCCACGACCCCATCAGCGGCAACATTCACTGGCGGGAGGTCGAGTCGCTGCTGAATCACCTTGGGGCGAAGATCGAGCAGACCACGGGCGCGCGTCTGCGCGTGGTGCTGAACGGCGTCGAGGGCACCTTGCACCGCCCGCACCACAGCAGCACCCTCGACCGGCAGGGCGTGAAGGCCCTGCGCGAGTACCTCGCGCGCGCAAAATCGACCCCGTCGCAGTACGAACAGGCACGCAAGGCGCAAGAAGGCTAGGACGCGGTTCAGCCGAGGCCCGTTATCCGATCGAGCACCTCCAGCGGTGCCGCCGGCGCCACGTTCGCGCGCCACGCGACGTGGTGGTCGGGACGCACGAGCACCAGATCTCGCCCGTACAGCTCGCGCGCTTCCTCTGACGCGACGTCGAGCACCGCGAGCGGCACGCCGCGGCTGCGCGCCGCGTCCTCGAGCCCGCGTGTGTCGTGCTTCGGCGGGCCCAGTCGGAGAAGCGTGAAGTCGCGCCCGAAGCGGTCGAAGATCGACACCCCGCCCGCGAGCCAGAGGTGCGGCGCGCGGGCGCCCGGCGTCGCATGCGGCGCGTAGCGGTGCCAGTCGTCGACCGGCGGCGGCGTGCCGTCGTCGCATACGACGTCCGAGCCACCGTAGAACACGCCGAAGTGGATGCCGGGGATGTCGAACTCGCGGTTGCAGTGCGCGGTGAGCTGCGCTCCGAGCGCCGCGCGCGCGGCCGCGCCGGCGTGCGTGTCGTCCTCGATCGTCTCCGGCACCGGCATCCCGCCGATCGAATCCGCCATCGCGCGGGCGAAGCGCGTGTTCCGCTCGCCGATCGGGCGCCGCTCCGACTCGTACGTCGCAAGCAGGCCCGGGCCACCCCACCCCTGACACACCGCTGCGAGCTTCCAGCCGAGGTTCGAGCAGTCGTCGACCGACGTGTTGTAGCCCTGCCCGCCGGTGGGCGTGAAGAGGTGCGCCGCGTCGCCGGCGATGAAGACGCGGCCGTGCGGATCCGCATAACGCTCGGCGACGAGTGTGAAGCCCGCCGTCCAGGGCGCGGTCGCCAGGATCTCGAAGGGGAACTCGCGGCCCGCCGACAGTATCATCGATTCGCGTGCGTATGCTTCGGTCGGCGCCTGGCCACGCGGGAGCTGCGTGTGCAGCACGAAGAGCCCTGCGCCGTCGATCGAGCAGATGAAGGAGCGCCGCACGCGGTTCACTGCCCAGTACTGCCACGAGCGCCGCGGCGGCACCAGCTCGTAGAACGCCGGGGCACGGAAAAAGACGGCGAGCATCCGCCCGCCCATGAAGTCGCGCTCCTCGCCCGCCCACCCCTGGTAGCGGATGCCGAGCGCCTCGCGCACCAGCGACCGCGGCCCGTCGCAGCCGACGAGATAGTCGGCGTGCACGCTCTCGCGCCGCCCGGAGGCGACGTCCTCGATCGTCGCCGCCACGCCGCCGCGCGCGCCCGCGAAGTCGGTCAGCCGCCAGCCGAAGCGCGCATCCACCGCCGGCCACCTTGCGGCGTGGCGCCGCATCAGCGCCTCGATGTACATCTGCTGCGTGCGGTGCAGCGGCTCGGGCGTCGGCCAGCGGGAGTGCGCATCTTCGCGCGCCTCGATCGCCTCCCGACGCGAGCGCCAGCGCACGCGCGCAAGCTCATGGCGCGCGTAGCGGGTGAAGTAGGCGATGTCCTGGGGATAGTCCGGTGGCAGTCCGAGCGCGCGCACCTCGTGCGCGAAGCCCAGGCGGCGGTAGTGCTCCATCGTGCGCGAGGTGGTCGCGTTCGCCTTGGGAAAGTCCGGCGGTCCGGCCTGTTCCTCTACGAGCAGGCACTGAATGCCGCGGCGACCGAGCTCGATCGCAACGATCAGGCCGGAGGGACCTCCGCCGGCGATGAGGACGCGAGGATTCGGCGCCGAGTTGAACATCGTGCAGCGCAGGATACATTCGAAACTCCCCGACCGCGGTCACCGCGTCACGCGCCCCTGGACAGGGGCGCGGCGGACGGCGCGGCCTGTTCGGGCGCCGAGACGTCGCGGAACATGAGCATCTCCCCGATGCGCGCCGAAGCGCCGTCGTAGAAGCCCTGCTGCGGGGCGAAGTCGTGCGGGTTGTGGAACGTGCCGAAAACGAGGTCGAAGAGCGGCAGGTCCGAATAGTTGCGCGCATGCACGCCCCGCTCGTGGTGGTGCGAGTGGCTCTCGGGCCGCTGGATGACGTAGCCCAGCCAGCGCGGCGTGCGCACGTTCGCGTGCTGGAAGACCGCGATGAACGTCGTCGCGAGCAGCACGATCGTCGCCGCTTCCGGGGTGATGCCGACCATGAGCGTCAGCGCGAGGCTCGACAGCACGGTCCAGCCGACCATGTCGAACGGGCTGAACCAGAACGCGCCGAACGTGTCGAGCCGCTCGGCGCTGTGGTGCATCTGGTGGAAGACGCGCCAGAGGGCGCTCGAGCGGTGCATCGTGCGGTGCCAGGCGTAGATGCCGCCCTCGAGGACGAGCACGCCGACGAGCGCGCCGCCCCAGGTGCCGAGCGCCGTGAGGTCGAGAAGCTGGAAGCGCGCTAGCTGCTCGCTCCACAGGAGGGGCAGGTACGTGGAGATCATCACGTACGCGAGGAACGCAATGATCCCGCCCGTCCGCCAGCCCTTCACGACGGGCAGGGGGCGCGCCGGGGCAAGCGCTTCCCAGGCGATGAGGGCGCCATACAGCGCCATGACGGTGAGCGACACCGGGTCTAGCAAGATCTCGATGGGGGTTGGCATGGCGCTTCTCCTTGGGGTTCAATTCCAAGGCTGCCAATCTAGGTCGGAGGCGCCTGCAGCACTTAAGCCATTTCGGCAACGAACCGGACGAATCGGCCATGACCCCCGCCCCGCCCCGTGCAAATGTCGCGATCCTGGCCTTCCCGGAGGCGACCGCCTCGGTCGTCTACGGCATGTACGACCTGTTCATGTCGGCCGGGCGCGACTGGGGGATCATCGCGGAGGGCCGCCCCGGCCCCGCGCCGATGCAGCCGCGCGTCGTTGCGCGACAGGCCGGCGCGTTCGTCGCCGGCAATGGCGTGACGATCACGCCCGAAGCGACGCTCGAGGACGGTCCGCCGCCCGACGTGGTGTGCGTCCCGGAAGTGGCAATCGCGCCCGGCGAGCCGATCGGAGGGCGCTTTACCGCGGAGATCGACTGGCTCCGGCGCAACCACGCGGCGGGCGCGACGCTCGCGACCGCCTGCTCCGGTGCGATCCTGCTCGCCGAGTCGGGCCTGCTCGACGGCTACGAGGCCACCACCCACTGGGCGTACTGCGACACGATCGCGCGCCGCTACCCGAAAGTGAAGGTGCGCCCGCAGCGCGCGCTCGTCGTGTCCGGCGAGGGGCAGCGGCTCGTCATGGCGGGGGGCGGCACCTCCTGGCTCGACCTCGCCCTCTATCTCATCGCGCGCACCGCCGGCGTCGAGGTGGCGATGCAGACGGCGCGCGTGAACCTCATCGACTGGCACGACATCGGGCAGCAGCCGTTCGCGCGGCTCGCACGCTCGCGGCAGGTGGACGACGCCGTGGTTGCGCGCTGCCAGACGTGGATCGCCGAGAACTACCACGAGGCCGCGCCGGTCGCCGCGATGGTGCGCGTCTCTGGGTTGCCGGAGCGCTCGTTCAAGCGCCGGTTCCAGCAGGCGACCGGCATGGCGCCGCTCGAGTACGTGCACACGCTGCGGCTCGAGGAGGCGAAGCAGATGCTCGAGGCGGGCGAGGCGCCGGTCGAGGCGATCGCCAACGAGGTTGGCTACGAGGACGCGGGCTTCTTCAGCCGCCTCTTTCGGCGCAGCGTGGGCCTCACGCCCGCGCACTACCGGAAGCGGTTCGGGGCGATGCGCCGGGCGCTCCAGCAGGGGGAGAGCGCACGGGCGGCGCGCTGAGCGCCGGCGCTACTGCGCCGTCCAACCGCCGTCGACGAGCAGACTGGTCCCGGTCACCAGCGAGGCCGCAGGCGAGGCGAGAAAGAGCGCGGCCGCGGCGACCTCGTCGAGCGTGCCGAGGCGACCGAGGGGGATGCGCTCGTGCGCCCACTTCGAGAAGTCGGGGCGCGCGAACATCGGCGCCGTGAGCGGCGTCTCGATGAACGTCGGCGCGAGCGAATTGACGCGGATGCCGTGCGGCGCGAGCTCGACGGCCATCGCCTTCGTGAGCCCCTCGATCGCGTGCTTGGTGAGGCAATAGACGCTGCGGTTCACCGCACCGACGTGGCCCATCTGCGAGGACATGTTGACGATCGCCCCGCCGCGCGTGCGGCGGTCGGCGGCCGCAAGCATCCTGCGCGCGCCCGCCTGCGCGACGAGGAATGCCGCCCGCACGTTCAGGTTCAGGAGTCGGTCCAGGTGCTCCTCGCTCACGTCGACGAACGGCTCGGGGAAGTTCGTGCCTGCGTTGTTCACCAGGACGTCGAGCGCCGGCATACCTTCGATCACCCGCGTCACGGCGCGCGAATCGGTAACGTCGCAGGCAACCGCGGTGGCCCGCCCGCCGCCCGCGCGGATTCCCTCGGCTGCCTGCTCCACTTCGGCTGCGGTGCGCGCCATCAGCCAGACCTCCGCACCGGCGTCGGCGAGCGCGATCGCGATGCTCCGGCCGAGCCCGCGGCCCGCACCGGTCACGAGCGCGACGCGACCGTCCAGGGTAAAGCGCGCCTTCGCGCCGCCCATGACTACCGCTCCTTCTCCGCCGCGTGCGTCGCGTTGCCGAGGCCGTCGGCGAGGAAGCGGACGTGCACGAACGACTCGGTCCCGCATACGTCGAACGTCCAGCGCTCGCGCCACTCGCCGCTCATCAGGTAGGCGGTCTTCAGCTCCGGGACCGCGAGCGGCAGCCAGATCGGCCGGTTGACCGGCCCCATGCGCTGGGTGCGGACCAGCTTCGCGGCGTTGCACTCGGTTTTCGATTTGTCCTTCTCGGCGGCGGCGGCCTGCGCCACCTTCGCCGCGGCGGGGATCACTTCGTCTCTGAGTCGGACCGGGATCAGTGTCGGGCCGATCGCGTCGAGCTCGCCGAGCTGCTTGCGCAACTCGTCGAACACCGGCGGGCGCTGCGGGAATTTGTCCAGGAGTGCCACCGCCCTTGCGCGATTGCCTTCGCCGACGTTGTCCGCATAGAAACCGGCGAGCCTCAGCGACGCCTCGCGGTGTCCCTGCCCCGCCGCCTTGCCGAGCATGTCGTACGCGGCCATCTCGTCCTCGCGCTCGCTGATCGGCCGCGCGGCCAGTGCGCGATAACGCTGCGAGTCGATCCGCCCCTGGCGATCGACGTAGTTCAATTCGGGCTTGGAGATCACCAACGCGTAGACAAGGAACTGTCCGTCCGCGCTCCCCTTCGCCGCCGCCTTCGCCGCCCAGTTCTGCGCGGCCCGCGGATCCGGCTTGGTGCCTGCCCCATACGCGTACGCGCGTGCGACCTGCACGAACGCTCGCTCATCCCCCCGTTCAGCTGCGGCCAGAAACTCCTTGAACGCCGCCGTCGCGTCGCCGCGATTCACCGCCGCAACAGCCCGGTCGTAGTCGGCGTGCGCGGCGGTTGCCGCCGCGAAAAAGAGCAACGCGATTAGCTTCGGGTTGCGAACGGGTGTCACGGTTGTCGCGCTGACGTCGTTGGAACTGGCGCGAATGGTAACGCGGGGGCACCGATCGGTGTCGAATTGACGCCATGGTGGTCCCGCGGCGACAGTGCCTTGCATGGCAAGCTCTGAGCCGGATCGTCGATGCCCGGGCAAGCTCGTGCGCTATGTCTCGGTGCGATGCTCGGGGATCGCGTCGCGCGCCTTTTTGTGAACAACGACGAAGCCGCGCGCCGCCGTCGCCGCTACCCTTCGGTACAGCGTCTCATTCGAGAGGGCGGGTCATGGATTCGAAGCAGGCCCGGGACAAGTCCGGCGACGCCGCGATCGTCGATCGGCTGGTCGCGCTGGCGTCCGCGCGGTGGGTCGATCCGAACGAGCGTTGCGCGTGCGTGACCGTCGCACTCGCGCTCCTCGTGGGTCCGGACGAGGTCAGCGTCGCGCCGTCGGAGTTTGCCGATTCGGACGACCTCGAGTACCGCAACGTCCGGCTGTCGCTGCCGCGCGCGGCCGAGCCCGCGCGGGGACCGTTCGATTTCTTCGCTCGGCAGGCGGCACGGCCGCCGCTGCCGAACCTGCGCGACAGCTACGACGACTTCGAGAACAACCTCGAGGCGCAGGAGCTGCTCGGGTACTACGCGCTCTGCGCTGGCACTGAGGCGCGCGCCGCGCTTCTGACGCTCGTCTGGATCTGTCTCGTCGAGGGCTTTCGCGAGGTGCGCAAGTCGGTCAACGGAGCCTTCGTGCTTTCAAGCCCGCGCTAGGGGGTCGAGCTCACGCTCGACGCCTTCCGTCCGAGCCGGCTCGTCCAGGTGCGCCACGCACCGCCGTCCCGCCGGCCGCGCCCGGCGCCTGGCGTGCGGGGGTGCGCTGACTAGCCCGCCTCCGCGTCGATCCGGTCTCGCAGCTCCCGGTAACGCGCGTCGACGTCGCTCCCGAACAGGGGATCCGGCGCCGACGAGACGGCCGCGCCGACCGCTTTCCAGTCGTCGGGAGTAAGGAGCCTTCCCGCGAGCGGCAGGATGCGGTCCTCTTCGCCCGCGATGTGGTGGCGGTAGTAGACGAGGAACGTGGCGCAGGCGGCCTCGACCTCCGCCCGCGCGACGAACTCGTCGCCCTGCAGAGCTTCGAGCAGGTCCTGCAGCTGACGCGCGATTTCGGCAATCACGCGATGTTCCTGCAGGAGCCGGTTCACGACCGGCTGGATCGCGTGGTCGTGACGGACGAGCCGCTTGAACGCAACGTCCTCGCGCGGGTGGTGCGTGTGCTCGGGGAAGTGGCGCAGGTAGGTCAGGACGTCGAGCATCAGCTCGTAGTCGGGGCGCTCGGCCGAGTGGAAGCGCTCGACCTCGCGGTCGAACAGCTCGAGCAGACGCGAGAAGTTCCGGTGTTCTGCCCGCCAGCCGGCGATCGGGTCGTTCATGGTCCTCTCCCGTGCAAAAGCGTTGCGCATTTACGCGCCATGACGATGAGCGTAGTGGAGCCTGCCCCGCGCCGTTTGCGCGAGATCAATCAATCCCCGAGCGAACGCCGGTGCAGGCCGCGCCGCTTGCTACTATCCGCGGGAAAGGGGCGCTCATCAATGACTGACGTTTCAGGCGCAGGGACCGGGGCGAGCGAGGGGGTGAGCGAGCTCGATCGT
Source organism: Burkholderiales bacterium (assembly GCA_035456405.1). Taxonomy (GTDB): domain Bacteria; phylum Pseudomonadota; class Gammaproteobacteria; order Burkholderiales; family SG8-39; genus JAGVSZ01. Next base: position 21,062 of record DATIDG010000095.1, on the reverse strand, counting down.
GCGCTGCGGCGCGGTCGGTTCGTGATCACGGCCGAGGTCTCGCCGCCGGTGTCGACCGATCCGGCCGAGTTCATCGAGCGCACGCTGCCGCTGCGGGGCATCGCAACCGCAGTGAACGTCACCGACGGCGCCGGCGCGAAGACGCACCTCTCGAGCCTCGTGTCAGCGCACTTCCTCCTCCAGCACGGCATCGAGCCGATCCTGCAGGTTACCTGCCGCGACCGGAACCGGCTGGCGCTGCAGGCGGACCTGCTCGGCGCGGTCGCGCTCGGCATCCGCAACGTGCTGGTGCTGCGCGGCGACGAGCCGCGGGTCGGCGATCAACCCGAGGCGAGGCCGGTGTTCGATCTGGCCACCACCCAGGTGCTTGCGATGGCGCGGGCGATGCGGTCGGAGCGGAAGCTCCCTTCCGGCGCCGAGATCAAGGGCCGGGTCGATCTCGTGCTCGGCGCCGCGGAAACCGTGGTCGACCCAACCGCAGACTGGCAGCCCACGGGGCTCCTGGCGAAGGCGGAGGCCGGGGCGGAGTTCGTCCAGACGCAGTTCTGCATGGCCGTCGAAGTGGCGCAGCGGTACGCCCGCCGGCTGCTCGATCTCGGCATTGCGCAGCGGTTGCCGATCCTGATCGGCGTCGCGCCGATCCCGTCGGCCCGCTCCGCGCGCTGGATGCGCGAGCGGCTGTTCGGCACGCTGATCCCGGACGCGATCATCGACCGCCTCGAGCGCGCGCCGGACCCGAAGGTCGAGGGGAAACGGATCTGCGTGGAGGTGATCCGCCAGCTCGCCGCGGTGCCGGGCATCGCCGGTGTGCACGTCATGGCGCCGCAGTTCCACTCGGCGCTCGCCGCGGTCATCACCGAGTCGGGGGTCGCGGGCAGCGCCCGGACGAGCCCAAGGAGCTGACCGGATGCGCTACGAGCTCTATTACTGGCCCGAGATCCAGGGCCGCGGCGAGTTCATCCGCCTCGCGTTCGAGGAGGCCGATGCCGATTACGTCGACGTCGCGCGGACGGGTCCGCGCGGCATGGCCGCGATGATGCGCCTCATGGAGAGCCGCGCGGTGCGGCAGCCGCCGTTCGCGCCGCCCTTCCTCAAGGCCGGGAGGCTCGTGATCGGCCAGACCGCGAACATCCTGCTGTTTCTCGGGCCGCGGCTCGGACTGGTGCCGCGCGCGGAAGCCGGTCGGCTTTGGGCGCACCAGCTCCAGCTCACGGTCGCGGACTTCATTCTCGAGACCCACGACACGCATCACCCGATTGCGGGCAGCCTCTACTACGAGGACCAGAAACCGGAAGCGAAGCGCCGCGCGGCCCTGTTCATCCGGGAGCGCCTGCCGAAGTTCCTCGGGTACTTCGAGCGGGTTCTGGAGCGCAGCGGCGGCCGCTGGATGCTGGGTGGCAAGCTGAGCTATGTGGACCTCTCGGTCTTCCAGGCGATCGAGGGACTGCGCTACGCGTTGCCGAAGTCGATGGCCCGCCGGGCATTCAGGTATCCGCGGCTGATGGCATTGCGCGAGAGTGTCGAGTCGCGCCAGCGGATCGCCCGCTATCTCGCGTCGGACCGGCGCCTGCCGTTCAACGAGATGGACATCTGGCGACACTACCCCGAGCTGGATCGCTGAGGCCATGGTCACGGTACGCGACGACGAGGTCGAGCTGATCGCCATCCGCGCGCAGGGCGCGGGCGGCCAGAACGTCAACAAGGTCTCCAATGCGATCCACCTGCGCTTCGACGTCCGCGCCTCGTCGTTGCCGGAGGAGGTAAAGGCGCGCCTGCTCGCGCTGCGCGATCAGCGCATCACCTCCGACGGCGTGGTGGTGATCAAGGCGCAGCAGCACCGCAGCCTCGAGACGAATCGGGAGGACGCTCTCGCTCGCCTGCGCGAGCTGGTCGCCCGCGCAGCCGTGGTGCCGCGCCGGCGGAAGCCGACTAAGCCGACGCGCGCGTCGCAACGCCGGCGCGTGGAGACGAAGGTCAGGCGCGGCCAGGTGAAGGCGCTGCGGCGGCGCGTCGTCGACTGAACGCCGCGCGCTCAGCGCCGGCCGGCGGTCACGCGCACGGTCACGCCGCCGCGGAACGGCGCGTGCACCGGGCAGTGCTCCGCGCGGAAGCGCGACCGGTGGACGGGGAAGGCATAGGCCGGCGCATAGACCGCGACGGCCTGCGGAAACGCGTAGTACCGGTCGAACGCGCGCGTGGGGGCCGGCGCTGCGGCGCGCGCGCGGCGCAGCTCGTCGATCTCCTGCTCCAGTCTTGCCACGCGCGCTCGCAGGAGGCGCTCTTTCTCCCTTTCGAGCTGCGCTCTCGGCACGGCGGGAATCGTGCTGACTCGCGACGCCTCTTCGTCGAATTGCTTAACCTGTCGCGCCGCAGCGGGCGGCGCATTGCCGTAGTTCACCACGCCTCTTTCGTCGATCCACTTGTAGGTCGCGGCGGCCAGTGCGAGCGGGATCATCCCCGCAGCGAAGAGGGACATCCGCGGGAAAACGCGCCGCTGCCTCATGGCCCGCACACGATGGCACCGGAAGCGAGCCGGCGTCAATGGCGAGGAGACGACACCGTGCTCTCGCGTCGCCGCGCTGGTGTGCTAGGTTGTGCGTCGCGCCGCGACCCGGAGATTCTCCGTATGAGCAGCTCGCCGATCTTCCGCTACCCGGGCAAGGATGCTGACGTCACGTGGGACCAGCGCCTGTGCATCCACATCAGCGAATGCGGACGCGCCAAGGGGGATCTCTTCGTCACCGGCCGCAAGCCATGGTGCCAGCCGGACCTCGCGACGGTCGCGGAAGTCGTCGACGTGTGCGAACGGTGTCCGAGCGGCGCGCTCGTCTACGAGGTGAAGGACGGACAGACGGTCGAGGAGCCCGCGGTCCGGAACACTGTGACGGTCAGCTACAACGGCCCGCTCTTCGCGCGGGGCGATCTCGCGATCGAGGGCGCGCCGGCCGACATGCCGGGCGTGCGCTTCCGCGCCGCGCTGTGCCGGTGCGGCCAGTCGAAGAACAAGCCGTTCTGCGACAACAGCCACGAAACCGCGGGGTTCAAGGACCCGGGGGCGGTCGGAGAGACGGGCAAAGGCGTCGCCGCCGCGGGCGGCGCACTCGCGATCAAGCCGCTCAAGGACGGGCCGCTGCAGGTAAAGGGTGGCCTCGCGATCATCGCGAGCAGCGGTTGTGAGCGCTGGCGTGGCGCGGAAGCCTACCTGTGCCGCTGTGGCCAATCGAAGAACAAGCCGTTCTGCGACAGCTCGCACAAGGCCGCAGGGTTCAAGGCTGGATAACGTCGCCGACGGGCGTTCGCACTTCCGGCGCGAAGCTCGACCAGGGCCGGCTCCTACACCGGTGCCGTCGTCACATCGTAGGTGAAGAGCCACTCGTAACGGCTCTTCACCCGCTCCTCGGCCCACTCCCGGTCGACATATGCCTGCGCGCCGGCCGCATCGGCAAGCGCACGGTTGTGGAAGCGGCGCGCGTTGTCGGCGGATCCCTGCACGATCTGCGCGGTGCGCTCCTTGCGCGCGTCCTCGTAGCGGCGAAGCGCGGTCGCGAGGTCGTCCCCGAACGCGTCCAGCGCCCGCGCGAGGATGTAGCCGTCCTCCAGCGCCATTACCGCGCCCTGCGCGAGGAAGGGCAGCGTCGGATGACACGCGTCGCCGAGCAGCGTCGCCCGGCCGATCGTCCACCGCGGCATCGGCGCGCGGGCCATGAGCGCCCACTTGAACGGCGTGGCGATGCGGTCGATCATGAGATGGATGTCGTCGTGCCAGCCCGCGAAATCCGCCCGGCACTCGTCGCGCGTGCCCGCGGCGGTCCAGGACTCCACCAGCCAGTCGGCGCGCTCGACGACGCCGACGAAATTCATGCGCTCACCGCGGTGCACCGGGTAGTGCACGACGTGGGCGCCCGGACCGATCCAGTTGGTGCCGACGAGGCGCCGCATCCGCTCGGGCAGCTCCGCCATCGGAATCGTGCCGCGCCACGCCATGAGGCCGGTGAACTGCGGCGCGTCCGCCCCGAAGAGCCCCTGCCGGATACGTGAGTGCACGCCGTCCGCACCGATCAGCACATCGCCGTGCGCCTCGCCGCCCTCGAAGCCCAGCGTGACGCCGCGCGCGGACTGCTCCAGGCCGATGCACCTCGCTTCGAGGTGGATCGCATCCGGCTTCTCTCTGCGCACGCCCGCGGCGAGCGCCGCGAGGAGATCGGGCCGGTAGACGGTGTAGTACGGAAATCCGAACCGCTCGACCGAAACCGCGCCGAGATCGAACAGCTTCCAGGTCCGCCCCGTGTTCCAGAGCCGCACTTCCTTGCCTGCGGCTTCGCACGCGAGCGCCGCAAGTGCCGCGCCGACGCCGAGCTCGTGGAGCACGCGGTTGCCGTTGGCGCTGATCTGCAGTCCCGCGCCGACTTCGCGCAGCTCGCCGGCCTGCTCGTACACGTCGACGTCGAAGCCGCGCCTGAGCAGCGCGAGCGCCGCCGCGAGGCCGCCGATGCCGCCGCCGGCGACGAGGACGTGGGCCCTGCCCGCCATGTCAGTCGAGCCGCGCGCCGTTCTTCGGGCACGCGGCGTAAGATTGCGCGAACGCCGGGGTCGCGCAGGAGAATGCGGCAAGGATGTGGCGGCTGCCCGCCGGCGTCAGCCTCAATGCGAGGGCTCCCGATGTCGTGGTTTCGCGACACACCGATTCTAAACTGCGACCGGAGTGAACTCCGGCCACGGGCCTAGGTCACAGACCGATGCGCGGCGGAACCCCCGACACGCCTGAGCTCCACGCCGAGATCGCCGATGCGCGGGCCGGCGCGGAGCCCGCGATCGACGTCGACCGCGCCCCGCCCTACGTCGATCGATATGGCGCGGACGCCCCGCCCTCGCTGGCGCGGCGAGTCGTGTGGTGGGGCATTCCCCTGGTGCTGCTGGCCGCAGCAGCCGCGAGCGTCTACTGGTACTGGCTCCGGGACCAGGCGTCGCAACCTCCGGCCCAGCCTCTCGCCGGTGCCCAGCCCGCGCCGCAGGCCGCACCCGAGCCGGCGATCCGGCATCCGATCGAGGACGCCAAGCCCGAGACCCAGGAGCCGGTTGCTGCAGCGCTGCCGCCCTCGGTGGACGAGAGCGACCAGGCGGTCGCGGACGCGCTCGCGGCTCTCGTCGGCCGCGCGCCGCTCGAGCAGTTCGCGAACCTGAGCGGTTTCGTCCGCCGCCTGGTGGCAACGATCGACAACCTCCCGCGCAGCAAGGCGCCACAGCGCATGTGGCCCTCCACGCAGACCCAGGGCGCGTTCATCACGACCGGCGGGAGGGACGCGGTCTACCTCAGCGCGGAGAACTACCGGCGCTACGAGCCCGCGCTGCGTTTCATGGAGTCGGTCGACACCGGGAAGATGATCGCGCTCTACGTGCGCCTCTATCCCCTGTTCCAGCAGGCGTACAAGGACCTCGGGTATGCCGACAGGTACTTCAACGACCGGCTGATCGAGGTGATCGACCACCTGCTCGCGACGCCCGAGGTCGCGGAGCCGATCAGGCTCGCCAAACCCTGGGTGATGTACGAGTTCGCCGATCCCGCGCTCGAGGCGCGCTCGGCCGGACAGAAAACGCTGACCCGCATGGGCACCGCGAACGCCGCGCGCGTCAAGGCGAAGCTGCGCGAGATCCGCCGGCAAGTGACCGGTCGCACCCTCCCGCAATAGGCCGGACGCCGCGCTTTCCGTCAGCCGACCCCCAGCAACTCCACCTCGAACACCAACGTCGCGTTCGGCGGGATCACGCCGCCGGCGCCGCGCGCGCCATAGCCCAGCGCAGGCGGGATGGTGAGCTTCCGCACACCGCCGACGCGCATGCCCTGCACGCCTTCGTCCCAGCCGGCGATCACGCGCCGCCCGCCGAGCGGGAAGGCGAACGGCTCGCTCCGGTCCTTGCTCGAGTCGAACTTCGTGCCATCGGTCTGCCAGCCGGTGTAATGCACGGTGACGCGCAGTCCGGCGGCGGCGAGGGCGCCGGATCCGACGGTCGGGTCCTCGATGACGAGGCCGCTTGCGGTGGTGGTCGAACTCATTGGGCATCTCTCCCGGTTGACGAAAGCGAGCGCGCCGCACTCCTGGACAGGTATACCGCGAGCGCGACGAGCGATGCTGCCACGCCGCTTGCACATACGCCGAGCCAGCCGGCGTGGGTCCAGGCGGTGCTCGCGACAAACGCCCCGGTCGCATTGCCGCCCCAGACGTGGATCGCGAAGATGGTGTTCGAGCGGCTGCGCGCTTCGGGGTCGGCGGTGGTGACGAGGGCCTGGTTCGCGACCATCGCGGAGCGCAGGCCGCAGTCCTGCAATATCGCGCCAGCGACGAGCGCGACGATGGTGAGCACACCGAAGCCGAACGTCACATAGCCGGCCATCACCAGACAGATTCCCGTCGTCACGACCGGGCGCGCGCCGACGCGATCCATCCAGCGGCCGGCCGGACGCGCGACGAGCACGCCGGCCGCGCCCGGTATCCCGAAGAGGCCCGCCACGGCGGGCCCGACGCCATGCACCGCGGCGAGCATCGGCGCGAGCGTCGCCCAGAACCCGCCGTAGCAGATGCCGAGCAGGAACTGGATGGTCGAGGCGCGGCGCAGGTCGGCGCGGCTGCGCACCAGGCGGAGGAGCGAGTGCAGCAGCGCGGCATACGCCAGTCGCGTCTTGGCCGGCACGTCGGGCAGGCGCGCGACCAGCGCGGGCGCGAGCGCCGCCATCAGCGCCGCGGAAAGCACGTAGGTCCAGCGCCAGCCCAGGTACTCCGTGGCGAAGCCGCCGCCCACGCGCCCGAACAGGATGCCGAGGAAGAGCCCCGACATCACGGTGCCGATCGCGCGGCCGCGCTCGCCCGGCGCGGCAAACTCGGCGATGAACGGCAGGATGTGCTGCGAGATGCTCGCAAAGACGCCGACGAGCAGTGCGGCCGCGACCAGCACCGGGAGGGTCGGGGCCGCGGCCATTGCGAGCACGGCGGCGATCAGGCAGCCGAGCTGCACGATGATGAGCCGCCGCTTGTCGAAACGGTCGCCGAGCGGCGCGAGCAGGAGCGTTCCGGCCAGGAAGCCGCCGAAGCTGCAGGTCGCGACCCACCCGACCGCCGCCGTGCTCGCGTCGAACTCGCGCGCGAACTCGGGCAGCATCGGGGTCTGGAAGTGCACCGTCCCCGCAGTCGTGAAGCAGGTGGCCGTCAGCAGCGCCATGAGCCCGGGCGTGAGCCGCGGGTGCGCCGGCGCCGGCGTCACCCGATCACCAGCGACAGCATCCCGACCGATCCGATGTCGATGCCGTCGACCGGAATCTCGAGCTTCTCGTCCTTGCCCTGCAGTGCGATGCAATACAGCAACGGGAGATAGTGATCGGGCGTCGGGATCGACAGCCGGGCGTCCTCGCCCAGGCTCGCATAGTCGATGAGCGGCGCATGGTCGCGCGCGACGAGCAAGGCGCGCACGCGATCGTTGAATCGCCCTGCCCAGTCGTACGGCGGCGCGTCGGCGCTGCGCCGCATGAGGCCGAGGTTGTGCACGACGTTGCCGCTGCCGATGACGAGCACGCCTTCGTCGCGCAGGGGCCCGAGCCGCTTGCCAAGCTCGTAATGGAACGACCCGGGTTTCGTGCCGTCGATACTGAGCTGTACGACCGGGACGTTCGCTGCGGGAAAGGCGTGCATCAGCACCTGCCAGGTGCCGTGGTCGAGGCCCCAGCTCTCGTCGAGCGCCGCGTCGATCGGTGCCGCGAGCTCTCGCACGCGTGCGGCGAGCGCAGGGTCGCCCGGGGCCGGGTACCGAACCTCGTACAGCGGCTCCGGGAACCCGTAGAAGTCGTGGATCGTCCGCGGCGTCGCCATCGCGGTCACGGCGGTGCCGCGCGTGTACCAGTGCGCCGACACGGACAGGATGGCCCTGGGCTTCGGCAGCGCCGCGCCGACCCGGCGCCACGCCTCGGCGTAGCGGTTGGGCTGAATCGCGTTCATCGGGCTGCCGTGCCCGAAGAACACGACCGGCATGCGTGAGGTGAAGGCGGTCATCGGCGAGTCCTGGCGCGGACGTGCGAGTCTATTCCAAGGCTGCAGCGCGCGCCGCCGGCGCGCGCTGCTAACATTGCGTCCCGCAGTTCGCTTCGGCTCGGCCGGACGGATAGTTACGAAGTGGGAACCGGAGGAAAAGCATGCCGTTCATTCGCCGCATCGCCGTTTTCCTGCTCGTCGCGTGGTCCGGAGTCGCCGCCGCGCAGGGCGACTATCCGAACAAGCCCATCCGCATGCTCATCCCGCTCGCCGCCGCAAGCGCGGTCGACAACGCGGCGCGCGTCCTCGCCGCGCGCATGTCGGAGAACATGGGCCAGCAGATCATCGTCGAGAACATGCCCGGCGCGGCGGGGCTGATCGGCGCCGAGCGCGTGGCGAGGAGCGCGCCCGACGGGTACACGATCGGCGCGTTCAACGACAGCATCATGACGATGCTGCCGAACCTGCACGCGAAGATGCCGTGGGACACGCTCAAGGACTTTGAGCCGGTGTCGCTCGTCGGCACGATCGAGTGGGGGCTGGTCGTCGCGAACGACGCACCTTACAAGAGTGCCGCCGACTTGATCTCCGCCGCGACGGCGAACCCGGGGAAGATCAACTACGCCTCGGGCGGCAACGGCAGCCCGCAGCACGTCGCGATGGCCCTATTCGCATCGACCGCGAACGTCTCGCTCACGCACGTGCCGTACAAGGGCGCGACGCAGGCTGCGACCGACATCGCGGCAGGGCAGGTGCCGATCGGCATGCAGGGGCTTGGCACCGTCGCCGCCCTCGTGCGCGGGGGCAAGCTGCGGCTGATCGGGGTGGCCACGCCGCAGCGGCACCCGCAGTTTCCCGACGTCCCGACGATCGCCGAATCGGGACTGCCCGGCTTCCAGTTCAACTCCTGGTTCACCATCGTTGCGCCCGCGGGCACGCCCAAGGACATCATCGTGCGGCTCAACGCCGAGATCGTGCGGGCGCTCGCCGCCCCGGACGTGCGCGAGAAGCTCGTCTCGCAGGGCTTCACGATCCGCGGCACCTCGCAGGACGAGCTTGCGTCGGCCACGCGCGTGCAGCTCGCGCGCTACGCCAGGCTGATGAAGGAGGCGGGGATCAAGGCGGAGTGAGATCGTCGCGGATCGCGGGCCCCCACGCCGTGGGCGGTTGCGCAGCCGTCAAGGTTTGGCGCCCGGCCCAAGCTGCTCGTGGCGGTCCTGGCAGCCGAGGCAGCGCGCGGCCGCCGGGTAGGCGATCAGCCGGTCGACCTCGATGTCGCGCCCGCACGTGACGCAGGAGCCGTACGTGCCGTCGGCGATCCGGCGTTGCGCAGCTTCGATGGCGCGCAGCTGGCGCGCGGCGCGCAATTGCTCGGCGCCGGAACGGGCTGCCGCGCTGAGCGTCCGATGTTCCTCCTCGATCAGCTGCGCGAGGTCAAGCCGTTGCTCGGGCGTCAGCGCCATCATCCCCCCCGTGCGGTAACGCACCTGGTCGTGTGACGACTCTATTAGTGCGACCGCGCGCGATCTTGACCGCAATCAAATCCCGGCGATCCGACAGAACCCGCTACGCGGCGGCCATGGCGAGCCCACGGACCGCGGAGAACCGGGTTTGCTTTGCCTCGCGCGGGGCAGCCGCGCGCGCCGCAGTCGGCATTGCTTCGGCCCCCGGATCGGGAGCCGCGTCCCGGTGCGCGAGGATCCTGCGCAGCCCCGGGACGTCATCGAGCGTCACGGTGCGGCGGTCGACGCTGATGAGCCGGTCGGCGGCGAGTCCCGAAAGCGTGCGGCTGACCGTTTCCAGCTTGATGCCGAGGTAGCTGCCGATCTCCTGCCGGGTCATGCGCAGCTCGAAGGACGTGCGCGAGTAGCCGAGCCGCCCGAAGCGCTCCGACAGGTCGAGGAGGAACGTCGCGAGGCGCGACTCTGCGTCGAGGGTGCCGAGCAGCCAGATCATGCTGCGGTCCCGGCCGAGCTCGCGGCTGAAGGCGCGGAACAGCGCGCGCTCGAGGCACGGGTGCGTGCGCGCGAGTTGCGCGAGCCGCGCGAAGGGGAGGACCGCGACGAGGCTTGCGTCGAGGGCAATCACGTCGGCGGTGTATTGGCCGGGATCGAAGCCGTCGAAGCCGATCGCGTCGCCGCCCATGGGCAGCGCCATCACCATCTCGTTCCCGGCCTCGTCGATGCGCACCGTCTTGAAGAATCCGCTCCGGATGACGTAGATCGCGTCGAAGCGGTCGCCCGCGCGGACCAGGGTGTCGCCGGCTTTCAGCCGTCGCACCGGGAAGGTGATCCCGGCGAGCTCGGAATCGGTGACTTCCAGCCCGAATGCGCAGGCGAGATCCGCGAGGGTCGCCAGCCCGCATGCGGCGGCCGGGGCATTCGACGCTGCGGTCCCGATGTTCGTGACGGAGGCGTTGCAGGCGGTGGTGGGCATGGTGGGCTCCTAGTGATGCGAATGGTTCTTGAGCGCGCTCAGCGAATGGGCGCGGCCTCCGGCGCGGCCAGCCAGCCGCGCAGGATCTCGGGCACGCGCCCGAAGTCGTGCGACTTGTCGAGGAACACGTCGGCGCCGGCGGCTAGGCTCGCTTCCCGGTACTGCGGGGTGGCGAGGTTGCTCAGCACGATCACGCGTATGTCCGGCCGGACGGGCTTGACCTGCGCGAGGACATCGAGGCCGCTGCCGTCGAGGAGCTGAAGGTCGAGCAGGATCACGTCGACCGCCGCAGCCAGCACGCCGGCGGTGGCGGTGTGCACCGAGTCCGCCTCGCCCGCGACCGCAACGCCGGGGACGGTGCCGAGCATCGCGACGAGGCGGTTGCGCACTGCGGGCGAGTCCTCGACGACGAAAACTTTCACTGTCCTGATCTTCATGATTGACGGCGCCAGTATCGCGACGCAACGGGGACGCCACCATCGGCGGCGGCTGAATCGGTGCCGGGGCGGAGTTACCGCTGCCTCGGAATATTCCTAGGCGGCGGCGCGGTCCTCCGGTCTGCCGCGATCTACTGCGGCAGGTCGGGGGAGTCGAGCAGCTTGTAGGCGACGGCGTAGCGGACGAGATCCGCGAGCGAGCCGAGGCCCATCTTCTCGAGGATGTGGGTCTTGTGCGTGCTCACGGTCTTCACGCTCAGGTTCAGCCGCTCGGCGATGCCGGTGACCGACGCGCCGCCGGCGAGGAGGAGGAAGACCTCGTACTCCCGGTCGGACAGCCGCTTGTGCGCCAACTCCTCGCCGGGCGACTGCAGCCCGAGCGCCAGGGCCTCGGCGGCGGCGGGCGTGATGAAGAGCCCGCCGGCGGCTATCTTGCGGAGCGCCGCGACGAGCTGCGTCGCCGCGGTGTCCTTGGTGAGGTAGCCGGATGCCCCGGCCCGGATAGCACGCACCGCGTACTGCTCCTCGGCGTGCATCGACAGAACGAGCACGCGCAGCTCGGGCCGCTCGCTTTTCACATGCCGGAGCAGGTCGATGCCGCTGCGACCCGGCATCGACAGATCTAGGAGCAGCACTTCGAACCCGCCGGCACGCACGGCCGCAAGGACCTCGTGTCCGTCCCGGGCCTCGGCGACGATCGAGAACGCCGGCTCGCTGGCGAGGATGCGCCGCAGTCCCTCGCGCACGATGGCGTGGTCGTCGGCGATCACCACCCGGGTGGTCACGCCGCTTCCCTCGCCCGCGCACCGTCTAGCGGAATCCGCACGACGACGAGGGTGCCACCGCCCGGCGGGCTCGCAATGTCAAACGCGCCACCGAGGAGCAGCACCCGCTCGCTGATCCCGCGCAGACCGAACGAGCGGGGCTTCGCCCGCGCGCCGGTCTCCATTCCGACGCCGTCGTCGCTGATGCTAAGCACCGCCACGGCGCCCGCGCGCTCGAGCCGCACCCCGACCCGGCGCGCGCGCGCGTGCCGCACGATGTTGGTGAGCGACTCCTGCATGATGCGAAAGAGCGCCGAGGCGTAGGGTTCGTCGAGCTGCGCGAAGGATGGATCGAGTTCGAGCTCGCACGCGAGGCCGGAGCGCTGGACGACGTTCTGCACCAGCCATTCCGCGGCTGCGCCGAGGCCGAGGTCGTCGAGCACGAGGGGACGCAGGTCGGCCGAGATCCGGCGCGTGGTGGCGACCGTGGAGTCGAGCAGCTCGCGCATCGCCCCGATCCGCTCGAACAGGTCGGACCGCTCGCCGGGAGTCATCCGGGCGAGCACCTCGACGTCCATCTTGAGCCCGGTGAGCGCTTGGCCGAGCTCGTCGTGCAGCTCGCGCGCGATGCGCGTGCGCTCGGCCTCCCGCACCTCAAGCATCGCGACTGCGAGCTCGCGCTGCTGCTCATGCGCGCGCCGGATCTCGGCCTCGGCGTTCACGCGCGCGCTGACGTCGCGCAGGATGACGGTGAAAAGCTGCTGGTCGCCGACCGCGGTCTGCGAGATCGAGGCTTCGATCGGAAACTCGGTGCCGTCCGCCCGCAGGGCCGACAGCGCGATTCGCGGTCCCATGCGGCGCGCAGTGTCGCCGGTGCGCCCGAACCGTTCGACGTGCCGGCGATGGGCGGCGCGGAAACGCTCGGGGATGAAGCAGTCGAGCGACCCTCCGAGCGCCTCCCCGGCTGCGCAGCCGAACATCTGCTCGGCCGCAGCGTTGAACAGAACGATGCGCTGGCCCGCATCGACGGTGATGATCGCGTCCATCGCGGACCGAACGATGGCCTCGAGCCGTTCCTCGCTGGCGCGGGTCTGCTGCTGCGAGCGCAGGAGGTCGGATTCGGCCCGCATGCGCTCGGTGATGTCGCGGAGGATAACCGAGAACATCTTCTGGCCGCTCACCGTCGCCTGCGAGATAGACGCCTCGATCGGAAACTCGCTGCCGTCGGCCCGCAGCGCCCAGAGCGCGGTCTGGAGCGCCATGCGTCGCGCCGTCTCCCCGGTGCGGGCGAACCGCTCCAGGTGCGCCCGGTGGACGGCACGGAACCGTTCCGGGATGAAGCGCTCGAGCGGGCTGCCGAGCGCCTGTGCAGCGCTGCAGCCGAACATCTGCTCGGCCGCGGCGTTGAACACGACGATGCGTTGATCCGCATCGACCGTAATGATCGCGTTCATCGCGGACCGGACGATCGCGTCCAACCGCGCCGCGCCTTCGAGCATGTCGGCGCGGTGGCGCGCCTCGCTCTGCAGGCGCCGGTGGATCGCGACTGCAAGTGCGACGACGAACGCCCCGGCAAGAGCCCCGAGCGCGCTCACTACCAGCGCGTCACTGCGCCACTCCGCCAGGGCGTCCTCGCGCGCGGCCCAGATGGTCAGCGCCGTCGCAGCCACGACGACCAGGGCCGCGGCGACGCCGAGAACCAGGACGAGGCGGCGCAGCGTCATTGCTGATCGGCTACGCCCCGGGAGCGGCGGCCGCCGCCGGGCTGCCCACGTCGGCCACCGCGAAGCCGGCGATCCGCTTGTAGTACTCCGACAGGGCACGCAGCTCGTCCTGGGTGATGTAGCGGTCGAGGTCGTCGAACGGCCGGTCGCCCACCAGCTCTTCCACCTTCATGTTGATGACGTCCGGCGGATGGGCCCGGTTCGCGCGCACGATTCGCGCCGTCGTCTCGCGCCGCAGCTTCTCGTACCGGACGAGCGCGTCGCGCGGGTCGCGCGCGGCCTGCAGGCAGTCGGCGAGCGTGCGGGCATCGATCGCGCTCTGCGCCGCGCCGTTCGAGCCACGGGGATACATCGGGTGCGCGGCGTCGCCGGCGAACGTGACCCGGCCGAAAGTCCAGCGCTCCACCGGCTCCTTGTCGACCATCGGGTACTCGAGGATCTGGTCGGCGGTGCGGATGAGCTCGGGGACGTCGAGCCAGTCGAAGCGCCAGCTTTCGTAGAGATGGAAGAAATCCTCCAGCCGGCCGGGCTTGTTCCAGTCGTTCTGCACCGCGGTGTCGCGCTTGATCTCGGCCATCCAGTTGATGAGCTGGTTGCCCGCGCCGTCCGCTGCGTCCACGATCGGATAGACGACCAGCTTTCCGGTCAGGAGCGAGCCAATCCGGAGATAGGTGCGGCCGCCCAGGATCGGCTCGCGGCGCGTGACGCCGCGCCAGGTGTTGATGCCCGCGAACGCCATTTCCTCGCCCGGGTAGAACTTGCGCCGCACGACGGAGTTGACGCCGTCGCAGGCGATCGCGACCTGCGCGCGCACCGGGTCCAGCTCGCGCCCTGACGAGGTCTCCCTAAACCGCAACGTGACGGCTTCGTCGTCCTGCTCCAGGCCGATGCATTGCCGATCGGTCAGGATCCGGTCGGCGCCGAGCCGTTCGACTGCCGCGCGGTGAAGGATCACGTGGAGGCGCCCGCGGTGGATTCCCACCTCGGGATAGGCGTATCCGCCGAGCTTGCCGCGCGCCTCCCGGTAGATGAACTGGCCGAAGCGGTTGAAGAAGCGCGCCTCCCGGTTCTCGATGCCCGCTGCCAGCAGCGGCGCCTCGAGGCCGAGCGCGGCGAATTCACGCATGGCGTGCGGCAGCAGCGTGATGCCGACCCCCAGCTCTCTGACTTCCGGAGCGCGCTCGAACACGCGGCAGGGAATGCCGCGCGCGTGCAGGTTCATCGCAAGCGCCAGGCCGCAGATCCCCCCGCCGACGATCGCGACGTGCTCCATGCTTCAAGGTCTCCTGGTGACGGCCACGCGAAGGTAGGGCGCGGACCGACCGTCGTCAAGGATCGGTCCGACCTGCGACGCGCCGATGTTAGTGCGGCTCTGGACGGCCCTCGTCCGGCGCGTCAATCCCATCCCGCGACGACGACCTTTCCGATCGTCCTTCCGGACTCGAGCTTTGCATGCGCGGCGCGCAGATTCGCGGCGTTGATCGGGCTCAGCGTCTCGCGCAGGGTGCCGCGCACCTTCTGCGCGTCGATCAGCTCCGCGACGCGGGTGAGCAGGCGGTGCTGCTCGATCATGTCGGGCGTCTTGAAGCGCGGCCGGGTGAACATCAGCTCCCAGCACACCGTCGCGCTCTTCCCGCGCACCGCGTCCTGCGCGAGCGGGCCCTTGCTTCCGACGATCATGCACACCGCGCCCTGGGGCGCGACGAGATCGCCCATCGCGTCCCAGTAGCGGTCGGTGTCGTTGAAGTTGGCGATGTAGTCGACGAACTTCAGCCCGAGCGCCTCGATCTGCGGGCGAAGCGGCCGGGAATGGTCGACGACGTGGTCGGCGCCGAGCTCCTTCACCCACGCGACCGTCTCGGGGCGCGACGCCGTCGCGATCACCTTGAGTCCCGCGACCACTTTCGCGATCTGGATGCCGATCGACCCCACGCCGCCGGCGCCCCCGATGATCAGCAAGGTGGCGCCGCGGCGCCCGCCTGCCGGATCGATCTTCATGCGGTCGAAGTACGACTCCCAGGCAGTGATCGCCGTCAGCGGGATCGCCGCTGCCTGCGAGAAGTCCAGCGACTTTGGCTTGCGCGCGACGATGCGCTCGTCGACGAGCTGGAGCTCGCTGTTCGACCCGGGCCGCGTCACGTCGCCCGCGTAGTACACCTCATCACCGGGCTTGAACAAGGTCACCTCCGGCCCGACCGCCGCGACCGTCCCGGCCGCGTCCCACCCCAGCACGCGCGGCTGCGCCTCGACTTTGCTGCTCGGCGCGCGCTGCTTGGTGTCCACGGGATTGACCGACACCGCCGCCACGCGCACGAGGAGGTCGTGGCCGGCCGGCACCGGGTCGGGGAGCGTCACGTCGACGAGCGACTGCGGGTCGGTGATGGGCAGGTAGCGGGTCAGGGCGACGGCTTTCATGCGGGACTCCCCTCGATGCGGATCGGATCCGTTGTGTCAGTGCCGCGTATTGTCGCGCAGCCCGGCAGAAGGCGGCCGGGGGCAGCGTCAGCCCGGACGCGACGCCTAGGACGCCCCCTCTCGCCCCGCGAACGCCACCTTCGCCAGGAGCCCTCGGCTGCCCGGTCCCGCGTCGAAGCTCACGGCCGCGTCGTGCAGTTCCGCGATGCGCTTCACGATCGAGAGGCCGAGCCCGCTCCCGCTCTCGCCAGTGCCCATTGCGCGGTAGAAGCGGTCGCCGAGTTGCTGCAGGGCCTCGGCCGGCACGCCCGGCCCTTCGTCCGTGACGATCAGCGTCGGGCCGACGCGCCCGCCGGCCGGATCGATCCGAACTCGCACGGTCGTCCGAGACGGGCTGTAGCGCACGGCATTGTCGACGAGGTTCCGGACCAGAATCGCGAGGAGCCCCGCATCGCCGCGCGCGAGGGTCGGGGGACCCTCGTCGAGCTCGATCTCCACGCCCTTCGCCACGGCTCTCGGCGCGATCTCGCCGATAACGGTTTTCGCGATTGCGCGCAGGTCGCATGGCTCGGGCTGGAACCGCACGTAGGCGGGGTCGAGACGCGCGAGCGTGAGCAGCTGTTCGACGAGATGCGTGGCGCGGTCGCAGCCGGCGATCACGTTGTCGAGGGCACGCTGCCGCTCGCGGTCGTCCGCCGCGCCGCGCGCGACCTGCGCCTGCACGCGCAGCGCCGCGATCGGTGTGCGGAGCTCGTGGGCGGCATCGGCGGTGAAGCGGCGCTCGTTGTCGATCGACCTAGTCACCCGCCCGAACAGGCGGTTCAGCCCGTCCACCAGCGGGACCACTTCCGCCGGACAGTCGTCGACGGCGATCGGCTGCAGGTTCTCGGGATCGCGCTGGGCGACCTGCCGGTGCACGTTCGCCAGCGGGCGCGTCGCGCGGCTCACGCCGAGGTAGACGAGCACGCCGAGCACGAGAAGCGCGAAGACGAGCGGCGCGAGCAGGTTCCGGCCGATGCGCGCGGCGATCTCGTCGCGCGCTTCGCGCTGCTCGCCGACCTGGATCAGGAACCGCCGTTTCGCGTCCCAGCTGCTGAAGACCCGCCAGCGCCGGTCGCCGACGACGGCGTCGCTGAACCCCTCGTCGCGCGCCGAGAAGCGGTCGTTGGGTGCGTTCGCAGAGTGGAGCCGGAGCGTGCGGCCGCGCTCCCAGATCTGGAACGCGACCCGACGCTCGTACCTGTGGAGCTGCGGCGCGTGCTCGACGTCGATCTCCTCGAGCTCGTGGCCGGCCTGCGCGACGAGCAGCGCCGCGGACTGCGCGAGATGCGCGTCGAGCAGCTCGTCGATCTCGTGCCGGGCGTCCCAGTAGCTGTAGCCCGCCATCACGAGCCAGACGACGGCGACCGTGCCGAGCAGCATGACGAGCAGCCGTCCCTTGATCGACCGCGGTGCGCGCCCGCTAGCCATTCGGTAGTCGCGGCATCAGGTAGCCGACGCCGCGCACGGTGCGGATCACGTCGGGCGCGAGCTTGCGACGCAGGTGGTGCACGTGCACCTCGATTGCGTTGCTCTCGATCTCCTCGCCCCACGCATAGAGCCGCTCTACGAGCTGCTCGCGCGAGAGCACGCGACCGGCATTGAGCATCAGCTCGTGCAGCATGGCGAACTCGCGCGCCTGCAGCTCGATCCGCTTGCCACCGAAGGTGACCTGGCGCGCGGCAGGGTCGAGGTGCAGCGCGCCGTTCTGCAACACGGACGCCGCTTCGCCCTTTGACCGCCGGATGAGCGCCCGCAGGCGTGCAGCGAGCTCGCCGAGGTCCACGGGCTTCACGACGTAATCGTCCGCGCCGCTGTCGAGTCCCTTGATCCGATCCTCGACGCGGTCGCGCGCGGTGAGGATCAGCACCGGCACGGCGCGGCTGCCGGCGCGGAGTCTCCTCAGAACCTCGAGGCCGCCGAGCCGCGGCAGGCCGAGGTCGAGGACGACCGCCGCATAGCCGTGGGTGCCGAGCGCGAGATCCGCCGTGACGCCGTCCTGCGCGAGGTCGACGTCGAAGCCCGCCTGCCGGAGACCCGCCTGCAGCCCATCCGCGAGGAGCGGGTCGTCTTCCACCACGAGGATGCGCATCGTCGCGTCAGCGCCTCCGGTCGTGCTCCGCGTGTCTGGCCGGCCGTGATGTCGCGATCGTGCTTGCGCCCGGGCTGGCGTCGGTCACCGGGATGACGCCGGTCCAGAGCGCCGCGACGCTCGCGACCACCAACGCCGCGACGAGCCACCGCGCGCTCCGGATCGCCCGCGCCGGGTCGCCCGTCTTGTAGCCCGTGAACATAGCGAGTGCCAGGTTCTCCCGGTGCAGGAGGCTGCCCACCACGACGCCTGCAATGTGGACGAACACGACCGCGAGCATGGCGTTCGCCAGGCCCTCGTGCAAGTCCTGGAGCCATTCGCCGCCGAGCTCGTTGAAGTGCGCGTAGCCGGTAAGGCCCGTCAGCAGACCGAGCGCAAGCAGGGCAAAGATCGCGAAGCTGCCCGCCGGGTTGTGCCCGAGGAAGTGCTGCGGCCGGAGCGTCAGGAGCGACCTGAGGTAGGCGACGACTTCGCGCGGCCCGAAAGCGAACGAGGCGAAGCGCGCGTAGCGCGTGCCCAGCACGCCCCAGACCAGCCGGAACGCGATCAGACCGAGCACCGTGTACCCGAGCACGACGTGGACATCGCGCAACCGCTCGCTGTCGGCGGTGACGAACGCGCCGACGAACGACAGGGCAAGCGCCCAGTGGAAGACGCGTGTGGGTGCGTCCCAGACGAGAATCCTGCTCTTGATCATCGCAGCCACTCCTCAGTTCGGAACACGGATGCCGCGTTCACTGTAGTCCCCGCTCTCGGCGCCGGTGTGGCACGCGGCGCAGTTCGCCGGGCTCTTCACCGCCGCACCCCGCCACGTCGTCGCGGGCACCTTGCGGTGTTCGCGCCGGAACCAGTCTGTCTCGCTGATCCGGAGGTCCGGCGTCCCGGTGCTCGCCCGCCGGTCACGCCCCGCATTCGAGTCGAGGAACGCCCGGAGCTCGGTGAGCGACTTCGCATCCACCGATGCATTGGAGCCGAAGTGCTTGTCGAGCCCGTTCAGCACGGCCTGCCACGACCCCGCTGACAGCAACGCCGGCGCGTAGGCGACATGGCAGCTGCCGCACTCCGCCTTATAGGTCGGGTTTGTTGCAGCGGACTGCCTGTCCTTTGCGAAGGCTTCATGGGCCACGAGCATGAAGACGGCGAAAACGCCGAGAGACCAGACGGTCGCATCGAGGATGTTCCGCTTGAGATCGTTTTCCATTTGCAGCTCCTAGTTCTTGAGCGACATCAGATACGCGAGCACGTCACCCTTCTCGGCGGGCGTGCAGGCGCGCCTCAGTACGTCGTTGCAGTTGCGGTTGAACCATTTCTCGACTCTTGCGGAATCGGTGAACCGCGCCGGGCTCGCCGCAGGGGCGAGCGGCGCGATTGCCTTGCCGGTGACCGCGTGACGGCCGGCCGCGACCGGGCTCTGGGTGTGGCAGGAGGCACAGCTCCAGTCGCCGCCGTGGGCGGATCTGAAGAACGTCTCGCCGCGCTGCGCCGAGAACCCGCCGAACGCTGGCGATGCCTGTCGCGCGGCGGACTCGTAGCCGCGCAGGATCTCGGCGGGGGTCTGCGCCACCGCGACCCCGGTGGCGATCAGCCCGGTGCCCAGCGCCAGGGCGCGAAGCTCACGTCTCATCACTTGCTCCTTGTGGTCCAAAGGGATGAGACGAGGGTAGGGGCGGCGGATTATCTGTTCCTTAACTGGCTGTCAGGGGCCCGCAACGGGTACTCGCACGCGTGCGCAGGGATGCTTCCGGGGGCGGCCCGGACGCAGCGACGGGACGATGCGCCGTCCGCGCTAACATTGCGGCCGCGTCCCACCGCTGTCCTCGACTTGTCCTCATGCCAAAGCTCACCGGCCGCAGCGCCTTCCTCCAGCTTCTCGTCGACGAGGGCATCACGCACCTCTTCGGCAATCCGGGCACGACCGAGTTGCCGATCATGGAGGTCGTCCCCGATTTCCCGCAGTTGAAGTTCGTGCTCGGCCTGCACGAGTCGGTGGTGCTCGGGATGGCCGACGGGTTCGCGCGCGCCTCGGGCCGGCTCGCCGCGGCGAACGTGCACGTCGCCCCCGGGCTCGGCAACGCGATGGGTGCGCTCTACAACGCGAAGTTCTCCAACTCGCCGCTGATCGTGACCGCGGGTCAGCAGGAGCAGGGCCACGGGCTGCTCGAGCCGCTTCTCTACGACCCGCTCGTGCCGCTCGCCCAGCCGCTCGTCAAGTGGGCGGTCGAGGTGACGCGGGTCGAGGATCTGCCGCGTGTGATCCACCGCGCGGCGAAGGTCGCCCTCACGCCGCCGAGTGGACCAGTGTTCATCAGCCTGCCCGGAGACGTGCTCGACGCGCAGGCGGAGCTCGATCTCGGCCGGCCGGTGCGGGTCGCGGCGGACGTGCGGCCGTCTGACGAGGTGCTCGCGCGGCTCGCGGACCGGCTCCTCGCCGCGCGCCGCCCGGTGATCGTCGCCGGGCACGAGCTGGCCATGCGCGATGCGTTCGCCGAGGCGGCCGAGCTCGCGGAGCTGCTCGGCGCGGCGGTGTTCGCGTCGCCGGTTCCCTACACGGCGCAGTTCCAGACCGAGCATCCCGCGTTTCTCGGCGTGCTCACCCGCAACCAGAAGCAGGTGCGCGCGACACTTGAGGCGTTCGACCTGCTCGTGTGCCTCGGCGCGGACCTGCTGCGGATGTCGGTGTACAGCCCGGTCGAGCCGCTGCCCGCCGGCCTGCCGGTGGTGCACGTCAGCGAGCGCGGCTGGGAGCTGGGCAAGAACTACCGCACCGATCTCGCGATCCAAGCGAACGTGAAGGAGATGCTGCGCGCGCTGCTGCCGCTCGTGCGCGCGCGCCGCAGGCCGGAGGCGGCGGCGCAGTCGGCCCGTCGGCTCGCGGAGCTGAAGCCGCGGAACTGGTCGGCGCAGCGCGCGAAGGCGGCGCTCGACGCGATGATGGAGGCCGAGACGACGCCGATCGATCCGCGCTACCTCATGCTGCGGCTCAGCGAGCACCTGCCGAAGGACGCGGTCGTGGTCGATGAAGCGCTCACGTCCTCGACCTCGCTGCCGGGGTTCCTCGCGTTGCGCGACCGTCAGAGCTTCTATGGCCTCGCGAGCGGCGGGCTCGGCTTCGCGCTCCCGGGCGCGGTCGGTGTGAGCCT
>DATIDG010000094.1:0-84857 GCA_035456405.1 Burkholderiales bacterium | reverse complement strand
GCAATAGCCGTCCGTAGTCAACGCGCGCATCGGGCGTGAGGCAAGCGAACGTGGGCCCATAGCTGCGTGCGGACTCGGCGCCGCCACGGACTATAGCGGTGTCCGCCTCGGCGCAGCGTGCGTCGAGGTACCCATAGCGGTCCACGAACTCGGCGGCATCGCTGTACAACACCCCCGGCATGTGTCGCTCCAGGAACGCGCGCTCCTCCGTACCGCGTCCGCAATCGTGCACGAACACTGCAGACGGCTTGCCTGTCCGCAGCAGTTTCAGTGCCAGGCGGATCGCGCGCAGACCTTTCGGGCCATCGATGACCACCGCGTCACCGCACTGCATCAGCTCGGGCAGGCGCTGCATCGCGTCGCAGAACATCAGCTTGACGTTCGCGAAAGGCGCCAGCCGCGCCGCGGCAACCGGCACGTCGGGAGAGCCGGGATCCTTCTCGATGCTGATGATCTCGCGATCGGGAAAGCAGACCGCAAGCAGATGCGTGCTCTGCCCGCGTGCGCGCCCCGACTCGAGAATGCGGGTCCACGCGAGCCGCCCGAGGATCGCGCGCACGAACAGCATCTCGCTGAACAGCACACCTTTGCGTTCGTAGGGGACGTCGGCCACGAGCCGCTCGAACTCATCCACGCTCTCGGCCGCCCGCGTGAGCACCGTGTTCGCCAGCGACGTCACGGCAATAGCGCGACCGCTGCATCCTCGCGCGAGTACTGGATGCGGTGCAGCTTGGCGTAGATCCCGTTCCGCGCCAGCAGCTCGTCGTGGCGGCCGACCTCGGCGATGCGGCCCTGGTCGAGCACGACGATCCGGTCCGCGTTCTCGATGGTGGAGAGCCGGTGCGCGATCACGAGCGTGGTGCGCCCGCGCATGAGGCCTTCGAGCGCCTCCTGAACGTGGCGCTCGGACTCGCTGTCGAGCGCGCTCGTGGCCTCGTCGAGGATCAGGATCGGCGCGTTCTTGAGGAAGGCACGCGCGATCGCGAGACGTTGCCGTTGGCCGCCGGAGAGCCGCACGCCGTCCTCGCCGATCATCGTGTCCAGACCGTCCGTCATCTGACGGATAAAGCCCATCGCGTGCGCCGCTTCGGCCGCCGCGACGATCTCGTCCCGCGTAGCGTCGCCGAGGCGGCCGTAACCGATGTTCGCAGCCACGGTGTCGTTGAACAGCGTCACGTCCTGGCTCACGAGCGCAATGTTCGCGCGCAGGGACGAAAGCTTCAGATCCTGCGCATCGCCCCCGTCGACGAGGATCTGGCCGGCGGTCGGGGCATAGAACCGCGGCAGCAGGTTCGCGAGCGTCGTCTTGCCGCTGCCGGAGGACCCGACGAGCGCGACGGTCTCGCCGGCCGCGATCCGCAGCGAAACGTTGTCGAGCGCGCGGCGCGACGCCTCCGGGTACGCGAAGCTCACGTTGCGGAACTCGATCTCCCCGCGCACGCGGCCGATCTCCCGGGTGCCGGTGTCCGGCTCCGGCGCCTGGTCGATCATTTCGAACACCGTCTCGGCAGCGGCGAGCCCGCGCTGCAGCGTGGCGTTCACCCCCGTGAGCCGCTTGAGGGGCGACAGGAGCATGGCGAGCGCGCCGAAGAACGACACGAAGCCGCCGACCGTCGTCTGGTCTTTCATCGCCTGGTCGACCACGAGATAGACCACCCCCGCGAGCGCGAACGCGGCGACGATCTGCGTGAGCGGCACGGTCGCCGCAGCGGCGACCACGGCCTTCATGCTGAACTTGCGGACCTTGCTCACCGCCCGGTCGAGCCGCTGCGATTCGTATTCCTGCCCCCCGAACACCTTCACCACGCGGTGGCAGCCGATCGATTCCTCGAGAACGTGGTTCAGGTCGCCCATCGCGGTCTGTTCGGCGCGGGCCATCGAACGCAGGCGGCGCGAAAACTTGCGCACGATCAGCACGATCGCGGGGCCGACCACGAGCGTGGCGAGCGTGAGCTGCCAGTTGAGGTACAGCAGCCAGGCGAGCAGCCCGATCACCGTGAGCGTGTCCTTGACGAGCACCGTGATCGCGCTCGTCGCGGCGCCGGTGACCTGCTGCACGTTGAACGTGAACTTGGAGATCAGGCTGCCGGTAGTCGTTGCATCGTAGAACTGCGTCGGCAGGCGCACGAGGGTGGCGAACATCGCCTTGCGCAGGTCGACGACCACCTTCTGCGCAACCCAGTGCGCGCAGTAGTCGGCGGTGAAGGACGACACGCCCCGTACGAGAAACAGCGCCACCAGGACGAGTGGCGCCCAGCGCAGCAGCGTCTGGTCTTTCTCGATGAAGGTGCCGTCGATCAGCGGCTTTATCAGCACCGGCAGCGCCGCCTCGGTTGCCGAGAACACGACCATGGCGAGCACCGACACCACGTACACGCGCCAATACGGCTTCACATAGCCGAGCAGGCGCAGGTACAGCCGGGTGCTGGAAAGCGGGAACGCGGTCATGGCGGGGTCGGAATTATACCGCCCGCCTCATGCATTCCCTCCCAGAAGCGTGCGGTAGAGCGCCAGCATCCGCTCGCCCATCGCATCGAGGCCGAGGTGCGTCACCGAGGCGCGCGCGTGCTCGCGCATATCGTCGGTCACCCGGCCGGCGATGTCCTCCATCGCGCGCGCGAGCGCGACGACGTCGAGCGCGTCGACGAGGCGCCCGGTCACGCCTTCCTTCACCAGCTCGGCCGCGCCGCATTGGCGGCTCACGACGGCGGGCAACCCGCTCGCCAGCGCCTCGAGCGCTGCGTTCGGGAACGGGTCGTACAGGGTCGCGAGGACGAAGCAGTCGGCGGCGCCGTACCAGGGCTTCACGTCGTCCTGCCCGCCGGCGAAGTGCACGCGTTCGGCGACGCCGGCGCGCGCAGCGGCGGCGCGCATGGCGCCCTCGCTCCGGTCCTTCCCGACGACGAGGAGCCGGGCGGTGCGATCGCCGAGCCGTGCGAGCGCCGCGATCACGGTGGCGACGCCCTTGCGCGCGAACCCCGACCCAACGTGCAGGAAAACCCTCGCCGCCTCGGGAACGCCGAGCTCGGCGCGCAGGCGGGCGCGATGCGTCTCGCGCAGCGCCGGCACAAACGCATCGAGATCGACGCCGTTGTAGACGACGTGCAGCTTTTCCTCCGGCAGGCCGAACCACGTGCGGATCTCGTCACGCACCATTCTCGAGTTGCAGATGACCGCCCGGAGGCGCGGGCTCGCGAAGAGCCGCGCTTCCGCATCGAGGACGTAGCGGTGATACGGGCTGAGGCGGTCGGCGAGCCGCGCGACCGGACCGGCGGCGCGCGCGCGGTTCTCGAGCCACTGGCGATGCACGCCGTCGCCGGCGCGGTAGACGTCGCAGCACGGCAGACGCTCGTGCGACTGCACGAGGTCGAAGCGCTCGGCGGCGAGCCGCGCGCACACCGCGCGCGCGAAGCCGCGGTCGCGCCACAGCCGCCCGACGTAGAACGGATCGACCTTGAGCGTGCGCGCCGCCCCGCCCTCCGCCCACTCGCGCGCGACGAT
The DNA here is from genome assembly GCA_035456405.1 of Burkholderiales bacterium. Taxonomy (GTDB): domain Bacteria; phylum Pseudomonadota; class Gammaproteobacteria; order Burkholderiales; family SG8-39; genus JAGVSZ01. The sequence goes on along the minus strand of DATIDG010000094.1, from coordinate 81,356 downwards.
CGTCATCTCCGCGCCCTGTCTTGCGAGCGCATCGAGTGCGCGCGCGACGAACCGCTCCGCCCCGCCGTACGGGTTGTAGCGCTGCCGCACGACGGCGATCCTCATGCGCCGGAGGTCAATTCGCGCCCGCCTTGCGCACCTGCTCGAGTGTGCTGCAGATCGCCTCGGCGCCCTCGACCACGCGCGGCCCCATGCGGTTGATGAGGGCCGGATCCATCGCGTGGAGCTGGTTACGCTGGACGGCGCGCAGCGTCTTGAACTGGCGCCAGGACGCGGCGGTCGCGCGCGCCTGGTCGGGTGGGGCGCTCAGCAGGATCGCGTCCGGGTTGGCCGCGAGCACCTGCTCGCGCGAGATCACCGGCGTGAGCGGCTGCGCGTCGGCGAACACGTTGGCCCCGCCGCAGAGCGCGAGCATCCCGGAGACGAGGTGCCGCCCGCTCACCGTCATCAGCGGATCGTGCCAGATCTCGTAGAACACGCGCACCTCCGGGCGACCCGCGTGCCGGCGGCGGATCGCGTCGAGCTCGGCCTCGATCTCGCCGGCCCGCCGGTCGGCGATCGCGGACGTGCCCGCAAGGCGCCCTACGGCACGCACGAGGCGCGGGACGTCCTCCAGCGCGCCCGCCTCCGTGGAGTACACGCGAAAGCCGCGCGCTTCGAGCTGCGCGACGTCGCGCGCGCGCGAGCCGGAGCGCCAGGCGAGCACCAGGTCGGGCTTCAGCAGCGCGAGCGCCTCGAAGTCGACGTGCGTCGCGTCGGAGATCACCGGCAGCTGCACCGCGGCGGCGGGAAAGTCGCTGTGCGCCGAAACGCCGACGACCTTCGCGCCGGCGCCCGCCGCGAATGCGATCTCGGCGAGGTGCGGCGCGAGCGCCACGATCCGCGTCGCGGGCACGGCGAGCACGACCTCGACGCCGCGGTCGTCGCGCAGCGCCAGCTGCGCCGACGCGCCCTGCACGGCGAGCGCCAGGCAGGCGGCGGCGAGGGCGCGAATCATCTCCGCGGTGCAGCGAGCAGCTCGCTCGCCGCGGCGAAGACGCGCTCTACGGGCAGCGTGGTGAGGCACTCGCTCACCTTTCCGCCGCCGCAACCGTCGTTGCCGCACGGACGGCACGGGTGTGCGTCGGACACGACGACGCGGTTCGCCACGCGCCACGGCCCCCACTCGATCTCGCCGCTCGGCCCGAACAGTGCGACCACCGGCGTCCCCATCGCCGCCGCGATGTGCATGGGCGCAGAGTCGACGCCGACGAAGAGCTTCGCGCGCCCGGTGAGCGCGGCGAGCTGCTTGAGCGTCAGCTGCCCGGAGAGATCGACCGTGTCCGCGCGGCACGCGGCGCGGATCGCGCGCACCAGCTCCAGCTCCGGCTCGCTCGGCGCGGCGGTGAGCACCACCCGCTCGCCCGCCGCGGTGAGCCGGTCGACGAGCGCCGCCGTGCGATCGGCAGGCCAGCACTTGAAGCGCCAGCGCGAGGCGGGATGGAGGTGAACGAAGCCGCGGTCGTCGAGGCCGAGCGCGGCCATGCGGTTACGGATCTCGGCCTCGGCCACAGCGCCGGGCACGAGCACGAGCGTTCGCTCGTCGTCGGCCGGATAGACGCCGATCCGGCGCAACGCATCGAGATTCAGTTCGACGGCGTGCCGCCGCCCGCCGCGCGGCAGTCGATAGAGGTGCGTGAAGCTCCGGCGCCAGAGCCGGCCGCGATGCGGCTGCTCCGGCGCGACCGACCACCGCGGCCTCAGCAAGCGCGCGAGCCACGCGCCGCGCGGGTGCTCCGTCAGGCTGACGAGGAGGTCGTAGCCCCGCGCGCGCAGGCTGTGCAGCAGCCGGATCTCGCGAGCGAGCCGTTGCGGTACCCCGGCCGACCGCCAGCCGCGCCCGACCGTATGCACCTCCGCGATCGCGGGATGCAGCGCGAGCATCTCGCGGGTGTCGTCGTAGACCAGCGCGTCGATTTCGAGCCGCGGCGCGTGCGCCTTGAGGACGGAGAAGACCGGCGACGCCAGCAGCACGTCGCCGTGGTGCCGCAGCTTGACCACGAGCGCGCGGCGCACCGCGCCGAGGTCCACCGCATCCGGAGGCATGCGGCGGACGATAGCAGAACCTCGCCCTCTATCGCACCGGCACGTAGTTCAGGCTGAGCAGCGCGAGCGTGCCCTGCACGTTGTAGCCGGATGCGAGCGTGTAGTCCTTGTCGAACAGGTTGTCCACGCGCAGTCCGACGAAAAGCTCCCGGGTGATGTTGTAGCGCGCGAACAGATTGACCACAGCGTATCCCGCGACCTTGACGCGCTGGAACGTGAAGACGTCGGTGTCATAGCGCGGACCCGATGCGAGGACCTCGCCGCCGATCGAGAACGGGCCGAAGGTGCGGCTCGCGCCGAACGCGCCGAACTCCTTCGCGCGCCGGATCAGCTGCTCGCCGGTGTCCGTGTTCTCCGGATCCTGGAACGTCACGCTCGCTTTGAGGTCGGTCCCGGCGACGTTGCCGGTGTAGGACAGCTCGACCCCCGTCACCCGCGCGTTGTTCACGTTCTGGAGCGGGAACCCGCCGATGAGATCGTCGTAGTCGGTGCGGTAGGCGGCCAGGCGGAAGAGCTGCGCGCCCACCGTGTACTGCAGGCCGCCCTCGATCGCATTCGCCGTCTCCGGCTTGAGGTTCGGGTTGCCGAAGTTCGGGAAGTACAGCTCGTTGAAGCTCGGGGCCCGGAAGCCGCGCGAGTAGGAGGCGGTCGCGCGCAGGCCTTGCAGGATCTCGAAGCCGTAGCCGGCGAGATACGTGCTCTTGCCGCCGAAATCGGAATAGTCGTCGTAGCGCAGGTTGCCCTGCAGCGTGTGGCGGCCGAAGGTCCCAGTGTAGCCGCCGTACGCCGAGTTGACGGTGCGGTCGTCGCGCGCGTACGCCACGGTGCTGTTCACCTTCTGTTCGAGGGTCTCGGCGCCGAGCGTGACGTTCTGTCCCGCGGCGACGGCGAGGCCGTTCTGCCACGTCAGCATGCGGTTCTGCGTCTTGAAGAAGCTCGTCTGCCGGCCGTTCAGCTGGTCGCGGAAGAGGTCGACGCCCTGCGAGACGCTGAGGCGGCTCGTCCAGATGTCGGTGAGCTGGTTGTGCAGGAACGCGCTCGCGGAGCTCACCATGCTCTTGCCGGTGTGCAGGTCGTCGCGCGAGGCGGCGAACGCATTGTCGAAGTCCGAGCGCCCCTCGGTCGCATAGAGGCTGAAGCCGGCGCGATTGCGCTCGTTGAAGTGGTAGGTCGCCATCGCCGAGCCGGAAAGATTCTTGTAGCCGTCATCGTCCGGGTTGACCGTGGGTGAGGCTTCCGTGCGCAGCGACGAGAAGCCGTCGGTGCGGAAGTACGAGCCGTTGAGGTTGAACTGCCACGGGCCCGCATTGCCGCCATAGCCGGCGGCGTAGCGCTGCGTGCCCTCGTTGCCGAACCCGATGGTGGCGTTCGGCGCCGGCGCGCCGCGCCCGCGCCTGGTGAAGATCTGCACCACACCGCCGATCGCGTCCGAGCCGTACAGCGCCGAGCCGGGACCGCGGACGATCTCGATCCGCTCGATCTCGTCGAGCAGCAGCTGGTCGATCTGCGTGCCGCCGGTCGTGGCGGCGTTGATGCGCACCCCGTCGACCAGGATCAGGGCCTGGTTCGGATTCGCGCCGCGGATGAACAGCCCGCCCACGCGCCCGATCCCGCCGTTCTGCGTGAACTCGAGGCCCGCCTCGCGCCGGAGCAGCGTCGGGACGTCGACAGCCTGGGAGGCGCGGATCTCGCGCTCGGTGATGACCGAGGTGTGCTGGATGGTGTTGCCGAGGCGCTGCGCATCCCGCGTGGCGGTGACGACGACCTCATCCGCAGGGTCTTCGGCGGCGTGTGACGAAAAGGCGAACAGGAGCAGCGAGAGCGCCGCGCAGGCGCCCCAGAGGCGAGTCGACATTGTGCGATCCCCCGCCGGCGCGCGTCCCCGCAGGCCGGCCTCACGTTGGCGAACCGGGGCGCAAGCGGCGTGGCGATGCGATTCCCCGCCGCCCGCGGCGCTCCGGACCGATCGCTCGCGGCCGGTCTCCGGGCTTGCAAGCCGGCGCGCTGGAAATGCGCCGCTCGCGTCGCCTTCCCGTGGCCGTAAACCACAGTGGCGGTATGACGCGAGGCTGCTTGCCTACCGTTGCGGGGGCAGCGCAGGCATTGGCGCACCTGCCGGACAAAGGCAGGGCATCCGCACCTGTTTCCCGTTTCACCCGGCGGCGCGGAACGCGCCGTCGGGCACCACGAACGAGCGGAACGGATTCTACTGCGCCCGGCTGCGAGGGCGTTTTGACGCGGGGCGGGCGTTGCCTAGAACCGCTCGATCCGGGCCTGGTAACGGAAGACGATGAGGCGGTACAGTCGTCCCTCGACCTGGATGTGCGCGCTCTCGCGACGCGCCAGATCGAGGGTCGAGCCGCCCGCGGCGGTCGCTGCGGCAAAGCCGAAGCGATCCTCACGGATCAGCGCGTCGAGTATGGCTTGCAGCTCCGCCGCTGGCAGTCGGTCGCCGGAATTGTCGATGAGCTCGCACGGCTTGCCCCGTCGCGTCGTCCCGCCGAGGCGGGTCGCGTCGGGGCGCAGCGGGTTCGCTGCCTCGAAATCCGGTATCGTCGCGGCCTCAGGGTCGGGGCGGCGCGGTGTGTTGGGCATCACGAAACCACATTTAGAATACCGGCTTACTCCTTGACCGGACTCGATTTTCCAAACTATAGTGCGCCGATGGAGGCAGAACTCTCGGCGCTCGAGGACCGCATTCGCCAAGCGGTCGAATTGTGCCAGCGGCTGCGGGGGGAGAACACCGACCTGCGGCAGCGCCTCGCCAAGCTCGAGAGCGACAACAAGCGGCTCGCCGAAAAGATCAACGGCGCGAAAGAGCGCCTGGAAGGGCTGCTGAGGCAGATACCCGAATGAGTGCGACGACAGCGAAGGCCCTCGACATCGCGATCATGGGGCGCACGTACAAGGTGAGCTGCCAGGAGGACGAGCGCGAGTCACTGCTCGAGGCCGTCGCCTATCTCGACCAGAAGATGGGCGAGATCAAGTCGAGCGGCCGCGTCGGCAATGCCGAGCGCATCGCGGTGATGGCCGCGCTCAACATCGCGCACGAGCTGCTCGAAGCGCGCGCGCGCGGCAATGCGCCGCAGATCGGCCCGGATGGTTTTGACATGACCGAGGCCAAGCGTAGAATGGCCTCGATGAGGGCGGCGCTCGATCAGGCGCTCGCGCCGCAAGAGAAGCTGCTGTAGAGCGGCTCTTTCCCGGTTCGCGAGCGCGATGCGCGAACGCGCGCCATCCGGGATTTCCAATGTCCCCTGCGGTGTGCGTGACGGCCAAGCGATCGCTTGAACCAATGCATACTCCCGGACGCGGACCCATGTGTCGCCGTTGTGCGCGTCCCACAGTCGGACGTACCTGAAGGCGACCGGAACGCGACCACCTTGAACCGTTTGGTTCAAGTCGAGCGGCCTAACGGCATCTGTGGGGGGCGCCTACACTCGACGACGCGGGCTGAGGCCCGCGTCTTCATTTCGGCGCTTGGTGCCGCATGCGCTACTGGCTGATGAAATCCGAGCCCGACGAGTTCTGCTCGCTGCAACAAGGGGGCGGCGCCAGGGCGGCGCCCCCTTGTCTATCTATCCCCCAAGTCGGCTCGTCGGGCTCCTGAATGATCATGCGCTACTGGCTGATGAAATCAGAGCCCGAAGAGTTCTCAATCGATGACCTCGCCTCCGCCCCCGGCCAGTCCACGCCCTGGTACGGGGTGCGCAACTACCAGGCGCGCAACTTCATGCGCGACGGGATGCGCGTCGGCGACCGCGCGTTCTTCTATCACTCGAGCTGCCCCGTGCCGGGGATCGCCGGCGTCGTGGAGGTCTCGTCGGCGGCGTATCCGGACGCGTCCCAGTTCGACCGGAAGAGCGAGTACTACGATGCGCAGTCGAAGCGCGCCGAGCCGCGCTGGGTAAACGTCGACGTGAAGCTCGTCAAGAAATCGCGCCTGGTGCCGCTCGCCGAGCTGCGCGCGCATGCGGAGCTCGCCGGCATGCGCCTGCTCCAGCGCGGGAGCCGGTTGTCTATCACGCCGGTCAGTACGGAGGAGTGGCGGTTCATCACGACGCGGCTCATGAAGGAAAGGCTGTAGGCGGGTGACCCGGTTGCAGAACGACACCCTCCTGCGCGCGCTGCTGCGCCAGCCGACGCCGCACACGCCGATCTGGCTGATGCGGCAGGCCGGACGCTACCTGCCCGAGTACAACGCGGCGCGGGCGCGGGCGGGGAGCTTCCTCGCCCTCTGCAAGAGCCCTGCGGCGGCAACCGAGGTGACGCTGCAGCCGCTCGAGCGCTTTCCGCTCGATGCCGCGATTCTGTTCTCCGACATCCTGACGGTTCCGGACGCGATGGGGCTCGGCCTGTACTTCGCGGAGGGGGAAGGTCCGCGCTTCGAGCGGACGGCCGCGGACGAGGCGTCGATCGCGCGCCTCGCGGCGCCCGACCCCAACGTCGAGCTCGCCTACGTGATGGACGCGGTGCGCGAGATCCGGCGCGCGCTCGCCGGCCGCGTTCCGCTGATCGGCTTCTCCGGGAGCCCGTTCACGCTCGCCTGCTACATGATCGAGGGCGGGGCGAGCGAGGACTTCCGCACCGTGAAGCGGCTTCTTTATGCCCGGCCCGACCTCGCGCACCGGCTGCTCGCGGTGAACGCGCGGGCAGTGGCCGACTACCTCAATGCGCAGATCGAGGCCGGGGCGCAGGCGGTGATGATCTTCGACACCTGGGGCGGCACGCTGGCGCACGACGCTTACCTCGAGTTCTCGCTGGCGTACATGCGCCGCGTCCTGGAATCGCTAGCGCGCGAGCGGGAGGGCGCCCGCGTGCCGAGCATCGTGTTCACCAAAGGCGGCGGCCAGTGGCTCGAGGCGATCGCCGCGAGCGGTTGCGACGCGGTGGGGCTCGACTGGACCGCGAGCCTCGCGGCGGCGCGGCGCCGCGTCGGCGACCGCGTGGCGCTGCAGGGCAATCTCGATCCGCTCGTGCTGCTGACGACGCCAGCAGCCGTCCGACGGGAAGCCGAGCGGGTGCTGGCGGATTTCGGAGCGGGACCAGGGCACGTGTTCAACCTCGGCCACGGCATCGTCCCGCAGACGCCGCCGGAGAACGTGGCGGCCCTGGTCGAGGCGGTTCACGTGTTCAGTCCGCGCTTTCACGAGGCCGGGCGAACACCTGGACATGAAAAAGTTCAATCGCGCGCCGAACCGCCCCCCGGGACTTGACTTATTCACACTCCCGCGCAATCCGCATGAATCCTGCCTCTCCCGGGCGCTCCCTTCGTGGACCCTGCGCAGCCCGTTGATCCCAAAGCGGTTTCGCGCGCGCCGAGAATTTGTGCGGCGAAGTTTTTTCCTTTGTGTCTGGCACGTTACGGTGTCGTGGCAGCCTTACTCACAGTCTTATCCACAGAAACTGTGAAAAGAACTTAAACCGGCTTTCGCTGCGATCACTTACCGCCGCTTTTCTCGATTCCGCTTTAGCTCCGCACCCGCCGGCATGCGATGACCATCCTGCGCGTCGCGCTCGACGTCCCGCTGCCGCGGCTCTTCGACTACATCTGCGATGACGCGGACGCAGCCGACATCGGTCGGCGCGTCGTCGTCCCGTTCGGTTCGCGTGCCGTCGTCGGCGTGATTATCGAGGTCGGCGCCGCGACCGCCGTCCCCGCAGACAAGCTTCGCGCCGCCGGGGCAGTCCTCCGCGACGCCCCGCCGCTGCCGCGCGACTGGCTGGAGCTCGCGCGCTTCGCCGCCGACTATTACCACCGGCCTCTGGGCGAGGCGATCCATGCCGCGCTGCCGCCGCGGCTGCGGCGCACCCGGCCGCTCTCTCTGCCGCCGGAAGCGTTCGCGATCACGGATGCGGGACGCGCCGCGCTCGAGACCCTGCCCGCTCGGAGCCGCGCCAGGCGCGCGCTCCTCGAGCGGCTCGCGTCCGGTGCGCTTGCCGCCGACACGCTCGGTTCGAGCCCTGCGCTGCGCGGGCTCATCAACGACGGGCTGGTCGTGCCGTGCGCGGCGCCCGCAACGACGCCGCGCCTCGTCGAGGAGGAGACCCTGACTGCCGCGCAGGAAACCGCCGTCGCTGCGATCGCCGCAGCCCTCGGCCGGTACGAGCCGTTCCTGCTGCTCGGCATCACCGGAAGCGGCAAGACGGAGGTCTACCTGCACTGCATCGCGGCGGCGCTCGCGCGCGGCGCGCAGGCGCTGGTGCTGGTTCCGGAGATCAATCTCACGCCGCAGCTCGCCGCCCAATTCGCCCGCCGCTTCCCCGGCGCGCGCGTGGTCACGCTCACGAGCGCCGCTGCGGAGAACGAGCGCGCCGCCGGATGGCTCGCGGCCCAGTCCGGCGCCGCCCGCATCGTGCTCGGCACGCGGCTCGCGGTGTTCGCGCCGTTCGCGCGGCTCGGCCTCGTCGTCGTCGACGAGGAGCACGACGCTTCGTTCAAGCAGCAGGAGGGGCTGCGGTACTCCGCCCGCGACCTCGCGGTCTACCGCGCGCACGCGGCCCGCGCGCCCGTCGTGCTCGGGTCGGCCACGCCGTCGCTCGAGAGCTACTCGCACGCGCGCGCCGGCCGCTACAGGCGGCTCGAGCTGCCCGAGCGGGCGCGCACCGGCGCCCGGCTTCCCGAGGTGCGGCTGGTGGACACCCGCACCGACTCCGGCGCCGACGGCGTCTCGAGCGCCCTGGCGACCGCGATCGATGCGCGGCTCGCGCGCGGCGAGCAGGCGCTCGTGTTCCTCAATCGGCGCGGCTACGCGCCGGTGCTCGTGTGCAATGCATGCGGCTGGACCGGCGGCTGTCCCCGCTGCACCGCGCACCTGGTGCTGCACATCGCGGACCGACGGCTGCGCTGCCACCACTGCGGCGAGATGCAGCCGATCCCCCGCCACTGTCCGACCTGCGGCAACATCGACCTCGTGCCGTTCGGCCGCGGCACGCAGCGCATCGAGGAGGCGCTCGCGGCACGCTTCCCGCGGGCGCGGTGCCTGCGCATCGACAGCGACTCGACGCGCGCCAAGGGCCGCTGGGAGGCGATGCGGCGCGCGATCGAATCGGGCGACGCCGACATCCTCCTGGGCACCCAGATCCTCGCGAAAGGACACGACTTCCCGCGCGTGACGCTGGTCGGCGTGCTGAACGCGGATGCGGCGCTCGTCGCGGCCGACTACCGCGCGCCCGAACGACTGTTTGCGCAGCTCTACCAGGTGGCGGGCCGGGCCGGGCGCGCCGACCTGCCCGGCGAGGTGCTGGTGCAGACGCGCTACCCCGGGCATCCGCTCTACCAGGCGCTCGTTCGCCACGACTTCACCGGCTTCGCGGAGGCGCAGATCGACGAGCGGCGCGCCGCGGGCTTCCCGCCGGCAGTGCACGAGGCGGCACTGCGCTCCGAGAGCGCGGAGATGAAGGACGCGCTTGCCTTCCTCGCCCGCGCGCTGGCCCAGGCCCCCGCGGCCCGCGAAGGCGTGACCGTGTACGATCCGGTGCCGATGACGCTCGCGAAGCTCGCAGGCAAGGCGCGCGCGCAGGTGCTGCTGCAGTCGCCTGCACGCCCGGCGCTGCACGCGTTCCTGCGCACCTGGGTCGAAACGCTCTACTCGCTCAAGGCCGGCGCCGTGCGCTGGCATCTCGATGTCGATCCGATCGACTTCTGAGCGGCGCGTCCTCCTGCTGGCAGTGGTCCTTTGCGCGGGCAGCGCGGCTGCGCAGGATCGCGCGCCGGACATCAACTACGTGCCGACGCCGATGCCCGTCGTCGAGCGCATGCTCGAGCTGACTCGGGTCGGCAAGGACGACGTGGTGTACGACCTCGGCTCGGGCGACGGCCGCATCGTGATCACCGCCGCGCAGCGTTACGGCGCGCGGGGCGTGGGAATCGAGCTCAACCCGGTGTGGGTCCGCGACGCGCGCGCGATCGCCGAGCGCGTCGGGGTCGCCGACCGCGTCGCGTTCCGCATCGAGGATCTATTCGAGACCGACTTGCGCGACGCCACGGTGGTGGCGCTCTATCTCTTCCCCACCGTCAATGCGAAGCTCCAGCCGAAGCTCGCGCGCGAGCTCAAGCCGGGCACGCGCGTCGTGTCGCACGAATACCGAATCGGCGACTGGCTGCCCGACCGCACCGAAACGTTGATCGTGAACGGCCGGCGGCACGAGATCCACTTCTGGACCGTCCCGGCGCGCTGAGTATCCGGGCTCAGCGCCGCAGCAGCACCTCCGCCTCGATCTCGACCGGCATGCCGAACGGCAGCTCCGCCATGCCCACGGCGCTGCGGGCGTGCTGGCCGCGGTCCGGCCCCCAGAGCTCGAGGACCAGGTCGGAGAAGCCATTGATCACCGTGGGCTGGCGGTCAAAGCCGGGCGCAGCGTTCACCATGCCGAAGGCGCGCACCCAGCGATCGACACGGTCGAGATCGCCGAGCTCCCGCTTGAGACTGGCGAGGATCGCGAGCGCAGTGCGCCGCGCCGCCGCATAGCCCTGGTCGAGAGTGACCTCGGCGCCGATCTTGCCGAATGGCGGCGCCAGGGTGCCGTCGGGATTCGTCGGGCCGTGTCCCGAGACGAGACCGCGATCGCCGACGATGCGCACCCAGACAAACGGGAGCTTCACGCCGGGCGGTGCCTTCGTCGGCGCGGGCAACGTCAGGCCGAGCTCGCGCAGCTTCGCCTCGACGCCCATCCTCTGGTGTCGTGCTATCGACGCTTCTTCGGCCGCACCGACCGGTTGGTCTTCCGCGAGCGGGTATTGCCGTGCGAGCCGGTGAAGAGCTTGCCGCGGCGGGTGCGCTTGTCGCCTTTGCCCATGGTTTCGATCAGTGGGGAACGGAGGGGTGAAGTGTAATTCGCGGCGCGCTACCGGCGCAGCAAGCGCCCGAGGTCGGGCACCGGGCCGGCGGTCCCGCGCCGGATGTCGCGCGACATGCGCACCGCCGTCTCGACGCCGCCGTAATAGGCGGGCACTCGCGCGACCTCGGCGAAGCCGAGCCGCGCGTAGAAGCGGCGCGCGGCGCGATTGCTGGCGCGCAGCTCGAGGCGTACGGTGCCGATACCCGCGGTGAGGGCCGACTCCTCGAGCCATCCGACGAGGCGCCGTCCGAGGCCGGCGCGCTGCCACTGCGGCCGCACTGCGAGGAGGCTGAGATGCGCATGCTCGTCGCCGAAGTACATGATCGCAAAACCCGCAAGGCGGCCCGGCGCGCCCGCCACGACGGTCAGCGTGCTCGCGCTGCGGATGTTGCGCGCGACGCGGGCGGCGGTCCACGTCCAGCCGAGACCCATCTCGATCAGGTCGCGGGACATCGCCGCGATCTCTGCGGCGTCGTCGAGCGTTGCGAGGCGCAGGTCGAGGTTCGCAGTCATCTCATTCAGTTAGCATGCCCCGGCGCGGCAATCGCTGTCGTGCCCGAGCGACATCGAGTCTGCCTCCGAAACAGCGGGTTGGCAAACGCATTCCCATGCTCCGTCGTCGCAGGACGACAAATCGGATCCGGGTCGGTGCGTGCCTAAGAGGGAAGCACGAAAAGGCACGGACCTTGCTGTGAGGGTGTACCTTTACCGACGACTACCGACGACCCAACCAAACCAAGGAGGAAGCATGCTCAACAGACAGGGGCTGTTCAACCCGGCCGACCGCCAGCGCCGCGAGCAGCGGAGCTTCGACGCGCCAGTAGCGAATCAGCCGCCAACGCCGGTCGAGCCCGCGCGCGCGGAGACGTCCAAGCCCGACGCCGATACGCCGGCGCCGCGGCCGAAGGTCGAGGAAACGAAAGGCAGCCGCCTGATCGTCGGGCCGGACATCAAGCTGAAAGGCGCCGAGATCACCGACTGCGACACGCTCGTCGTCGAGGGCCGGGTCGAGGCCTCGATGGACAGCCGCGTGATGCAGATCGCCGAGAACGGCTCGTTCCATGGCACCGTCGGCGTGGATATCGCGGAGATCCGGGGACGCTTCGACGGCGAGCTGACCTGCCGCAAGCAGCTCGTCATCCATCCCACCGGCAAGGTATCGGGGAAGATCCGCTACGGCCGCATCGTCATCGAGGAAGGCGGCGAGGTCGCGGGTGACGTAGCCGCCCTCGGCACGCAGAAGGCCGCGGTCCTCGCATCGACGGCCAAGCCGGTCGAGGCTGCCGCGCGCTAAACGCGGATAGAGTTTGATCTGCCGGGTTGCCCTCCGGGGGACGAGGGCATTACAGTCGGGCGCGTTCGGTGAGCGCGCCCGATGCAGATCCAGGATTACAGCCACGAGACCGACGTGCACCCGTCGCGCGCGGTGCGCGTCGCGCTCGTCGTGGCGGGTACCGGCTTCGTCGGTCTCGGTGTCCTGGGCGCATTCCTGCCGGTCCTGCCGACCACGCCGTTCCTGCTGCTGGCGGCTGCGTGCTATGCGCGCGCGTCGACCCGGTTCTACAACTGGCTGCTCAACAACCGGCTGTTCGGCCCGACGATCCGCGAGTGGCGCCAGTACCGCTCGATCCCGTACCGGACCAAGTGGACCGCGATCGCGCTGATGGCGGTCACGCTGACCGCCTCGATCGTGTTCGCGGTGGAGGACGGCCGGATGCAGATCGCGCTTGCCGTGTTCGGCGTGCTGCTGGCGATGTGGATGGCCCGCATCCCGTCCCGCGACCGTCCGCCAGGGCGGCCGTGAGCCCGGTGGCGACGCTGGCGTCTACGCCGCCTGCTTGACCTTCAGCTCACGGATGAACTCGACGTTCGGGCAGAACGCCTCGTAGCCTTCGGTCTTGCCGCCGTCCAGCCAGGCCTTGCACGTCTCCAGGTCGCGGCAGGCGACGCAGCGGCGCGCCGCATAGCACGCCCGCTCGAGCGTCGCGTAGTCCTCGACGCCAGCGATCGTCACGCCCTGGCGCTGGAGCATGCGGTGCATCAGCACGGGGCGCTCCTCGATCATGGCCGCGCGCCACATCACCCACAGGGCACGCGCCGCCAACACGGTCAGCGCGACCAGCGCCGCGCCGATCAGCACGCTCACAATCATTCCCGACATGGCCGTCTCCTTCCGCACGAGAAGATGGGCGCATATTGATCGTTCGCTCAATAGCGTGCTTTGATCCTGATCATGCCCGGGCCCTGCCCGCAGCGGTCCGCAGGGCGAAAAGCCTATGCGGCGCCACGGTCTTGCGCCAAGGGGGTCCGGTATAATGCGCGGCCTTTCCGCGGCGCAGCATGCGCCCCCGCTCATGTCCGCAGAAACCCGCGCCCATCTCACCGACCTCGTGGCCCGCGCGCTCGCTACGGTCGCACCGGAGGCGCCCGCGGACGCGGTCATCTTCGAGCGTCCGCGGGACCCGGCCCATGGTGACTACGCGACGACCGTCGCGCTGCAGCTCGCCAAGACGCTGAAAGCGCCGCCCCGCAAGGTCGCCGAGCAGCTCCTCGCGGCGCTGCCCGCGTCGGAGTGGATCGAGCGCCCCGAGATCGCGGGGCCAGGCTTCATCAACTTCCGTCTCAAGCCCGCCGCGAAGCAGCGCGTCGCCCGCACGATCGTCGAGCGCGGCGCCGCCTACGGGCACTCCGATCGCGGGCAAGGCCGCAACGTTATGGTCGAGTTCGTGTCCGCCAACCCGACCGGGCCGCTGCACGTCGGCCACGGCCGCCAGGCGGCGCTCGGCGACGCCATCGCGGGGCTTCTCGAGCGGCAGGGGTGGCACGTGTCGCGCGAGTTCTACTACAACGACGCCGGACAGCAGATCCAGAACCTCGCCATCTCGGTGCGCGCGCGCGCGCAGGAGCTGCTCGGCGAGCACGCGCACTTCCCCGAGGACGGGTACCACGGCGAGTACATCCGCGAGATCGCTCAGAGCTACCTCGACGAGGTGGGCCACGATCTCGGCGACATCGAGTCGATCCGCCGCTTCGCGGTGGCCGCGCTGCGCCGCGAGCAGGACACGGACCTGCAGGCGTTCGGCGTTAAGTTCGACAACTACTACCTCGAAAGCTCGCTCTACACCGATGGCCGCGTCGAGGCAACGGTCGCGAGGCTCGTCGCCTCTGGCAAGACCTACGAGAAGGACGGCGCGCTGTGGCTGCGCACGACCGACTACGGAGACGACAAGGACCGCGTGATGCGCAAGTCGGAGGGCGGGTACACGTACTTCGTGCCCGACGTCGCCTATCACGTCACCAAATGGGAGCGCGGCTTCGGCAAGGTGATCAACGTGCAGGGCATGGATCACCACAGCACCGTCGTGCGCGTGCGCGCGGGGCTGCAGGCGCTCAGGATCGGCATCCCCGCCGGCTACCCCGACTACGTCCTGCACAAGCTGGTCACGGTGATGAAGGGCGGCGAGGAGATGAAGATCTCCAAGCGCGCGGGCAGCTACGTCACGGTGCGCGACCTCATCGACGAGGTCGGGCGCGACGCGGTGCGCTTCTTCCTGGTATCGCGCAAGGCGGACACGGAGTTCGTCTTCGACATCGACCTGGCGAAGTCGCAGTCGGAGGAGAACCCGGTCTACTACGTGCAGTACGCGCACGCGCGCGTCTGCCGGATGCTCGAAGAATCGCGCGCGCGCTTCCCGGGCGATCCGGCGTCGTTCGCGGCAGTCCCGCTCGATCAGCTCACCGAGCCGCGCGAGCTGGCGCTGCTCGGGCGCCTCGCCGAGTTTCCCGACGTGCTCGACGAGGCTGCCGACGAGCTCGCGCCCCACCTCGTCGCCTTCTACCTGCGCGAGTTGGCTGGCGAGTTCCACAGTTACTATAATGCGGTGCGCGTTCTCGTCCCCGAGACCGACGCGCGGCTCGCGCGACTTGCGCTCTCGGCGGCCGTGAAGCAGGTGCTCGCGAACGGCCTCGCCGTCCTCGGCGTGAGCGCGCCCGAACGGATGTAGCCCGCAAGAGTGAGAGACCACAAGCCCCGCCCGCGCGAGAAGAAGAGAAAGCCCGTGGGCGGCACCCTGCTCGGCATCTTCATCGGACTGGTGCTCGGCCTCGCGATCGCCACCGTGGCGGCGATCTACGTGACCAACGCGCCGGTGCCGTTCCTGACCAAGACGCAGCCGCGCGGGACGCCGCCCCAGGCCGACCAGAAGCTCGCCGACGCCGCGAAGACGGGTGCGGCCGAGAAGCCGAAGTTCGACTTCTACAAGATCCTGCCCGGCCAGGAAGAGCCGGTCAGCGACCGCGAGCTGAAGAGCGCGGCCGCGCGGCAGGCCGACAAGTCGGGAACGCCGCGGGACCTCTACTTCGTCCAGGCGGGCGCGTTCCAGAATCCGGCCGACGCGGACAACCTGAAGGCGCGTCTCGCGTTAATGGGGCTGCAGGCGAGCGTCGAGCCTGCCAACCTGCCCGACAAGGGCACCTGGTACCGCGTCCGGCTCGGCCCCTACACCCAGCTCGACGAGATCAACCGGGTGCGCCAGACGCTGGCGCAGAACGCGATCGACGCCTCGCTCGTGAAGATCAAGAACTGAAGGGTAGACAAATGACCGGACGCATCATCCGCGCGCTCGCCGCGCTCCTCGCCGCCGCTGTCGTCGCGCCCGCCGCGGTCGCCCAGCAGACGAAGGCGCCGTTCCTCTACATCGACCCGCCGATCGCGACCGACGCGCCCGGGAAGATCGAGGTGGTGGAGTTTTTCTGGTACGAGTGCCCGCACTGCTACGACCTGGAGCCGCTGCTCGACCGGTGGATCCCGAAGCTCGGAAAGGACGTGCAGTTCAAGCGCGTCCCGGCCACGTTCAACGACCGCTGGCGGCTCAGCGCGCGCGTGTTCTACGCGCTCGAGTCGATGCAGCTCGAGGACAAGCTGCACAAGCCGCTCATGGACGCGATCCACAAGGACCGCATGCGGATCACCGACGACAGGCAGCTCGCGGAGTGGCTCGGCAAACAGGGGGTCGACGTCGCCAAGTTCCAGGCGGCGCTGAAGTCGTTCGCAGTCGAAAGCAGGCTCAAGCGCGCCGAGCAGCTGGTGCGCGACTCCAGGCTCGACGGCGTGCCGGCGCTGATGATCAACGGCCGCTATCTCGTCGCCTCGCAGGGCGTCCCGCAGCAGATTCTCCACACCGCCGACGCGCTGATCGACCGGACGCGCAAGGAAGCGGCGGCGGCACCGGCGGCGAAGAAGTAAGCCTCCCATCGCAAGAACGATCTTCATCACCGGCGCCTCGAGCGGCATCGGCGCTGCGCTCGCCGCCCACTACGCGCGCGAGGGCGCGGCGCTCGGCCTGGTCGCGCGGCGCAAGGACCTGCTCGACGATCTCGCCCGCACGCTCGGCGTCGCGTGCGCAACGTACGCGGCCGACGTTGCCGACGCGCCGGCGCTGCGTGCGGCTGCCGAGGACTTCGTCTCCCGACACGGCCTGCCCGACGTCGTCGTCGCGAATGCGGGGATCTCCGTCGGCACCTCGGGCGCCGAGGCCGAGGACGTCGCGGTGCTCGACCGCGTCCTCCGCACCAACGTAGTCGGCCTCGCGGCGACGTTCCAGCCGTTCGTCGCGCCGATGCGCGCGCGCGGCGCGGGCATACTCGCGGGCATTGCGAGCGTCGCCGGGTTCCGCGGGTTGCCCGGTGCAGGGGCCTACTCTGCGTCGAAGGCAGGCGCGATCGCCTGGCTCGAGAGCCTGCGTGTCGAGCTCACCGGTACCGGCGTCGCCGTGGTCACCGTCTGTCCCGGGTACGTCGACACGCCGATGACGCGCGTGAACCGGCACCCGATGCCTTTCCTGCTCTCGAGCGAGGACGGCGCGCGGCGCATCGCGCGCGCGATCGATGCGCGCCGCTCGCTTACGGTCGTTCCGTGGCAGATGGCGATCGTGGGCTGGCTGATGCGCCGCCTCCCGAACCGGCTCTACGACGCACTCTCCAGGCGCTCCCCGCGCAAACCGCGCAAGCTTCCGCTCTAGTCGGGCGCGCGGCCCGATTACCGCGAATCCGCGATCGGAGTATCGTCTCGCCCTGACGTCGTCCCCGCGCGCAGCGGGAGAACGCGACGCAAGCCCCTGCCGGGAGGCCCGCGTCCGCTCCGGACGTCCGCCTCGAATCTCGTGCGAGCGACAGTCGGAGGGAGCAGGCGATGGCGACGGTCAAGGCGGAACCCTACGAGTTCGAATTCGACCCGCGCACCTGCGCGCTCGTGATCATCGACATGCAGCGCGACTTCGTCGACCCGGGCGGCTTCGGCGAAGCGCTCGGCAACGACGTCTCGCTCCTGCGCAAGGCGATCGCACCCACGAAGCGCGTGCTCGACGCCGCCCGCGCCCGCGGCATGCTGGTCGTGCACACCCGCGAGGGGCACCGGCCCGATCTCACCGACCTGCCGCGCAGCAAGAAGCTGCGCGGGCGGCTCAAGTCCGGCATCGGCGATCCCGGTCCAATGGGCCGGATCCTCGTCCGGGGCGAATACGGCCACGACATCGTCGACGAGCTCAAGCCCGCCCCCGGCGAGCCGGTCGTCGACAAGCCCGGCAAGGGCGCGTTCTACGCCACCGACCTCGACTCGCTGCTGCACAACCGCGGTATCCGGCAGCTCGTCGTGTGCGGCGTGACCACCGAGGTGTGCGTGAACACCAGCGTGCGCGAGGCGAACGACCGCGGGTACGACTGCCTGGTGCTCGAGGACTGCGTGGGCTCGTATTTCCCGGAGTTCCAGGTCGCGGCGCTGAAGATGATCAAGGCGCAGGGCGGCATCTTCGGCTGGGTGAGCGACTCGCAGCGCTTTCTCGACGCGCTCGCGCAGGCATAGAACGGTTCGTACCGCGCCCGCGACAGGGCGGGCGCGCCATCAGGGAGAGAAGACCATGCCGAACGGAACGGCGGTGCGGTGGTGGGTGCCCGGGGACTGGAACGGCTTCTTCGGGCTGTTCACGAACGTCGTGCTGAACGTGATCGTGCTGACCGGGCTGTGCCTGTACGTGGTCAAGCTGCCCGAGGAGCTCGTGTTCGGGCGCATCCTGCCGGCGCTCGGCATCGCGCTCCCGCTCGGGAACCTCTACTACGCCTGGCTCGCGCGGAGCCTCGCGCGGAAGGAAGGGCGCACCGACGTGACGGCGATGCCGTACGGCCCGAGCGTGCCGCACATGTTCATCGTCGTGTTCGTGATCATGCTGCCGGTGTACCTCAAGACGAACGACGCGAAGCTCGCGTGGCAGGCGGGGCTCGCCTGGTGCTTCATCATCGGCGTGATCGTGCTGCTCGGCGCGTTCGTCGGCCCGTGGATCCGCGCGCACACGCCGCGCGCGGCGATGCTGGGGACGCTCGCGGGCATCTCGATCGCCTTCATCTCGATGCGCCCGGCGTTCCAGATGTGGGAGCTGCCGTGGATCGCGTTCGTGTCCCTCGCGATCGTGCTGATCGCCTGGACGGCGAACGTGCGCCTGCCGGGCGGCATCCCGGGCGGCCTCGCCGCGGTGGTCGTGGGCATCGTGCTTGGGTGGGCCGCGACGGCAATCGGCTGGAGCGACTACATGAAGCCCGACGAGGTGACGAAGTCGTTCGCGCAGTTCGGCCTGCACCTGCCGTGGTTGTCGGCCGACGTGTGGGCCGGGCTGAAGGACGTGGCGCCGCTGCTCGTCACCGCGATTCCGCTCGGCATCTACAACTTCACCGAGGCGATGAACAACGTCGAGAGCGCGGCCGCCGCCGGCGACAACTACAGCCTGCGTAAGATCCTTCTCGCCGACGGTGTGGGCGCGGTCGTGGGATCGATGCTCGGCAGCCCGTTCCCGCCGGCGGTCTACATCGGGCATCCCGGCTGGAAGTCGGTGGGCGGGCGCATCGGCTACTCGCTCGCGACCGGCGTCGTGATCGGCCTCGTGTGCTTCCTCGGGCTCACCGCCCTGCTGCTCGCGGTTGTGCCGCTCGTCGCGATCCTGCCGATCCTGCTCTACATCGGGCTGGTGATCGGCGCGCAGGCCTTCCAGGCCTCGCCGAAGGAGCACGCGCCTGCGGTGATCCTCGCGATCATCCCGAACGTCGCAGCGTGGGGACAGCTGCAGGTCGACAGTGCGCTCGCTGCGGCCGGCACGGCGGCAGGCAAGGTCGGCATCGCGGCACTAGGCAGCACCGGAGTCGTGTATCACGGCATGGAGCTGCTCGGAGGCGGGGCCGTGCTCGCGGGGCTCGTGCTCGGCGCGATGGCCGCCTTCATCATCGACCGGCAGTTCAAGATGGCGGCGATGTACGCGTTTGCCGGCGCGGTGCTGTCCTTCTTCGGCTTCATCCACGGCGCGCAGCTCGGCTGGGCCATGTCGCCGATGGTGGCGCTCGGCTATGCGCTGTTCGGCGCGATCTGCCTGGCAGTGCGTGAACCGGCCCGCGCGCCTGCCTGATCGAGGGAGGAGTCATGAACGCCGAGGAGCTCCGCACGTTGCAGGCGCCCTTGAAGGCGCGGTATCGCGACGACCCGGGCGCCGCGCTGATCACCCTGCGCGCGCAGGGCCGCATCGGCGAAGGTGTCGCGTGCAAGGTCGAGACCGGCAAGGCGCTCGTCACGGCCGGGCTGCACCCGGCCACCGGCGGCGATGGCCTGAGCGCCTGCTCGGGCGACATGCTGCTCGAGGCGCTCGTGGCGTGCGCGGGGGTCACGCTCCGCGCGGTCGCCACCGCGATCGGCGTCGAGCTGCGCGATGCGACGGTCCGCGCCGAGGGCGATCTGGACTTCCGGGGCACGCTCGGCGTCGCGAAGGACACGCCGGTCGGCTTCCGCGACATCCGGCTGCGGTTCGAGCTCGACACCGACGCGTCCGAGGAGCAGATCGCGAACCTGCTGCGGCTGACCGAACGCTACTGCGTCGTGTTCCAGACGCTCAGCCGACCGCCAGGGCTCGCGGTGGCTTCGGCCGTCACACGATCCGGTTGAACCAGAGCACCGAGAGCACGCCCGCGGCGAGCGCCAGGACGGCCGCCGCCGCGACGACGAGCGCACTTAGTTCGGTCTCCTTCTTCTCCAGGACGAACTGCGTGTTCAGCTGCTGGTAGACCTTCTTCAGATCCGCCGCGCTGCCCGCGTAGAAGTACTCGGCGCGCGTGATGTCCGCAACCATCTTCAGCGTTTCCTCGTCGAAGCGCATGTAGATGGACCACCCGCCGACGTCGGCCATGCCGCCCTCCGCGGTGCCGAAGCCGACCGTGTAGACGCGAACGCCGCGGTCGGCGGCCATCCGCGCCGCGTCGGCGGGGTCGGGACCCATCGTCCGGCGGCCGTCGGTGAGCAGGATGATCGCGCCGGACGCGTAGGACCCCGGCGGCACCGGCGTGAACGGCTTCGGCTCCGCCTTGGCTGCCTTGTCCGCCGGCAGCGCGCGCCCGCCGTCGCGATTCGCGCGGCCGCCGAACAGCAGCGACTCCAGGTCGATGCCGGCGTCGGGGAAGAGCGTCGCGAGGGCGACGATGATCCCGCTGCCGATCGCCGTGTGGCGCTGCAGATGCAACCGGTCGATCGCGGCGACGAGGTCGTCGCGATTGCGCGTGGGCGACTGGACGACCGACGCGGTGCCGGCAAACGACACGATGCCGATCCGCACGTCCGCCGGCTGCTCCTGGACGAACGCTTTTGCCGCTTCCTGGGCGGCCTCGAGCCGGCTGGGCTCGATGTCGGATGCGCGCATGCTCAGCGACACGTCGATCGCGAGAACGATCGTGCGCTGCTCGGACGGCAGGGTGACGACGGCGCTCGGACGCGCAATCGCGATGATCGCGACCACCATGGCGAGCAGAAAGAGTAGTGGCGGGACGTGCCGCCGGAAGCGCTGGCCGGGGCCGATCGCTTCCTTGACCAGGCTCAGGCTGGCATAGCGGATCGCGCTCTTCTTCTTGCGCCGCAACAGGAGGATGTAGGCGCCCACGAGCAGCGGCGCGGCGAGCAACAGCCAGAGCGCTTCAGGCCACAGAAACTTCATCGCGGTCCCATCGGATTGCATCCGCCCGCGCGCGCACGGCGCGCGGCGCGCGCCCACTTTAGCAGGACGGGAAGGACGGCGGGCGGGCACTTTTCCCCCCGGACCGCAGGGACCCCTGCCGGCGCTTACCTCGCCGCGAACACGCGATTGGTCAGCAGGACCCCGCCGATCACCAACGCCCCGCCAACGATCATACTAGCCAGGACCGGCTCGCCGAGGAAGAGCGCGGCGAAGGTCACGCCGAACACCGGGACGAGGTTGATGAAGATCGCGGTGCGCGAGGGGCCGATGCGCCGCACGCCCTCCGAGAAGAAGAGGAATGCGAGCACCGTGCCGAACGCACCGATGTAGGCGATCGACACCCAGCCCTGCATGGGAAGCGCCGCAAGCGCCGCCCAGGGCTGCTCGAACAGCGCTGCGACCGCAAGCATCGCGCCGCCGAACACCGCAGCCCAGGTCGTGGTGGCGAGCGGCGAGATGCGGGCGAGCACGCCGCGCCCGATGAGCGTGTAGCACACCCAGGCGAGCACCGTCCCGAAGAGCAGCAGCTCGCCCGGTCCGAGCGCGCCGGTGAAGAGCGACGGGAAGTCGCCGCGCGAGATCACGACCACCGCCCCGGCGAGCGCGAGCGCGATGCCGAGCCAGCGCACGCGCGTCAGCCGCTCGTGAAAGATGAGCGCCATGCCGAGTGCGGTCCCGACCGGGTTGAGCGCCATGATCAGGGCGCCGCGGCCCGCGGGCACGCGTTCCAGCGCCGGGAAGAAACAGGCGTTCCAGACGAAGACGCCAGTGAACCCGAGCGCCGTCATCGCCGCGAGGCTGCGGCGATCCAGGCGCGGGAGGCCGTCCTCGAGAACCCGCACGAGCACGAGCAGGATCGCGAGCGCCAGGGCGATCCGCAGGGCACCGGCGGTGAACGGCGGCAGGAGGGGGGCGACCGTGCGCCCGGCGACGAACTGGCCGCCCCAGCAGGCGGCCATGAGGACGAGCCGGAGATAAAGCCCCGGGGAAGCGCCCGGGCGCGGGCGGGTCACGCCTTCACGGCATCCGTCTGCGCATCGCCGCCCAGGCGCAGCGCGACGTAGGAGCCTGGCGCGTCCTCGATCGGTTTCAGCTTGCCGTCGCCGGGGGTGCGCGCGGGCACCTTCTCACCCTGGTTGAGGGCGTCGATCCACGCCTGCCAGTCGTTCCACCACGACCCCTCGTTCTGCTTCGCGGCCTGCTGGAACGCCTCCGGCGTGGAAGGGAGCGCGTCGCTCGTCCAGTAGCCGTACTTGTTGGCCGCAGGCGGGTTGACGATCCCCGCGATGTGGCCCGAGCCCCCGAGCACGAAGCGCACCGGCCCGCCGAGAACGCGCGCGCCGAGGTACGTCGATTTCCAGGGCGCGATGTGGTCCTCGACGGTGGAGATGAAGTACGCCGGCACCTTCACCTTGGTGAGGTCGATCGGCACGCCGCCGAGCGTGATGCCGCCGGGCTCGCGCAGCAGGTTGTGGAGGTACATCTTGCGCAGGTAGAAGCTGTGCATCGCCGCGGGCATGCGCGTGGAGTCGGCGTTCCAGTAGAGCAGATCGAACGGGAACGGCTCCTTGCCCATCAGGTAGTTGTTGATGACGAACGACCAGATCAGGTCGTTCGACCGCAGCATGTTGAAGGTCGTGGCCATCTCGGCCCCCTCGAGGTAGCCGCGCTCGTTCATCTTCTTCTCGAGGTTCTCGATCTGTCTCTCGTCGATGAACACCCCAAGCTCGCCCGGGACCGAGAAATCGAGGAGCGACACGAAGAAGGTCGCGCTCTTGACCCGGTCGTCGCCCTTCGCTGCAAGGTAGCCCAGCGTCGCGCCGAGCAGGGTGCCGCCGAGGCAGTAGCCGATCGTGTTGACCTCGCGCTCGCCGGTGGCCGCCTCGACGGCGTCGAGCGCGGCGAGCGTGCCCTCGAACATGTAGTCCTCGAACTTCTTGTGCGCGAGGCGCGCGTCGGGATTGACCCACGAGACGACGAACACCGTGTGGCCCTGCTGGTTCGCCCATCGGATGAACGAGTTCTTCTCGCGCAGGTCCAGGATGTAGAACTTGTTGATCCACGGCGGGACGATCAGCAGCGGCCGGCGGTACTGCTCGGCCGTCAGGGGGTCGTACTGGAGGAGCTGCATCAGCTCGTTCTGGTAGACGACCTTGCCCTTGGAAGTGGCGACGTTCACGCCGACCTTGAAGGCCTTCATGTCGGTCATCTTGATGCGCAGCTGCCCGTCGCCCTCGTCGAGGTCCTCGAGCAGGTTCTTCAGGCCCTTCACCAGGTTGTGCCCGCCGGTCTTCATCGTCTCGCGCATCACCTGCGGGTTGGTGAGCGCGAAGTTGGACGGGCTGAGCGCGTCGATGTACTGGCGGGTGAAGAAGTCGACCTTCTTCTTCGACTCGTCCGGAATGCCCTGGACGTTCGACACCACGTCGTGGATGTGGCGCGCGGCGATGAGGTAGCCCTGCTTGACGTAGTCGAAGACGAAGTTCGACTGCCACTCGTCGTCCTTGAAGCGCGCGTCGCTCTTCCCGGGCGCGGCGACCGGGCTGGTCTCGTGGCCGAGCAGCTTCAGCCACGAGGTCTGCCAGAGGCGCAGGTAGTCGAAGTACATGTTCATCTGCGCCTGCGCGAGCGCCATCGGGTTGGCCGCGAGCTTCGCCCACATGTCCATGAAGGCCTTCGCGATCCCGAGCTCGTCGCCGAACGACAGGCCCTTGCCGCTCGCGTGGCGCTTGAGGAAGTCGCCGAGCACGCTGGACGAGCGCTCCGCGACCTCGCCGAACACCTTCGCGACGTCCGCCGGTTGCGGCGCCGACTCCTGCTCCTCGCGCTTGTTCATCGCTTCTCCTCCTCGACCTGCCTCGTTCTCGGGCTTCTTCGTTGTTTCCTCGGCGGCGCGCTTCGCCGCGCGGCTGCGCGTCGCCTTGGGCGGCGCCTTGCGCGCGGGCCCCGCGCCGTGGGTCGTCGTGCGGCTCGCCATTACGCGCCCCGCGCGCGGACGAAGCGCACCACGCCGTCGGCGCCGGTCTGCCGGATGAACCGACCGGCGTGCATCAGGTAGTTGAGATGGGCGAGCGCTTCTCCCATCGCGAAGAAGGTCTGGTGCACGTCCAGCTTGCGCCGGAAGAGCGTGCCGATGACGTCGGCCGGCGACCGCGGCTCGGCGCACGCGTCCTCGAGCTCCGCAAGACGCGCGGCGTGATGCGCCTCGAGCTGGCCGACGCGCTCGCGCATGCCGCGGAACGGCAGCCCGTGCGAGGGCAGCACCAGCGGATCGCCGCCGATCTCCTTCGTGTAGCGGTGCAGGCTCGCGAGGAAGAGCGCGAGCGGATTGGCGTCCGGATCCACCTGGTTGACGCTGATGTTGGTGGAGATCCGCGGGAGCAGCATGTCGCCCGAGACGAGCACCTCGAGCTCGCGACAGTAGAGGGACGCGTGTTCCGGCGCGTGTCCGTAGCCCATGATCACGCGCCACATCCGTCCCCCGACCTCGAGCTCGTCGCCTTCCATGATGCGCCGGTAGGCGGCCGGAAAGGCGGGAACGCTGCGCCGGTACGCATTACCGCGGCTCGCCTGCCCTTCGTACATCTCGCCGGCGAGGCCGTGACGCCGGAGGTGCGCCATCAGCGCCTCGATCGAGAAGCCCGCCGTGTTCTCGCGCCAGGCGTGCGCGGTCAGGTAATCCGACTGCGACATGTAGAGCGGCGCGCTGAACCGCTCGGTGAGCCAGCCGACATTGCCGGCATGGTCGGGATGGAGGTGCGTCGCGATGACGCGGGTGACGGATCGACCCTTCACGAAGCCGTCGAACACCTGCTGCCACAGGGCGCGGGTCGCGTCGTTGCCGAGGCCGGTGTCGACGAGCGCGAGGCCCTTCCCGTCCTCGAGCGCCCAGAGGTTGATGTGGTCGAGCGCGAACGGCAGCGGCATCCGCAGCCAGTGCACGCCCGGCGCAGCCTCGCGCACCTCGCCCGGCGGCGGCGGCGCGGCGAACGGGTATTCCAGGAGCAGCTCGGGTCGGTTCATGCCTGGGCGGGTGCCTGACGCGGGAGTAGAATGCGGCGGCGCGACAATTGTCGCAAATTGGGAAAGTTCTGCACAATGGCCTCGGGGTGTCGCGAGGCAGCGCAATTGGACGAGCGTGGACGTCATCAGACAACGCCTTGTGCCGTTCCGAGCTAGCGACATTTTCGGCCGAAAGGCCTTTATCGGAACTACCGTAATGTGCGGGGCGCCATTTCGGCGGCCGCGCATTCCTGGAGAACACCGATGGATCGCCCCCAGCACCTCGGTTCCGCCGTCCCGATGATCGAGTTCCCGCAGTTGCGCTTCGAGCTCGGCGAAACGGTCGACATGCTCCGCCGCACCGTGCGCGAGTTCGCGGCCGAGGAGATCGCTCCGCGCGCGGCCGAGATCGACCGCACGAACGAGTTCCCGCCCGATCTGTGGAAGAAGCTCGGCGACCTCGGGCTGCTCGGCATCACCGTGGAAGAGGCGTACGGCGGCAGCTACCTCGGCTACGTCGCGCACATCGTCGCGATGGAGGAGATCAGCCGCGCTTCGGCGTCGGTGGGGCTGTCGTACGGCGCGCACTCGAACCTTTGCGTCAACCAGATCCGCCGCAACGGCAGCACTGCGCAGAAGGAGAAGTACCTGCCGAAGCTCGTCTCTGGCGAGCACGTCGGCGCGCTCGCGATGAGCGAGCCGGGCGCCGGCTCCGACGTGGTGAACATGCGCCTGCGGGCCGACTATTCGAACGGAAAGTTCGTGCTCAACGGCAACAAGATATGGATCACCAACGGGCCGGATGCGGACACGCTGGTGGTCTACGCCAAGACCGATGCGAACGCCGGCCCGCGCGGAATCACCGCGTTCCTCATCGAGAAGGGCATGAAGGGCTTCGGCACCGCACAGAAGCTCGACAAGCTCGGCATGCGCGGCTCCAACACTTGCGAGCTGGTGTTCCAGGACTGCGAGGTGCCCGAGTCCCAGATCCTCGGCGAATTCGGGCGGGGTGTGAACGTCCTCATGAGCGGGCTCGACTTCGAGCGCGCGGTGCTCTCCGGTGGGCCGATCGGTCTCATGGCGGCGTGCATGGACGTGGTGATTCCATACGTGCACGAGCGCAAGCAGTTCGGCCAGTCGATCGGCGAGTTCCAGCTCATGCAGGGCAAGCTCGCCGACATGTACTCGACGATGATGGCGTGCCGTGCCTACGTGTACGCGGTCGGGCAGGCTTGCGATCGCGCGAAGACGCCGGACGACGTGCGGGCGCTGCGCAAGGACGCCGCGGGCGCGATCCTCTACTCCGCCGAGAAGGCGACGTGGATGGCCGGCGAGGCGATCCAGGCGCTCGGCGGCAACGGCTACATCAACGACTACGCGACCGGGCGGCTGTGGCGCGACGCGAAGCTGTACGAGATAGGCGCCGGCACGAGCGAGATCCGGCGCTGGCTGATCGGCAGAGAGCTCTTCGCCGAGACGATCTAGACCGATGCAGTCGCAGACTCTCGCGATGGTGGCGCTGGCCTCGGTGGTGCTCGCGCTCACGCCGGGGCCGAACATGCTCTACCTCCTCTCGCGAACGCTCTTCCAGGGTCGCCGCGCGGGACTCATTTCCTGGAGCGGCACGTCGGCCGGCCTGTCGTTCCACATGCTCGCCGCCGCGCTCGGGTTGTCCGCGGTGCTGATGACGGTGCCGCTCGCCTACGACGCGATCCGGCTCGCTGGCGCGGCGTACCTGCTGTGGCTCGCGTCGACGACGATTCGCGGCGCGGGGGGCGATGGCTTCGCACTCGTAGCGCTGCCCTCGGTCCCGGACCGCGTGCTGTTCCGTCAGGGCGTGACGTCGAGCGTGCTGAACCCGAAGGTGGCGCTTTTCTATCTCGCGCTCTTGCCCCAGTTCATCGATCCCGCCGGCCCGGTGCTCGCGCAGAGTGTCGTCCTGGGGCTCGTTAACATCGCCGTCACTGCAGCGGTCGATGTGGGCGTTGTCCTGCTCGCAGCCGCGCTGGCGCGGCGCATCACGGCGCGTCCAGGATGGGTGAAGGCTCAACGCATTGCCCTCGGCGGCGTCTTCGGCGCGCTCGCCGCCTGGCTCGCACTCGACCGCAAACCCGTATAGATTTTCGTCATCGCCTTCGACCGAGGAACTCACCATGCTCAACGATCCAATCGTCATCGTCTCCGCCGCCCGTACGCCCGTGGGCGGATTCCAGGGAGATCTCAAGACATTCACCGCGCCCGAGCTCGGCGCCGCGGCGATCCGCGCCGCCGTCGAGCGCGCGCAGATCAAGCCGGAACAGGTGGAAGAGGTCGTGATGGGCTGCGTGCTGCCCGCCGGCCAGGGGCAGGCGCCGGCCCGGCAGGCGTCGCTCGGTGCCGGGCTGCCGCTCGCCACCGGCTGCACCACGATCAACAAGATGTGCGGCTCGGGAATGAAGGCGGCGATGTTCGCGCACGACCTCCTCGCCGCGGGCACGAACGACGTCATGGTCGCCGGCGGCATGGAGTCCATGACGAACGCGCCGTACCTCATGCCGAAGGCGCGCGCCGGCTACCGCATGGGCCACCAGCAGGTGCTCGACCACATGTTCTTCGACGGCCTGGAGGACGCCTACGACAAGGGCCGCCTGATGGGCACGTTCGCCGAGGAGTGCGCGGGCAAATACGCGTTCACGCGCGAGGAGCAGGACCGGTTCGCGATCGCCTCGCTCGAGCGCGCGCAGAAGGCAAACAAGGAAGGCTGGTTCGCCTGGGAGATCACGCCGCTCGCGATCAAGGCCGGCAAGGACGAGAAGTTCATCGAGAACGACGAGCAGCCCTTCAAGGCCAACTTCGAGAAGATTCCGACGCTGAAGCCGGCCTTCCGCAAGGACGGCACGGTTACCGCCGCCAACTCGTCGTCGATCTCCGACGGCGCCGCCGCGATGGTGCTGATGCGCCGCTCGACCGCGGAGCGGATGGGCGTCAAGCCGCTCGCCGTAATCGTCGGCCACGCGACGCACGCGCAGGAGCCGGCGTGGTTCACCACCGCCCCGGTGGGCGCGATCCGCAAGCTCAACGAGAAAACCGGCTGGAATGCGAAGAACGTCGATCTCTACGAGATCAACGAGGCGTTCGCGGTGGTCACGATGGCGGCGATGAAGGAGCACGGCCTCCCGCACGAGAAGGTGAACGTGCACGGCGGTGCCTGCGCTCTCGGCCATCCGATCGGCGCCTCCGGCGCGCGGATCATGGTCACGCTCATCGGCGCACTGAGGAAGTACGGCGGAAAGCGCGGCGTCGCGAGCCTGTGCATCGGCGGCGGCGAGGCGACTGCGATCGCCCTCGAACTCGCGTAGCACGGCGACCCGGACGCCTCGTGAAGAACGGGAGCCGGATCACCGTGCCGAGGCGGGCGTGACCGATCCCTATCGCCCGCCGGGCTCGCCGGTCCGCGACCCGCAAGGCGCGCGGCCGCGTTCGACGCCGCTCGCCATCCTGCTCGGCTTCGTGGTGGACGTCGGCGGCACCATGGTGTTCTCGGTGGTCGCGGCGACGGTCGCGAGCATCCTCCTCGTGTCCGGCGGCGTCGCTCCCGAGGATCTCGGCCGGGCGTTCGCGGAGTCCCCGACCTTCCAGCTCGTCGGCCTGGCGGGTGGACTGACCTGCACTGCGCTGGGCGGCTACGTCGCGGCGCGGTTCGCGAACCGGAGCGAGTACGCGACCGCGTTCGCGGTCGGGCTCGCGTCGCTCGTGTTCGGCGAGGCGATGGTGCTCTTCTCCGGGCAGGGAACCGCGTTGTGGGTGCGGCTCGCGGGCGACGTGCTAGTGATCCCCGCGGCGCTCCTCGGCGGACACCTCCGCGCGATGCAGAAGGGCGCCGCACCCGTGGCGCCGTAGGACGGGGGATGCTGCTGACACACGAACAGGAAATGGTCCGCGACTCGGTGCGGGCGTTCGCGCGCGAGAGGCTCGCGCCGTTCGCCGCGGAGTGGGACCGGAACGCGACGTTCCCGCGCGAGGCGCTTGCGGAGATGGGGCGGATGGGCCTCATGGGCGTGTGCGTGCCCGAGCGCTGGGGCGGGGCCGGGCTCGACCACGTGTCGCTCGCGCTGGTGCTCGAGGAGGTGGCCGCCGGCGACGGCGCGTGCTCGACCATGCTCAGCGTGCAGAACTCGGTGGTCTGCGGGCCGATCAATGCCTTCGGCACCGACGCGCAGAAGGCGCGCTGGCTCAATCCGCTCGCCTCGGGCCAGAAGCTCGGCTGCTTCTGCCTGACCGAGCCGCACGTCGGCTCGGACGCCGCGGCGATCCGGACCCGCGCGGAGCGCGACGGCGCGCACTGGGTGCTGAACGGCGTGAAGCAGTTCATCACGACCGGGAAGAACGCCGATTGGGCCGTCGTCTTCGCCGTGTCCGACAAGGGCGCAGGGAAGCGCGGGATCAGCGCCTTTGTCGTGCCGGCCGACACGCCCGGCTACGTCGTGGCGCGCGTCGAGCACAAGCTTGGCCAGCGCGCCTCCGACACGGCCCAGATCGCGTTCGAGAATTGCCGCGTCCCGGCGGACAGCCTGCTCGGGGCGGAGGGCCAGGGCTACCGCATCGCGCTCTCGAACCTCGAGGGAGGAAGGATCGGCATCGCGGCGCAGGCGGTCGGAATGGCGCGCGCCGCATACGAGGCCGCCCTCGCCTACGCGAAGGAGCGCGAGACCTTCGGCAAGCCGATCATCGAGCACCAGGCGGTGAGCTTCCGCCTCGCGGACATGGCGACGCAGATCGAGGTCGCGCGACAGATGGTGTGGCACGCGGCGGCCCTGCGCGACGCGAAGCGCCCGTGCCTCAAGGAGGCGTCGATGGCGAAGCTCTTCGCGAGCGAGATGGCCGAGCAGGTCTGCTCCGACGCAATCCAGATCCACGGCGGCTACGGTTACGTGAACGACTTCCCCGTGGAACGGATCTACCGGGACGTGCGGGTGTGCCAGATCTACGAAGGGGCCAGCGACATTCAGCGGCTGGTGATCAGCCGCGCAATAGCGAACGAGTGAGACAACGATGCCGGCACCGATCGACTTCTACTTCGACTTCGCCTCGCCGTACGGGTACATCGCGAGCCACAAGATCGACGCGCTCGCGGCCAGGCACGGGCGCGAGGCGATCTGGCGGCCGTTCCTGCTGGGCGCGGCGTTCAAGGTCACCGGCGGGGCGGCGCCGGTCGGGTTTCCGATGAAGGGCGAGTATTTCATCCGCGACTTCGCGCGCAGCGCGCGCTTCCACGGCGTGCCGTTCAAGTATCCGAGCAAGTTTCCGATCTCGTCGGTGGCGCCGACCCGGGCGTTCTACTGGATGAACGCGAAGGACCCGAAGCGCGCGAAGCAGCTCGCGGCCGCCCTGTACCGCGCCTACATGGTCGAGGACGTCGACATCTCCGATGCCGAGAGCACGATCGCGGTCGCGGCGAAGTCGGGCCTGAACGCGGACGAGGTGCGCGCGGGCATCAACGACCAGGCCGTCAAGGACCTCACCAAGGGCGAGGTCGAGAAGGCGATCAAGGCCGGCGCGTTCGGGTCGCCGTACATCGTGGTGGACGGCGAGGCATTCTGGGGCGCCGACCGGCTGGACCAGGTGGAGCGATGGCTCGCGACGGGGGGGTTCTGAAATTGCCGATCAAGGCACTCTGCATTTTCGCCGGCTCGAACGCCGGCAACGATCCGGTCTTCGCCGCGACCGCCCGCGCCATGGGCGCGGCGCTCGCGCGGCGCGGCATCACCCTCGTATTCGGCGGCGGCCGCGTCGGACTGATGGGGGCCGTCTCGCAGGGCGCGCGCAGCGCCGGCGGGAAAGTCATCGGCATCATTCCTTCCGCGCTGCAGAGGAAGGAGCTCGCTTACGACGGCGTCGATCTCACCGAGCTGATCGTCGTGCGCTCCATGCACGAGCGCAAGGCGCGGATGTCCGAGCTCTCGGACGGATTCGTGGCGCTGCCCGGCGGCTTCGGCACCTTCGAGGAGATCTGCGAGATGATCACCTGGGCGCAGCTCGGCATCCACCGCAAGCCGTGCGGCGTGGTGAACGTCGCGGGCTACTTCGACGGCCTCCTCGCGCAATTCGACCGCGCGGTGGCGGACGGCCTGCTCCGTGCGGGGCACCGCGGGCTGGTGGTGGCGGAACCCGACCCCGAGCGGCTCGTCGACCGCATGGCGGCCTGGGAGCCGCCGCCCCTCGAGTTCCATCTCAACTGGTCTGCGACTTGACCGCCGGCCGGCGTTGACCCGCGGCCCGCCGCCGTGTTACAAAGCAAACGATCGTTTGCTTTGTAACCATGCCTCCCGCCCGCCCCGCCCGCGTCCCGCGTGCCGACAACCGCCTGCCTCTGATCCTGGACGAGGCGGCGCGCCTGTTCGCCGTGCAGGGGTTCCACGGCACGTCGGTGCGCGACATCGTGCGCGCGATCGACATGTTGCCGGGCTCCCTCTACTACCACTTCGCCACCAAGGAGGCGCTGCTTGCCGCGGTTTACGCGGAAGGCGTGCGGCGCATCTCGGAGGCGGTGAGCGCGGCGATCGCCGGCAAACGCGAGCCGTGGGAACGTCTCGAGGCCGCGTGCGTGGCGCATCTCGAGGGGCTGCTGCTTTCGGAGAACAGCGCGGGCGACTACGCGCAGGTCGTCATCCGCGTGCGCCCGGCCGATGCGCCGACCGTCGCCGGCGAGCTGGTGAGGCGCCGGGACGAGTACGAAAGACTCTTCGTCGACCTCGTGCAGGCGCTGCCGCTCGCGCGCGGCGTCGACCGCCGCAGCGTGCGGCTGATGCTGCTCGGCGCGCTCAACTGGTCGCAGACCTGGTACCACCCGGGCCGCGACAGTCCGCGGACGATCGCGCGGCGCTTCGTCGCGCTGCTGCGCAGCGAACTGGACCAGGAATGACGATGGACATCCGACCAAAAGTGTTGATCACGAAGATCGGCTTCGACGGCCACGACCGCGGCAGCCGCGTGGTCGCGGCGTACCTGCGCGACGCGGGCATGGAGGTGATCTACACGCCGCCATGGCAGGAGATCGCGACGGTCGTCAAGCTGGCGACCGAGGAGGACGTCGACGTGATCGGCATCTCCTCGCTCGCGACCGACCACCTGATCGTGCCGAAGGTGATGGACGCGCTGCGCGCCGCCGGACTGGGCGACGTCGCAGTGATCGTCGGCGGGATCGTGCCCGACGAGGACGAGGATCTCCTCCTGCGCAGTGGCGTCGCCAGGATCTTTCACCCCGGCGCCGGGCTCGAGGAGATCGCACAGTACATCCGTGAAGCGGCGCGGCGCGTGCGCGCCGCACGCGCCACAGTCTGATCCCGGAGTCAGCAATGAACAAGCCTCTCGAGACCAAGCTGCTCGACACCCCCGAGGCCCGCTGGCAGGACGAGTACGCCGCGCAGATCGGCGCGGACGAGGCGATCGCCAACCGCTCCGGCATCGAGATCAAGCCGCTCTACACGCCGCGCGACGTCGATCCGGCGCGGTACGACGAGGCCCTGGGCTTTCCCGGCCAGCCGCCCTACACGCGCGGCATCTACGCGACCATGCATCGCGGCCGTACCTGGTCGCAGCGCCAGCTCGTCGGGCTCGGCACGCCGGCCGACTACAACGCGCGCCTGCGCGACCTCGTCGACCGGGGCACGAACGCGATCTCGCTCATCCCGTGCAACTCCGTGTTCCGCGGCTACGACATGGACGAGGTGCACGAGGAGCTTCTCGGCACCTGCGGAACGGTCGTCAATTCCGCCGACCACATGGAACGCGCGCTCGAGGGCGTCGATCTCGCGCGGACCTCCTGCGCGATGAACGATCCGAGCCCGTTCACGCTCCTCGCCTTCCTGCTGGCGACGGCAAAGCGGCGCGGCGTCGACTGGCGCCTGATCAGCGGGACCTCGAACCAGAGCGACTACCTCTCGCACTACGTCGCGAACCACATGTTCTTCCGCATCGCGCTGCCGGGCGCGCGGCGCATCCTCGCGGACCACATCGAGTACTGCAACCGCTTCGTGCCGAAGTGGAATCCGATGTCGGTCGTCGGCCAGCACATGCAGCAGGGCGGCGCGAACCCGGCGGAGGCGATGGCCTTCACGCTCTCGACCGCGATCCAGAACGCCGACGACTGCGCCGCGCGCGGAATGGACCCGGACCAGTTCCTGCCGCGCTTCACGTTCTTCTTCGACATCTCGATCTCGTTCTTCGAAGAGATCGCGAAGTTCCGCGCCGGCCGGCGCATCTGGGCGCGCGTCGCGCGCGAGCGGTGGGGCGCGAAGGACCCGCGCTCGTGGCGCTTCAAGTTCCACGCGCAGACCTCGGGCGTGGATCTCACGCGCGCCCAGCCGCTCAACAACGTCGCGCGCGTCGCGGTGCAGGCGATGGCCGGCATCTTCGGCGGCCTCCAGTCGCTGCACACCGACAGCTACGACGAGGCGCTGTCCTGCCCGACCGAGGCGGGCGCGCGGATCGCGGTGGCCACGCAGAACATCCTGCGCGAGGAGGCGCACCTGACCGACGTGATCGACCCGCTCGGCGGGAGCTACTACGTCGAGCGGCTCACCGACCAGATGGAGGCCGAGTGCCTCCGCATCATGAAGCTGGTCGAGGACGCGGGCGGGATGTACAAGGCGGTCGAGGGCGGCCTCGTGCAGAAGATGATCGGCGAGTCGGCGCGGCAGTTCCAGGCCAGGGTCGAGTCGGGAGAGCAGACGATCGTGGGCGTGAACGCGTACCGGGTGGACGAGGACCGCAGCGCGCGGCAGCCGCTCGAGAAGCCCGATCCGTCGCACATGAAGGCGCACATCGAGGCGTTCAGGGCGTACAAGGCAGCGCGCCCCGAGGCCGCGGTGCGCAAGGCGCTCGACGCGCTCGGCGCGGCCGCGCAAGATCCCGGCGAGAACGTGTTCGCCAAGGTGGTCGAAGCCGCCGAGGCGGGCTGCACGCACGGCGAGATCTGCGGGCGGCTGCGCAAGGAGCTCGGCTTCGGGCACGTTCAGGCTATCGTGTGAAAGGAACGAGAAGAGCGGACACAGAGATCACAGAGATGCACAGAGGACACGGACAGCCAGAGAAGAGTGATCTCCGTGTCCTCTTTGACCGTTGTTCACCTCTTCCGTTAGATGAATCCCGCTGATCACCCGCTCCTCGCCCCGGTTCGCGCCGGCGACCGGCGCTCGATCGCGCGCGCGATCACGGCGGTCGAGACGGAGAGCCGCGAGAGCGCCGCGCTGAACGCGGCGATGGCGCCCCACGTCGGAAGCGCGCACGCGATCGGCATCACCGGCGCGCCCGGCTCGGGCAAGTCCACGCTGATCAACGCCCTGCTCGGCGAGCTGCTCGCGCGCGGCCGGCGGATCGGCGTTGTCGCAGTCGATCCGTCGAGCCCCGTCACCGGCGGCGCCGTGCTGGGCGACCGCGTGCGCATGGGCGAGCACGGGAGCGACGACCGGGTGTTCATCCGCTCGGTCGCATCGCGCGGCCACCTCGGCGGCCTGTCGCGCCAGACGAGCCGGATCGTGGACGTCCTCGACGCGGCGGGGTTCGACACCATCCTGGTCGAGACGGTCGGCACCGGGCAGTCGGAAGTGGAGGTGGCCGGGATCGCGGACACGCGTATCGTCGTGTGCGCGCCCGGCCTGGGCGACGACGTGCAGGCGATCAAGGCGGGCATCCTCGAGATCGCCGACATCCTGGTGGTGAACAAGGGTGACTCGCCGCTCGCCGTCGACACCGAACGCGCCCTGCGCGAGATGCTCAGGCTGCGCCGGCGGGGCGAGTGGGAGGTGCGCGTGCTGCGCACGACCGCCACCACCAAGGAAGGGACGCCGGAGCTCGTGGATGCGATCGACACGCACGCCGCGTTCGCCGGGCGCGGTCGCCGGCTGCGGGCGCAGCCGCCGGTCAGCGCGGACGACCGGGCTGCGGTCGATCGCGCGCTCGTCTCGCATCGGACACCTCAGGCGCTGCTCCCGGCGCCGGTCTCGCGCGAAACCGTAGAAGCGGTCCTCGCGGCGGCGCGCCCGGCGCTCGCCACGAGCGGCGACCCGCCGTGGCGCGTTTATGTTCTCGCGGGGGAACCGCTCGCGCGGCTCGTCGCCGCGCTGCAGGCCGCAGGCCTCGGTGAACCGGCATCGGGCGCGCCGCTCGCACTGATCTACACCGCGGCGTGGCCGCTCGGGCGCGGCGACTGGCTCGACTGCGGCATGCACATCGAGGCGCTGCTCGCGGCGGCGCGGGCGCGCGGCCTCGTGGCGTTCTCCCGCACCTCGGTGGCGCGTTACCACGACGTGATCGAGCACGAGCTCGGGCTCGCCGCAAACGAGATCGTGGTCGCCGCGCTGAAGCTCGGCTATCCCGATCCCAAGTCCCGCGAGAACGGCGCCGACGCGGCGGGCGAGCCCGTGGCGGGCTTCGTCCGGCTGCTCGGCTTTCCGGATTGACCCCCCCTGCAGCGATCGAGCACAACCTGAATGGATCGCGACGAACAGGCCCGCAAGCGGATCGCGCACATGGCTGCGCACGATCCGCTCACTCGCAGTCTCGGAATCGAATGCATCGACGGCGGCTTCGGCCGCGCGGCGGTCTCGCTCAAGGTGCGCAGGGACCATCTCAACTTCAACGGGAGCTGCCACGGTGGCGTGATCTTCGCGCTCGCCGACACCGCGTTCGGGCTCGCCTCCAACTCGCACGGCACTATCGCCGCCGGCATCGACGCGCACATCACCTACCAGGTCGCGGTGCAGGCCGGCGACGTGCTGACCGCAAACGCGATCGAGATCACGCGCACGCGCCGGCTGGGCGTGTATCGTGTGGACGTGACGCGGGCGGACGGGACGCCGGTCTCCTCGTTCACCGGCACGGTCTACGTCACTTCCCGGCCCCACGACGCCAAGCACGCCTGACGCGATGAGCTTCACCCTCCCCTACACCGACGAGCATTACGCCTTCCGCGAGACCGTCCGGCGATTCGTCGAACGCGAAGTCGCGCCGCATCACGGCGACTGGGAGGAGCGGGGGCAGGTTCCGCGCGAGCTGTGGCGCAAGGCGGGCGAGCTGGGCTTCCTCTGCCCCGCACTACCGGCCGAGTACGGCGGCGGGGGCGGCGACTTCCTGCTCTCGACGATCGTCACCGAGGAGCTGTGCTGGGCGGGGGCGACCGGGCCGCTTTTCTACCTGCACTCGGACATCGTCGCGCCGTACCTGATCCACTACGGGAGCGAGGATCAGAAGCGCAAGTGGTTGCCGCGAATGGCCACTGGCGAGACGATCTCCGGCATCTGCATGACCGAGCCGGGCACCGGCAGCGACGTCGCCGCGATCCGCACGCGGGCGCGGCGGGATGGCGACGAACTCGTGATCAGCGGCCAGAAGATCTTCATCTCGAACGGCCAGATCGCCGACCTGTTCCTTGTCGCGGCGAAGACCGATCCGGAAGCAGGCGCGAAAGGCGTGAGCCTCGTGCTGGTCGAGGCCGACCGTCCCGGGTTCGCGCGCGGTCGCAACCTCGAGAAGGTCGGGATGCACGCCCAGGACACCTCGGAGCTGCTCTTCGACGAGGTGCGCGTACCCGCATCAAACCTGCTCGGCGCAGAGGGCAAGGGCTTCGGCTACCTCATGTCACAGCTGCCCCAGGAGCGCCTGCTCGTCGCGATCGGCGCGGTCGCCGCCGCCGAGTCGGCGATCCGGTGGACAGTGGACTACGTGCGGGAGCGCAAGGCCTTCGGCGCGCCGCTCGCCGAGAAGCAGCACGTGCGCTTCGCCCTCACCGAGGCGCACACCGAGGTGACGATCGGCCGCGCGTTCCTCGACCACTGCATCGCGCTCCACCTCGAGGGCAAGCTCGACACCGCGACCGCGTCGATGGCGAAGTACTGGCTGACCGACATGCAGAACCGCGTCATCGACGCCTGCCTGCAGCTGCACGGCGGCTACGGCTACATGCGGGAATACCCGATCGCGCGCGCCTGGGCCGACGCCCGCGTTCAGCGCATATATGGTGGGGCGAACGAGATCATGAAGGAGATCATCGCCCGAAAGCTGTTCGAGGGGCGCTAGCTCAGCCCCGCTTCGTCATCACCACCGCGTCGTCGACGACTTTCAGCGGCGTTCCGCCCCAGAGGAGCGCCGCGTAGAAGTGGTTCTCGAGCTTGGTCTTCTGCAGCGCTTCCCACTTGAATTGGTCGACCAGGATCACCTGGCCAGTCATCCCCATCTCGCCGATGATCGTGAAGACGCCTTGCGTGACCGGACCGGTCGGCTGTTTGTCCCACTTGACCGCTTCGACGGTGCCGATCGACTTGGGCTCCGCGCCGGGAAAGACGGAATAGACGCCGTTGGCGCCGTCGCTCGTGCGCACCGAGCAGGCGACGCGGGAGCCTCTGGGCTTGGCGGGGGTCGGTGCAGACATCGAACGCTCCGTTGACGCGTCAGTATCGCAGATTCTCGATCAGCGTCGCCATCCCCTGCCCGGCACCGCAGCACATGCTGATGATGGCGTAGCGGCCGCGCGCGGCGGCGAGGTGGCGCATCGCAGTGATCGTCATCCGGATTCCCGTCGCTCCCGGCGGGTGGCCGATCGAGATGCCGCCGCCGTAGAGGTTCGTCCGCTCGCGCGGGATCTTCAGCTCGGCCTCCGCGTGCAGGTTGACCACGGCGAACGCCTCGTTGATCTCGAAGTAGTCGATCTCGTCGACGCGCAGGCCGGTGCGCCGCAGCAGCTCGTCGATCGCCGGGACCGGCCCCGCGCCCATGATCTCGGGTGGGACGCCGACGGTCACGTAAGCGACCACGCGCGCTTCCGGCCGCACGTCCGCCTGCTCTAGAGCGCGGCGCGCGGCCACGATCACCGCCGCGGCGCCGTCAGTCACGCCGCTTGAGTTGCCCGCCGTCACGCAGCCGCCGGCGCGGAACGCCGGCTTGAGGCTCGCGAGCTTCTCGCGCGTCACGTTGAAGCGCGGGAACTCGTCGCGCTCGAACAGGCGCGTGCCCTTGCCGTCCGGCACCTCGATCGGGGCAATCTGCTGCGCGAGGAAGCCGCCCTCGATCGCTTCGCGGGCGCGCATCTGGCTCATGAGCCCCCAATCGTCCATGTCCTCGCGCTTGTAGCCGAATCGCTCCGTCAGGTTCTCGGCGGTCTCGCCCATCAGCTCGCGCGAGAACGGGCAGCGGTAAGCGTAGTCCAGTCCGTCGTCGAGCGCCGCGGGCCCGCGCTGCGCGCCCCAGCGCGTCCCCTGCGAGACGTACGGCACGCGCGAGAAGTTCTCGCCGCCGACCGCGAGAGCGATGTCGGAGAGGCCCTCGCGCACGTTCTGCGCCGCGCTTGCGATCGCCTGCGAGCCGGACGCGCACGCACGGTTGACCGCGAACGCGCTCGACTCGACCGGCAGCCCGGCGCCCAGGGCGACCTTGCGGCTGACGAAGTGCCCGTCGTAGTCGACCGGCACCACGTTGCCGAACACGAGATGGTCGACCTGCGATGCGGTGAGACCGGCCTTGCCGAGACACGCCTTCGCGGCATGAACGCCGAGCGCGGCGAGCGGCACCTCGCGCAGCGACTTGCCGAAATCACCGAAAGGCGTGCGCATGCCGCCCGCGAGCACGACGTCCACGTCCGCCATGACGCACCTCCTGTGAGCGCGATTCTAGCCGCAGCCGCATGCTATAGTCGCCGCGCCCGCGAGCGCGGCGCGAGACCGCGCAGGCCGCGCGCCTTCCGAGGAGGACCCGGTGAACATCCTGGAGGCCGAGGGGCTCACCCTCAGCTTCGGCGGCATCCACGCGCTCGCGGATGTCTCCATCGCCGTGCCGAAGGGCGGCATCACCGCGATCATCGGGCCCAACGGCGCGGGTAAGACGAGCCTCTTCAACGCCATCTCCGGCTTCTATCGCCCCAGCCGCGGCACGATCCGCTTCGACGGCGCCGACATCACGCGCGTGCCCGGCCACGCCCGCGCCGCGCTCGGGCTCGCGCGCACCTTCCAGAACGTGGCCTTGTTCCGCGGCATGACCGTGCTCGACAACATCAAGCTCGGCGGCCACCACCGTCTCCGGGCCGGCGCGCTCGGCGCGATGTGGTATCTCGGGCGCGCCGCGGCCGAGGAGTCGCGCCTGCGCGAGGAGATCGAGCGCGAGGTCATCGACTTCCTCGAGATCGACCACATCCGCGATCTCCCCATCGACGCGCTCGCCTACGGGCTGCAGAAGCGCGTCGAGCTCGCGCGCGCGCTGGCGATGCGGCCGAAGGTGCTGCTGCTCGACGAGCCGGTCGCGGGCATGAACCGCGAGGAGACCGAGGACATGGCGCGCTTCATCCTCGACATCCAGGAGGAGCGCGGCATCACCGTGATGCTCGTCGAGCACGACATGGGACTGGTGATGGACATCTCGAGCCACGTCGTCGTGCTCAACTTCGGGAGCGTGATCGCGAGCGGCACCCCGGCGGAGGTGCGCGCAAACCCGGCGGTGATCGCGGCCTACCTCGGCGAGCGGGCGGCGAAGCAGCGGGCGGCGTAGCAACGATGGACTGGCTCCTCCTCGCCGAATTCAGCCTCGTCGGGCTGCTTTCGGGCGGCGTCCTGGCGCTGATCGCCCTCGGCTTCGTGCTCGTCTACAAGGGCACGCGCGTCATCAACTTCGCGATGGGCGAGTTCATGATGGTCGGGGCGTACCTCTTCTGGACCACGCACGTCTTCCTGAAGCTGCCGTGGTGGGCGGCGCTCGCACTCACGCTTGTCGGCATCGCGGGTCTCGGCGCGGTGGTGGAGCGCTTCGTGCTGCGCCCGCTCGCCGGGCAGCCGGTGATCAGCATCGTCATGGCCACGATCGGGCTCGGCGCGGTGCTGCACGGCGCCGCGGAGGCGATTTGGGGCGGCGCCAACCTCGCGCTGCCGGAGATCCTCCCGCGCAAGCCGCTGATCCTCGGCGAAGTCCTCCTGCCGGGCCAGGTGCTGTGGAGCTTCGCGCTGGCCGTCGCGCTGATTGCGGGCTTCACGGCGTACTTTCACTGGTCGAAGGGCGGCGTGTCGATGCGGGCGGCAGCGTCCGACCCGGTGACCGCGTACGCGATGGGGATCGACGTCCGCAGGACGCAACGCCTGACTTGGATCTTTGCCGGCGTCACCGGCGCGGTCGCCGGCATCATCGTGGCCTCGATGACCAGCCTCTCGCCGACGCTCGGCACCGTGGCGCTCGGCGTGCTGGCGGTGATCATCCTCGGCGGGCTCGACAGCATCGCCGGCGCGATCATCGCCGGGCTCATCGTCGGCTGGCTGGAGAGCATCACTGTCGCGTTCATCGGCGGCCAGGCGCGCGACGTCGTGCCCTACCTCGTCGTCCTGGTGATCCTGATGGTGCGGCCGTACGGCCTGTTCGGAACTCGGGACATCGAAAGGCTTTGAGAGCCTCGGCTGCAGCGGACACGGACATGACCAATCCGACTTCTCCATTCTCCGTGTCCCCCGTGCTCTCTGTGGCGTAAGGGGTTCTCGTGAGAATCGGGGATTTCCACGCCAGCTACCGCCACGACGAGGCGCTGTTCGACACGCGCGTCCAGAGGGCATGGCTCGGCGTGCTGCTCGCGGCGCTCGCCGCGTTCCCATTCGTCGGCGGGAGCTACTTCGTCTACCTCGCTTGCCTCCTCGGCATCCACCTGATCAGTGCGGCCGGCCTCAACATCATGACCGGCTACACCGGCCTCATCTCGCTCGGGCACGCGGCCTTCATGGGCGTCGGCTGCTACACCGTGGCGGTGGCCGAGAAAGCGAGCATCCCGTTCTACCTCGCGCTGCCGCTGGCGGGCCTCGTAAGCGCCGCGATCGGGCTGGTGGTCGGCATCCCCAGCCTGCGCATCAAGGGTCTCTATTTCGCGGTGGCCACGCTCGCCGCGCAGTTCGTGCTCGGCTTCGTCTTCCGCGAGTGGGAGTCGGTGACGGGCGGCGTGCGCGGCGCCAACGTTCCTGCCGCGTCCCTCTTCGGCTTCGAGCTGGCGGGCGACCAGCGCATCTACTTCCTGATCGTGCCGCTCGCGGTCGTGATGCTTCTTGGCGCCCGAAACCTCTTCCGCACCCGTGTCGGGCGCGCGTTCATCGCGATCCGGGACCGCGACATCTCGGCCGAGGTGCTCGGCATCAGCCTCTTCCACCACAAGCTGCTCGCCTTCGCGATCGGGTCGTTCTACGCCGGCGTCGCGGGCGGGCTCTGGGGCTACTTCTTCCGGGTCGCGACCCCGGAGCTGTTCGGCCTGCCGCTCTCGGTCTTCTACCTCGCCGCGATCATCGTCGGGGGTCTCGGATCGATCCTCGGCACGATCCTGGGCGCGACCTTCATGACGATGGTCCCGGAAGTGCTGCGCGCGCTCGTCGCCTGGGCCGAGGCGCTCGGAGTGCAGGAGGCCGGGGTCTTTCTCGCGTCGATCCGTCAGGTCGTGTTCGGCCTGCTGATCGTCGGATTCCTGATCTTCGAGCCGCACGGCCTCGCCGAAATCTGGCGGCGGGTGCGTCGGTTCTTCCACTTGTGGCCTTTCAGGACGTAGCATTCCGGCATCGCGATCCACGACAGGAGGAGGTACACATGAGCAGCTTCGATCGCCGCAGGTTCATCGGCTCGGGCATCGCCGCAAGCGCGGCGGCGGCGCTTGGCGCGCCGCTGCGCGTGTTTGCGCAATCGGGCGAGATCGTCATCGGCGCCGCCCCGCCGATCACCGGCGTGTTCGCGTTCGCCGGGGCGGGCCTGCACGCGGGTCTCAGCGACTGGGTCGAGTGGAAGAACGCGCAGGGCGGCATCGCGGGGCGCAAGCTCCGCTACGTCGCCGAGGACTCGGGCTACAAGGTCGACCAGTCGGTCGCGATCTTCAAGAAGATCGTGGCGCAGCACAGACCGCCCCTGTTCTACGGCGATTCCACCGGCTGGGCGAAGGCGATCGCGCCGGAGGTGAGCCAGCTCGGGTCGCTGCTCGCGACCGGACCATCGTTCTCGTCGGACCTTGCCGACCCGGTGAAGGCGCCTTACTACTTCATGCCCGGCCCGACCTACTCCGGCATGATCGAGATCCTGCTGGAGCACGTGAGCCGCAGCGCGGCGGGCGCGACCAAGCCGTCGGTGGCCTTCGTGTACTCCGACACCGAGTTCGGGCGCGACCCGATCCCCGCCGGGAAGGCGAAGGCCGCGAAGCTCGGCATTCCGGTGGCGCTGGAGATCGTCACCAAGCCCGGCGCGGTCGACGTCTCGGCCGAGATGATCAAGCTGCGGCGCGCGAAGCCCGACTTCGTGATCTTCCACGGCTACGTGCTCGCCCCGATCCCGGAGTTCATCCGGCAGATGCGCGAGGCGGGCCTCTCCTCGCGCGGGATGGGGACGATCTACAGCATGGACAAGACGACGATCGACCAGATGGGCGCGACCGGCGCCGGGTTCCTCGGCGTGATGCCGTACCGCTACTCCTTCGACAGCCAGAAGACGCCCACGATGGAGCTCATCCGCGAGGTCGGCTCGAGGAAGCCCGGCAGCCCCTGGCAGACGCTGTTCTACACGCAGGGATGGCTGGTCGGCATGATCTTCGACCAGGTCATCGGTCGTACGCTCGGCGCGAAGAAGGAGCTGACCGGCCCGAACATGAAGGCGGCGCTCGAGTCGATCAACAAATGGGACACTGGCGGCATCTTCGGCGTGCCGGTGTCGATGAGGACGCACGCGATTCCAGCGGGCCGGACCTACCTGGTGACCGGCAAGTCGATCGAGCCGGCCTCGGACTGGATCACTATCGGCTGAGGTTCGGGATGACCTCCGCTCCCGCGCTCGGCGTGGAGAACCTGGAGGTGGTCTACCACCATACCATCCAGGTGTTGCGCGGCCTTTCGCTGGAAGTGCCGGAGCGCGGCATCGTCGCGCTGCTCGGCGCGAACGGCGCGGGCAAGACCACCACGCTCAAGGCGGTGTCGGGGCTGCTGCCGCTCGAGAACGGCGCGATCGGCGCCGGCGGCATCCGGTTCCGCGGCGAGCGGATCGACCACGCGGCGCCGCACCTCCTCGCGCGCCGCGGGATCGTGCACGTGCGCGAGGGCCGGCGCGTGTTCGAGGACCTGACGGTGCAGGAGAACCTCGTCGCCGCGACGAACGCGCTCACGGGCCGCGCCGCGAAGCCGGACTTCGAGATGGTGTACGGCTACTTCCCGCGGCTCGCCGAGCGGCGCAGGCAGCTCGCCGGCTATCTCTCCGGCGGAGAGCAACAGATGCTCGCCATCGGGCGCGCGCTCGTCGCCGAGCCGGTACTGATGCTGCTCGACGAGCCCTCGCTCGGCCTCGCGCCGATGGTCGTGGACGAGATCTTCGGAATCGTCGCGCGCATCAACGCCGAGCGCGGCGTCGCGATGCTGCTCGTCGAGCAGAACGCGATGGCGGCGTTCGGCATCGCCGCCTACGGCTACATCATGGAGACCGGTCGAGTGGTGATCGACGGTCCCACCAAGCGGCTCGTCAACGACCCGGACGTCCAGCGCTTCTATCTCGGGTACGGCGAGCAGACGACCGAGGTCGCGAGCTTCCGCGACGTGAAGCACTACAAGCGGCGCAAGCGCTGGCTGTCGTGACGACGCGCCCGCCGCCCGACGCCACGCTCCCGCAGCGGCTCCGCTTCTGGGCAGCAACGTGGCCCGATCGCGTCGCATTCCGGCAGAAGGACTTCGGCATCTGGCAGCCGTACACCTGGGCCGACTACGACCGGCTCGCGCGGCACTTCGGGCTCGGCATGACTGCGCTCGGGCTGCCCCGCGGCGGCCATGTGGCGATCGTCAGCGAGAACCGCAAGGAATGGGTGATCGCGCAGCTCGGCCTCGGGATGGTCGGCGGCGTCACGGTGGGCGTTTATCCGACCAGCCCCGCCGAGGAGGTCGAATTCCTGCTCGCGCTATCCGAGTCGCGCTACGTGGTCTGCGAGGACCAGGAGCAGGTCGACAAGGTCCTCGAGTGCGCGGCCCGGCTGCCGGCGTTCGAGGCCGTCGTGGTCATCGACCCGAAGGGCCTGCGCCACTACGACCGCGCGAAGCTCCGCGACTTCGAAGCGGTGCTGCGGCTCGGCGCGGAGCTCGAGCGCGCGCAGCCGGGGCTCGTCGACGAGCGGCTCGCCGCGCAGCGCGGCGACGACACGGCGCTGATGATCTTCACGTCGGGATCCACCGGGCGGCCGAAGGCCGCGATGATCTCCTACGACAACATCAACGCCGCGGCGGAAGGCGGCGTGGAGATGTACGACTTCAGCGCGTCGGACACGGTGCTCTCCTATCTGCCCCTGTGCCACGTCGCCGAACAGAGCTTCACGGTGTTCGTTCCGCTCGCCGTCGGCGCCACGGTGAACTTCGCGGAGAGCCTGCGCACCGTTCAGTCCGACCTGCGCGAGATCGCGCCGACGATCTTCCTCGGCGTGCCGCGCATCTGGGAGAAGCTCCACGCCGCGATGGACATCAAGGCGCGCGAGGCGGGCGGTTATCGCAAGCGCCTGTTCGACCGGTCCTTTGAGGCGGTGCGTGCGTTCGCGGTCAAGCCGCGCGCGACCTGGTCGCTGGCCAACCGGGTTGCGTTCGCGTTCTGGTACCTCGCGGTCTTCCGCGCGCTCGCCAGCTTCATCGGGCTGCGCCGCTGCCGGCTTGCGTTCTCCGGCACCGCGCCGGTGTCGCCGGATCTCCTCGCCTTCTACCGCGTCCTCGGCGTGCCGATCCTCGAGATTTACGGCATGACCGAGGTCTCGGGCCTTGCGCTCGGCCAG
The DNA here is from genome assembly GCA_035456405.1 of Burkholderiales bacterium. GTDB lineage: Bacteria > Pseudomonadota > Gammaproteobacteria > Burkholderiales > SG8-39 > JAGVSZ01. The sequence goes on along the minus strand of DATIDG010000094.1, from coordinate 36,641 downwards.
AAGACCGGCTATTCGCCCCCCGGCACCGTCGGCGTCGCCACGCCGACCGTCGCGGTGAAGCTCGCCGAGGACGGCGAGGTGCTGATGCGCGGCCGCACCGTGTTCAAGGGCTATTACCGCAACCCGCAGGCGACCGCGGAGGTCATCGATGCCGACGGCTGGCTGCACTCGGGGGACATCGGCGAGTGGGTCGGCGGCGACGCCGGGGGAAAGGAAGGGCTCGCCCAGATTCGAGAAATCCGCATCGTCGACCGCAAGAAGGACATCATGATCACCTCGGGCGGCAAGAACATCGCGCCATCGGAGGTCGAGAACCTGCTGAAATTCAGCCCGTTCATCCGCGAGGCGGTGGTGATCGGGGAGCGCCGGCACTTCGTGACCGCGCTGATCCAGATCGACTACGAGACGGTCGGGAAGTGGGCCGAGGAGCACGGCGTCACCTACACGAATTACAAGAACCTCGCCGAGAACGAGCGCGTGCGCGCGCTCATCCAAGCGGAGATCGACAAGGCGAATGCGCGCATGCCGCGCGTGCAGAACGTGCGCAGGTTCCACATCCTCGCCAAGGAGCTCGACCACGACGACGGCGAGATGACCGCGACGCTCAAGCTCCGCCGCAAGAGCATCGAGGAGAAGTACGCCGACGTCATCGAGGCGCTGTACCGCGACGCGGCGCCGGAGCCGGAGCAGGCCTGACGCGATGGCGTCCGACCTTGCGCGTCTTCTCGCGCATCCAGGCGATCTCGCGCGAACACGTGGATGAAGCGCGGCGAGCCCGACACCGCCTGGCTCTACGGCTGCGACGCCTGGAGCGCGCCGCTGTCGGAGCCGGCGCGCCATTGAGGCAGGCGCGTCGCGTTCAGCGCGGCACTGCCTCGCGCACCGCGTTGACCGCCGCATCGACGATCAGCGCCTGACGCGCGGCGTCGGCTGGCCCGCAGACGGACTCGCAACGCCAATTGGTGGTGTCCTCGAAGTCGCAATGCGAAGCGCCGTCGATCCGCTCGGTGCGGCGCTTCGGCAGCCACGCGGCAATCCGCCGCGCGCTGCCGCCGATGTTGCACGGGCCGCTCGGCGCCCGCAGCACGAGCGCGGGCGCCTGCAGGTTGCGCGCGGCGCCCTCCGAGATCCCGAACGTGTCGACCGGGTCGAGCCCGATCCAGAGCGCGAGGCGCGGCACGCGATCGGTCGCGAGCAGCGCTGCCAGACCGCCGGCGGACGCTCCGATCAACACGACGGGCCGCGCGTCAAGCGCGTGCTGCGCTGCCACCGCCTCGACGAGCGCGACGATCGCATCGGCGTTCGCGTCGTGCCGGACCCAGTGGGGAAGATCCGGCACGGCAACCGCGAACCCCTCCTCCGCCAGTCGGGCAGCGAGCATTCCGTGCCGTCCTCGTGACCGCGTGAAGCCGTGCGCGATCACGGCGAGCCCGCGCGGCGGCAGCGCGGACGGCAGATAGACGTCCACCTCGGTCGCCTCGTCGGCGAGGGTGAAGGGGCGCGTGTCGATGGTGACCGCCGCGGCGGCGCCGGCCGCCGCGAGCGCGAGAAGGAAGACGAGCAATCGCTTCATCCCAGTTCCGTAACGCGGCTCGGCGCCTCGGGGTTTACGCGGTTCGACCAAGGAAGGGCTTGCTAGAATCGCCGCGTGACCCGCCTCGACCGCATGGCGGGCGTCGCGCGCTCGCTCGCCCTGTACTACGGCATCCCGTTCCGCACGCGGCGCCTGGCGCGTCTCTACGCACCGTTCATCGGCTCCGGCGGGCTCGCATTCGACGTCGGCGCGCACGCGGGCAACCGGGTGCGCGCGTTCCGCCGGCTGGGCGCCAGGGTCGTCGCGGTGGAGCCGCAGCCCGACTTCGTGCGGTTGCTCGAGGCGCTGTACGGGCGCGATCGACACGTCACGATCGTGCCGGCGGCGGTCGGGCGCGCGATCGGCGACGCCACGCTGCATGCCTCCGAGCGGACACCGACCGTCACGACGCTCTCTCCGGTTTGGGCGAAGCGCGTCAGCGCGGACCCGTCGTTTCGCGGCGTGCGCTGGCGCCCTGGCGCGCGCGTCCCGGTGACCACGCTCGATGCGCTAATCGCGGTGCACGGGCGGCCGGATTTCATGAAGCTCGATGTGGAAGGGTACGAAGCCGAGGCGCTCGCCGGCCTTTCCACGCCGGTCGCCGCGCTCTCGTTCGAATACCTGGCGGCGGCGCGCGAGGTCGCGCTCGACTGCGTGGACCGTCTCGGCGCGCTCGGGAACTACGCGTACAACTGGTCGGCGGGCGAGCGGCAGCGGCTCGCCGAGCGCGCGTGGCTAGAGCCCGACGCGATCCGCGCCGTGCTGCGGGCGCTCCCCGCCGGCGGCGGGTCCGGCGACGTGTACGCCAGGTTGCGCGACTGACCCGAACGCACGCAGCAGGAGCGGCGTGAGCGCGTGCGTGCGGCCGATCGGTGTCCGCTGCGGCTCGACGCCGATCGCGAAACCGGACGCAACCAGCTCGTCGACGATCGCGCGCCGGCTCGTGATCACGTGCACCGGGACGTCCCATGACGCCCGCTCTCCGGCCACGCCCGCCGGCGGCTGGTGATCCCCGAGCACGATCAGGACGAAATCGGCGCCGGGCCGCTCGCGCAGGTAGCCGGCGAACGCGGTGAGCACATAGCCGATCGCGTCGGCGTACGCCGGGTCGAGGTCCTCCCATTCCGCCCGCGCGGACTGCAGCGCCTGCGCGACGGAAGCGTCGTACGGTTGGTCCGACAGCAGTCGCGCCCAGTCTTGCTGATACGGCGGCACGGGCCGGAACGGCGCGTGACTCGTGATCGTGGGGAAGAACACGAAGAGCGGCTGGCGCGCCGACTGCGTGACCTCCGTGCGATCCAGCTTGCCGAGCGCGTACTGGTCGGGGATGCGCCACCAGCCGAAGGCGGGGCCGCGATAGTCGAGGCGCCCGGCGTCGTAGACCGCGTCGAACCCGTACAGCGCCACGCCCTCGCGCCAGTCCCGGCGCAGCCCGGGCATCAGCGCGATCGTCCGGTATCCGGCGCGCGCGAATGCGTGCACGAGCGTGTCGCGCCGCTGCGTGGTCAGCAGATTGTAGGTGTCGCCGCCGCGCACCTCGACCCCGGCGAGCAGGCTCGCGTGCGCGAGCCACGACGCGCCGCCGAAGGTCGGCGACTCGACGAAGGCCGATGCGATCGCGCGCCCGCTCGCCGCGGCCGCGGCGGCGAGCGCCTCGCGGCCCGCGGCGACTCGCGGGGCGAGCGCTGGCCGATCGTACGTCGCCGCGCCGTACGACTCGATGAACACGACAAAGACGTCTGCGCCCTGGACGCGCCCCAGGCCGCCGCCGAAGTCGGGGCTCGTCCCGAGGTCCGGGCCGCTCCCGCTCAGCGCCTGCGCGAGCAGCACGGCCTGGCGAGCGAAGCTCGCGCTCACCGGCGCGGCGAACCACCCGCCCGCGAAGGGGTACGCGATACACACGCCGGCCGCAACGAGCGCGATCGCCCCGCGCGAGCGCGGGACCGCGAGCGCCGCGCCGACGCGCGCCCACGCCCAGCGCGCGAGCGCGTAGAGCGCGACGAGCCCGATGGCGACGCCCGCGACCATCGCCAGCGCCAGCCATACGGGCGCCGCTTCGGCAAACATCGCGATGACGTGCGGGACGTGCGGCACGTCGTAGTAGAGGTTGATGGGCCGCCCGTAGAGCTCGCGCGCGGTGACCTCGGCGTAGCGTCCCAGCGCGAGCACCGTCAACGCCACCGCGAGCCCGGCGACGACGCGGCGCGACGGCGGACCGAACCGCACCGCCGCGAGCGCCAGCGCGAGCACGACTGCAGCGAGCTCGATCGACAGCGCCGACCGGGGCCGGATCCACAGCGTCGGCCAGAGGCTGTCGAAAGTCAGGCCGAAGTTGAGGAGCGCGAGACCCAGCACGAGCCCGGCCAGCCGGGTCACAGATCCTCCGCGTGATCGTGGAGCCATAGCGTGTCGGCGAGGAAGGAGTAGCACAGGAATGCGAGCGCGACGGCCGCGACGATCGTGCCGGCCAGCCGCGGCACGCCGGGCACGAGCACGACGACCAGCGCGATCATCTGCACCGCGGCCGCGGCCTTGCGCCGGAAGCTCGGTGCGAGCGGGCGCCGCAGCCACGGCCAGCACCGGCCGGCAGCCACGAACGCGTAGCGCAGCAGTCCCGACGCGAGCACCCACGGCCCGACGCGGCCGGACTGCCATGCGAGCAGGGCCAGCACCATGACCAGCGCCGCATCCGTCTCCATGTCGAACCGTGCGCCGAAGGCACTCGCGAGACCGGTTGCGCGCGCGAGCCTCCCATCGACGAAATCGAACGCGACCGCAGCGCCGCCGATCGCGGCGGCGAAGGCCATGATCCGCGGCGCTTCGCCCTCGCCGAGCAGCGCGGCGAGCAGCGCGACCAGCGCCGCCCGCGCCAGCGTCACGTTGTTCGCCCATCCGAAGCGCGCAAAAGGATGGTGCCCGGGCAGCGTCGCGACGATCAACGCGGCCACGACGGCAAAGCCCGCGACCGCCTTCGGCGCATACGTCGGCCCGACAGCCAATGCCTCGGTCGCCGCGACGGCGCACAGCCCTACCGCAGCAAGGGCGATGCCCATTCCCGCCAGGGCGCCCCTCAGAAGCCTTCCTCGTTGGTCCGAGACTGCGCTGTCGATCGGCATTGCCTAGTATCCTTGACTGTCTACGGCGTCGGGCGGAATGTCCCGATCGACGTCCCGCCCGTACCCAGCTCCGTGTCCGCCGCCGACGCCCGCGCCTTCTGGATCACCGGCCCTCTCAACGGTGAGATACGCAGCGCGCCGCTCGGCCGATGCGGCCCCGACGAAGTGCGCGTCCGCGCACTCTACAGCGGCATCAGCCGGGGTACCGAAGCGCTCGTCTTCCGCGGCGAGGTGCCGCCCGGCGAGTACGCGCGCATGCGCGCCCCCTTCCAGTCGGGCGAGTTCCCGGCGCCGGTCAAGTACGGCTACAGCAGCGTCGGCGAGGTCGAGGAAGGTCCCCCTGCGCTGCGCGGCCGCCGCGTTTTCTGCCTCCATCCGCACCAGACGCGCTACGTGGTGCCGGCGGCGGCGGCCCTCCCGCTGCCCGAAGCGGTGCCCGCCGCGCGCGCGATCCTCGCGGCCAACCTCGAAACTGCGATCAACGGTCTCTGGGACGCGGACCTGCGGCTCGGCGATCGCGTCGCCGTCGTCGGCGCGGGTGCGCTCGGCTGCCTCGTCGCCCGGCTCGCCGGGCGCGTGCCCGGCTGCGAGGTTGAGCTCGTCGACTTGAACCCGCGCCGCGCGACGGTCGCCGGCGCGCTGGGCATCGGCTTCGCCGCCCCGGACCGCGCGCGCACGGGGGTCGACCTCGTGATCCACGCGAGCGGCACGGCGGAGGGCGCGCGCCTCGCGCTCGAGCTCGCCGGCTTCGAGGCGACGGTGGTCGAGCTGAGCTGGTTCGGCACGCGCAGCATCGCGCTTCCCCTCGGCGAGCGCTTTCACGCGCAGCGGCTGACACTCAAGTCCTCGCAGGTCGGCTCCGTCGCCGCCGCGCAGCGCGCGCGGTGGACGCACGCACGGCGGCTCGAACTGGCGCTGCGGCTCCTCGACGATGCCGCGCTCGACGTACTCGTCACCGGCGAGGACCGGTTCGACGACCTGCCGCAGGCCATGGCACGGCTCGCGACCGACCCCGGCGACACGATCTGCCATCGCATCGTCTACGACTGAGCGGAAACCCATGTACACCGTGTGCGTCCGCGACCACTTCATGGTCGCCCACAGCTTCCGCGGCGAGGTGTTCGGACCAGCCCGGCGCCTGCACGGCGCAACCTATGTCGTCGACGTCGAGTTCGGACGGACGGCGCTCGACGTCGACGGCCTCGTGGTCGACATCGGCCGCGCCGCGGCCGCACTGCGCGCGCTGCTCGACGGGCTCAACTATCGCAACCTCGACGAGGTGCCGGAGTTCGCGGGCAAGAACACGACGACCGAGTTTCTCGCCCGCGTCGTGTTCGACCGGATGAACGCGGCGATCCGCGCCGGGTCGCTCGGCGACGCCGCGCGCGGCCTGGCCCGCATGAAAGTCACGCTGCACGAATCGCACGCGGCATGGGCTGCGTACGAGAGCGATCTCGCTCCGTGAGATGCACACGCTCGCGCTTGTCCTGCCTGGTGACCCGGCGACGCCCACCGGCGGGTACGAGTACGACCGTCGCATCGTCGCGGGCCTGCGCGCCCTGGGTTGGGCGGTAACCGTCCACGCGCTCGACGCGAGCTTCCCGGCGCCGACGCCGGCGTCGCGCGCGGCCGCGCGCGACGCATTCGCGCGCCTTCCCGACGGCGCGACGGTGCTCGTCGACGGGCTCGCGCTCGGCGTCCTCCCCGAGGTCGCAGCGGCCGAAGCGCGGCGGCTGCGTCTCGTTGCGCTCGTGCACCATCCGCTCGCGGATGAGACCGGCCTCGAGCCGGGCCGCGCGGAGGCGCTGCGACGCTCGGAAGCGCAGGCGCTGGCGGCCGTGCGGTTCGTCGTCACGACCAGCGGCACCACCGCGCGCGGGCTCGCCTGCTACGGCGTACCGCCGGAGCGCATCGCCGTGATCGAGCCGGGCATCGATCCGGCGCCGCTCGCGGCGGGCTCGGACGGACCGGGCGTCGCGCTGCTGTGCGTCGCCGCCGTCGTGCCGCGCAAGGGGCATGCGGTGCTCATCGACGCCTTGTCCGGGCTCGCGGATCGCGACTGGCGCCTCACCTGCGTCGGCAGCCTCGGGCGGAGCCCGCAGACCGTGGCTGCGCTGGAGCACCGCATCGCCGCGCTCGGGCTCACGGACCGGGTCACGATCCGCGGCGCAGTCGATCGCGCGACGCTCGACGCGTGCTACGCGCATGCCGACGTGTTCGTCCTCCCGACCTTCCACGAGGGTTACGGCATGGCGCTCGCGGAGGCGCTCGCGCGTGGCGTGCCGGTCGTGAGCACGCGTGCGGGCGCCGTGCCGGAGACGGTCCCCCCGGACGCGGGCCTGCTCGTTCCACCCGGCGATCCGGCGGCGCTGCGCGATGCGCTCGCCCGCGTGCTCGACGATGCCGCGCTGCGCGCCCGGCTCGCCGAGGGCGCCCGCCGCGCGCGCGCGCGATTGCCCGGATGGGACGCGGCGTGCGCGCGTCTCGCCGCCACGCTCATGACCGAACCCGCGAACCTTGAGCAGCTTCACGACTGACTGGCTCGCGCTGCGCGAACCCGCCGATGCGGCAGCGCGCGCAGGGATGCTCGTCGATCCGTTCGTCGCGCGCGCCGGTGCGACGCGCAGCGTCGTCGACCTCGGCGCGGGTACCGGCGCCAACCTGCGCTATCTCGCGCCGCGCCTCGGCAGCCCACAGGATTGGCTCGCGGTCGATTCCGATCCGGTGCTGCTCGGCGAGCTGGCGGCGCGCGCCGCGCCCGCAGGGGTCCAGGTGCGGACGCTGTTGCTCGATCTGGCGCAGGACCTCGAGGCCCTGCCGCTGGACGGGCGCGACCTCGTGACGGCGGCGGCGCTGCTCGATCTCGTTTCCGCATCGTGGCTGGCAAGACTCGCGACGCGGTGCGCCGCGGTGCGAGCGGACGTCCTGTTCGCGCTCACCTACGACGGACGCATCGAGTGGTCGCCGGCGATAGACGGTGACGCGCGCATGTGCGAGCTCGTGAACCTGCATCAGCGGACCGACAAGGGCTTCGGACCCGCACTTGGGCCGGCCGCCACCACCGAAGCCGGGCGCATCTTCGCAGGGCTGGGCTACCGGATGCGCAGCGCGCGCAGCGACTGGGAGCTAGGAACCGCGACGCGCGCGCTGCAGGCGGCGCTCGTCGACGGCTGGGTCGCCGCCGCGGTCGAGATCGCACCCCGGGAAGCGCCAGCGCTCGAAGACTGGCGGCAGCGGCGACACGAGCACCTCGCCACCGGCGCGTCGCGGCTCCGCGTCGGTCACATCGATCTGGCGGGTAAGCTTCAGCGTCAGTGAATCCGCGCCAGCGGCGACGCCGCCGATCCGTCGGCAGTCGGGCCGCCGGCCCGCAGGTCGCAGTCGAACAGCACGTCCCCGCCCATGCGGAACACACGGTGCGCGGGGCGGAGGCCGTCCTGCAGCCGCGCGACCGGCGGCAACTGCAGCCCCGGCCGCCCGTGCCCGATGACGAGCGGCGCGATCGCGACGTGCAGCCGATCGAGAAGGCCGGCCTCGAGGAACCGCGACACCGTCACGCCACCGCCTTCCACGAACACCGCATGACAGCCGCGTCGATGCAGCAGCGCGAGCACCGCGCGAAGATCGAAACGGCCGTCGCGGCTCGGCGCGCCGGCGACCTCGGCGCAGCCGAAGCGCTCGCCGGGCTGCACGCGTGCAGACTCGCAGACGAGCAGCGTGGCGGCCGCGCCGTCGGCGAACACCTGGTGGTGCGCGGGCAGCCGCCGCCGCGGATCGAGCACCACACGCAGGGGGTTGGGGCCGGAGACGAGGCGCGTCGTCAGCCGGGGGTCGTCGCCCGCGACGGTGCCGGCCCCGACCACCACCGCATCGCAGAGCGCACGCAGCCGGTGCAAGTGGACGATGTTCTGCGTCCCGGTGACGAAGCGCGAGTCGCCGGTCTGCGTGGCCACGTAGCCGTCGAGGCTCTGTCCCAGATGCCCGAGAGTGAACGGCCGGCCCGGACCGGCGGCGCATGCCGGGAGGTAGAGCGCGAAGCTCGCGTCCGCGCCGTCGTCCGATCCGCTTGCCGCCGCCCAGCCGGAGCCGGGGCGCCACGCGAGCGTAGCATCGGTCGCGCCGGACGCCACCTCGCGCAAGCCGCCGGAACCGTCGGGCGCGAACGACGCTGGCCGGCCGCGGTCGAGGCCGTTGCGCGCGACGCGCGACGCCGCGAGCAGCGCGCTCCAGGCGCGATCGGCGGGCTGCATGACCTGCTCCATTGGGGACGAGACCGGGAACCGACTGCCGCGACGCGGACGCGGCGCACGCCGAGTATAGGTCGGGACGGGCCGGCGTGCTGCCCGGCGCCGCTGCTAGAATCGCCTGCCTCCCACGATCCGCTGCCTCCGACAATGGCCGCGCTGCGCACCGCAATCAATCCCCGCTCCGAGGAGTTCCGCGCGAACGCCGCGGCGATGGGTGCGCTCGTCACCGACCTGCGCAAGAAGGTCGAACGCATCGCGCTCGGCGGCGACGAGAGTTCGCGCGCCCGGCACGTCGCCCGCGGGAAGCTCCTGCCGCGCGAGCGGGTCCGGGCGCTGCTCGATCCCGGGTCCCCGTTCCTGGAGCTCTCCCAGCTCGCCGCGTACGGGATGTACAGCGACGAGGCCCCGGGCGCCGGGATCATCACCGGCATCGGGCGCATCGCGGGCCACGAATGCGTGATCGTCGCCAACGACGCGACCGTCAAGGGCGGCACCTACTTCCCGATGACGGTCAAGAAGCACGTTCGCGCCCAGGAGATCGCGGCGCAGAACCGGCTGCCGTGCATCTACCTCGTGGACTCGGGCGGCGCGAACCTGCCGACCTGGGACGAGGTGTTCCCCGACCGCGACCACTTCGGCCGCATCTTCTACAACCAGGCCAACATGTCGGCGGCCGGCATCCCGCAGATCGCCGCGGTGATGGGCTCGTGCACCGCCGGCGGCGCCTACGTGCCGGCGATGTCCGACGAGGCGGTCATCGTCAAGGGGCAGGGCACGATCTTCCTCGGCGGCCCGCCGCTCGTGAAAGCGGCGACCGGCGAGGTCGTGTCGCCGGAGGAGCTGGGTGGGGCCGATGTGCACACCCGCCAGTCCGGGGTCGCCGATCACTACGCAATCAACGACCACCATGCGCTCGCCATCGCCCGGCGCATCGTGAGGAACTTCAACCGCTCGAAGCGGGTGGGCACGACGGTGACCGAACCGCGCGAACCGCTCTACCCGCCCGACGAGATCGGCGGAATCATCTCTGCGGACATCCGCAAGCCCTACGACGTGCGCGAAGTGATCGCGCGCATCGTCGACGGCTCCGAGCTCGACGAGTTCAAGCAGAACTACGGCACGACCCTCGTCACTGGCTTCGCGCGCGTCTGGGGCTACCCGGTCGGCATCGTCGCGAACAACGGGATCCTCTTCTCGGAGTCGGCGATGAAGGCGGCGCACTTCATCGAGCTCTGCGGCCAGCGCGGCATCCCGCTTCTCTTCCTGCAGAACATCACCGGCTTCATGGTCGGCAAGAAGTACGAGGCGAGCGGCATCGCGAAGGACGGTGCGAAGATGGTGACCGCCGTGTCGACGGCCAGGGTGCCGAAGTTCACCGTGATCATTGGCGGCTCGTACGGCGCCGGCAACTACGGCATGTGCGGGCGCGCCTACAGCCCGCGCTTCCTCTGGATGTGGCCGAACGCGCGCGTCAGCGTGATGGGCGGCCAGCAGGCGGCGAGCGTGCTCGCCACCGTGCGCCGCGACGCCATCGAGGCGAAGGGCGGAGCCTGGTCGAAGGACGAGGAGGAGGCGTTCAAGAAGCCGATCCTCGAGCAGTACGACCGCCAGGGCCACCCGTACTACGCGTCCGCGCGGATCTGGGACGACGGCGTGATCGCGCCCGAGGACACGCGCCGCGTGCTCGCGCTCGGCCTGTCGGCCGCCCTTAATGCGCCGGTCGAGGAGACGAAGTTCGGCGTGTTCCGCATGTAGACGGGCGATGCCGGACGCCGTCTACATCACGCCCGAGCATGAGCAGCTACGCGCGACGATCGCGCGCTTCCTCGCCGAGGAGGTCGAGCCGCACGGCGAGGCGTGGGAGGAGCAGGGATGCGTTCCGCGCAGCGTGATCCGCAAGCTCGGGGCCCTCGGCCTGCTCGGCATCACGTATCCGCCGGAGTACGGGGGCGCCGGCGCCGACGCGATCACCTCGGTCGTGTTCCAGGAAGCGCTGTCGCGCTCGACGTTCGGCGGCTTCATCGTGACTGTGCTCGTGCACACGGACATGGCGAGCCCGCATCTCGTCCACGGCGGCTCGAAGGCGCAGCTCGACAAGTACCTGCGCAGGGTGATCGCCGGCGAGCTGGTGACCGCGGTCGCGGTGACGGAGCCGGACGCCGGCTCCGACGTCGCGGCGATCCGGACGCGCGCGCGGCGTGACGGCGATGCCTGGGTGCTGGACGGCACCAAGATGTTCATCACCAATGGCGTGCACGGCGACCTCTACTTCGTCGCGGCGCGCACCGACGTGGAGAACAAGGGCGCGCGCGGCATCTCGATGTTCGTCGTCGAGAAGGGCACGCCCGGCTTTCGCGTGGGCCGCGCGCTGAAGAAGCAGGGCTGGCTCTCGTCCGACACCGCCGAGCTCGTGTTCGAGGCGTGCCGCATCCCGGCCGGCAGCCTCCTCGGCGCCGAGAACCAGGGCTTCTACGCCATCATGCGCAACTTTCAGACCGAGCGGATCGCGCTCGGCGCGATGGCGATCGGGCACTGCCAGACGGCGCTGAAGCTCACGCTCGACTGGGTGACGAACCGGGCGGCCTTCGGCGCCACGCTCTTCGACAAGCAGGTGATCCGGCAGCGCCTCGCAATGCTCGACGCGAAGGTCCAGTCGGCAAGGGCTTTCCTCTATCATTGCGCCTGGCTCGTGAGCGCGGGCCGCGAGTGCGTGCGGGAGGTGTCGGCGCTCAAGGCGCTGACCGGCGAGCTGGCGAACGAGGTGATGTACGCCTGCCAGCAGTTCCACGGCGGCATGGGCTACATGCGCGAGAGCCCGATCGAGCGCCTGGTCCGCGACGCCCGCGTGCTCGCGATCGGCGGCGGCGCGACCGAGGTGATGCTCGAAGAAGTGGCCAAGCGATTCTCTCCATGACCTACGAAACCATCCAGCTCGACAAGAACCCCTCTGGCATCGCGCTCGTCTGGCTCAACCGCCCGGACGTCCGCAACGCATTCGACGAGACCATGATCGCGGAGCTGACCGACGCGTTCCGCGCGGTCGACGGCGACGCCGCGATGCGCGCGATGGTGCTCGCCGGCCACGGGCCCGCCTTCTGCGCGGGCGCGGACCTGAACTGGATGAAGCGCATGTCGGGGTTCAGCTTCGAGCAGAACCACGCGGACGCGCTCGGGCTGGCGCGCATGCTGAACGCGCTCTATGCGATGAGGAAGCCGACCGTCGCGCGCGTGCACGGGCCGGCCTTCGCCGGCGGCATGGGCCTCGTTGCCGCGTGCGACATCGCGGTCGCCGCGCACGGCGCCGAGTTCTGCCTCTCGGAAGTAAAGCTGGGGCTGATCCCGGCGACCATCAGCCCGTACGTCCTCGCCGCGATGGGCGCCCGCGCGGCATACCGCTACATGCTCACGGCGGAGCGCTTCACCGCCGCCGAGGCCTACCGCATCGGCTTCGTGCAGGAGATCGCCGTGGACGAGGAGCTCGACGGGACGGTCAACGTGATCCTCGGGCATCTCGTTTCCGGCGGCCCGGCCGCGCATGCGGCGACAAAGGAGCTGATTCGTGCCGTCGCCGGCCGCGCGATCGACGACGACCTGATCGGCGATACCGCGACCCGGATCGCGACCGCCCGCGCGTCCGACGAGGGCAAGGAAGGGATCCGGTCGTTCCTCGAGAAGCGCAAGCCCAGCTGGGTCGCCGACGCCAAACCCTCCACCGCAAAGCCGCAGAGAGCGCAAAGGACGCAGAGGAAGGCCAAGTGATTCTTTGCGTGGCTTGGCGCTCTCTGCGGCTTTGCGGTGATTGATGTTTAGCAAGATCCTCATCGCCAACCGCGGCGAGATCGCGTGCCGCGTCATCCGCACCGCCCGCCGCCTCGGCATCAAGACCGTCGCGGTCTACTCGGAGGCGGACGCGCGCGCGCAGCACGTGCGCGCGGCCGACGAGGCCTATCTCGTCGGGCCGGCGGCAGCGAAGGAGAGCTACTTGCGCGGCGACCGCATCCTCGAGGCGGCCAGGCGATCGGGCGCGCAGGCGATCCATCCCGGCTACGGGTTCCTCTCGGAGAACGAGGACTTCGCCGAGGCTTGCGAAAAGGCGGGCGTGGCGTTCATCGGCCCGCCGGCAGCCGCGATCCGCGCGATGGGCTCGAAGAGCGCGGCGAAGGCGATCATGGAGAAGGCCGGCGTCCCGCTGGTGCCGGGCTATCACGGCGACAAGCAGGACGCGAAGTATCTGCAGGGCCAGTCCGACCGCATCGGCTACCCGGTACTGATCAAGGCCTCCGCCGGCGGCGGCGGCAAGGGCATGCGGATCGTCGAGAGCGCAGCGGACTTCGCCGCGGCGCTCGCATCGTGCAAACGCGAGGCGGCCTCGGCCTTTGGCGACGACCGGGTGCTGGTCGAGAAGTACCTCCGCCGCCCGCGGCACATCGAGATCCAGGTGTTCGCGGACCGGCACGGCAACTGCGCGTACCTCTTCGAGCGCGACTGCTCGGTGCAGCGCCGCCACCAGAAAGTGCTCGAGGAAGCGCCTGCGCCGGGCATGTCCGCCGACCGCCGCACCGCCATGGGCGCGGCCGCGGTCGCCGCGGCGAAGGCGATCGGCTACGTGAGCGCCGGCACGGTGGAGTTCATCGCCGACCAGTCGGGCACGTTCCATTTCATGGAGATGAACACACGCCTGCAGGTCGAGCACCCGGTGACCGAGATGATCACCGGCGAGGACCTCGTCGAGTGGCAGCTCCGCGTGGCGTGGGGCGAGCCGCTGCCGAAGAAGCAGCACGAGCTCGTGATCGACGGCCACGCACTTGAGGCGCGGGTGTACGCCGAGGACCCGGCGAAGGGCTTCCTGCCCGCGACCGGGCGAATCGTGCATCTCGCTACGCCTGCGGCCTCACGGCACGTGCGCGTCGACACCGGCGTCGCCGCCGGGGACGAAATCTCGCCGCACTACGACCCGATGATCGCGAAGCTGATCGTCTGGGACCGGGACCGGGCCGCGGCGCTGCGGCGGATGAAAGACGCACTCGGCGAATTCGAGATCGTCGGCCTGACCACCAACATCGGCTTCCTCTCCCGGCTCGTGTCGTCGAGCGCGTTCGCGAGCGCCGACCTCGACACCGGCCTGATCGAGCGTTCGCGCGACGAGCTGTTCCCGCCGCCGGCGCCCTTGCCCGACGAAGTGCTCGCGCTTGCGACGTCCGCGCAGCTACTGCGCCTCGGCCGCGAGGCGCGGGCACATGCGGTGGCGTCGGGAGATCCCTGGTCGCCCTGGAGTGACTGCGACGGCTGGCGCCTAAACCAGGACAACCACCACGTCTTCGTCTTCAGGGTGGGCGACCGGCAGCACGCGGTCACGGTGCACTACCGGCCGGGCAACGCCTTCGAGGTCGAGCTGCCGGGCGGACGCCGCATGCTGTCCTGCGAGGCGGACGGCGAAACGGGCGTGCGCGCTTGGCTCGACGACGAGTCGCTCGCCGCGACGGTGACACGCGGCGGGACGACCATCGACGTGTTTCACACCGGCGAGCGGCACACCCTGGAGCTCCACGACCCTTGGCTCGCCGAGGTGGAGGCCGACGCGCACGGTGGCGGCCTCACCGCGCCGATGCCCGGCAAGGTGATCGCGGTACTGGTGGAAGCTGGCGCGAAGGTAGAGCGCGGCGTGCCGATCCTCATCATGGAAGCGATGAAGATGGAGCACACGATCATGGCGCCGGCGGCCGGCAGCGTGAAGGAGATCCTCTACGGCGTCGGCGACCAGGTGGCCGAAGGCGCCGAGCTCGTTCGCTTCGACGCGACTTAGCGACCGTCGTCGACCCGGCCGTGCCGAAGCGACGCAGGACCCGTTGAAAGTCCTTCTCCACATTCCCTCGAAAAACGCAGACGAGTGGCGGGAGGCGTTCGCGCGCGCGCTGCCCGAAGCAGAGATCCGGATGTGGTCGCCCGGCTTCGCGTGGGAGGCCGACTATTGCGCGTTCTGGCAACCTCCGCGCGAGCTCCTCGACGGCCAGGCGCGGATCAAGGCGGCGTTCAACCTCGGCGCCGGCGTCGACGCGACGCTGAAGGCGTTCGCGCTCCCGCCCGGCGTGCCGCTCGTGCGCCTCGAGGACGCGGGCATGGGACGGCAGATGGGGGAGTACGTCGCGTGGGCGGTACTGCGCTACTTCCGCCGCCTCGATGACTACGCCGCGCAAGCTGCGCGCGCCGAATGGAAGGTTCACCGCCCGCGCACGCACGCGGAGTTCCCGGTCGGCGTGATGGGCCTGGGCGTGCTCGGGACGCGGCTCGCGAAGATGCTTCTCTGGCTCGGGTTTCCGGTTCTCGGCTGGAGCGCAAACGCCAAGACGCTCGCCGAAGTGCGCACGTTCGCCGGCCGCGACGGGCTCGACGCCTTCCTCGGCGCGACACGCGCGCTCGTGTGCATGCTCCCGCTCACGCCCGACACCGCCGGGCTGCTGAACCGCGACACGCTCGGCAAGCTTCCCCAGGGCGCGTACCTCGTGAACGTCGCGCGCGGTGGGCTGGTCGTCGACGACGATCTCATCGCCCACCTCGACAATGGGCACCTCGCCGGCGCGACGCTCGACGTGTTCCACGAGGAGCCGCTGCCCGCCTCGCATCGCTTCTGGACGCACCCGAAGGTCTTCCTCACGCCCCACGTCTCGGCGCTGACGCTCGTCGAGGAGTCGGTCGCGCAGGTCGCCGGCAAGATCCGCGCAATCGAGCGCGGCGAGTCGATCACCGGCGTGGTCGACCCCGCGCGGGGCTACTAGAATCGCGGGATGGCACTCCCGCCGAAAGTCCGCATCTTCGAAGTGGGTCCGCGCGACGGCCTGCAGAACGAGCCGCAGACCGTCCCGACCGCGACGAAGATCGAACTCGTGAACCGGCTCGCCGACGCCGGCCTGCCGGCGGTCGAGGCCGGCGCGTTCGTGTCGCCGAAGTGGGTGCCGCAGATGGCGGATTCCGCGGCGGTGCTGAAGGGCATCCGCCGCAAGCCCGGGGTGTCGTACCCGGTGCTCGTGCCGAACATGAAGGGCTTCGAGTCCGCGGTCGAGGCCGGCGTCGACGAGATCGCGCTCTTCGGCGCGGCGTCGGAGACCTTCAGCCGCAAGAACATCAACTGCTCGATCGCGGAGAGCCTGGAGCGGTTTGCGCCGGTCGCGCGGGCCGCGCGCGAGAAGGGCATGCGCATGCGCGGGTATATCTCCTGCGTCGCGGGGTGTCCCTACGAGGGCCCGATCGCGCCGGCCGCGGTTGCGGCGGTGGCGAAAGCGCTGGACGCGATGGGCTGCTACGAGATCTCGCTCGGCGACACGATCGGCGTCGGCACGCCGGGCAAGGTGCGCGCGATGATCGACGCGGTTGCCGGCGAGGTGCCGATCGGCCGGCTCGCGGTGCATCTGCACGACACCTATGGCCAGGCGCTCGCCAACCTGTACGCGGCCCTGGAGATGGGCGTCGCCACCGCGGACAGCTCGGTCGCGGGCCTCGGCGGCTGCCCCTACGCGAAGGGCGCGTCCGGCAACGTCGCGACCGAGGACGTCGTCTACATGCTCGACGGGCTCGGGATCGCGACCGGCGTCGACCTCGGGAAGGTGTTCGAGGCCGGCCGATTCATCTGCGCCGCGCTCGGCCGCGAGCCGACGTCGAAGGTCGCGAAGGCGCTGGCTGCGAAGAGGGCGGCGTGAAGAACGTCATCCCGATCCCGTCAATCGCCGCGCCGCAGAACGCCCCGGGCAGCGACGTGCCGTCGCCGTGCATCAACGTCTGCCGGATGAACGACGCGACCGGCCTGTGCGACGGCTGCTACCGCACTCTCGACGAGATCGCCTGCTGGTCGGGCTATTCGCGCGAGGAGAAGCTCGCCGTGCGCGCGCGACTCGAAGCGCGCAAGCACACCTCCCGCTAGCCCCGTTGCTTCCGAAATCCGTCCAGGTCCTCGAGCGCGGCTGGAGCACTGTAACGACGCAAGGGAGCGATGCCCCCTTGCGATCCCCCAGGTCAGCGCGCTCGTCGGCGCCATGATCCCACACCAGATCCAGGTGCTCGAGCGCGGCTGGCTGTCGTGCAACAACATCCTGCTCGCGGGCAGCGACGGCGTGACGCTGGTCGACTCCGGGTACGGCGACCACGCTCCCCAGACGCTTGCGCTGCTCGATCACGCGCTCGCGGGTCGGCCGCTTTCGTGGCTCGTCAACACGCACTGCCACTCCGATCACATGGGCGGCAACCGTGCGGTGCAGGAGAAGTTCGCCTGTCGGACGACCATTCCCGTGGGCGAGGCTCCGCTCATCGACGCCTGGGACGAGGAGGCGCTCATCCTCGGCTTCGCCGACCAGCGCGCCGAGCGCTTCCGCTACGACGACACGCTGACCGCCGGCGACACCTTCCGCATGGGCGACATCGAGTGGCAGGCGCTCGCGGCGCCCGGCCACGACCCGCACGCGTTGATGTTCTGGGCCCCGGTGGAGCGCGTGCTGATCGCCGGCGACGCGCTGTGGGAGGACGGCTTCGGCGTGATCTTCCCGGCGCTGTTCGGCGACACGCACGCGCTCGTGCAAACGCGCAAGACGCTCGACTCAATCGCGGGGCTCGACCCGCGCACGGTGATCCCGGGTCACGGCCCGGTGTTCGACCGCGTCGTGCCGGCGCTCGAGCGCGCCTACAGCCGACTGGAAGGCTTCGAGCGCGACCTCACGCGGCTCGCGCGCCACACGGCGAAGGTGATGATCGTGTTCGCGCTGCTGCAGAAGCGCCGTATGCCGGTCGCCGGGCTGCCGCGCTACTGCGAAACGGTCGGCATCCTGCGACACGTCAACCGCGAGTTCCTCGGCATGACGCCCGAGGCGATGGCGGAGTGGCTGGTCGAGGACCTCGAGCGCGCTCGCGCGCTCCGTCGCGAAGGCGGCGATCTCGTGCCGCTGGTTGTTGCATGACCGGGCTGCGCGCCTGATCGGCGACGATCAGACCGGCAGGCGCTCGATGCGCGCGCGAAGCGTACCGGCCTCGATCTCGAGGAATCCCACCGACACCGGCAGCGTGAAGCGGCGCGGCCCGGCGCTGCCCGGGTTGACGTAGAGCACTCCCGCGCGCGTCTCGATTGCCGGCCGGTGCGAGTGGCCGGAGACCACCACGCCGAACCCGTCCGCCGCGGGGTCGACGTCGAGCAGCCCGATTTCGTGGATCAGGTAGATCGCGACGTCGCCGAGCTCGAGGGCCTCGGTGTCGCGGATCGCACGCGCCCACGCGGCGCGGTCGTTGTTACCGCGCACCGCTGTCAGCGGCGCAATCGGCCGCAGCGCGTCGAGGATCTCGGGCTTGCCGATGTCGCCGGCGTGGAGGATGTGCGCGCAGCCGCGCATCGCGTCGAGCGCCTCCGGGCGGATCAGGCCGTGCGTGTCGGAGATCAGGCCGATGCGCATGCAGGGGACGCTCTAACGTGGCAGCGACGGAGCCCGCCGGAGACGGTGAGCTCCGGTGCGCCGGCGGGCGTGGCGGGGCGTAGCTTCGTTGCAGCATCCATCAGGCAAGAAGGGCTGAAGTCCAATCCGGGGCGCCCGGCGAAGGCCGTCGACCCCTCAGGCCGGTTCGTTGGTCAGATAGGTCGCGATCGCCCCGGTGGCGATCTCGCGCGCGCCGAGCGCGACCCGCATGCGGTACCAGGTCATCGGCATCGCGGCCTCTTCGAGCGCGATGTGCACGCGGAAGCCCGTTTCCGCAGGCACGCGCACCTCGTGCAGGCGAACGTCCCGCAGGCTGACGAGATAACCGACGCGCGCACCCGCGGCGCCGCCAGCGCGCACGCGCCCGAGCGCCTCCCAAAGCGCCGCGCATTGCGCCGCCGCCTCGACCACCGCGATCGCGGGCGCTGTTCCCGCGTGCACGAGCGCGCAGGCCTCCGGGATCCGCGCCTCGCCCACCAGGCCGTCGGCCGAGTCGCGGACGACGCCGACGACGAAGCGCATCGGCGGCCGGTGCGGCAGCAGCGCCTCCGGGAATGCAGCGCCCGTGTCCGGAGCGACCGGCATCGCGACACCGGCGACTGGCAGCCAGCCGAACTCGAGCTCGGCGTGGGCCACTACGGCCTGCCCGCGGGTGACGCCGACCCGGAGCCGGTCCGGCGCAAGCTCGCGCGCCGCGATCGCGAGCGCGTCGCCGGGGAACACCGGTTGGCGCAAGCGTGCGAACGGAACGCCCCGCAGCGGCGCAGTGCGACCGAGCGCCCCGGCGACCAGCGCCAGGAGCGCGACCCCCGGCAGGATCGGTCGCCCCGGGAAATGCCCCTCGAAGAGCGGGCCCTCCGGGGGGATTGCCAGTGTCGCGGTCATGTGCGCTGCGCGCTGATCGCCGCGACGACGAACGACGGATAGGCCTCGCGGATGGCGGCGATGTCGGGATAGACGCGCACGCCCTCGAAGCCGTTCGCCGCGAGCGCATCGGCCCACTGCTCGGGCGTCAGGAAGCCGCCGGTCGGGCGCCATGCCGGCTGGAGGACGGGCGCGCGGAACGCGCCGAGCAGATTGAAGACGAACTCGACGTAGACGGGCCGGCCGGGAAAGGGGCGCACGCATTCGGCGATGACGAGCGCGCCGCCGGGCGCGAGCACGGTGCGGATCTCGCCCAACGTCGCACCGAGGTCGCGCGCGACATGCAATACGTTCACGCCGTAAACGAGGGCGTACTCGCCAGGGCCCGCACCACCCTGACCGAAGGGCGCATCGATGTCGAGCGCCCCGAACGTCAGCTCCCGGCCGGCAAAGCGGGCCGAAAGCGCGCGCTTCGCACGCCGCAGGAACAGTGCGGAGATCTCGGTGAACCGATAGGGCGAGGCCGCGGCGCGCGCAAGCAACGCCTCCGCTGCGCTGCCCAGGCCGCCGCCCACCTCGAGCACGGCCCCCGGGCGGGCCGCGAGCGCCTGCGCCGCGGCGCGCGCGCCGATCTCGTTCGCGATCGCATAGAGCGGGTTCGCGTTCGAGAAGTACTCGAACCAAGCGCCGATCGTCTCGGCGTTGAAGAGCGCCTCCTCGCCGGTCGTCTCGCCGCGCAGGACTGCGGGGTAGCATTGCGCCGCCGTGGCCGCGATCCGGTACGAGGGCAGGCAGCGCGGGTCGTGCTCCGCCTGCGCTTGCGCGACCTCCTCCGCGGCGAGGGTGGGCAAGGCCGGCACAGTCTCGTAGCGGCGGGACCCGTCGCCCTGGTCTCTGCGTACCGCCCGGCCGTGCATCACCAGGGTTTCGAGCAACCAGCCGACCGGGACGCGCGCAACGCCGGGCGCGAGCCGCGTGCGCGCGATGGCCTCCTCGACCGTCGCGCCACCGGCGCACGCGTGGTCGAGGCCGATGGCACGCACCACGCCGAGCGCGAGCCGCGCGACGTACTCCTCGATGAGGTCGCAGGACCGCACGAAGCCGTCGTCGAACAGGGGCAGCAGCTCGGGGGGTAGGAGAACGGCGCGCTCGTCCGTCCCGCTGCGCGCGGAGGTGATCGCCATGCGCAAATTGTCGCACGCAGCGCACGGGCGTTCATACGGCCGACCATCGACGGAAACCTGGATATCCTGGCTATTGCGCTTCGCCTCGTCGCCCTAATGTACAGTCCCGTTCGTCCCCGTCCGCCATGTTCCCCTCGATTCCTCCCGTCACCCGCACCCTGATCTTCGCGAACGTCGCGGTCTTCGGCGCCCAGATCCTGCTCGGTGACTGGTTCGTCGCCGCGTTCGCGCTCTGGCCGTTCGGCTCGGCGGCGGTGCTCGGCCCCGATTCCGGCGCCGGCTTCTACCTTTGGCAGGTCGTCACGTACGCCTTCCTGCACGGCAGCACCCTCCACCTCTTCTTCAACATGTTCGCGCTCTACATGTTCGGGGGTGAGATCGAGCGCGTCTTCGGGCCGCGGCGCTACCTCGAGTACTACTTCGTCGCGGTGATCGTCGCCGCGATCACGCAACTCATTGTGTCCGGCGTGGCAGCCGCCAACCCCTACCCCACCGTCGGCGCCTCGGGCGGCGTCTTCGGACTTCTGCTCGCGTTCGGCATGCTTTTCCCGCGCCGCATGATCATGTTGATCTTCCCGCCCGTCCCGATGCCGGCGTGGCTGTTCGTGACGGTCTACGGCGCGCTGGAGCTCTACCTGGGCGTGACCGGAACCTCGCAGGGCGTCGCGCACTTCGCGCACCTCGGCGGCATGCTCGGCGGCTGGCTGATGCTCCGCCGCTGGCGCCGGCAGGCGGCGCAACGCGGGGGCTGGTAGGAAAGCTACTTCGCGCGCAGCGCGCGCCAGGGATGCATTCGTCCGTCCGGCGTGGCCACCTGCCCGACGATCCGATCGGCCGACGCGTTGCCCTGGAAGCGGATTGCGCCGCCCCCGGGGGCGTCGAACCGGAACTCGACGTAACGCCCCTTCACTGCCGCGCGCTCGATCGGCCGTGCCGCCCCGTCGATCCGCGCGATGCCGCCGACGTTCTGGAAGGACTGCTCGATCTCGAGCTCGATGTCCATCGCACCGTCGCCGACCGGCACGCGGGTGTCCCACCTGCCCGCGAGCTGCGCCGGGACGATCCAGAGGTAGAGCGTGCTCACCTTGCGCAGCCCCACCTTCTTGTCGGGCGCAGGCACCTCGATCCGCGCGTCGGGCGCCCACGCACCCATGTCCCAGTCGTGCGACACCACGCGCGCGCCTGCCCGCAGCTCGGCGAGCAGCTTCGGCCGCAGGCGGAGGTTGAACTCGGGCAGCAGGTACATCGTGACCACCGTCGCCGCGGTCAGGTCCGTTTCGAAGATGTCCTCCTTCAGGAATCGCGCGCGGTCCGCCACGCCGGCCTTCGCAGCGTTCTCGGTGCTCTCCTTGATCAGGTAGTTGTCGTAGTCGATCCCGACGCCGCGCGTGCCGTACTTCTGCGCCGCGGTGATGACGATGCGCCCGTCGCCGGAGCCGAGGTCGATCAGGAAATCGTTGCCGCGCACCCCCGCGAGATCGAGCATCGCCTCGACGACATTCTGCGGAGTCTGGACGTACGGCACCTCGTCGGCGCGCGGCGCCGTAGCGACGAGCAGCAGCGCGGCACAAGCGAGCCGCATGGCGCGCACGGTCATTGCCCCGTCCTCCGCACCGCGCGCCATCGCCTGCCGCCGTTCAGGTCCCCGCTCATCGTCTCCCCGTCGATCCGGCCGGCGTAGTCGCCCGCAAACGGCTCCGGCCCGGGGACGATGAAGCGGATCTCGCCACCGTGCAGCACCGCGAGCTCGAGGCCGATGCGCGCCGTGCCGTCGATCGCGGCGCCTCCGATGCGCTGGTAGGCCTGGTCGAGCGCGAGGCGGAACGACGCGCCGCCGCCCTCGTGCACGACCTCCCACTCGCCTGCGACGCGCGCCGGGACGTACCAGAGGTAGAGCCACCGCTCCCTGCCCGTCGCCGACCAGTCATCGCCGGCGTCGACGATCACCTGCGCATCCGGCCGCCAGTCGCCGGCCGCGAAGCGGTGCGCGACGACGCGCGCGCCGGGGCGCATCTCGGCGAGGATCTTCGGCACGAGCTTGCGGTTGGTCTCGGGAAGCAGGTAGAGCGTGAGGACCGTCGCCTCGCGCAGGTCCGCCTCGAAGAGGTCTCGCGCGACGAAGCGCACGCGGCCCGCGACCCCCTCCTTCCGCGCGCGCTCCTGCGACTCCGCGATCAGCGTGCGGTCGATCTCGATCCCGAGCCCGCGCGCGCCGAACTGCTTGGCCGCGGCGATGACGATGCGCCCGTCGCCGGAGCCGAGATCGACGACGAGGTCGTCCGCGCCGACCTGCGCGAAGGCGAGCATGCTCTCCACGATCGAATGCGGTGTCGGGACGTAGGGATCGTAGCCGAGGTCGAACTCGCCGGTGGACCCCCGCGACGGCGAGAGGCCGGCGAGCAGCGGCAGCGCGGCGACGAGCGCGAGCGATAGCCTGCGCATGCCGGTCACCGCACCGCGCGCCAAGTGCCCGAGGTGCCGTCCGCGCGCACGACGCGCCCGGAGATCGCGTTGCCGTCGGCGGTCCCTTCGTAGTGTCCCGCAAGCGGCGTCGGCCCTGCGACGGTGAACGCGAGGCTCGTGCCGGTCGCACGGCCACCCTCCACGGCGCCCGCGTCGAGGGCACCCTCGAAGAACTGGTAGCGCTGCTTCAGGCGCAGCGCCCCGGCTTGCGCGCCCGGCAGCGTGGTCTCCACGCGCCACTCGCCCTGGACGCGCGCCGGGACGATCCACATGAACACCTTGCTTTCGCGGCTGATGCCGACTGCCTTGTCGGGCGCCGGCATCGTCTCCTGGTGATCGGGCAGCCAGTCGCCCAGGTCCCAGTCGTGGGACACCACGCGCGCGCCGGGGCGCAGCTGCGCGAGGATGCGCGGCGCGAGCTTGATGTTGAGCTCGCGGAAGAGGTAGAGCGTGAGCACCGTCGCCGGGCGGAGGTCGGTCTGGAAGAGATCCTGCTCGACGAACTTCACGCGATCGCCGACGCCGTCGCGGCGGGCGTAGTAGTTCGCCTCGGACACGAGGCTCGGCTCGATCTCGATGCCGATCCCGCGCGCGCCGTACTTCTTCGCAGCGGTGATGACGATGCGCCCGTCGCCCGAGCCGAGGTCGATGACGAAGTCCTCCGGTCCGACCTTGGCGAGCTGCAGCATCCGCTCGACCACCGACTGCGGCGTCGGGAAGTACGGCGCGTCCCTGGGCGGCGGGGACTCGCTCTGCGCAAGCACCGCCGCGGCGGCGAGCAGCGCGGCGATCCCGAGCGGGAGCCTCATTTCGCGCCGCCTTTGGGGATGGGCTTGCCCCCGTCGCGCCACTCGACCGCGGCGTGGAAGCCGTGCGCCTCGGCGTACTGCTTGAACCACACGCCCTCCGGCGAGTGGCGCGTGATGCCGTCGAAGAGCGTCGCGATCATCTGCGTGTTGGCGAGTCCCATGTTCTCGTAGGCCTGGTTGATCATCAGCTTCTGCATCATGAGCTGGTTCTTCGGCACCGCGCTCATCCGCTCGGCGAGCGCGTCGACTTCGGCGTCGAGCAGGTCCTCCGGCACGGCTTCGTAGACCAGGCCCCACGCCTTGGCGGTCCTGCCGTCGATCGTGTCCCCGGTCAGCAGCATTCGCTTCGCCTTCTCCGCACCGAGGCGGTAGACCCACATCGCCGTCGTCGGGCAGCCCCACACGCGCGCCGGCATGTAGCCGATCCGCGCGTCCTCCGCCATCACGACGACGTCGGCGCACAGCGCGATGTCCGAGCCGCCCGCCACCGCGTAGCCCTGCACCCTGCAGATGACCGGCTTGTAGCTGCGCCAGATCGAGAAGAAGTCGTCGGTGAACCCCTTCATGATCCGGTAGTCCCGCATCGGGTCCCAGGGCATGTCCTGGATGAGCGGCGTGTCGCGCTCGGCGAAGATCTTGAGGTCGTAGCCCGCGCAGAACGCCCTCCCTGCCCCCTGGAGGACGATGACGTGCACGCCGTCGTCGGCGTTGGCGGCCTCCACCGCGCGGCGGATCTCGCCCGGCATCGCCTCGTTGATCGCGTTCAGGCGCTCGGGCCGGTTCAGCGTGATACGGGCAATGCGATCGCGCTTGTCGAACTTGAGCGTCGTGTAGGTCATGTCGGATCCTTAGCGGCGCGCCAGCGCGAGCATCCGCCGCGCCGAGCGGACGACGGGCCCCTCGAGCATCTTGCCCTCGAACTCGACCGCGTTCCCGCCCGCTGCCTCTAGCGCCGCGATCATCCGCGCCGCCCGGTCGATCTCCGCCGCGGTGGGCGTGAACGCTTCGAGGATCGGGGCGACCTGCTTCGGGTGGATGGCGAGCTTGCCGGTGAAGCCGAGCGCCTTGACGCGCGCGCACTCGGCCGCGAGCGCCGCGGCGTCGTCGAGCGCGAGGTGCGGCACATCGAGGAGCCCCAGCCCGGCGCTCGCGGCGGCCTGGACGAGGCGCGAGCGGCCGTAGAGCAGCGGCTCCCACGCGAGCTCGGCGCGCAAATCCGCCGCCAGGTCCACGCCGCCGAACGCAAGGGCGCGCACGTGCGGATCCGCGTGCGCGATCTCCACCGCCGCCTCGAGCCCGCGCGCGGACTCGATCGTGCACACGAGCGGGATCTCCGCAAGGTGCCGCGCGTAGAGCCGCGCCTCGAACGCCGAGTCGACCTTCGGCAGGACGATGAAATCCGGCGCGAGGCCGGCGGAGGCGAGCGCATCGAGGTCGCGCACCCCGGCCGCGGTGTGAATGTTGTTGACGCGCAGCCCGCAGACCTGCCCTGCGGCCAGGCCGCGGCGGTGGCCGGCGCGAAAGTGCGCGACGAGCGTCGCGCGGGCCTCGTCCTTGCCGGCGAGCGTTACCGCGTCCTCCAGGTCGAGGATCAGGCCGTCGGCGCCGGTCGCGGCCGCCTTCGCGAAGCGGTCCGGCCGGTTGCCCGGGGTGAAGAGCAGAACGCGGCAGAGGGCGACGTCGGGAACTGGAGGGCTCATGCGTAGCCCGCTTTCGCGTAGGGCGTTTCGGCGGCGCGCTTGTAGACGAGGAGGTTCCGCCGGTAGGACAGCACCAGCTCGCGGCGCTGATTGTAGGCGCGGGTGTCGACGGTGAGGATCCCCTCGCTCGGCCGCGACTTCGACTCGCGCCGGTCGACGATCGTCGATTCCGCCTCGGTCGTGTCGCCGGCGTAGACGGGCACCGGAAGCCGGATGTCGGTCCAGCCGAGGTTCGCGACGACGCGGCCGAAGGTGCGCGTGGTCGCGGCGGTCGCGGCCGCGATGATCCAGGGCTCCTGGATGCGGTGGCGGCCGTCCTGGTGCCGCTCGATCCACGACTGATCGTGGAACTGCGGGTTCGCCTCGAGCGAGCGCCATGCGTGCTCCACGGCCTCGTCGCGATAGAAGGTCCGGCGCGGGTAGTGCACGAAAGTCTCGCCGGGGCGGGCGTCCTCGAAGAAGATGCCGTAGCGCTCGACGAACGCGCCGTCCGGGAGCCTCGCGTACAGCATGAACCGTTCCTCCTCGGCCGGGGGCATTGCGGGTCGTCCGGCCTCGTCCGGGTGCTTCCCGCGCTTGTACACCGCGAGGTCGTAGGTGAGCTTCGCCACCTCCTTGCCTTCGGGCGTCACGCCGCGCGAGACCACGGCGATGACGCCGTGATCGTCGCCGCCGTCGCGCACGGCCGTGATCTCGGACTCCGCGTAGAGCGTGTCGCCGCCGAACACCGGGCCGGTCAGCGCGATCTCGGCGAATCCGAGGATCGCCTTCTTCCTGCCGAACGTCCGCGAGGCCATGCCGATCACCCGCTGCAGGGTGACCGTCGACACCATCAGCGGCTGCCTCCAGACGGTCTGCGCCGCGTAGTGCGCGTCGTAATGGAGCATCGCGGCGTTCAGCGTGTCGAGCGCCTCGTCGAGGTTGTCCTGCTGGGAGAGCGTGACGCCCGGCCGGTGCCGGAAGCGCTGGCCGACGACGAACTCCTCGAAGTCGAGGCCGAAGCGCTCCTGGTAGCGGGTCTCGCCCGCGCGGAGATAAGCGTAGAGGCTCATGGATTCCCTTCCTGGAGTTGCCCTTCGACTTTCACGCGCGGGCGCCGAGCGACGTCTCCTAGACGATCCCCCGCGCCCGCAGCCGCGCGATCTCGTCGCGCGCGAATCCCGCGTCGGCGAGCACCGCGTCGGTGTCGGCCCCGAGCGCGGGCGCGGGACGGC
This sequence comes from Burkholderiales bacterium, assembly GCA_035456405.1. Classification (GTDB taxonomy): domain Bacteria; phylum Pseudomonadota; class Gammaproteobacteria; order Burkholderiales; family SG8-39; genus JAGVSZ01. The sequence goes on along the minus strand of DATIDG010000094.1, from coordinate 10,025 downwards.
CGCGGAGGGGCAACCCCTCGCCGCGCAGGGGGTTGGTCAGCAGCGCGAGCGGCGGACCGCCTGCGACCGGGATCGATTCGATCCGGGCGCTGCCCTTCACCCAGGGATTCTCGAGGGCCTGCGTCACGTCGTGGATCGGCGCCGCCGGGACGCTGCCCGCGAACGCGGCGAGCCACTCGGCGGTGGTGCGCGCCTGGAGCGCCTCGTCGATGAGCACGGTGAGCAGGTCGCGGTGCTCGAGCCGGTCCGGGAATCGCCGGAAGCGCGCGTCGTCGATCCACTCGGCCCGCCCGAGCTTCCGGCAGAGCATCGCCCAGAACTTCTCCTTGTTGCACATCAGGTAGATCCAGCCGTCGCGGGTGCGATAGCTCTGGCAGGGCGTGATCGAGGCGTGCGCGGAGCGCGCGATGCGGCCGGTCGCGGCGCCGGCGTTGAGATACCAGTGCCCGATGTAGTTCAGGTTCGCGAGCGCGAGATCGAAGAGGCTCACGTCGACGTCGCGCCCGCGACCGTCGCGGTCCGCGGCGCGCAGCGCGGCGAGCAGCCCGGCCGCCAGCGCGATTCCGCTCATGAGGTCGACGAGCGAGAGCCCGAACCGCGCGGGGGCCGAGTCCGGCTCGCCCGTGAGATGGAAGTAGCCCGCCTCGGCCTGCATCAGGTAATCGTAGCCGGGCCACGCGGCGCGCTCGCCCTCGCGGCCGTAGCCGGTGAGGTGGGCGCACACGATCCGCGGATTCGCCGCCGCGAGCTGCGAGTACGTGAGCCCGAGCTTCGCCGGCACGTCGCCGCGCAGGTTGCTCGCCACCGCATCGGCGCGTGCGGCGAGGCGCTGGAACACGGCTTTGCCCTCCGGACGCGAGAGATCGAGGGTGACGCTCTTCTTGCTGCGATTGAAGCCCTGGTAGAAGACGCTCTGCGCGGTCTCGGGCAGGCCGGCGTGGAAATGCGGCCCGACGGCGCGCGACACGTCCCCGCCTTCGGCCCTGTTCTCGATCTTGATCACCTCGGCGCCGAGATCCGCGAGGAAGAGCGTCCCGAACGGGCCCGCGCCGTACTGCTCGACCGCCAGGATCCTCACTCCGTCCAGCATCGGCCTGGGTGTCATCGCTCGCCCTCTTGCGCCCGTCCCCCCGCGTCCTGGCCGCGTCGCGCCGCGGGTCCGCCGGCTCACTTCTGCAGCAGCTCGTACTCGGTCGGGTTATCCGGGCAGGGCCCGAAGCCGCACTCGAGCAGTGTCGACACCGCGTTCGCGAGGACGACGAGGACGAACAGCCAGCCGAGCGCCTGCGCGCCCGTCGACGGACGGACCTCCTGCACGCCCTCGACGAACTGCGCCCCGATGAAGAGCATCACCCCGGCGAACGCGATCATGACCACGAAGCCGACGAGGGCCCACGTGTAGAAGTGGTATCCGAGCACCGCGGACCCGTACGCGCCGGTGCCCGGCACGATGTGGAGCAGGATCTGGCGGACCGCGAACGCCGCGCCCGCGAGCGACCCGACGACGACGACCCCGTAATGCGACTCCGACGAGCCGAAGCGCACGTTCAGCAGGAAGCCGAACCCCGCGGCGAGGAACGCCGCGCGCTGCAGCAGGCAGAGCGGGCACGGCAGCTCGCCGCGCACGATCTGCCAGTAGAAGGCATAGAGGAGCACGCCGCAGACGCCGAGCAGCGCGAGCGCGTTGAGAGTGCGGGCGAGCGCGGCCATGCCGGTTTGTGAGATAGCTTCTAGAGCGCGATCTTGAGCGGGTCGGTCACGTGGCCCGCGAACGAGTAGACCATGAGGGCCATCGCCGCCAGCCAGACCAGGACCGACGTCCGGCGCAGGCCGAGCACGGCAGTGAGCGCCGCGAGGACGAGCACGACGAATGGCAGCGCGATCGGCAGCGAGATCATCGGACGGCCTCCCCTTCTGATGGGCTGAAGCATACCGGCGTCGGCGATCCTGCATCGCCCCGCTAATCGTACTTCCGGGCGTCCTCGATGACCCTGCCGTCGTTCGGCAGCTCGTCGGGCTTACGCAGCACCACCTCGCCGCGCAGCTTGGTGACGTCGCGGATCGCGGCCACGATCCTCTCGGCGAGCCCGGCAGGTGCGCCCTCCACTTCGCAGTGAAGCGTCATGCGGTCCTGGCCGTCGGCGGTGTCCACGATCAGGCGCGCGCGCTTCACCTCGGGATGGCGTTTCACCACCTCCGCGACCTGCGAGGGGTGTACGAACATGCCTTTCACCTTGGTCGTCTGGTCGGCGCGGCCCATCCAGCCCTTGATGCGCACGTTGGTGCGGCCGCAGGGGCTACGGCCCGCGAGGACGGCAGAGAGATCGCCAGTCGCGAATCGGATCAACGGGTAGTCCGGGTTGAAGCTGGTCACGACGACCTCGCCGACCTCACCATCGGCCACGGGATCGCCCGTGCCGGGCCGCACGATCTCGAGGAGGATCCCCTCGTCGACGATCATGCCCTCGCACACCTTGCCGTCGGGCCCACGCGACTCGTACGACAGGAGCCCCAGGTCGGCGGTCGCATAGCACTGCATGACGCTCAAGCCCCGCTCGGCCATCGCCGCGCGCAGCGCCGGCGGCACGTACTCGCCGCCGACCATCGCCTTGGTCAGGCAGGAGATGTCGGCCTTCTGCTCATCGGCCTTCTCGACGATCAGCTTGAGGAACGACGGCGTGCCGATGTAGGCGCTGATCCGCAGGTCGGCGATCGTCGCGACCTGCATCTCGGTCTGCCCGACGCCGGTGGGCACGACGGCGCACCCGCACGCGAGCGCGCCCGTCTCGAGCATCGAGCCGGCGGGCGTGAAATGGTAGGCGAACGTGTTGGCGACAATGTCGCCCGGGCGAAAGCCGGCCGCGTGCAGCGCGCGGCCGGTGCGCCACCAGTCCTTGCCGTAGCCCTCCGGCTCGTAGATCGGCCCGGGCGAAGAGAAGAGCTTGGCGAGCCTCTCGACCGGGGTCGCGTTGAGCCCGCCGAGCGGGCGGATCTCGGCCTGCAGCGCCTTGAGGTCGGCTTTGCGCGTGACGGGGAGCCCGGCGAGCGCGCGCCGCGAGGCGATCTCGCGCGGGTCCGCGTCCTTCAGGATGCGCGCGAACCCCGGGGCGTTCGCCTTCGCGTGCGCGATCTGTCCGGGAAGCCGCGCGAGCAGGTCCTGCTCCCTGGCCTCCGGGTCACGGGTTTCGAGGCTGTCGTAGTTCTCGGCCATTCAGGACGCGAGGGGGGAGAAGGGAACGGAGAGTCGCGACACCATCGCTCTGCTCCTCACTTTCCCCGCTGTCAGGACAGCCAGCGCTTCCGCCGCCGGTAGAACTTGGTCTCGCGGAAGCTCTTGCGGCCGCCGGTCGAAACGCCGAGGTAGAACTCCTTCACGTCGTCGTTCTCGCGCAGCCGCTGGGCCTCGCCGTCCATGACGACGCGGCCGTTCTCCAGGATGTAGCCGTAGTCGGCGTACCTGAGCGCGATGTTGGTGTTCTGCTCCGCGAGCAGGAAGGAGACGCCCTCTTTCTTGTTGAGGCTCTTCACGATCTCGAAGATCTCCTCGACGAGTTGCGGCGCGAGCCCCATCGACGGCTCATCGAGCAGGATCATCTTCGGGTGGGCCATCAACGCACGGCCGATCGCCGTCATCTGCTGCTCGCCGCCCGACGTGTAGCCGGACTGCGAGTCGCGGCGCTCGCGCAGGCGCGGAAAGTACGTGTAGACGAGGTCGAGGTCGCGCCTGACGTCGACGCGGTTGACGCCTCGGGTGTAGGCACCGGTGAGCAGGTTCTCCTCGACGGTGAGGTGCTGGAAGCAGTGGCGGCCCTCCATCACCTGGCACACGCCCAGCTTCACGAGGTCCCCCGGGGTGAGCGCGTCGACGCGCTTGCCGTCGAACTCGATCGTGCCCTTGGTGACCTCGCCGCGCTCGGCGCGCAGCAGGTTCGAGATCGCCTTCAGGGTCGTCGTCTTGCCGGCGCCGTTCGCGCCGAGCAGCGCGACGATGCGGCCCTTCTCCACCTTCAGCGACACCCCCTTGAGCACGAGGATGACGTGGTTGTAGATGACCTCGATGTTGTTCACCGAGAGGTAGGCCTGCTCGGCGGTCGAGGGCTTCGGAACGGCGGACATGCTTCGCAATCCTGCGAAAAAGGGTGCGGGCGCCGGAGCGCCCGCACGAACTGTCTGTTGCGCGCGCCGGCTTGCGCCGGCGCATCCCGGTCAGATCACGAGTCCTTCGCGCAGTCGCGGATCTCGATCTTCTTCTCGGCCGCGTAGCGCTTGGCGGTGCTGTTCACTAGCGGCTTGATGATCGTGTCGTCGGCTTCGTACCACTCGGGGTTCAGCACCCACTTCGTGCCGTCCCAGGTGTGGATGCGCGCGCGGCGCACGCCTTCATGGTCCTTGCAGGTGGTCTGCATCGGCTGCATGATGCCCGCGAAGCCGAGCTTCTTGATCGCGGCGTCGTCGACGTAAAGGTTCTCGAGGCCCCAACGCACTTCTTCGCCGCGCAGCGACTTCTTGCCGAAGCGCTCCTGCGCCTTGCGCACCGCCTCGACGCTCACCATCGCCGACACAAGGCCGCGGTTGTACAGGACCTCGCCGACCTCCTCCTTCGGGCCCGTGCCCTGGCCCTTGTCATGCAGCAGTTTGAGGACCTGCTCCTGGACCTGTCCGCGCCCGGCCGAATGTTGCAGCGCGAGCGCATGGTAGCCCTTCGCACCGTCACCCGCGGGCCTCACGTCCGGCTCGGCCCCCGACCACCACACGCCATACATCTTGTCGCGCGGGTAGCCGGTGGCGACCGCTTCCTTGATCGCCGTCGAGTTCATGACGCCCCAGCCCCACAGGAAGACGTAGTCCGGACGGTTCTGGCGGATCTGCAGCCAAGTCGCCTTCTGCTCGACGCCCGGGTGGGTCACCGGCAGCAACATGAGCTCGAACCCGTGGAGCTTGGAGCGCTCGGTGAGCAGCGGGATCGGCTCCTTGCCGTAGGGCGAGTCGTGGTAGACGAGCGCGATCTTCTTGCCCTTCAGCTTGTCGACCCCGCCTTCCTTCTTGCCGACGTGCTGCACGAGGATGTCGGCCGCCGACCAGTAGGTGCCGAGCAGCGGGAAGTTCCACTTGAACACGGTGCCGTCCGCCGAATCGGCTCGCCCGTAGCCTGCACTCACGATCGGAATCTTGTCGGCCGGCGCCTTCTCGGTCAGCGCGAAGGTGACCCCGGTCGAGAGCGGGTGCACCAGAGTTGCGCCCGTCGGGCCCTTGCCCTTCAGCCGCTCGTAGCACTCCACGCCCCGGTCGGTGGCGTAGCCGAATTCGCACTCCTCCCAGGTCAGCTTCACCCCGTTGACGCCGCCGTCGCGCGCGTTGATCAGCTTCAGGTAGTCCTGGAAGCCGTTCGCGAACGGCACGCCGTTGGGCGCATACGCTCCGGTCCGATACACCAGCAGCGGGAAGAACTGCTCCTTGGCCTGCGCATACGCCGCCGAGCTGACGCTCAGCGCCACCGCGGCCGCGGTCATCACTCTCATTAACATCATTGCCTCCTCAGGTTAAGTCACCTGCCCATTGGTCAGGGGCGGGCCTGCCCGCCCCGGTTTTCTTTGGAACTCCCGGGGTACGGAAGTTCCACAATATACGCGAAACACCCCCGGCGGACTCGCATTCCCCGGTTAGTGGGGAAACGGCCAGAGCCGCAGTTTCTCCTTGCCGATCGCCCACAGCCGGGCCAGCCCATGCGGCTCGACGATCAGGAAGAACACGATCAGCGCCCCGAAGATCATGAACTCGAGGTGCGACACCATTGCGGTGGAGATCGGGATCCCGAGAGCCGCCGGCAGCTGGTTGAGCACGATCGGCAGGACGATGATGAACGCGGCGCCGAAGAAGCTGCCGAGGATCGAGCCCAGCCCGCCGATGATGATCATGAACAGCAGGTTGAGCGACAGATTGATGCTGAATGCGAGCGGTTCCCACGAGCCGAGGTGGATGAACCCCCACAGCGCGCCCGCGACGCCGACGTAGAACGAGCTGATCGCGAACGCGGAGAGCTTCGCCGCCATCGGCCGGATGCCGATGACTTCCGCGGCCACGTCCATGTCGCGGATCGCCATCCACGATCGGCCGACGTGACCGCGCACCAGATTCTTCGCCACTAGCGCGAACAGCGCGACGATCGCCAGAACAAAGAGATACTTCTCTTGCGGCGTGTTGAGCACCAGCCCGAACAAGGCGATGTCCGGCACCGACACCGACCCCGAGGGCGAGTAGTTGGTGAACCACTTGACCCGCGCGAACACCCAGTCGAAGAAGAACTGGGCCGCGAGCGTGGCGACGGCCAGGTACAGGCCCTTGATCCGGAGGCTGGGGATCCCGAAGAGCATTCCGACCAGCGCCGCCGCAAGCCCGGCGAGCACGAGCACGATCAGGATGTTGAGATCCGGCAGCCGAGTCGCGATGTTGTAGGCCGCGTACGCGCCCACCGCCATGAACGCGCCGTGGCCGATCGAGACCTGGCCGCAGTAGCCGGTGAGAAGATTCAAGCCGAGGGCCGCCAACGAGAGAATCAGGAACGGCACCAGGATCGCGCGGATCAGGTAGTCGCTAGCGACGAACGGGACCACCGCGAAGGCGATCACCACGAGCGCGATCATGAACACTTGATCCTGCCGGATCGGCAGCATCTGCTGATCGGCGACGTAGCTCGTCTTGAACTGGCCGTTTTCGCGGTAGAGCATCTGGCCCCTAGACCCGGTCGATGTGCTTCTCGCCGAACAGCCCCTCGGGCCGGACGAGCAGGAAGAGCAGCGCGAGCATGTACGCGAACCAGTTCTCGATGCCGCCGCCGGCGAGGTCGAACGCCTTCACGAGCACCGGGCCGAGGAATACCTCGGCCATCTTCTCCCCGACGCCGATGATCAGCCCGCCGATTATGGCGCCGGGCACCGAGGTGAAGCCGCCTAGGATCACTACCGGCAGCGCCTTCAGCGCGACCTGCGAGATCGAGAACTGCACGCCGAGCTTGGAGCCCCAGATCACGCCCGCAACGAGCGCCACCACCCCCGCCACCGACCACACGATCACCCAGATCCGGTTGAGCGGGATCCCGATCGACTGCGCGGCCTGGTGGTCGTCCGCGACCGCGCGCAGCGCGCGCCCGGTCGGCGTCTTCTGGAAGAAGAGCGCGAGCGCCGCCACCAGCGCCGCAGCGGCGACCGCGGCGACGACGTCTTCCTTGTTGACGAGGATGCCGCCCTGGAAAATCCCGTCGAGCACCATCACCGGCTCTTTCGCGATCCCGAGGTTGATCTCGTAGATGTCGCTGCCCCACACGGTTTGGCCGAAACCGTCGAGGAAATACGTGACGCCGAGGGTCGCCATCAGCAGCGCGATGGCCTCCTGGTTCACCAGGGGACGCAGTACTACGCGCTCGATCACCCACGCGAGGACCACCATGATTCCGATCGCGAGCAGCGCCGCGAGCCACCACGGCATGACCTCCGCCATCCGCGCGACCGCGAGCGCGGCGAACAGCACCATCGCGCCCTGTGCGAAGTTGAACACGCCAGAGGCTTTGAAAATGAGCACGAAGCCGAGCGCAACGAGCGAGTACAGCACCCCGGTCATCAGCCCGCCGAGGAGCACCTCGACGTAGAAACCGGCCGGAGAGGCCCCGGTTGCGAGCGGCGCGACGAGGCCCGCTGCGAGCAGCACGCCGAGGGCGATGACCGGCCAGTTCCGCATCAGCTTGTTCATGTCAGTGGGCGACCCCGAGATAGGCGTCGATCACCGCCTGGTTGTTGCGCACCTCGTCGGGCGTGCCGTCGGCGATCTTGCGCCCGTAGTCGAGCACGACCACGCGGTCGGAGATGTCCATCACCACGCCCATGTCGTGCTCGATCAGCACGATCGTGGTGCCGAACTGGTCGTTCACGTCGAGGATGAAGCGGCACATGTCCTGCTTTTCCTCGAGGTTCATGCCGGCCATCGGCTCGTCGAGCAGCAGCACGCGCGGCTCCAGCGCGAGCGCCCGAGCGAGGTCGACGCGCTTCTGCAATCCGTAGGGAAGCCGGCCCACCGGGGTCTTGCGGTAGGGCTGGATCTCGAGGAAGTCGATGATCCGCTCGACCGCCGCGCGGTGCTCGATCTCCTCCTTTAGCGCCGGGCCGAGGCGCAGCGCCTGAAAGAGCAGGTTCGAGCGCATCTTTAGGTTGCGCCCGGTCATGATGTTGTCGAGCACGCTCATGCCCTTGAAGAGCGCGAGGCTCTGGAAGGTGCGGGCGATGCCGCGCGCGGCGGCCTCGTGCGGGTCGACGTGCTGGCGCACCTTGCCCGCGTATGTGATCTTGCCTTCCTGCGGGTGGTACACGCCGTTGATCACGTTGAGCATCGAGCTCTTGCCCGCCCCGTTCGGGCCGATGATCGCGCGGATCTCGTGCTCGCGGACGTCGAACGAGACCTCCTGCAGCGCGCGCACGCCACCGAACGAGAGCGAGACGCCCTCGACGCTCAGGATCGGCTCGCCGATCTTGCGCGCGTGCTGCATCCGGACTGCCTCAGGCCGCCTTCTTCGCCGCCTCGACCGGGTAGGTCTTCGCGTCGGCGATTTTCAGGGTCGCGCTGATCGAGCCGGCCCGGCCGTCCTCGAAGCGCACCTGCGTCTCGATGAAGCAATCGCGCTTGCCGCCGTAGAGCGCGGCCACGAGCGGGGCGTACTTGTCGGCGATGAAGCCGCGCCGCACCTTGCGCGTGCGCGTGATCTCGCCGTCGTCCGGGTCGAGCTCTTTGTGCAGGATGAGAAAGCGATGGATCTGCGAGCCACCGAGCGCCGGGTCGACGGCGAGATCCGCGTTGACCTTCTCCACGCACTCGCGGACCAGGTCGTACACCGGTTGCTGCGCGGCGAGGTCGCCATAGCCGGAATAGGCGAGGTTGCGCCGCTCGGCCCAGTTGCCGACCGCCTCGAAGTCGATGTTGACGAAGGCGCACACCATGTCGCGCTGGTGGCCGAAGCACACCGCCTCCTTGATGTAGGGGAAGAACTTGAGCTTGTTCTCCAGGTATTTCGGGGCGAAGAGGGTGCCGTCGGCGAGCCGCCCGACGTCCTTGGCGCGATCGATGATCTTGAGGTGGCGGTCGGGGTCGAAGTAGCCCGCATCGCCGGTGTGGAACCAGCCCTCGGCGTCCTTTGCCTCGGCGGTCGCCTCGGGGTTCTTGTGGTATTCGAGGAACAGGCCCGGGCTGCGGATCAGGATCTCGCCGCTGTCGGCGACCTTTACCTCGACACCCTTCACGGGCGGGCCGACCGTGTCGGCCTTGACCTGCCCGTTCGGCTGGACGCACACGAACACGGCGGTCTCGGTCGATCCGTAGAGCTGCTTCAGGTTGACGCCGATCGAACGGAAAAACACGAAGAGGTCCGGCCCGATCGCTTCGCCTGCCGTGTAGGCGACCTTCACGCGGCTCATCCCGAGCACATTGCGCAGCGGCCCGTAGAGGAACACGTTGCCGAGCGTGTACAGCAGCCGGTCCTTGAGCGACACTGCCTGGCCGTCGAGGATTTTCCCGCCGACGCGCCGCGCGAGGTTCATGAAGAACGCGTAGGCCCTGCGGCCGCCCCACCACAGGTCCTGGATGCGGATCGAGACCTGGGTGAGCAGCGCTTCCAGCACCCGCGGCGGCGCGAAGTAATAGGTCGGGCCGATTTCCCGCATGTCGGCGATGACGGTTGCCTCCGATTCCGGACAGTTGACCGTGAAACCGCACACGAGCCATTGCGTGTACGAGAAGATGTTCTGCCCGATCCACGCCATCGGCAGGTACGCCAGCACCTCTTCCTTGGCCGTCAGCGATTCCATGTCGGCACCAGCACGGCCGGCGGCGATCAGGTTGTCGTAGCCGAGCACGACCCCCTTCGCGCTGCCCGTCGTACCCGACGTGTAGAACATCGCGGCAGTGTCGGTGGCGCGCCCGTGCTCGATCTCCGCATCGACGCGCCCCGGGTGCTCGCGCAGGAACTGCTGGCCGAGGACACGCAG
>DATIDG010000093.1:0-45870 GCA_035456405.1 Burkholderiales bacterium | reverse complement strand
GCTGAAGCCTGACGGGCCGGGATTCCCGGTCCGTTTTCATTGTGCGCCCAGCATGGGCGCGATCTTGGAGGTGCAAGTCCTCCCATGAGTTGACCACTGCGAGTGAAGCGAAGCGCAACTGCGCGAGGGCGACCGAGCGTGTGGAGGAAGCGTGGAGCGAAACCGCGAGCCGAGGGACACGAACCGGATCTGAGGCGATGCCGAGCAGGGCGAGCGGGCAAGGTCCGCGAAGCTCTTGTGGTCAAGGCTCAGGCGGCGTAAATCCGGAGCGGTTGCGCGGGGAAGGATCGCGTTCTTACCTGGGGAGATCTCGCCTTGAGTAGCCGCAAGACGAAGGGCCGAAGGAATGGGAGGGAGAGGAGGCCCGCTGGTTCTCGGATTGGGACCGTCTCAGATGTTCGCGTTAGCGAAGCTCGCCAACCCACCAGGCGGGGTGAAGCCCGAATGGTCGTGGCGGCGAGAAACCGAATCGGGCGGATCCGAACCCCGCCACCCCAGGCGGCGTGCCGGGACTCACTCCAGCGCGCCGACCTCAACTGTTCCAACCGCCCGGTGCGGACCCGCATGCCGGGTGGTGTGGGAGGGGCCCAATCAGCGATGATCGGCCCCTATCCCGTTTCAGGGGCTCATCTACGCGCGTCGCGCAGCAGGCGCTGCGGCAGCGCGTAGGAGGCGTTACTTGGGAGGCTCCCGATCGGCCAGCCCAAGCAGCAGGTCGATCGCCACATCGTCGCCGGCCTGCGCTCGAATGCGGAACAGCCAGCAGCGCAACTCCTGGCCGCGCAAGGCGCGCTCCGGGCCGTCCTGCCTCAGTGCGTCATCTCACCCGATGCGCGGCTCATCCCGTTGGTAACGGCGCGCAATTGCCGGACGTTCGTCCCGGCGCCGCGGTTGGATGTCGTTCGAGCTTGTTCCCGCTGCTCCCGGCGAACGCGTTCGAAGGTTTTCCTCACATCGGTCTCGATGCTGGGGACGTAACGGAATGCAGGGTCAAGGATGGACTTCAAAGGGTACCTCCCGACTCAGTTCAAGCCACCAGAGCGCGAGCACGATGATCGAGCCGCCGGGCACGATAAGAAGGAGGGCGAGCTGCCAGCCGCGCGTGGCGAGATGCTTCCAATCGATCGCCTTCACTTTTGACACGGTGCGCCTCCTTGTCTTGATCTTCATGAGTGCGCAGCGTACTCGTCGCAGGTATCGGCCATTTTTCAGCCAGGCACCACTTGGTATCGCGTTTGTAACTGCGGGCCGATCGCCCCGCGGCGCCTGCGACGCGCAGCCGGCGAGGCTCATCCAGCGAGCCTCTGCATCCCGCATGCTCGCGCCGATGCGCCGTGATCCCGACCGAACGCCGTTCCGCTGCCCGCTATGCGGGTCGAGCGTCTACGAGCAGGCCACGGTCGCGCGGCCGTCGGGCGCCGGCTACCTCACCGAGTTCTTCGAGTGCGCCGGCTGCTCGCTGATGTTCCGCGACGCCGAGCGGATCACGCGGCGCGAGCGGTTCGAGCCAGGGACCGGGATGACACCCGACTTCAGGACGCGGTGGTAGCGCGAGGGCCGATCGCGGCGTAACGCGCGTAAGCGTCGCCTTCCACCACCGCCTCCCGCTCCCACACAACAACGAGCCGGTGCCGCTCGCTCCACAGGTGCCAGCCGTCCGGCGTACCGATCGAGTAACGCCAGGTGTGGCAGTCGCACTTACGTCCAGGCGCTGAACGATCTCGGTGTCGAGGAGGCTGGTCGCTCCCATCGCTACCGGCTCGACTCGGCCTGCCTGCTCGTCGTGGAGGAGCGTCTTGACGGCAAGCCCAAGCGTGAAAGCGAGGTGCCGCTGAGGGCACTCACGACAAGTGTGATCGCGTACATGGACAAGTCCGGGTTCGGTCTCAAGGGCGAGGCGTCGGGTGCACCGTCGAGCCTCGACCTCTTCGACTCGAAAAGCGAGGCGACCGCCGCCAAGGCAGGCGAGCTGGTCGCAAAGCTCTCCGCGCGCTGCGCGTAGCGCCCCCGCATTCGCGGGCGCCATCAAGGAACGTCACACATGGAGCTCCTGGGTCTGGCGCTGTTCATCGTCCTGAACGGCGTCTTCGCGACGGACGCCGGGGGCCGCAAGGTCCTCGGCGCGCTGCTCCTCAAACGCAGTCCGCCCCGCCTCCGATCGCCGGAGTCGCGCTGCCCGCCCAAGCGCGTCGCACTGCTGATCGAGCCGCGCGCTGAGGGCTGGCTGCCGGGATTCAATTCGGAGTCCGCCTGTCGTGAATGACCCGGATGAACGAGCGCAAACGATCACCGACGCCCGTCGCGGTCGACAGTACTTGCGTCCCCGAGATCACGCCTTCGCGCCTGCTATCGCCGATTTTCACTGCGACCGGCACTGGACTCGGTGGAAACCCGCCGCCAGCCACGGTCGTGAAGCGCCCGATCGCGCTTAGGGTCCCTTGGATAAAGTAATTTGGAATCGCTCCACCCGTTACCAGATCGATCGCGTACAGCCTCGCTATGCCGAGTGGCGGACGGCAGACGTTGCTGGTCGTCGCCGGCGACGGCTGATGCGTGCCGAAGTACACGACGCCGGCGGCGGTCGCTGCCGCGCCCACCGTTTTCTCGCCGGCGCTGGCACCGCCGGATGAGCCCAACCCCAGGAGCGTGATGTACCACCCCTTCGCACTGTTGAGCGCATTCAGCGCGGTTTGAGCGGTCGTTGTGTCGGTGCTCTGAACAAGATCATTCGTGGTATCAAAAAGATCCGCCTCGGTGACGCCACCGAACGTCGGCGGGTTGCCCGCGTCATAGGTTTCGCCCGTGCTGTTGTCCTTGATCATGTAGAAGCGGTTGATGATCGTCACCGAGTCAGGGTAGTTCGGGTTGGTCGTCAGGCCGTTGAGCGGGTGCTCGCGATCGCCGGACCCGATCACGACGAAGTCGAAGTTGCCCGTCGGGTACGCGGCGGTGCTGTCGCCCAGCACCACGTCTGGGGGGTACAGGAACTTGCGGGCGTTCGCGCCTGTGCCGCCCAGGCTCGCGAGCTTGGTCACGATCCATTTGCCCGGGTCGGCGTTCGACAGATCCAGCCGCCAGAGATTGCCGCCCGTGTCGCCCACATATGCCCGGTAAGCAGGCACAGTATTGTTAGTGAGGTGGCTACGCGCAACAATCGCCACATCGGACGGGATCGCGTAGTTCATCCCCGCGACCGTCGTCGTATTGCTGCCGCTCCCTGATGCGCTGCCGGATACAAACCTACGGATGATTGCGCCAGTGATCGCATTGACCACGTAGATTCCACGCCCCATGGTGCGGGACGGTCCGCCGGAGGCAGGGATCGGATCCTGATCCTCGACCTGAGGGTCATAGCCCGCGCCGAAGATAAGCGCGAGGTTGTTCGGATTGCTGCCGCCGAGACTCGCATTTATTGCGGTCACATTGGGCGCCGACCAGGTCTGTCCGATCTCCTCCCATCCGGGATCGCAGCCGGTGTTATTAGTCTCGTTCGGACAGCCCCGGCGCCACATCAGCACCGGACGGTCCGGATCGGTTACGTCGAAGGCATAGACCATCCGTCCGCCACGGCGCATCGAGGCGAAGATGTACGCTTTGTTGGTTCCCGTTGGGGTGATGCTGGTGGCATCCGGGGTCATCCACGGAACGACGGCACCATCGAAGAAGTACGGACGCGGGTTGGGCGTGAATGTGATTGAGCCCAATCCGCTGGCCGTTGCATTTTGCGACAGCGCAACACACACAAGGGTCGGATCAATCGCCGAGCAGAACGGGAACCCAACGATATACGCATTCGGCGGAATCCCGGGAAGCCCGCTCGCCGTCATCGTGAGGCGCAACTTGTCTGCCGCACCTAGAGCGAAGCCGGTGATGACGTTCGATCCCGCGGTGACCGACAGCCCGCCGATGGTGGTCGGCGCGGTCGTTCCCGGTGGCGTGATCGGGGGAGAGTTCGTCCACAGGCGGTCGAGCTTCGAGTAAGTCTCCTGAGCAACGAAGGCCCACTTCTCGAAACCGGAATATGGCGCTTGGCCGCCCTGAATCGCCCGCAATGTACCGTCGTTGGCGCCGTAGAATACGACGACATCGTTCGGGTCCGGGTTGGTCGCAGTGCCCGTGCGATTGTAGTTGATCACCGCGGGACGGCTGTGCAGCACGTCGCCATGCACGGAGGGGCGGATTTCGGTGTCCTTGAGGCTGGTCGTCGTGCCGCCGCCAAAGGTCGCAACGACCCCATACTCGCCCTCGGTGCTCTTATTGTCTGCGCCACGCACCCAGTCTATGAGGGTCGGGGCAAGCGTCGCGGTCACGCTCGAGTTAGTGGTGGAAAACTCGCAACTTGTACCGCAGCCGGTCAAGTCCACCTGCGTACCGGTTCCGGTATAGGTAAAGACGTTCCGTGCGTTGGGTTTCTGGGGTCCGCTGCCATCCGCCAGCATGCGCATCAACTGTGCGGCTGCGCCACGCTCAACCATCGGCCCGTCGGGTCCATCCGAAGCTGGACCGGGCGCATTCGGATCGGGCGCGAACGACCAGTACTGATCATAGTAGGTCCAGAAGCTGTACATGCCGTGCTTGATGAAGCCGGTCGCGGCGTCTACGGCAGAGGTGGGACTCGTCGGATTGCTCCTCGCGTCGATGAGCATGAGCGAGCTCGTGGTCGTGTCGAAGCCGAGTTGGTACTCCTTGAGATTGCCCAGCCACCTAGGCGACGCATTCGCGTCGGGCCGGAAAACGCCCATGTAGACTTGGTTAAGGTTCGTGCTGCGCTGGTTGACCGAAACCGGCAGCGACACCGAGGCGAAGACCGAGTTAACGGCCTGAATCTGGTTGAGGATCTTCTCCAGTATGGCCTGTAGCTGCGCCGAAGTGCCCGCGTCGGTGACGGCGTAGTACTCCCCTCCGCCCGCGTTCGCGGCGCTCTTGAGAAGCGCGGTCATCGACTGGGAGGTCGTGTCGGTGGCCGGCTCGACCTCGATCATGTAGGTCACTACGTTCTGGAGCCCGGCGTATTGCTGATTCGAAGCAAAGTCTTTCTTGAACAAGAACCGCGCCCACTCGTCGACGCAGTTGCTCTGCAAGCTATTGGGGCTGATCGACAGCTGGTTCGCGGCGTCGCCACCTAGGCTCGCGAGTGCCTGGCAGGCCCGCTGTTCGGCCTGGCTGTTTCCCGAGACCTTGCCGTTCGAGATGTAGATGATGTAGTTCCGCGCACAGGTCTGCGAGATGGAGCCAGGCTGTTGATACGTTGTCGCTCCAGCGCTCGCGAGCGGGAACGTATTGGACGCAGGGCTGACATCTTTAAAATAAGCACCCCAGGGAGACCGGCTGTTGCCGTTCTGATAGTAATCGCGATAATTACTCGCAGATCCACTGATGGCATTGCCGCCGGTCAAATACTGGTAGAGCTCCCAGTACTGCAGGCCCGGATTCGGTGCATTCGATTTTTCGGTGGAGTCATTGTTGAGCGTCTCGGCCGTTTTCTTCCACGCTGTCCGATTCGTCTGGTTGGACATCTCACGCAGGCCAAAGCGTAAGTAGGCGCCGTCGACGTTACCGCCGGTCGCGGTCTGAAGGCCCACGTTGACATTGCCCCGGGACGCGCCAGTCGGGCCGGTCGTCGCAAAATAGTCGCCGAGCGCCAGTAGCGCCGCTCTCTCGGTCGCATAACGCGTCTGCCAGTTGGCGCTCGTGTCCAGTACGATCAGCACGTTAGGATTAGGTGCGTTTGCGCCCGACTGATACATGAAAAGCTCGGTGTCGTCGGCCATTGCGACGCCGAGCGTCAGTGTGGCCGCGAGCGTGCTGAGATACCGCAGCGTCTTTGTGCTGATCATGTCGTGCTCCCTGTCTAGCAGACCCGTCCGCCGAGGGCCAAGGTTTTGTTGCTTCGTGTTGGCGCAGCGCCGTTACGTCACACAGCTACCAGCGGCCATCCGCAGGCGGATGCCCTCTACGACCCGGACCTTCGATTGCGTCTGCGGGTCGGTCACGGTCGCCGTGATCTCCCACAACACCTCGTTCGAGGCGACCGGGGACATCACTGAGTACTTGAGTGAGTGCGTGCCGTAGCAGACGGGCGGGGCGAGCTCCACCGAATAGCCGTTGATATTCACGGTCTTCTTCACCGCCGTCTTTTCGGCAGCCTGATTAAAGAAATCCTGCGAGTTCACGACGACTTCGATCGCCTCGATACCGGCCCGCTCCATCTCACCGCGAATCTGTTGATTGTGGATGGCCATGAACTCGCTGCCGGACATTCTGATCATGGCGAGCGCAAACAGCGTGAAGGCGACGAGCATCGCAAGCGCAACAAAAAGCACGACACCCTCTTGGCGGCGCGGCAACGTGGGCAGTCCTCGACGAAACATCCCAGTTCTCCCTCAAGGAATCTGCCGGCGGAGCGCGGCGTTCGCGATCTGCACTTGCCCACTGAAGAGATGGCGCGCGAAAGCGTCGTTGGCGGCGGCCTTTGTGCCCGATAGCGGCCCGAAGTCGTAGACCTTCGCGTCGGTATAGTTGGGCGTCGCCTGGTTATTGCGCGCGAGCACCCAAACATTCGCGGCGACCGCGTTCGAGAAATCGGTAATCCGGTTCACCGACATCCGCAGGAACGCATCGGGCATTCCGTCTCCCACGCTAGTCGTGAGCGGATTCAGGTTCGCCGGCGTGTTGTCGACGCCGAGATCGACACGTAACGCATCGATGCCCTCGGCGATGGAGACCAAGCGCATGGCGGTGGCGCCGCCGTTGGACGAGAGCTCCAGGCGCTTGAGCGTGGGAATCCACTTGCCGCCGTCATCGCTAGGTTGGCAGACGGCACCGGCGCCCGTCGCGTTTGAGCAACGTGAAACGAAGTACACACGCACGTGATACTTGTAAATTAGGGCCGCACTGCCATCCGTCTTCAGGAGCGGTGGTGGCGACGAGGCGGGCGTGCCATTCGCACGGTTGCCTGTCCCGAGGAGGGCGCCGTTCCCGATCTGGATTTCCCCGCCGCCCGACACGGTCTGGATGTACACGTCGCCAGCGGTCGTGGCATCCGTCGGCAGCATCTCCTGGGTGTTCGCCCGGCGGATCACCAGCACATCGCTTCCCGGCATCGGACTCGGGATCGCGCAGGTCGTCACCGAGACGTCCGCGACGCTGGCCCAGTCCGGTGCCCAAAACACCTGGACGGGATTCGCCAGCGCGCTGTACATGGCAGCCGTGTCATTCACAACACAGGGGTCGGGCTCTACCGCCGGCGGCGCCGGGCGGTCGAGCAGGTAGCCATAAAAGCCGGCGTGCCAGAGATCCTTCGAGAGGATGTCGACCGCGTAGCGACCGTTCTCGATCTGCTGCGCAGTCTTCATCAGCTCGCGCTCCGAGCGGCTCGCGCCGACAAACATCATGCTGATCCCCAAGGCCACAAACAGGCCCAGGCTGAGCGCCACCATCAATTCCACAAGATTGAAACCGCGCTGCCGCACCCCGATCTCCCCGGCGTTCATCGGAGATCTCCTAAGCCTTGAGGTTGGCGACACGGAAGGTCGTCCAGACAACTCGGCGCTGCGCCTCGTTGCCGTAGAGACCCTCTCCGCAGGCCACGGCCGGCCGAGGCGGATTCTGCGGATCGGTGATCGCGAACAAGGGCGCATCGCCCTGCCAAGCGACGGCCACTGTATAGACGAGCATCCCGGTCGCGGGATCGGCCGTGGCGCTGATGCATCCGCGCGCGCCCACCATCGTCCCGACCTTGGCGCCCCCCAGGACCTCACCTGCGCCCTTCAGGGCCGCATCCCATTCGGTCAACCCTTGCTGCGCTTGCGCATAGCCGGCGATCGCTGCTGCGCAAGGCAAGTTTCCGCCCGCGAGGTAGCCCGAGCCCGCCGTGCCCACAAACGGGGTGCCCGTCGGGTCGGTCGTCACCGCGAAACAGTTGACCACCGATCTATTCGATTGGATGCGATCGGCCATGTCGCGCACGAGAATCAGTGCCTGAGCGCGTTGGTAGGCCTCGAATGCGGCCCGGTGCGAATAGGCCTGCAAGCCGACTGCGCCGAGCATGCCGATTGCGACGATGAACAGCGCCACCAGCACTTCGAGCAATGTGAAACCACGCATTGAGCTCATAGGAGTCTCTCAGCATCCGTTCGTTGAATCGGTGTCGCGATCGACAGTGATCGCCGGGCGCCCCGACATATCGATGTTGACGCAGCGCATATGCACGTCCTGTGAGGGATTGGGCCCAGGGGTCACGAACATGGTCTGCCCCGCCAAACCGTCCAAGCGGCCGTCCATCGCGTACGCAAAGCTGGCGACGCCCGCGTTGATCACGACGCCCTCGATCGCTCCGTGTGTGCGCAGCGGGGCGGCGCATGCAGCAGCCGGCGTCGTGCAAGTCACTAGCCAGCCGTTTGACCAGTCGGTGCCGCCACCTGTGCCCTGAACGGTCACGACCGTGTTGAGGCGAATCGCCGCAGAGCGCGCGTAGTACAGGTCACCCATGAACTCCATTGCGCTACTGCGTACGCGACTCTCGATGATGAATCGGCGCAGGTCGGGCGTAGCAAGCGTTGCGAGAATCGCGAGCACGGCCACCACGATCAGCATTTCAATCACGGTGAATCCGCGGGCGGCGCGCATCACTTGCTCCAGGGACCAGTCTTCACGCCGGCCGAATCGATGGTTAGCGGCGCTTCGCCCGCATTCGTGCCGGTACCCGTCGGGGTAGCGGTGAGCGTATACGTAGGCGGCGTGGCGGCGTTGTCGAGGGATGAGACCGTGACCGTGTAGTGGCCGCTCGTGCAGGCCGCTGCAGCGCAAGTCCACTTCCCGGTGCTACCCGGTCCCTGGTTCAAGCCCGTCGCGTCAAGGGCCGACGCGTACTGGCGGGCGTAGGAAAAGTACTGAGCTTGCCGGTTGGCCACCTCGCTCAGAAAGATCTTCGCGTCGCCACGATTGGTCCGTGCGACATACGCTCGATAAGAGGGGTACGCAGTTGCAGCCAGGATGCCAACGATCACCACCACCACCAGCAGCTCTATCAGCGTGATGCCTCTGATGTGCCGGTTCATCATGTCCCCTCCATCGATATGCCGTCGGCATAGTAGAACTGCCGGCACCATCCGCATGGCTGCAGCGCGCCCGGAATGCGCAATTGGTCACCCTCGCCGATGTGCTCAGCGACAAGCGGTCAATTCCCGCCGACAAGCGGTCAAGCCAGCGCAACGTGAGCGATACGTCACGCTCGCCGACCAGCGCCCAATGTGAAGAGTTGCTGGGGCCTCGTGAATCCCAAGCCCGGCCAGCGGGTAGAGACCATCGTCGGTGGCGACGAGCTCGGCCAGTGTCCTTTCGGCTACCTGCACTTCATCGCTGCGCGCAACGAGAGCCGCCCGAGGGAAGTTTCGGGGTATCAACATGCACGCGAACTGTCCGAAAGGTCGGCTCGGAAACCGGATGGGCACCCACGATGTCGAGCGATATATCCGCGGTGACGTCGTTCGCGGCGCTTGGGAAGAAGGCGGCTTCTGGGGCATCGACTTCTCCGACGTCCACTACCCGAAGGCCGTCGCCTGGTATGTGCCGCCGGTCAGGGACCGGGCATGCCGATGACGTGTTCGTCATGGAAGACGGGATTGTCTTTAGCAGCTCGTCGGACCAGGGCGCCGGCGGGCTTTGGGCGCTGCGACGCGCCCCGGGGTTCAGGGGGACAGTCCGCTGGCGCGCGCGGTCCGATCGCCGTCACCAGCGCGGAGTCGTCGAAGGCCGGGCGTCGGCTGTTCCAGCTTGCCCAGGGTTGCGGTCTGCTCCTTGCCGTGCAGCCGGTAGCGCAGTTGCCACGAGCGCGCGCCGGTCGGCGACACCCGAAAGGCGAGCTCGTCGTCGTCAAGGAGCCGGTAGGGCTTTCGGCCTGGCGCTGCGGACGTGCCGATCGGTGAGTAAGTGCCTTGCCATGCGCGGGGTAACGCGTTCCTGCCATGACCGCCATGAATCAGGGTAACGACGTATTCAGGCGCACACGCAACAACACCGACGGACGCTAGCGGCCTATGTGTACATAGCAAAACGGCCGCACATAGCGGCCGTTTCATAGTGAGGTTTGGAGGCGGGGGTCGGAATCGAACCGGCGTACACGGCTTTGCAGGCCGCTGCATGACCACTCTGCCACCCCGCCGTCTTGGTCGCTGCCGCACGTCGGGCCTGTGGGCCTGGCATGGCGCGGCTCAAACGAAAAGAGGGAAAGCGGCGACGCCTTCCCTCCTCAGATATCTGGAGCGGGAAACGAGTCTCGAACTCGCGACCTCAACCTTGGCAAGGTTGCGCTCTACCAACTGAGCTATTCCCGCGTGGCGAAAGCGAATTTTAGCGATTCGGCACTCCGGCGGTCAAGCTCGCCCGCCTCCGCCGAAGGCATGGGGCCCGGCGAGCTTCAGGTAATACGCCATGGAAACGATCGTCAGCGCAGCGGCCAGGTAGATCAGCCACGTGCCCACCTGCTGCGGATCGAACCAGACGCCGATGCGGTCGTGATACAGCAGCATCGGGATGGCGACGAGCTGCGCGACGGTCTTGATCTTGCCGAGGAAGTTCACCGCGACGCTCTTTGCCCGCCCCAGCTTGGCCATCCATTCGCGCAGGGCCGAGATGGTGATCTCGCGGCCGATGATGATGACCGCGATGAAGTCAGGCACGCGGCCGAGCTTGACCAGCATGATGAGCGCGACCGCGACGATCAACTTGTCCGCCACCGGGTCCAGGAAGGCGCCGAACGCCGACATCTGGTTCAGCCGGCGTGCGAGATAGCCGTCGAGCCAGTCCGTGATCGCGGCCGCCGTGAACAGCACGCAGGCGTACAGGTTCTTGTCGTGCGCGCGGACCCAGCTGTCGGGCAGATAGAAGAGCACGACCAGCAGCGGGATCGCGATGATCCGGAGCCACGTAAGCAGGTTCGGAACGTTGACCGGCACGGGTATCAGTGCAGCTCGCGGTAGATGCGCTCGGCGAGCGTGCGGCTGATGCCGTCGACCTGCGCGAGATCCTCGATGCTCGCGGCCATGACGCCCTTCAGTCCGCCGAAGCGCTCGAGCAACTGCCGGCGGCGCTTCGCGCCCACCCCGCCGATCGATTCCAGGCTCGATGTGACGCGCGCCTTGCCCCGCCTGGCGCGATGTCCAGTGATCGCGAACCGGTGTGCCTCGTCGCGGATCTGCTGAATGAGGTGCAGGCCAGGATGGTCCTTTTCGAGCCGGAGCAGGCGGCCGTCGCCGAGCACGAGCTCCTCCTGACCGGGCTTGCGCTCGGGCCCTTTCGCGACGCCGACGAGCTCGATGTCCGCGAACCCGAGCTCGGCGAGGACCGCCTGTACCGCGTGTACCTGACCCTTGCCGCCGTCGATCAGGATCAGGTCGGGCACGACGCCCTCTCCGCGCGCCGCCTTCTCGTACCGGCGCTGCAGGACGTCCCGCATTGCGCCGTAATCGTCGCCCGGAGTGACGCCGGCGATGTTGTACCGCCGATACTCCGAGTTGCGCATCCGGTACTGATCGTAGACCACGCACGAGGCGACGGTCGCCTCTCCCCGGGTGTGGCTGACGTCGAAGCACTCGATGCGTTGCACCGACGGCGGTAGCCCCAGGGCTTCCCGCATCGCCGCCAGGCGGCTCTCCTGCGTGCCCTGCTCCCGCGTCCGCTGCGCGAGCGCTTCCTGCGCGTTGCGCTGGGCCATTTCCAGCCACGCGCGGCGCTCGGCATGAGGGCGCGTGACGATCTGCACCGGCCGGCCCGCGTTCTCGGCGAGCAGCGCGGCGAGCTCCTCCGACCCGAGGCCCTCCTCGGTGATGATGAGCGCGGGCGGCGCACTCTGCAGGTAGTGCTGGGCAAGGAACGCGCCGACCACCTCGGGCGCGGACCGATCTTCGGCATGCTGTGGGAAGAAGCTCTTGTCGCCGAGGTAGCGCCCATTGCGGATCATCGCCAGGTTGACGCATGCGATCCCGCCTGCGATCGCGCAGGCGACGACGTCGGCATCGAGCGCCTTCGCAGTGTCCACGTACTGACGCGTCTGCACGCGGGAGAGCGAGCGCAGCTGGTCGCGATAGACGGCAGCCTGCTCGTAGTCCAGCTGTTCTGCCGCCTCCTGCATCCGCGCGGCGAGCGCGCCGACGACGTCGTCCTCGCGCCCTTCCATGAAGAGCCGCGCATCGTTCACGTCCCGTGCATACCGGCCCTCGTCGATCAGTCCGACGCATGGCGCCGAACAGCGCCGGATCTGGTGCAAGAGGCAGGGTCGCGACCGGTTCTGGAACACCGAGTCCTCGCACGTCCGCAGGCGAAAGACCTTCTGCAGCAGCTGGATGCTCTCCCGCACCGCGCCCGCGTTCGCGAACGGGCCGAAGAAACTGTGCTGCCGGTCGAGCGGGCCGCGATGAAAGCCGATGCGCGGGAAGCGGTCGCCGGTGACCACGAGATAGGGATAGGACTTGTCATCACGGAAGAGGATGTTGTAGCGCGGCGCGAGCGACTTGATCAGGTTGTTCTCGAGGATCAGCGCCTCGGCCTCGGAGCGCGTGACCGTGATCTCGACGGCGGCGACCTGCCCGAGCATCACCTGGATGCGGGGACCGTGGTCGCTCTTCTGGAAGTACGACGATACGCGCTTCCTGAGATCGCCGGCTTTGCCGACGTAGAGCACATCGCCCCTCGCGTTCAGCATCCGGTAGACGCCGGGCTGGTGCGGCAAGCCGGCGATGAGAGCGGCAGGGTCGAACACGTAGGGACCGGAAGCGGTGCGAGGCGACGCGCTCAGGCGTTCGGGCGCGAGGGACTTTGCTGTAGAATCGCGCGTTTTTCTCTCCAGCTCCGGCGACTGACCATGGCGAAAGTGCTCGCGACCGAGATCCGGGTCGGCAACCTGATCGAGTGGGACAAGCGCGTTTGGCGCGTCCTCAAATCCTATCACGTGCACGTCGGCGGACGCGGCGGTGCATTCATGCAGGTCGAGATGAAGGACATCGAGGCCGGCACCAAGACGAACCAGCGGTTTCGCACCGACGAGAAGGTCGAGCGCGCTTACGTCGAGGCGCGCGAGATGCAATACCTCTACCAGGAAGGCACGAACTACGTCTTCATGGACAAGAACACGTACGAGCAGATGACGCTGTCCGCCGAGGAGCTCGAAGGTCAGACCGGATACCTGCTTCCCAACACCGACGTGCAGATCAACTTCCACAATGACCGCCCGATCGGCGTACAGCTGCCCCCGAGCGTGGTGCTGACGGTGGTGGACACCGAGCCGAACATCAAGGGCGCGACCGCCACGACCTCGTTCAAGCCGGCGACGCTGGAGACGGGGATCATCGTGCAGGTTCCCCCGTTCGTCCAGAAGGGGGAGAAGATCAAGGTCAATACGGACGACGGCGCCTACATCGAGCGCTCCTGACCGGTCCCTCAGGCGAGGAGTCTCTCGCCTATCGCTCGCGCCACCTGCTCCCCCGCCGCCTTGTAGGCATCACCTACCCCTGCCTCGGCCCCGGGCCGCATGCGCGCGGCCCGCGCCGGGTCGAGCGTGTAACGAGGCAGACCGTCGAGCAGCCGCTGCGCCGCGTCCCGGGCGTTGCAGACGAGGACCATGTCGCAGCCCGCCGAAAGCGCGGCGACACCGCGCTCGACGATCCCGCCCGCGACGCTCGCGCCCTCCATCGAAAGATCGTCGCTGAATACGATCCCGTCGAAGGCGAGCCGCCCGCGCAGGATGTCCTTCAGCCACACCGGCGAGAACCCCGCTGGGCGGGCGTCCACCTTCGGGTAGATGACGTGCGCCGGCATCACGCCCGCGAGCCCCTTCCCGACGAGCGCTCTGTAGGGCGCGAGGTCGGCTGCCTCGATGGTCGCGAGATCGCGCTCGTCGACCGGCACCTCGTGATGGGAGTCGGCCCGCACGTAGCCGTGGCCCGGGAAGTGCTTCCCGACCGCACCCATGCCCATGCGCGCCATGCCCGCCACCAGACCGCCGGCGAGCGCGGTGACGCCCGCGGCAGTCGCGTGGAAGGCGCGGTCGCCGATCACGCTGCTCGAGCCGAAGTCGATGTCGAGCACCGGGGCGAAACTGAAGTCCACGCCGTGCCTGCGGAGCTCCGCGGCGAGCACCACGCCGATCGCGCCCGCGAGGTTTGCCGCCAATGCCGGCTCCCGGTCGTACACGCGACCGAGCGCGCGCATCGGCGGCAGCCGCGTGAACCCCTCGACGAACCGCTGGACGCGCCCGCCTTCGTGGTCGACCGCGATCAGGAGCGGCGGATCCCGCAGGGAGTGGATAGCCGCGGTGAGCGCCTCGAGCTGCGCCGGCGACCGGTAGTTCCGCGCGAACAGGATCACGCCCCCGACGAGCGGATGAAGCAGCATCTGGCGCTCGTCAGGTGCGAGCGCGAGACCCGCAACGTCCACCATCACCGGTCCGAGCACGCGTTCAAGCGTCATGTCGATCTCCTTCCAGGACGACGAACGCGGCTGCCATGCCCCGCTCGTCCGTCAGGCTGACGTGCACGCTCAGGATGCCGAGGCTCTGCACGAACGCCGCAAGCGCCGCCGACAGCTCGAGATAGGGCCGGCCGGAGGCGTGGTTGACGACGCTGATGTTGTGCCAGCTGACCGGATGGCGGATGCCGGTGCCGATGGCCTTCGAGAACGCCTCTTTTGCTGCGAAGCGCTTGGCGAGATACGCCGCGGGCTTGCGATGGCGGGCGAAGCGGTCGAGCTCGCGTGGCACGAGGATCCGGCGCGCGAACCGGTCGCCCCAGCGGTCCAGGGCAAGCTCGATCCGGCCGATCTCGACGAGGTCGGTTCCGATCCCGAGGATCACTGCCGCTCCCGGATCGCCGCACGCATCGCCGCGTTGACGATCAGGGCCTTCATCTCGCGCACCGCCTCGCGCACCCCGACGAACACGGCGCGGCTCACGATCGCGTGGCCGATGTGCAGCTCGCGCACGCCGGGAAGCGCCGCGACGGGCTCGACGTTGAAGTAGTTGAGGGCGTGACCGGCGTTGAACCGCATCCCCTGCCCGCGAATTGCATCGCCGGCGACGCGGAGCCGGTCAAGCTCGGCCACGACCGCCGGGCTCTCGGCGTCCCGCCCGCGCGAGTGGAATGCGTGCGCATAGGGGCCCGTATGCACCTCGCACACCGCCGCGCCGATCCGGCGCGCCGCTTCGATCTGCCGCAGGTCCGCGTCGATAAAGACGCTGACCACCGTTCCCGCACCGGCGAGCCGCGACACGACGTCCTTCAGCCGCGCCTCCTGGCTGACGATGTCGAGGCCCCCTTCGGTCGTGATCTCCTCCCGGCCTTCCGGTACGAGCATCGCCATCTCGGGGCGAATGCGGCCGGCGACCGCGACCATCTCCTCCATCGCCGCCATCTCGAGGTTGAGCTTGATGTGGGTCAGCTCCCGCAACCGCCGGACATCCTCGTCCTGGATGTGGCGCCGGTCCTCGCGCAGGTGGACGGTGATGCCGTCCGCCCCGCCGAGGTGCGCCTCGACCGCCGCCCACACCGGGTCCGGCTCGTAGGTGCGCCGCGCCTGCCTGACGGTCGCGACGTGGTCGATGTTGACGCCCAGTTCGATCATCGGTTCAGTTCGCCACGATACGAGGGGGCAAAGCCCCGCCGCGGCGCCCCCTCGTGCTCCCCGAAGTCGGGGAAAGCGGTGCCTGCGGCATCGGTTTCATCTTTAGAGACCCTGCAACTCCCGGAAAATGGTGCGGCTGTGCAACGTCTGGCGGTCGAGGCGATGGTCGATCAGCGCGCTCATCAGTTGCCGCGCTGCGGCTGCGGTCGACGCGTCCGCAAAGTCGTCCCGCGCCAGCGCCAGCAGCACGCGGCCCGGCACCACGCACGGATCGTCGGCCAGTGCGCCGTTCACCGTGGGCACCGGTCCGCGCTCCGGTTCGTAGCGGTAGAGCCGTTCGGGCTCGATCGCGGCGCCGGTCGACGCGTCGCGGTCGAGCGTTAAAGCATAGCCCAACTCCTGCAGGAAGCGGCGCTCGAACGCGCGCAGCACAGGCCCGCCTGCGGCGCCCTGCGCGAGCTGCGCGACCGCCAGCGCATAGTGATCGAAGAGCTGCTCGTGGGGATCCTCGCGCGGCAGCAGCCGCAGCAGTAGCTCGTTCATGTAGAAGCCGCAGAGCAGCGCCTCGCCGCGCGGGAGCGGATGGCCGCCGTGCCACTCGCAGCGCACGAGCGTGCGCACGTCCCCCCGCCCCGACCATGCGATCGTCAGAGGCTGGAACGCGAGGAGCGCGCCGCGGAGCGGCGAGCCCTGCCTGCGGGCACCCTTCGCGACGAGCGGAAGGCGCCCATGCGTGCGGCTGAACGCCTCGACCAGCAGGCTCGTTTCCGAGTACGGGTACGCGTGCAGGACGAACGCCGCCTCGCGGTCGATGCGCCCGCGGCTAGGCATGTTCGATCCCCAGCCGGCGCAGGCTCGCGGCGTCCTCGGTCCAGCCGCCACGCACCTTGACCCACACCTCGAGGAACACTTTTCCGCCGAACAGCTTCTCCATGTCGCGCCGCGCGGCGCTTGCGATCGCCTTGAGCTTCGCGCCGCCTTTGCCCACGACGATCGCCTTGTGGTTCTCCTTGCTGACCACGATCGATGCGTTGATGCGGCGCAGCCGCCCTTCCTCGCGGAACTGGTCGATCGTCACCGCAGCGCCGTACGGCACCTCCTCGCCGAGCAGCCGGAACAGCTTCTCGCGCACCAGCTCGGCGGCCAGGAAGCGCTCGCTGCGGTCGGTGAGCGTCTCCTCGTCGAACATTGGCGGCTGCTCGGGGAGCAGCGGCGCGAGTGCCTTGAGCAGCTCGCCGAGGTTGCGGCCGCGCGCGGCGCTGACCGGCACCACTGCGGCAAACTCGAACGCCTCTCCCGCCGACTTGAGGAACGGCAGCATGCGCTCGGGGCCGCCGACGCGATCGCTTTTGTTCGCGACCAGCACGACGGGGGCCCGATGCGGGAGGAGGCGCAGGACGGCCCGGTCCCCGTCCTCGAGCCGCCCCGCCTCGACGACGAAGAGCACCGCATCAACCTCCTCGAGCGCGGCACGCACCGTCCGGTTGAGCGCCCGGTTGAGCGGCCCCCCGTGCATCGTCTGGAATCCTGGGGTGTCGACGAAGACGAACTGCGCGCCCGGGCGGCTGAGCACGCCGGTGACGCGGTGGCGGGTCGTCTGGGGCTTGCTGGAGGTGATGCTGAGCTTGTGCCCCACTAGCGCGTTGAGCAGGGTGGACTTGCCGACGTTGGGGCGGCCGACGATTGCCACCGTTCCGCAGCGCTGACCTGCGTGCGCGGTCGAGCTCATCGCCGGAGCTTGTCGTAGGCGGAGCGAGCCGCCTCCTGCTCCGCGAGCCGCCGGCTCGTCCCCGTGCCGATGGTGCGCAGGTCGAGCTCGCGGATCAGGCACTCGACCTCAAACTGCTGCTCGTGGGCCGCGCCGCGCGTGGCGCGCACGCTGTACTGCGGCAGAGCATAGCGTCGGCTCTGCAGCCATTCCTGGAGCTGGGTCTTCGGATCCTTCTCCGCAGCCGTGGGGCCCGCGTGCTCGAACAGCGGCCGGTACAAGCGCAGCACGACGGTCCGCGCGGCTTCGAACCCGCCGTCGAGGAAGACGGCGCCGATCAGCGCCTCAAGCGCGTCGGCGAGGATCGACGGGCGGCGGAACCCGCCGCTCTTTAGCTCCCCTTCGCCGAGCCGCAGGTGGTCGCCGAGGGCGAGGCCCGCCGCGAGCTCGTGCAACCGCTGCTCCCGGACGAGGCTGGCGCGTAGCCGCGACAGCTCGCCCTCCTTGAGGCCGGCGTGACGCGTGAATAGCTCGGCTGCGACGATGCAGTTGAGCACGCCGTCGCCGAGGAACTCGAGGCGCTCGTTGTTGGGGGTGCTGTGGCTGCGGTGGGTTAGCGCCTGCTGGAGGAGCCGAGCGTCGGCGAACCGATAGCCCAGTTGCTCCTGCAGGGGGTCGTGCTTCACGCCTGGCGCTTGAGGTGGTGCGCGGGTGGCTCCGGCGTTGGGGGATGCGATCCGGCGCGACGCGCTATGGAAGCTCGAATTGATAACTTTCGGCGAATGGGACCGCGAGCTCGTTGTGGTATAAGACGCTGCTTCTTGCTGTCCCCGCTCGTCCAGCTGCACTGCCTCGCGACAGCCCGTGGCCCTGTCTCAGAGCTTTCCTATTCGCTCACCTTAATGCTCGTCGGCCGGCTTGACCCCGCGAAGTCGATCAGCACGCTGACATTGTAGAAGAGCGGAATCCGCTTCTCGTAGGCGAAGGCGACGACGATCTCGTTGCCCTCCTTCGTGATTTCCAGGTCTTCCGGCCTGAGCGCGGTGATGTCGTCGACCGCTGCCCGCCGGTCGAACGCCTTGCGCACGTCGGCCACCGAGCCGCCGCGCAGCTCGCCGCTCTGGGTCATTCCGGTGATCGCCTTCTTGATCGTGAAGTACTCGATGTACGCCGGTACCAGTTTCATCCCGATGATCGCGATAAACACGATCGCGATCAGCAGGATGAGCACCCCGGCGAAGCCCAGGCCCTGTTGTCGTTGTCTGGAGGTCATGTCCCCTGCCCTTACTGGAACGAGCCAAAGCGGCTCGGCTCGCTGAAGTTGAACCAGATGAAAAACGCCTTTCCCACGATGTTCGCGTCCGGGACGAAACCCCAGACGCGGCTGTCGCTCGAGTTGTCGCGGTTGTCGCCCATCAGGAAGTAGTGTCCCGGGGGGACGGTACAAGCAAGGCCCTCGTTATTGTAGGTACAATTTTCGCGGAACGGGAATTGCTTCACGAACGGAATCGAGGCCGGCGCGTCGTCCTCCACAAGGATGGAATGCGAGCGGTCGCCGATCGCTTCCGAGTAGCGCTTGGCGAAGCTCATCCGCTCCTTGTGGAGATAGTCACCGGCGGGCTTCAACCCGAGTTCCGTGCCGTTCACCATGAGCCGCTTGTTGACGTAGGTGATGCGGTCTCCCGGCACGCCGACGACCCGCTTGATGTAATCGAGCGAGGGATCCTCGGGGTACCGGAACACCATCACGTCGCCGCGCTGCGGCTCGCCGACGTCGATCACCTTCTTGTTGACGATCGGAAGGCGGATGCCGTAGGCGAACTTGTTGACCAGGATGAAGTCGCCCACGAGCAGCGTGGGAATCATCGAGCCCGAGGGAATGCGGAACGGCTCCACGATGAACGAGCGGAGCAGGAAGACGATGAGGATCACCGGGAAGAAGCTCTTGGGATACTCGATCCACCACGGCTCCTTCTCGCCCTCCTTGCGCGCCTTGCTGAAGTGCAGCCGGTCGACGAGCGCCACCAGGCCGGTCACCACCAGCAGGACGAACAGGATGAGCGCGAAGTTCATCGGACTGGCACCTTGCGCTGCCGGCCGCTCATGCGCCTATTTCTCCTCGACCTGCAGGATGGCGAGGAACGCCTCCTGCGGAATCTCGACCGTGCCGACCTGTTTCATGCGTTTCTTGCCAGCCTTCTGCTTCTCGAGGAGCTTGCGCTTGCGCGTGATGTCGCCGCCGTAGCACTTGGCAAGCACGTTCTTGCGCAGCGCTTTCACCGTCTCCCGCGCGATGATGTGGGAGCCGATCGCCGCCTGAATTGCGACGTCGAACATCTGTCGCGGGATCAGCCCGCGCATTCGCGCCACCAGCTCGCGCCCGCGGTACTGAGCGTTCTGGCGGTGGACCATCAGCGAAAGGGCGTCGACCCGCTCGCCGTTTACCAGGATGTCGAGCTTGACCATGTCGGCCGGACGGAACTCCTTGAACTCGTAATCGAGTGAGGCGTAGCCGCGCGAGACGGACTTCAGCTTGTCGAAGAAGTCCATCACGATCTCGTTCAGCGGCATCTCGTAGGTGAGCATCACCTGCCGGCCGTGGTACTGCATGTTCCTCTGCGCACCGCGCTTGCCCGTGCACAGCGTGATCACCGGGCCCACGTACTCCTGCGGGACGAAGATGGTCGTCGTGATGATCGGCTCGCGAATCTCTTCGATCTTCGCGGGGTCGGGCATCTTCGCCGGATTCTCGACCCGCTCGACCGTGCCGTCGCGCATCAGCACCTCGTATACCACCGTCGGCGCGGTGGTGATGAGTTCCATGTCGTACTCGCGCTCGAGGCGCTCCTGCACGATGTCCATGTGTAGCAGACCGAGAAACCCGCAGCGGAAGCCGAATCCGAGCGCCTGCGACACCTCGGGCTCGTAGTGCAGCGACGCGTCGTTCAGCTTGAGCTTCTGGAGCGCCTCGCGCAGCGCCTCGTACTGGTTCGACTCGATCGGATAGAGGCCGGCGAACACCTGCGGCTTGATCTCCTTGAACCCGGGCAGGGGATCGGGCGCGCGGCGGTCGGCGAGGGTCACGGTGTCCCCCACCCGTGCCGCCTGCAGCTCCTTGATGCCCGAGATGACGAAGCCGACGTCGCCGGCGGAGAGCTCGGGGCGCGTCTCGGACTTTGGCGTGAAGACGCCCACCTGCTCGCACAGGTGGCTCCCCTGCGTCGACATCAGCAGGATCCGGTCCTTCGGCCTCAGCGTCCCGTCGACCATGCGCACGAGCATCACCACGCCGACGTAGTTGTCGAACCACGAGTCGATGATGAGCGCCTTGAGCGGCGCCGCCGGATCTCCCCTCGGCGCGGGGATGCGCCGGATCACCGCCTCGAGGATGTCCTCGACGCCTTCGCCGGTCTTTGCGCTCGCGCGGATTGCATCCTGCGCGGGGATGCCGATGACGTCCTCGATCTCCTGGATCGCGCGCTCCGGGTTCGCCGAGGGGAGATCGATCTTGTTGAGCACCGGCACGACCTCGACCCCCTGCTCGATCGCCGTGTAGCAGTTCGCGACCGTCTGGGCCTCCACGCCCTGGGAGGCGTCGACGACGAGCAATGCGCCCTCGCACGCCGCGAGCGAGCGCGACACCTCGTAGGAGAAATCGACGTGGCCGGGCGTATCGATCAGGTTTAGGTTGTAGGTCCTGCCGTCGCGGGCGGTGTAGCGCAGGGCGGCAGTCTGGGCCTTGATGGTGATTCCGCGCTCGCGCTCGAGGTCCATCGAGTCCAGCACCTGCTCGCTCATCTCGCGGTCCGACAGCCCGCCGCAGCGCTGGATGAACCGGTCGGCAAGGGTGGACTTGCCGTGGTCGATGTGGGCGATGATCGAGAAGTTGCGGATGTGCTGCATCAGCTGTCAGCGTGTCGCAGGAGGCTCGCATCACCCGGCGCCGCCACCGGAATGCCCGCGCCGTTCGCCAGGAAAGGACCTGCCTCTTGCATCACTGAGATCGGGACCGTAAAGGGGTTGCGGCCCCTTCGCACGGCGACCCACAAAAAAAGGTGCCTTTTCGGCACCTTTTCGCTCGGCGAGGCGGAGCTGATTCTAGCCGATCCGCGTGAGGTAGGCACGCACGCGCGGCGCGTCCAGGAAGTAGTGACAGAGCTCGGCCTCGCCGTGCGCGAGCACCGGGACTCTTGCGCCGTAGCGCGCCTCGAGCGCAGGGTCGCGATCCACGTCGACCCATGCGAGCCCGAAGCCGAACTCGCGGTGCAGCGGCTCGAGCGCCGCCGCCATGTCGTCGCAGAGGTGGCAGTAGCTGCGGCCGTAGAGCGTCAGCGCGACGCGAAGCGCCGCGTCAGCCACCGGCCGTCTCGCCGCGGATCGTGGCGAAGATGTTCGCCTCCCCGCGGCGGATCTGCAGCGTCAGCGTCGTTCCCTTGTCGAGCGAAGCGAGCAGGTCGTTGAACTGCTTTGCCGACTTCAGCTCCGTCGTGGTGCCTTTCGCCGTCAGTGCGATGATGACGTCGCCCTGGCGGATGTCGGCCCTCGGGGCGGTCCGCACCTCGTCCACCACCACCCCGCCCGGAAGACGCATGTCACGGCGCTTGTCCTCGCCAAGATCGCTCACCACCAATCCGAGCCGGTTTGCCGCCACCTCGGCCTTCGGAGCGCCGGGCTTCGCGCCCCGCGCCGCGGCGACGCGGTCGTCGGGAATCTCGCCGACCGTCACCGACACCTCGCGCGCCTGGCCCTTGCGCCAGACCTGCACCGGTACCTTCGAGCCCGGCTTCGTGCCGCCCACCATGCGAGGCAGGTCGGCCGAGGCATTCACCGTCTTGCCGTCGAACTTGAGGATGATGTCCCCGGTCTCGACGCCCGCCTTCTCGGCCGGGCCGCCCTTCTCGACCCCGTTCACCAGCGCCCCGGCCGGTTTGGCCAGGCCGAAGGAGTCGGCGAGTTCCTTCGACACCTCCTGGATCACGACGCCGATCCGACCGCGCTGGACGCGGCCGGCGGTCTTGAGTTGGGTCGAAATGTCCATTGCCACGTCGATCGGGATCGCGAACGAGAGACCCATGAAGCCCCCCGTCCGGCTGTAGATCTGCGAGTTGATGCCCACCACCTCGCCGCGCAGGTTGAACAGCGGGCCGCCCGAATTTCCGGGGTTGATGGCGACGTCGGTCTGGATGAACGGAACGAAGTTCTCCTGCGGAAGCGAGCGCCCTTTCGCGCTCACGATTCCCGCGGTCACCGAGTTCTCGAAACCGAACGGCGAGCCGATCGCGACCACCCACTCGCCCACCCTGAGCTTCGTCGGGTCGCCGAACTGCACCGGCTGCAGGCCGGTCGTGTCGATCTTGATGAGCGCGACGTCGGTGCGACGGTCGGCGCCGATGACCTTCGCCTTGAACTCGCGTTTGTCGTTGAACTTGACCGTGATCTCGTCGGCCGAGTCGACGACGTGGGCGTTCGTCAGGATGTAGCCGTCCTGGCTCACCACGAAGCCCGACCCCAGGGAGCTCGATTCGGGTTCGCGCGGCGTCTGCGGACCCTGCGGCCCCCGCGGGATGAATCGACGGAAGAACTCGTACATCGGATCGTCTTCGTCCATCTGCGGGATCTGCGGCTGCGCGCGCCGCTGCCGCTGCTGCGTCGTGCTGATGTTCACCACGGCGGCGCCCTGCTGCTCGACGATCTGCGTGAAGTCCGGAAGCTCGCGGACCTGCGACTGCACGGCGCCGGCGAGCGCGAACAGGGCTGCGGCGAGGGTGGCCTGAAGGGAGGTTCTCATCTGGGACCGGGAAATGTCGTTGAATTAGGTAAAGATAAGGCGCGCCGCTCGCGCTTTCAAGGAGAAGTGCCCCGTTCCGGCTGGGGCGGCGCCTTGGGTGGAGGAACCGGGAGGCAGGGAATACCGGTTAGGGACGGCGGTACTCCACGCTGACGGCAATCTGCCGGACGCTCTCGGCCGGGACCTCCCCTACCACCCTCACCAGGTGGGTTTCCAGCCTGCGAGTATAGATGTTCAGGGCCCCGTGCCGGGCCGGACCGATCTGCGCCTGCCCGGCCTTGGGCCCCAGGGGTTCGATGAAGACCGAGACCACCGCAAGGCCGTCCGAAAGCACGATCTGTCCCACTTCCGGATGGGCCGGCAGGGCTCCCGTCAGTTCATTGACCTTCCGGTAACCCGGGGGAAGGTTCCTCACCGTCCAGCCGAGTCCCGCGAGGTCGGCCTTGACCGGGGAGGCTCGCTCGATACGCCAGTCGCGCGCGTTTGCGAACGGCGACTTCACCTTCTTCTTGTCGATCTTCCCGCCGATCTGGAGCTCGGTGAAGGAGAACTGCTCCACGACCTCGTTCTTCTCGTTGAACGTCTTTGCCTTGACGAGCATCCCCGTGGTGACGTCGGCCCACAGCTTGTGGCCGTAGCGCAGCCTGTCCTTGGGCTCGAGCACGATCGCCTGGCAGTCGTAGCCCGCGATGCGTTCGGTCTCGGCCTTCCGGATTTCGTAGTGCTCTGCGAAATCGCTTACGTCCGCGCGCATGGCCGGAAACGGCCGGGTTTCCGTCTGACGGTCGATCTTGAGGGTCATCGTGCTCGGGATGTAGCACTTGACTTCCTCGTTGAAGCGGATGATCTCGCGCGGCGTGCCGTCCAGAACCTCCAGACGCTCGTGCACGCCGGAGGAATCGACGATGCGCGTGATGCGTGAAGTCTCGGAGTGCTCGCCCTGCTGGTAGACGAAGGTGCCGGTGTAGCTCAGCTTTTCCGTCGCCGAGAAGATCCGCCTGAGCCAGGCGGCCGCGTCCGTGCTCTGTTGGGCGAACCCAGGAGGGACGAAACCGATCGATCCCGCGGCGAGCGCCGCGACCAGGACCAGCGCCCGCATGCTCAACGCGCCTCGCGATCCTCGGAGACCGTGCGGACGTACGCGGCGATCCCGCCCATCGCCGAAGACGGCGAGAAGCGTTGGTGGGCGAGCAGGTAATCGTTGACGTCCTGGGCGTTGGGAACGGCGGCGGGCTTCACTTCGGGCACGGGCATCACGTCGGCAGCTGCGACGACCGGCGGCGACTGCGGGCCCGCGACGCGCACGGGGGGATCGAACAGGGGAAGCGCCATCCAGCCGACGAGCGCGACCGCCGCGACGCTCGCCGCCGCCGAGAGGGCGTACCAGACCGTCCGCGGCGCCGGCCGCACCGCGCGCCCCGGCGCCAGGACGGTCGGCTCCGCGGCCAGGCGCTCGGCGAACGATGGGGGGAGCCCCGGGCCGGCGCCCCCGCGCAGTGCGTCGCCGATGAGGTGGTAGACGCCCCAGGTCTCGCGCAGGCCCCGATCCGCGTCGAGCCGGTCGAGGCAGCCCTCGGTTTCGGCCATCCCGAGTTCGTCGTCGATCAGTGCCGAAAGCCGTTCATTCATGTGCTCACCACCTCTTGTCCTTGCGCGTCTCGAGGAGAGGCCGCAGCCGCGCCGCGATCGCCTCGCGCGCCCGGAAGATCCGCGACCGAACCGTGCCGATCGGGCAATTCATGATGCTCGCGATCTCCTCGTAGCTCAGCCCCTCGATCTCGCGCAACGTGATCGCCGTCCGCAGATCGTCCGGCAGATCGTCCATCGCCGCGTTCACCGTGGCGCCGATTTCCTTCGACATCAGCACGCTTTCCGGCGTGTTGATGTCGCGCAAGTGCTCGCCGTCCTCGAAACTTTCCGCCTCGTCCGAGTCGAACTCCGTCACGGTCGGCGCCCGGCGCCCCATCGCGACGAGATAGTTCTTCGCCGTGTTGATCCCGATCCGATACAGCCACGTGTAGAACGCGCTCTCGCCGCGGAAGCTCGGAAGCGCGCGGTAGGCCTTGATGAAGGCCTCCTGCGCGACATCCTCGACCTCGGCCGGATCCCGAATGAACCGGGACAACAGTCGCCCGAGCTTGCGCTGGTACTTCGTCACCAGCAGATCGAACGCTTGCTTGTCGCCGCGCTGCGCGCGCTCGACCAGCCGCTGATCAATCTCGCGGTCCACCATGGCCGCCTTCCGCAGAGCCTGTTGATTTATTGTTTTTTTTCAAACGCTTACCGGCCGGCAGGCGGCAGTATAGCCGACCTCGTCGGATCGCTCGGGCGCGACCTCGCATTAGAGACACGAACGCATTCGGATAGTTCAGCATGCACAGAGTTCATTTGCTCCTTCCTGGCTCCGGACGCGTGGCGGCGACACGCCATCTCAGCCAGACGCGCAGCCGGCGAAAGGCCTCCGGTTCAACCGAATCGGGGAGGATCACCGCGAACCTGGACCGGCCGTTCGCGTCGCGCGCAGCGAGGACCGCGAGCCAGCCAGCCGGAACCGCCGCGCGCCGCATTTCGGCGGACAGCCAGACCCCGGCCGGGTTGGAGAGGGCGAAGTGGCCCGCCGGCGAGAACTCGAGACCCGCGACGGCAAGCGCCGACCGGTGCATCGCCAGGCGAAGGTGATGGAAGGCGGAGAGTCCGAGCCCCAACGCCACGACCGAAGCCGCAACGGGCGGGAGACCGGTCGCGGCACCGGCCAGCGCGAGGATGTGGCCCAGCGCCACCGCCGCCGCGAGCACCCGCGAAGGCTTGAGCTGCACGCGCAGCGAGCCGCTCAAGCGCGCGCGAAGATCAGTGTGCCGTTCGTGCCGCCGAAGCCGAACGAATTGGAGAGGGCCGCGCGGATCGGCATCTCGCGCGCGGCCAGCGGGACGTAATCGAGGTCGCACGCGGGGTCGACATTGACGAGGTTCGCCGTCGGCGGGGCAACCTGCCGGTAGAGCGCCAGGACCGAGAACACCGCTTCGACGCCCCCCGCGGCCCCGAGGAGGTGCCCGGTCATCGACTTGGTCGAGCTGATGGCGAGCTTTTTTGCATGATCGCCGAAGGAGCGCTTCATCGCGAGCGTCTCGGCGACATCGCCGAGCGGCGTCGAGGTGCCGTGCGCATTCACGTAATCGATGTCGCTCGGGCTCATGCGCGCGTTGCGCAACGCGTTCGCCATGCAACGGGCCGCGCCGTCCCCGTCCTCACAGGGCGCGGTCATGTGGTGCGCGTCCGCGCTCATGCCATAGCCTGCAAGCTCGGCATAGATGCGCGCACCGCGGCGTTTCGCGTGCTCGTACTCCTCCAGCACGAGCACGCCGGCACCCTCGCCGAGCACGAAGCCGTCGCGGTCCCGGTCCCACGGCCGGCTTGCCGTCGCTGGATCGTCGTTGCGAGTCGAGAGTGCCCGCATCGCCGCGAAGCCGCCTACGCCGAGCGGGCTGACGGTCGACTCGGAGCCGCCGGCGATCACCACATCGGCGTCGCCGTACTCGATCAGGCGGCCGCCGTCGCCGATGCAGTGGTTGGCGGTCGTGCACGCGGTGACGAGGGCGAGATTGGGCCCCTTGAACCCGTACATGATCGACAGGTTCCCGGCGATCATGTTGATGATGCTGCCCGGCACGAAGAACGGGGAGATCTTCCGCGGACCGCCCTTCGTCAGGTCGGCATGGGTTTCCTCGATCAGCGGCAGCCCGCCGATACCGGAGCCGATGACGCAACCGATCCGCTCGGGAACCGAGTTCTTCGCATCGATTCCGGCGTCGCGAATGGCCTGGATCGAGGCCGCCATGCCGTAGTGGATGAAGGTGTCCATCCTCCGCGCCTCTTTCGGCGGGAGATAGGCGGCAATGTCGAAACCCTTCACCTCGCCCGCGATCTGGCTCGCGTAGAGCGACGCGTCGAAGCGGGTGATGCGGGCGATGCCGGACTTGGCGGCGGTGATGTTGGCCCAGGCCTCGTCGACCGTGTTGCCGACGGGGCAGACGATTCCGAGACCGGTGACGACGACGCGACGGCGCGACAAGCGTGTTCCTGGCGCCGGTTCAGGCCTTCTTGCCGCTATGGGCCTTGACGTAATCGATTGCCTGCTGGACGGTGGCGATCTTCTCGGCCTCCTCGTCCGGGATCTCGGTCTCGAACTCCTCCTCGAGCGCCATAACGAGCTCGACCGTGTCGAGGGAGTCGGCGCCGAGGTCATCGACGAACGAGGATTCGTTCTTGATCTCGGCCTCGTTGACCCCGAGCTGTTCGGCGACGATCTTCTTGACGCGTGGTTCGATGTTCTCCATTGCGGGCTTCCCTTCCCTTCGCGGATGTGTTCTAGGGGTCGATTGACGGAAGGAGCAGCGCCTCCTCGCGCATCCCCATTCGGGACCTTCTTGGATTTGGCTGCCCCGAGCGGCCGAAATCTTACCAGACGCCACCCGCGACCGCCCGAGGGTCCGAAACCTCCGTCAACTCATGTACATGCCACCGTTTACGTGGAGCGTCGTGCCGGTCACATATGCGGCCCCGGGCGATGCGAGAAACACCACGGCCGCGGCGACGTCGTCGGCCTGCCCCAGACGGCCGAGCGGGATCTGGTCGAGCAGCGCCTCGCGCTGCGCGTCCGGCAGGGCCCTGGTCATGTCGGTGTCGATGAACCCCGGCGCGACGCAGTTCACGGTGATCCCGCGGCTCCCGATTTCGCGCGCGAGCGAGCGCGTCAGCCCCGCGATCCCCGCCTTGGCGGCCGAGTAGTTCACCTGGCCGGGATTGCCGCTCGAGCCGACCACCGAGGTGATGCTGATGATCCGCCCGGCGCGCGCCTTCATCATCCCGCGCAGCACCGCCCGGGACAGCCGGAACACCGACTTGAGATCGGTGTCGATGACCGTGTCCCACTCCGCGTCCTTCATCCGCGCGAGCAGGTTGTCCTGCGTGACGCCTGCGTTGTTCACCAGGATCGAGACCGCGCCGAATTCCCTGTCGATGGCCCCGACCAGTGCGTCGCACGCCGCGGTGTCCGTCACGTCGAGGACGGCGCCGCGCCCGGTGATCCCGGCGGCGGCAAGTGCCTCGCCGATGCCCAGCGAGCCGGCCTCGGTCGTCGCCGTGCCGACTACGGTCGCTCCCGCACGACCGAGCGCGAGTGCGATCGACCTGCCAATCCCGCGCGAGGCGCCGGTCAAAAGCGCGACCTGTCCCTTCAGTTCCATCCCTAGGCTCCCCGCAGCGTCGCGATCGTCTGCTCCATCGCATCGCGATCGAGCAGCGCCACGCCCTCCGCGCTTTCCGCGATGCGCTTCACGAGCGGCGCCAGCACCTTGCCCGGCCCGCACTCCGCGACGAGCGTCACCCCACGGCCGGCCATCGCCCGCACGCACTCGACCCATCGCACCGGGTGATCGGCCTGGCCCACGAGCGCATCCTTGATCCGTTCCGGGTCGTCGTGACTCTGCACGTCGACGTTGTGGATCACCGGGATCCGCGGCGTCTGTACGCGCACCGAGCGCAGATGCTCCCTGAGCCGCGCCGCCGCCGGCGCGAGCAGCGACGAATGAAAGGGCGCGCTGACCGGCAGCAGCACCGCGCGCCGCGCGCCGCGCGCCCGCGCCGCGTCGACGGCGCGCCCGACCGCCTCCGTGTGTCCGGCGATGACCACCTGGCCCGGGGCGTTGAAGTTAACCGCCTCGACGGTCTCGCCCTGTGCGGCCTCCGTGCACGCGGCGCGGATCGCGTCGTCGTCGAGGCCGAGCACCGCCGCCATCGCGCCCTGGCCCTCGGGCACGGCATCCTGCATCGCCTTGGCGCGCAGGCGCACGAGCTGCAGCGCGTCCTCGAAGGCGAGCGCGCCTGCGGCCACGAGCGCGGTGTACTCGCCGAGGCTGTGCCCGGCGAGCACCGCCGGCTCCGGACCGCCCAGCGCGCGCCATAGTCGGTACGCCGCGTAGCCGGCAGTGAGCATCACCGGCTGCGTGTTCACGGTCTTGTTGAGCTCGTCCGCCGGGCCGTCGGCGATCAGCTTTGCGATGTCCTGCTTGAGGGCCGCGGAGGCAATCGCGAGAACGTCGCGCACTTCCGGGGCGTCGCCATAGCCCTCCAGCATGCCCTTCGACTGCGACCCCTGGCCGGGGAAGATCATTCCGAGCTTCATCGTTCCGCCATTCAGAGCTCTACCAGCGCCGCGCCCCAGGTGAAGCCGCCACCCACGCCCTCGAGCATGACCTTGTGCCCGGGCCTGATGCGGCCATCGCGCAGCGCGAGATCGAGCGCGAGGGGTATCGACGCGGCGGAGGTGTTCGCATGCCGGTCGACGGTCACGATCAGCCGCTCGCGCGGCAGCCCGAGCCGCTTCACGGTGGCATCGAGGATGCGCACGTTGGCCTGGTGCGGAATCAGCCAGTCCACGTCTGCAAGCTGCATCCCGCACTTGGCCACCAGCTCGCGCGCCACCTCGTCCAGTACGCGCACCGCGAGCTTGAACACCGCCTGCCCGTCCATCCGGACGAACGCGCTGCCGGTCACCTTCCCGCCGCACACGTTGCCCGGCACCGCCAGGATCCCGGCTTGGCGGCCATCGGCGTGCAGCACGCAGCCGTGCACGCCCGGCCGCTCGTCGGCGCGAAGCACCACCGCGCCCGCGCCGTCGCCGAACAGCACGCAGGTCGCACGGTCGTTCCAGTCGAGGATGCGCGAGAAGACCTCGGTCCCCACCACCAGCGCGCGCCGCGCCTGACCGCCGCGCATGAAGTTGTCGGCCACCGCCAGACCGTAGACGAACCCGCTGCACACCGCCTGAATGTCGAATGCCGCGCATCCGGAGACACCGAGCTTCGCCTGCAGCAGGCACGCAGTGCTCGGGAAGACGTAGTCCGGGGTCGACGTGGCAACGATGATGAGGTCGACGTCGGAAGGCGCGACGCCTGAGGCGCGCAGCGCCTCGCGGCTCGCCTCGAGCGCGAGGTCGCTCGAGGTCTGCGATTCGTCGGCGATGTGGCGCTGGCGAATGCCGGTGCGCGTCACGATCCACTCGTCGGACGTGTCGACCCGGCGGGCGAGCTCGGCGTTCGTGACGATGCGCGGCGGCAAGTAGCTGCCGGAGCCGACGATGCGTGAGTGCTTCACGAGGCGGCCTCCGCGAGCGGCGCCGCGGCTTCCGCAGCCGCGAGGCGCGCGCTGATCCGCTCGAGCACGTCGCCCCGGACTTCCTCGGCGGCGCGCTCGAGTGCATAGTAGAAGCCCAGCCGATCCGCGGAACCGTGGCTCTTGACGACGACGCCCTTCAGCCCGAGCAGTGTCGCCCCGTTATAGCGGCGCGGATCCAGGCGGCGTCGGAAGGCTGCGAGCGCAGGCAGCGCCGCGAGCGCAGCCAGCTTGCGGAAAGGGTTACGGGTGAGCTCGTCGCGCAGGAAGCGCTCCACCATGCGCGCCAGCCCTTCCGAGGTCTTGAGCGCGACGTTGCCGACGAAGCCGTCGCACACCACGACGTCCACGTCGCCGCGATAGATTCCGTCGCCCTCGACGTTGCCGGTGAAATTCAGCTCGCTCGCCCGCAGCAGCTCGCCGGCCTGCTTCACGACCTGGTTGCCCTTGATCGCCTCGGCGCCGATGTTCAGCAGACCCACGGACGGCCGCTCCCGACGCTCCACAGCCGTCACCAGGATCGACCCCATCAGCGCGAACTGCA
Organism: Burkholderiales bacterium; assembly: GCA_035456405.1. Classification (GTDB taxonomy): domain Bacteria; phylum Pseudomonadota; class Gammaproteobacteria; order Burkholderiales; family SG8-39; genus JAGVSZ01. The sequence goes on along the minus strand of DATIDG010000093.1, from coordinate 15,048 downwards.
GAAGATGTTCCGGCTTGCAGTCGGGGCTCGCACCGAGATCGAGCATGTAGGTGTGGCCCTTCATGGTCGGCAGCATCGAGACGAGCGCGGGGCGGTCGATGCCGGGCAGCGCCCTGAGGACGAAGTGTGCGGTGGCCATGAGCGCGCCGGTGTTGCCCGCGCTCACGCACGCCTGGGCTTCGCCGCTCTTGACGAGGTCGATGGCGACGCGCATCGAGGAGTCCTTCTTGCGCTTCACCGCAGCTGCGGGCGGTTCGTCCATCGCGACCACCTCGGTCGCGTGGCGCACGCGCAGCCGCTCGCCCGGCGACGCCTTCCGGCGCCGCAGCTGCGCCTCGATCGCGTCCTCTCGCCCGACGAGGTGGATTGTCGCTGCCGGATCGCGCTCGAGGAAACGCAGCGCCGCGGGCACGGTCACCATCGGGCCGTGGTCGCCGCCCATGCAGTCGATCGCGAGCGTGACGTCTTTACCCACGAGCTCTCCGCCACGCCCTGCGACGCGGCCATGCGGCCCCGCCGGGCTCCCCTCCTTGATCTGCGCCGCCGGCTCGCGCCAGCCTATTCGGCCTTCGTCTTGACGACCTTCTTGCCGCGGTAGTAGCCGCTCGGGCTGATGTGGTGCCGCAGGTGCGTCTCGCCGGTGGACGGCTCGACGGCGAGAGGCGGGTCGGTGAGGAAGTCGTGCGAGCGGTGCATTCCGCGCCGCGACGACGACTTCTTGTTCTGTTGAACGGCCATTGTGGGCTCCTTCGTATCGTTTCTTCCGGGGGTCAGCCCGAGCTGTCCCCGCCTTTGCGCAAACCGGCCAGCACCGCGAACGGCGAGGCGCGGTTCGAATCATGCTCCCCGGTCTCCGGCTCGCACCGCTCGTGCATCGGCGCCATCGGCAGCACCAGCAGGACCTCGTCTTCGACGAGCGCCGCGACATCCATCGCCCTCGTCGCCAGCACCCGGTCGACCTCGTCTTCCGCGGCGTCGATCTCCCGCTCGCTCAGCGCGAGCTCGAGCTCGACGCCCAACTCCACCGGGAACTCGAGCGCCCCGAGACAGCGCTGGCACGCCAAACGCAGCGTCCCGGAAGCTTCGATTGCAAGGCACGGGTGCCCTTCAGCGTTTGCCCCGCCTTGGACCGTATAGCGAATCGTCGCCGCCTCGCATCCCGATTCCGCGAGGCGCGGAAGCGCTTCGATGCCGAGTGTGCCGGACACCGTGCCGCGATCGCGCGCGAACTGCGGACCGTCGATCGTCCCGGCGCGAGACATAGGCGGCGGATGATAGTATCTTTCGATGATTGCGTCAAAGAAATCATAGGGCTAGCGCGTTTCGCGCGCGAGCCGGCCGACGTGACAGCGCCCCGCCTCATCCTCGCTTCGACCTCGCCGTACCGCCGCGAGCTGCTCGCCCGGCTGCACATGCCTTTCGAGATTGCGAGCCCGGGCGTGGACGAGTCGCCGCGACCGGGCGAGTTGCCCGGCGAGCTCGTGGTCCGACTCGCGCGTGCGAAGGCGGCGGCGATCGCCACGCACGCACCCGACGCGATCGTAATCGGTGCGGATCAGATCGCCGTGCTCGGCGACGCGGCGCTCTCGAAACCCGGGACCCACGAGAACGCCGTCGCGCAGTTGCGCGCGATGCGCGGGCGCCGCGTCAGCTTCCTCACCGCCGTCGCAGTCGCGCGCGGCGCAACCGGCATGACGGGCGTGCGGATGGTGCCCACGGAAGTGCATTTCCGCGAGTTCGACGACGCGACGATCGAGGCTTATCTGCGCGCCGAGCGGCCTTACGACTGTGCCGGCTCCGCGAAGATCGAGGCGCTCGGCATCGCCCTCGTGCGCCGGCTCGAAGGCGAGGATCCGACCGCGCTGATCGGCCTGCCGCTCATCGCCCTGGTCGATCTGCTCGCCGAGTTCGGCGTACCCGTGCTCTCTCCAGCGTGAGCGCGGGAAAGCTCTACCTCGCGCCGGTGCTGCTGGGCGAAACCGGCCCGGCCGATTCGATCCCCGCCGGCGTCCAGTCGCGACTGCGCGGGCTGCGTCGCTTCATCGCCGAGGGGCCGAAGAACGCGCGCGCCTTCCTGAAGGCGATCGGGCATCCTGGTCCGCTCGCGGATCTGGCGATCGAGGAACTGAGTGCGGACGCGGACCCGGAGGAGCTCGGGCGGCTGCTCGCGCCCGTGCAAGCCGGCGCGGATGCCGCCGTGCTATCGGAGGCAGGCGCGCCCGGCATCGCCGATCCAGGGGCGCTGCTCGTACGTCGCGCCCACGATGCGGGGATCCGCGTGATCCCGCTCGTCGGACCCTCTGCCATCCTGCTCGCGCTGATGGCCTCGGGCCTCGACGGCCAGCGGTTCGCGTTCCACGGTTACCTGCCGGTTCCCGACAAAGCGCTGGGGGGCCGGCTCAAAGCCCTCGAGGGGGACTCGCGCCGCGAGCGCCGGACCGAGATCTTCATCGAGACGCCCTACCGGAACGATCGCCTGTTGCGAGCGATTCTGTCGACCTGCGCCGACAGCACCCTGCTCTGCCTCGCGACGGACCTGACGCTGCCGACGGAGGAGATTGCGACTCGGACGATCGCAGCGTGGCGCGCGGCGCGCGCGCAGATCGGAAAACGGCCGACGGTCTTTCTGCTACTCGCCGCTGCGCCCGGCCGTTAGCGCAACTTCACTCCGCCCAAGGCGCCCAATCCCATCGACTCGGCCAGCCCTGCGCCGAAGCGCCTGGAGAGCCGCTCCAGCAGATTGTCCTTGCGGGTGTACTCGACGATCTGCTCGGCCTTGATCACCTCGCGCGCCACGTAGTCGACGGTGCCGAAACCGTCGCTCAGCCCGAGCTCGATCGACTTCGCACCGGACCACATCAGTCCGCTGAAGATCTCCGGCGACTCCTTGAGGCGCTTGCCGCGCCCTTTCTTCACCACCTCGATGAACTGCCCGTGGATCTCGCCGAGCAGCGTCTTCGCGTGCTCGACGTGCTGGGGTTGGAGCGGCGCGAACGGGTCGAGAAACGCCTTGTTCTCGCCGGCCGTCAGCACGCGCCGCTCGACGCCCAGCTTCTCGAGCGTCTCGACGAAGCCGAACTGGTCCATTAGCACGCCGATCGAGCCGATGAGGCTCGCCTTGTCGACGTAGATTCGATCGGCTGCGGAAGCGATGTAGTAGCCCCCCGACGCGCAAACGTCCTCGACGACCGCGTACATCGGGATGTTTGGGTGCTTCTCGCGCAACCGGCGGATCTCGTCGTAGATGATTCCCGCCTGCACCGGGCTTCCGCCCGGCGAGTTGACGCGCAGGATGACGCCCTGCGTGTTCTTGTCCTTGAACGCGCTCTGCAGCGCGCCGGTGACGTTGTCCGCGCTTGCGCCGCCCTTCGAGTCGATCACGCCGATCACGTCCACCAGCGCGGAGTGCTTCGTGCCGGTAAGCCGCTCCCCGTCGCCGCGCCAGTCGAGAAACATGATCAGCAGGAACGTGAGGTAGGCGAAGGTGAGCAGCTTGAAGAAAATGCCCCACCGCCGCGACCGCTTCTGCTCCTTCAGCGCCTCGAGCGCGAGCTTCTCGATGACGCTCCGTTCCCAGTTCCCGCCGATCTCGTTCATGATCCGTCGCCCTTCGTGGTCAGCACCACTTGCCCGTCGATCTCCTCGACCGCGACCGGCTCGAGACCGGCACCACGGCAGGGGCCGCCGCGGCACTCGCCGGTCGCCGGATCGTACACGGCGCCATGCGTCGAGCATATCAAAACCATGCCATCGGCATCGAAAAAACGCCCCGCCTGCCAGTCGAGTTCCACACCGACGTGCGCGCACCGGTTGAGGTACGCGTACACCCTTCCGCCGAAGCGGATTGCGAATGCCGAATGCGCGTGGCCGGCGCGATCGACCGTGAAGCGAGCGCCGTCGCCGCCATCGACGAGCGAGTCCGAGCGGCCGACGACTACGCGTTGGCCGCGAGCCATGCCGCGAGCTCGGCAGTCGAGTCGACCAGCGCGAGCGGACCGAGGGCGGCGAGCGCCCCTCCGGCGTGCGCGCCGTAGCTCACCGCCACTGCTGCGACCCCGGCGCTCGCGGCCATGTGCAGGTCATGCGAAGTGTCGCCGATCATCAGCGTGCGTCCCGGATCGGCATCCAGCTCCGCCATCAGCTCGAGGAGCATCTCCGGCGCAGGCTTGGGCGCGCACTGGTCAGCGCACCGGGTCGCATCGAACAGCGGCGCGAGCCCTGTCGTCTCGAGCGCCCGCGCAAGGCCGGCGCGGCTCTTGCCCGTCGCGATGGCGAGGGTATGGCCGCGGACGCGCAACGCCTCAAGCATCGGTCGCGTGCCGGGAAAGAGCGGGAGGCTCGCGTCGCGCGCCAGGAAATGAATGCGATAACGCTCGGCCAGTCGTCCGTACTCGGACGGCGGAAGGGAGGGAACCGCATAGGACAGCGCGTCCGCGAGGCCGAGGCCGATCACGTGACTCGCGCGCTCGTCATCGGGGACCGGCACGCCGAGGTCGCGGCATGCGGCCTGGATGCACGCGGCGATCGCGCCCGCCGAGTCGATCAGCGTGCCGTCCCAGTCGAAGACGACGAGCTCAAAGCGCCGCGGCATGCTCGCGTTCGCCCAGTCCGTCGAGGAATCGCTGCAGGTCGTCGGGGAGCGGCGCGCTGAGCGCGAGTCGAGCGCCCGTCGCGGGATGCTCGAACTCGAGCTCCGCAGCGTGCAGGAACATCCGCTTCAGCCCACACCTGGCGAGCTCCCGGTTGAGCTCGAAGTCGCCGTACTTGTCGTCGCCGGCGATCGGGAAGCCGAGATGCGCGAGCTGCACGCGGATCTGGTGGGTTCGTCCGGTGTCCAGACGGGCGGCGAGCAGGGTGAACCCGTCGCAGACGCGAACCGGCTCGAAACGCGTCCGGGACTCCTGACCGCCCTCCTCGACGCTGACGCGTCGCTCGCCCGCCGCCGTCACGCGCTTGCGCAGAGGCAGGACAACGTCGCGCGCCCCACGCGTCCACGCCCCTCGCACGAGCACCAGGTAGCGCTTTGCGACCCGGCCCGCGCGCAACGCGGCGTGGAGCGCGGTGAGCGCCGACCGCTTCTTTGCGACGATCAGCAGGCCGGAGGTCTCGCGGTCCAACCGGTGCGCCAGCTCCAGTACGCGCGCCTGCGGCCGCGCTGCCCGCAGCCGCTCGATCACGCCGAAGCTGATGCCGCTACCGCCGTGGACGGCTACTCCGGCCGGCTTGTTCACGACCAGAAGGGCCTCGTCCTCGTAGGCGATCGGCAGCCCATGGTCGCGTGGCGCAGTTGGGCGCCCGGCGGCCGGCGCGGGCACTCGAACGGGCGGAATCCGCACCCGATCCCCGGGCTGAAGCCGGTAGGTCGCCGCCACCCGACGGCTGTTGACCCGCACCTCCCCGCTGCGCAGCAGCCGGTAGACGTGGCTCCGCGGGACGCCCTTCAGCGTGCGCAGGAGAAAATTGTCGACACGCTGGTCGGACGCCGAATCGTCGACGATCGCCGTGCGCGCGTCGGCCGGCCGCTCGAACCTGCTCGCGTTGCCTAAACCCTTCATTCTCCTTATAATCCAGACGCTGCCTTCGCTTGCGGGACAGCGGTCGAGGTATCGCCCGGCCGCCCACACGTCCCCGGCCGAGATGCCGCGAAGTGGGCCCGACTCAGATCGAAAACAAGCCCACCAGCTGGTGGTCATCGCTCACCACGAGTAGCGATGGTAAATGACGAGCGCGCAGGAATCACATCCGATTCCCCAGCCCGGCGCACTAGAACCGGGCGACACACGCAACGATCCGACTGACCCCGACCCGGCGAAAGATTCTCAGGACATGCATCGCTAAGAGGCCCACATCAGTCAGCCGCGTGTTGTCCAGCGGGCGCGCTAGGAGAAGAACTACATGAAGCGCATGCTGTTCAACGCGACACAAGCCGAGGAACTCCGTGTCGCGATCGTCGACGGTCAGAAGCTCATCGACCTCGACATCGAATCGGCCAGCAAGGAACAACGTAAAGGGAACATCTACAAAGGCGTCATCACCAGAGTCGAACCCAGCCTCGAAGCCGCGTTCGTCGATTACGGCACCGAGCGCCACGGGTTCCTGCCTTTCAAGGAAATCTCCCGGAGCTACTTCCGGCCCGACGTCGAGCCGGGTCGCGCCCGCATCCAGGATGCGGTTGCCGAGGGCACCGAGGTCATCCTCCAGGTCGAGAAGGACGAGCGCGGCAACAAGGGCGCCGCGCTCACCACGTTCGTCAGCCTCGCGGGACGCTACCTCGTTCTGATGCCGAACAACCCGCGCGGCGGCGGCGTGTCGCGCCGCGTCGAGGGCGAGGACCGGAACGAGCTGCGCGAGACGATGGAGCAGCTTCCCGTCCCGCAGGGCATGAGCGTCATCGCGCGCACCGCCGGCATCGGACGCACCTTCGAGGAGCTCGAGTGGGACCTGAAATACCTGCTCAAGCTCTGGGAGAAGGTGCTCGAGGCCGCCGCTCCCCAGAAAGACGACAGCGGCAAGGTCCTCAACCCCGCGCCGTTCCTCATCTACCAGGAGTCGAGCCTGGTGATCCGCGCGATCCGGGACTATTTCCAGCCCGAGATCGGCGAGATCCTGATCGACACCGACGCAATCCACGAGCAGACGGTGGCGTTCATGGGCAACGTGATGCCCGACAACGTCCAGCGGGTGAAGCGTTACCGCGACGACGTGCCCCTCTTCTCGCGCTTCCAGATCGAGCACCAGATCGAGAGCGCCTACTCGCGCCAGGTCGGCCTGCCCTCCGGCGGCGCGGTGGTCATCGACCATACCGAGGCGCTGGTCGCGATCGACGTCAACTCCGCGCGCGCCACGAAGGGCCAGGACATCGAGGAGACGGCGTTCCGCACCAACCTCGAGGCCGCCGACGAGATCGCGCGGCAGCTGCGCCTGCGCGACCTCGGCGGGCTGATCGTCATCGACTTCATCGACATGGAGAACCAGCGCAACCAGCGCGAGGTGGAGAACCGCCTGCGCGACGCGCTGCGCTTCGACCGCGCGCGGGTGCAGATGGGCAAGATCTCGCGCTTCGGGCTGATGGAGCTGTCGCGCCAGCGGCTGCGCCCGTCCCTGGAGGAGACCGCGCATCAGCCCTGCCCGCGCTGCAGCGGCATCGGCTTCATCCGCGGCATCGAATCGACCGCGCTGCACATCCTGCGCATCATGCAGGAGGAAGCGATGAAGGAGAACACCGCGGCGGTCCACGTGCAGGTCCCGGTGGACGTCGCGACCTACCTCCTCAACGAGAAGCGCACCGACATCCACGCCATCGAGGCGCGGATGAAGGTGAACGTGATCCTGATCCCGAACGTGCATCTCGAGACGCCGCACTACAAGGTCGAGCGGCTGCGGCACGACGACCTCAACCAGGAAGGCGCGCTGCCGCCGAGCTACAACCTCGTCGAGGCGCCGACCGAGGAGAAACCCTACGTCTCGCCGCAGGAGGCGCGCCCGATTCGCCCGCAGGCTGCGGTGCAGGGCGTCACGCCCGAGCACCCCGCGCCGGTCGCACCTCCGCAGCTGGCGGCCCAGCCGCAACCCGCGGCGCCCGCGCGCGTTCCGGCGCCGCCGCCGCCCAAGCACGGGTTCTTCGAGCGGCTGTTCGGCTGGTTCCGCGAGCCGGAGCCGGTTTCTGCGGCACCGCAGGCGGCACCCGCCCCCGCAGCGCGTCCCGAGCCGCAGCAGCGACGCGATCGCGGCGAGCGCCGCGACCGGCACCCCGACCGGGGCGGACACCGCGAGGGACGCGGCGAGCGCCGCGACGAGCGCGGCCCACGCCCCGAGCGCGTACAACAGCAGGGACGTGGTCCGGGCGACCGGCCCGGCCGCGACCAGCAACGCGAGGGACGCGAGCAGCGCGGTGACCGCGGCCCACGTCACGACGAGCGCCAGCGCCAGCGCGAACGCGGTCCGGGCCAAGAGCAACGCCCGCCGCAGCAGGGCCAGGGCGCTGCGGCAGGGCAGCCCCCCGGGGGCCCGCGGGAAGACCGCGAGCAGCGCCGCGGCCGCAGGGATCGTCGCGACCGTGGTGAGCGCGGAGAACGGAGCGATCGTGGCGAACGCGTCGAGCGCGAGCGGCGCGAAGTCGCGCCGACTCAGCCGCGCCAGGAGCAGCCGGCGCGCGCGGAGCCCGAGCGCGACACGGTGACGGCTCCAGCGCCCATCGAAGTGCCGGTCGCTGTTGCCGCGGCAATCGCCCCGCCGATGGCGGTCGAGCCTTTCCAGCCCCCACCGGAACCCGTCGTGGAGACACGGCCCGAGCCCGTCGTGGCGCCCATGGTGACCGCGCCCCCGCCGCCCCCGCAGATCGATCTCGACTCCGCATTGCGCGAGAGCGGTCTGATGATGGTCACGACGAAAGCGGATCGTGTGTTGCCGCAAGTCGAAGCCGAGGCGCCGGCCGCGCCGCGCCAGCGTCGCGAGCGGCGCCCGCCGCCGGCGGACCTGAACGCTCCGCTCATGCAGGTGGAAACGCGCAAGAGCGACGCGGAGGCACCACCGCAATAGCGCTTGCTAATCCCGAGGGTCGAGCTCGCGCCGCAGCGTCTCGAGCAGGCCCTCGGCCGCGTCCTCGACGAGGTCGAGCACCAGCTCGAATCCATCGGGCCCGCCGTAGTACGGGTCGGGAACTTCTTCGTGCGTGGACCGGCGCCCGAACTCCATCATGAGCCTTACCTTGTGACCCGCCAACGGCGGAGCCAGCGCTGCGAGGAGCTCGTGGTGCTCCCGGTCCATCGCGAGGACGAGGTCGAAGCGATGGAAGTCGTCGCGCGCGACGCGCCGCGCGCGCAGCCCGGAGAGGTCGTAGCCCCGCCGGGTCGCGGCGGCCTGCATGCGGCGATCCGGCGCCTCCCCGATGTGGTACCCGTGCGTCCCCGCCGAGTCGGTCGCAATGAGGCCCGTCAACCCGGCGTCGGCGACTAGCTTGCGGAAGACGCCTTCCGCCGTGGGAGAGCGGCAGATGTTGCCGGTGCAGACGAACAGGACGCGCTTCATCCCTTCGCCTCGCGCGCGGCAGGCTCCTCGCCTTCCGAGCCGAAGACGGCGCGCTTGAGGGTCATCAGCTGGTCGCGCACCTCGGCCGCCTTCTCGAATTCGAGATTGCGCGCGTGGTCGAGCATCTGCTTCTCCAGGCGCTTGATCTCGCGGCCGAGCTCCTTCTCGGTCATCGCCTCGTAGCGCGCCTGCTCCTCCGCGGCTTTCAGCCCCGCACGGGCCTCGCCGGTGTCGTACACGCCGTCGATGATGTCCTTGATCCGCTTCGTGACGCCCTTCGGCTGGATCCCGCGTGCCGCATTGAACGCGATCTGCTTCGCCCGCCGCCGCTCGGTCTCGCCGAGTGCGCGCTGCATCGAGTTGGTCATCGCATCGGCGTACAGGATCGCGGCTCCGTGGATGTGGCGAGCCGCCCGGCCGATCGTCTGGATGAGCGAACGCTCGGAGCGGAGGAAACCCTCCTTGTCGGCGTCGAGGATCGCGACCAGCGACACCTCCGGAATGTCGAGGCCCTCGCGCAGCAGGTTGATGCCGACCAGCACGTCGAACTCGCCCAGACGCAGGTCGCGGATGATTTCGACTCGTTCCACGGTCTCGACCTCGGAATGGAGGTAGCGCACCTTCACGCCGTGCTCGCGCAGGTACTCGGTGAGATCCTCGGCCATGCGCTTGGTGAGCGTGGTGACCAGCACCCGCTCGTCGCGCGCGACCCGCAGGTTGATCTCCGAGAGCAGATCGTCGACCTGCGTGGACGCCGGGCGCACTACCACCGCCGGGTCGACCAGCCCGGTCGGGCGCACCACCTGCTCCACGACCTGGCCCGAGCGCGCGAGCTCGTACTCGGCGGGCGTCGCGGAGACGAAGATCGTCTGGTGCATCATCCTCTCGTACTCCTCGAACTTGAGTGGCCGGTTGTCGAGCGCCGAGGGGAGGCGAAAGCCGTAGTCGACCAGGTTCTCCTTGCGTGAGCGGTCGCCGCGGTACATCCCGCCGAGCTGCGGGATGGTGACGTGGCTCTCGTCCACGATCATCAGTGCGTTCGGCGGCAGGTAGTCGATCAGCGTGGGCGGCGGCTCGCCCTCCCTGCGCCCGGACAGGTGGCGCGAGTAGTTCTCGATGCCCTTGCAGAATCCCATTTCGTTCAGCATCTCGAGGTCGAAGCGCGTGCGCTGCTCGATGCGCTGCGCTTCCACCAGCTTGCCGGCGCTCTGGAAGAACTCGATGCGCGCGGCGAGCTCGAGCTTGATCGCCTCGATCGCGCGCAGCGTCGTGGCGCGTGGCGTGACGTAGTGGCTCGAGGGATAGACGGTGAACCTGGACACCCGCTGGACCGAGCGGCCGGTGAGCGGATCGAACAGCATCAGGCTGTCCACTTCGTCGTCGAACAACGTGACGCGGAGCGCGGTCTCCGAGTGCTCGGCCGGGAAGACGTCGATCACGTCGCCGCGCACGCGGAAGGTGCCGCGGCGGAAGTCGAGCTCGGAGCGCTCGTACTGCATCGCCACCAGCCGCGCGATCACGTCGCGCTGGCCCGCCTTCTCGCGTTCGCGCAGGTGCAGGATCATGCCGTGGTAGTCGACCGGGTCGCCGATGCCGTAGATGCACGACACCGTCGCGACGATCACCGCGTCCTCGCGCTCGAGCAGCGACTTGGTCGCCGAGAGCCGCATCTGCTCGATGTGCTCGTTGATGCTCGAGTCCTTCTCGATGTACAGGTCGCGCGACGGCACGTACGCCTCGGGCTGGTAGTAGTCGTAGTAAGAGACGAAGTACTCGACCGCGTTCTCGGGGAAGAACTCGCGGAACTCCGAGTAGAGCTGCGCGGCGAGCGTCTTGTTGGGCGCGAGCACCAGGGCCGGCCTGCCGAGCCGGGCGATGACGTTTGCCATCGTGTACGTCTTGCCCGACCCGGTCACGCCGAGCAGTGTCTGGAACGCGAGCCCGTCGCTCAAGCCCTCGATGAGGCGCTCGATCGCCTCCGGCTGGTCGCCGGCGGGCGGGAACGGCTGGTGGAGACGGAACGCGCTGCCGGGAAAGGTGAGGACCTTCGCCTTCTCGGGCGCGCGGACCGGCTGGGAGAGACTCGACATGCGGGACGACGGCTGAGGCAAGCCGCGATTTTCTCACAGCGGGTCGCGCCGCACCGGCCGAGAACGCTAGAATGCGGGCGTCCTTCACTCTCCGTGCACCCGAGATGAGCACATCCCTCCTCGCCCGCGTCGAGATGGCGCCTGCCGACCCGATTCTCGGCGTCACCGAGGCATACAACGCCGAGCAGAACCCGAAAAAGGTGAACCTCGGCGTCGGCGTCTACTACGACGACCAGGGCAAGGTGCCGGTGCTCGAATGTGTCCGCCGAGTCGAGCGCGACATGCTCGAGACGGTCACGCCGAAGGGCTATCTCCCGATCGACGGTATTCCGGCTTACGACCGGGCGGTGCAGCACCTCGCGTTCGGGGCCGACTCGGCCGTCGTCCGGGAGGGGCGCGCCATCACCGTTCAGGCGCTCGGCGGCACCGGAGCGCTCAAGGTTGCGGCCGATTTTCTCCGCCGCGTGAACCCCGGGGCCCAGGTCTGGATCAGCGACCCCAGCTGGGAGAACCACCGCGCGCTCTTCGAGGGCGCGGGGTTCACGGTCAACGCTTACCCCTACTACCAGGCCGCGACGCATGGTCTCGACTTCGGCGGGATGACCGGCGCGCTCGAAAAGCTCACCCGCGGCACGATCGTCGTGCTGCATGCGTGCTGCCACAATCCGACCGGTGTCGACCTTACCCGCGACGAGTGGACCAGGGTGCTGGAGATCGTGAAGTCGCGCGAGCTCGTCCCCATCCTCGACATCGCCTATCAGGGTTTCGCCGATGGCGTCGATGCCGACGGGGAGATCGTGCGGCAGTTCGCCGCGGCGATGAATCCGGTCTTCGTCGCCAACTCGTTCTCCAAGTCGTTCTCGCTCTACGGCGAGCGTGTCGGTGCGCTTAGCGTGGCCGCCTCGAGCGTCGACGAGGCAAAGCGCGCGTTGAGCCAGCTCAAGCGCGTCGTGCGGATGAACTACTCGAACCCGCCGACGTTCGGCGCGAAAGTCGTGGCGGCGGTGCTCACAACGGCCGAGCTCCGCGAGCTCTGGGACCGGGAGCTCGGACAGATGCGCCACCGGATCAAGACGATGCGGAAGTCGCTCGTCGACGGCATCCACGCCCGCGTGCCGGGTGCCGACTTCAGCTTCGTCCTGCGTCAGCGCGGCATGTTCTCGTACTCGGGGCTGACGAAGGCTCAGGTGCTGCGGTTGCGCGAGGAGTTCGGCGTGTACGTGATCGAGACCGGCCGGATCTGCGTGGCCGCGCTCAACTCGCGCAACGTCGATTACGCTGCAGAGGCGATTGCGCGCGTGCTCAAGTCCTGATCGGCCTGTCGCCGATCACGTCTCGTTCGGCGCCGGAGCACGTCGTTGACTGCAGTTACCGCGGCGGGGCCGCTTGGTTCCCCGGGTTCCGCGGCTTCTCTTGTGCATGGGCGATAGAATTTTCTGAAGCGCCCATGAGTATTTTGTTTTGGCGCCGTCTCGACGCAAGGCACAAGAATGGTTCCGCCCGACGCCAGACCGGTGCCGTCCTGGTTCCGGATGCTCCGGGAACAAGAACAAGGGGCGAGCCCAGCCCTGCAATCTTTGCCGAAAACTAGGAGGAGCAGCGACCATGGCTTCAGACCAGAGCGCAGCAACGGCGCAACCGCAAGGGGGGGCAGCGATTCCGGCCTCCAACAAGTGGCGCACGGAAGATTGGATCGCGGTCTATCTCGGCTTCATCGTCATCATCGTCACCCTCGCCGCGTTCAGCTGGAAATTCATCGACCTGACGAGTGTGCGTCCGACATTCCGCTGGACGACCGACGGCCAGATCGCCTCCCGGACGGCAAACTGGGGTGCAGCGCTCGAGGGGATCGCGAAGGAGGCCGAAGGAAAAGGCCAGAAGGATCTCGCCGCCAAGGCAACGGACCTCAAAGCCGCGCTCGATAAGGGCGACCGCAAAGCCATCGAGAAGGTCGCGGGCGAGCTGCAGAAGTTGGGTGGAAGAACCGTTCCGGGCGCGCTGGGTGGCGAAATCCGCGGCCACGCGACGGCGGTCGCAGACGCCAAGGTCTTCACCTGGGCCAACACTTCCAAGTCCATCTACATCGGCATCGCCTGGCTGGTTCTCGCGGTAATCGGCTACGTGCTGATGGGCAACAAGGCAGGCCCGTTGGTGATCGGCTTCCCGGTGGTGTTCTTCCTCGCATGGCTCGCTCGCGTGCTGGCCGGGAACGGGCTCTTCGTCGAGTACGGGATCGAGTACGTCATCTTCGCGCTGTTCATGGGGCTTCTCGTCAGCAACACCGTCGGCACGCCGAAGTGGCTGATGCCCGCGGTCCAAACCGAGTACTACATCAAGACCGGCCTCGTGATCCTGGGCGCGGGCCTGCTCTTCCTGGAGATCGTCCAGGCCGGGGTACTGGGAATCATCCAGGCAGTATTCGTCGTGGTCGTGGTCTGGTACATCTGCTTCTGGATCGCACGGAAGCTGCGTGTGGACGACGATTTCGCGGCGATGCTCTCCTCCTCGGTGGCGATCTGCGGGGTGTCGGCCGCAATCGCGACCTGCGGCGCGATCCAGGGCGACAAGAAGAAGCTGTCCTACGTGACCTCGCTCGTGCTGATCGTCGCGGTGCCGATGATGGTCGTCATGCCCTGGCTCGCCAAGGTGTTCCACATGCCGGAGCTGGTCGCCGGCGCCTGGCTGGGTGGTACGCTTGACACGAGCGCCTCGGTCGTCGCGGCGGGTGCGCTGATCAGCGACGCGGCGATGAAGACCGGGGTGATCGTCAAGTTCTCCCAGAACGCGCTCATCGGCGTCGCCGCCTTCATCCTCGTGGTCTGGTGGACCTACAAGGCGGGCAACAAGTCGGGCGAGCAGCCGACGCCCGGCATCATCTGGGAGCGGTTCCCGAAATTCGTCCTCGGGTTCCTGCTGGCCTCGGTCGTGTTCTCGTTCTTCCTGCCGGCCGACATGGTGAAGGGCACGGCGAGCGCCCTCGGCGAGTTTCGCGTCTGGTGGTTCGCGCTCGCGTTCGTCTGCATCGGGCTGGAAACGCGGTTCATCGACCTCGCGACGATGGAAGGCGGGCGACCTGCGGTTGCGTTCATCTCGGCGCAGATCGTGAACGTCTTCTGGACGCTGCTCCTCGCCTACCTGCTGTTCGGCGGCGCGATCTTCCCGGTGCCTGACATCAAGTAGCGCAAGCCTATCGAGCCCTGCGTTCCGGCAGCCCTCCTGCCGGGCGTGGGGCTCATCATTTCCGGGGCCACATCTCTTAGGGTCCGTGGGCGGTGTCCGTCCAGCGCTGGATGAAATCCCGGGGAATCACGCGGCAACTACGGGGTCCGACCACTCCCGGGACCGCTGGTCGCTTCTCGCGAAGGGAGGCAAAGTTTCTTATAATGCAAAACTTCGTGTGGGCAGTGCCCTCACATTCCCCGATAGCTCAGCCGGTAGAGCGACGGACTGTTAATCCGCAGGTCGTAGGTTCGATCCCTACTCGGGGAGCCAAACTCCTGTTCTAGCAGCGCTTCTCGGCTTCGACGTGACCACGGCAGTCCGTGGGTCTGACACGACGGAGCTTTCGAGATGACGACGCAGCAGCACGCACGGGGCACCGCCCCCGGCCCGGCGACTTCCCGCGCCGAGCCACGCGGGATCGGCTTCCGCGATCTGGCGGACGCCTGCCTTGCCCAATACACCGGGCGCGACAAGAGCCTGTGCGCCCGCGTGGGGTGGTGGGTCGAGCGCCTGGGCGACACGCCCGTGCAGGACATCAACGACGATCTCGTGTTCGCGGCCCTCGAGGCGTACGCCTCGGGCGAGGCGCTGCGCCCTGCAGGCAAGGACGTGCACGGCCGCCTCATCATGCGCGGGTGCGGCAGGCCCCGCTCGAACGCGAGCGTCAACCGGATGCACGCCGCGCTCGGAACCCTCATGCGGTTTGCGA
>DATIDG010000092.1:0-2750 GCA_035456405.1 Burkholderiales bacterium | reverse complement strand
ACCCTCGTACGCGTGCTGGACGACGCAGGTCGCGCCGTCGGGCCCTGGGCGCCGCAGGTCGATGCAGCACTGCTGCGTCGCGGCCTGCGGGCCATGATGAAGACGCGCATCTTCGACGCGCGCATGCTGATTGCGCAGCGCCAGAAGAAGATCTCGTTCTATATGCAGTGTCTCGGCGAGGAGGCGATTGCGACCGCGCATGCGCTCGCGCTCGAACCTGGCGATATGTGCTTTCCGACGTACCGGCAGCAGGGGCTGCTGCTCGTGCGCGACGACGTGTCGATGGTCGAGCTGATGTGCCAGCTGATGAGCAACGCGCGCGACCCGCTGAAGGGGCGCCAGCTGCCGGTTATGTACTCGTACAAGCGTGCCGGCTTCTTTTCGATCAGCGGCAATCTGGCGACGCAGTTCATCCAGGCGGTCGGCTGGGGCATGGCCTCGGCGATCAAGGGCGACACGAAGATAGCCTCGGCGTGGATCGGCGACGGTGCCACGGCCGAGGCCGATTTCCACACCGCGCTCACCTTCGCGCATGTGTACCGCGCGCCGGTGATTCTGAACGTCGTCAATAACCAGTGGGCGATCTCCACCTTCCAGGCGATCGCCGGCGGCGAGGCGACCACCTTCGCGGCGCGAGGCATCGGCTGCGGGATCGCATCGCTGCGCGTGGACGGTAACGACTTCCTGGCCGTCCTCGCCGCGTCGCGCTGGGCCGCCGAGCGTGCGCGCAGCAATCTCGGCCCGGCGCTGATCGAGTGGATTACGTACCGCGCCGGCGCGCATTCCACGTCGGACGATCCGTCGCGCTACCGGCCGGCCGACGACTGGCAGCAATTCCCGCTCGGTGATCCTATCGCGCGCCTGAAGCAGCACCTCATCGGCATCGGCGCCTGGTCGGACGAGGAGCACAAGCGCACGCAGGAGGAGATAGAGGCTGAGGTCCTGTCGGCGCAGAAGGAGGCCGAACGCTACGGGACGCTCGCCGACGGACATATCCCGCCGCCGTCATCGATGTTCGAGGACGTCTTCAAGGACATGCCGGCGCATCTGCGCGACCAACTTCGACAGGCGGTAAGCTGAGCATGCCGCAGATGACGATGATCCAGGCGCTGCGTTCCGCAATGGATGTGATGCTGGAGCGCGATCCCAACGTCGTGGTCTACGGCGAGGACGTCGGTTATTTCGGCGGCGTGTTCAGGTGCACCGAGGGGTTGCAGGCCAAGTACGGCACCTCGCGAGTCTTCGACACGCCGATCTCGGAGGGCGGCATCGTCGGTGCCGCCGTGGGCATGGGTGCCTACGGGCTCCGACCGGTGGTCGAAATCCAGTTCGCCGACTACTTCTACCCGGCATCGGACCAGATCGTGTCGGAGGCGGCGCGACTGCGCTACAGGTCAGTCGGCGATTTCACCGCGCCCATCACGATTCGGATGCCTTGCGGCGGCGGCATCTACGGCGGCCAGACGCACAGCCAGAGTCCCGAGGCGCTGTTCACGCACGTGTGCGGGATCCGGACGGTGATGCCGAGCAATCCTTACGACGCGAAGGGCCTACTGATTGCATCGATCGAAAATGACGATCCGGTCATCTTTCTCGAGCCGAAGCGACTGTATAACGGCCCGTTCGACGGTCACCATGACCGGCCGCTTGTGCCCTGGTCGAAGCATCCGCTCGGCGAAGTACCAGCCGGGTACTTCACGGTACCGCTCGAGTCGGCGGCGCTCTTCCGGCAGGGCCGCGACCTTACGGTGCTTTCCTACGGTACGATGGTCTTTGTCTCGGAGGCGGCGGCGCTTGAGAGCGGGGTCGACGCCGAGATCATTGATCTGCGCAGTCTCTGGCCGCTCGACCTATCGACAATCGTCGAGTCGGTGAAGAAGACCGGCCGCTGCGTCGTCGTGCATGAAGCGACGCGCACGAGCGGCTTCGGGGCCGAGCTCGTGGCGCTGGTGCAGGAGCACTGCTTTTACCACCTAGAAGCACCGATCGAGCGCGTGACCGGCTGGGACACGCCATACCCGCATGCGCTGGAGTGGGCGTACTTCCCTGGTCCGGCGCGCGTCGCCGCGGCGTTCAAGCGCGCGATGGAGGTATGAGGTGACTGTTCACAGCGTCAAGGTGCCCGACATCGGTGAGGGCATCGCCGAGGTTGAGCTTGCGGCCTGGCATGTCAAGCCGGGGGACGCGGTCACGGAGGATCAGGGCCTCG
The DNA here is from genome assembly GCA_035456405.1 of Burkholderiales bacterium. Lineage (GTDB taxonomy): Bacteria > Pseudomonadota > Gammaproteobacteria > Burkholderiales > SG8-39 > JAGVSZ01. The sequence goes on along the minus strand of DATIDG010000092.1, from coordinate 541 downwards.
TCGATGTGATGACCGACAAGGCCACGGTTGAGATCCCATCGCCGGTGGCGGGTACCGTAATCGCGCTCGGCGGCGAGGTCGGGAAGATGCTGGCGGTTGGCGCCGAGCTCATTCGAATCGAAGTAAGCGGCGCGACGCAGGCGGAGACGCCGGCGCGCCCGTCGGGCCCGCCAGCAGCCGATAGCCCCTCGCAATCGCCAAAGCCGCGCCCGCCCGACGTACCGGCCGCGGGTGCGACAGGCGCACCTGGCCAAGACCGGCCGATCGCTTCGCCCGCGGTGCGGCGGCGCGCCTGGGAACTTGGCGTCGACCTCAAGAACGTGGCGGCGACCGGGACCGCCGGCCGCATCACCCGGGCCGACCTGGACGCGCATGTGACCGATCAAGATGCTCGTCTGCCGGCCTCCACGGCGATCGTCCGAGACGCCGAACGCCACGACGAGCAGGCCATTCCCGTGGTCGGCCTGCGACGCCGGATCGCGGTGAAGATGCAGGAGTCCAAACGCCGTATCCCGCACTTCACCTACGTCGAGGAGGTCGA
>DATIDG010000091.1:0-36153 GCA_035456405.1 Burkholderiales bacterium | reverse complement strand
TCCCGGTCTTTGGTGGCGATCGTGCCGCGCCATGCGAGCGCGCCGCTGCGCGCATCGAAGAGCCGCGTCTCGGAGGTGGTGACCGGCGGGCCGACGTTCGTCGTCTGCGGCGGGACGTAGACCGTCTGCCACACGCCGCTGTAGTAGCCGTAGAAGCCGCCCCAACCGACGCCGAAGCCGACGGTGGCGGTTTGGCCGGGCGAGGTGACGGTCGCCTGATCGACGCCGGTCGCGCGCGTGATGAGCATCCCGTCCGCCCCAGTCTTGGCGATCACCGCGCGCAACGTCGCTTCGTCGACCGCGCCGGTGCTGCCGAGCGCGGCGTAGCCGGGAATCCCCTGGATGCCGCGCTGGCCGAGCAGCGCGACCATGCGATCCTCGTAGAAGCGCCCCAGCACGTTCTCGTTGGTGACCGCGACGACGAGGACGCGCTTGAACGGCTTGCCGACGTACTCGGGATTGGCCTGGTGATCGAGGAGCCGGTTCGTGGCGCAGCCCGCCGCGCAGGCAGCCGCGACGACGGCGACGGCGAGGGCGCGCATGCGGCGCGCGGCGAACTTGGTCATGCGGAGATCTCCTGTTGAAGTGGGTGGGGCGGCGGAGCCTACCCGGGTCGCCGCTCGGGGAAGAACTCCTGCATCAGGAAGTCCTCGAGCCCGGCATTGTCGGCCGCGCGCGCCGAGAGGGTGATCTCGCGGCCGAGCCGCGGCGACAGCCAGAGGAAGTCGCCGGACTCGTGCTCGCGGATGATCGCGATCATCTTGCGCACCACCGCGATCCGGATGTCGCTGTTGGCGCCTTTCTCGACCAGGATCAGCTGCCGGGACCGCCGCCGGATGTCCTTGTTCCAGCCGAAGAAGACGAACTCGGCATCGGTGTAGCCGATGCGCTCGATGTGGAAGACGCCGCCGCCCGTGGGCTCGCGCCCGTACGTCGGCACGCGGTTCAGCCCGAGGTTCTCGGCGACGATGCGGTTGTGGCGCGCGCGCTCGTCCTCGGCCGGCGGCGCGCTCGCCGCGTGCTCCTCGGACGAGGCTTCCCGCGCGCGGCGCCGCGCCTCGAGATATGCAGAGAAGTCGCCCTCGATCGGCGCGGGCGCCGCCGCGGCGGCCGGCGGCTCGACGGGCGCCGCTGCAACGGCGGGCCCGTCCTTCGCGACGACCTTCGGCGCCGGCGGGGGGCGAGGTGGCGCCCGGGGCGACGCACGCTTCGCCGCCGGCGGCGGCGCCTGGAGCGCCGAGGACTCCGCCAAGGCGGGGGCGGCGCTTGGCGCCGGGCTCTGCGGGGGCGCCAAGCGTACCGCCAGCGGGCCGCCTCCCTTGCCGTGCCCGGCGCGATCCGAGAGCAAGTCGTGCGGGCGCGGCACCCACCCCCACAGTGCCGCAGCGTGGATTAGAAGCGACAGCACGAACGCCACCCGGATCGCGGGGATCCTCAGAACGGTATCGTAGCTGCGAGGCCAGCCGAGTGTACGTGGATCCAAGGGGTGAGAACGATACGGGAGTTGCGCGGGGACCCGCGCGCTCGGCGCGGGCGATTACCGGTGCCGAATATACACGCGCACTCGCACGCCGAGGGACGGGAAGGGCTGCGCGCCTCGGTCGAGAAACGGAAGCCTTTTTTCGCGCGCTGACGCGCCAGCGTGAATCGCGTCACGCGAGTGCTAATCCGTTCACCTTAGCTTCCGCCATGGATTAGGCAAAGCGCCGGATTTTGGCCGTAGGCCGCGCTGGGGATACTGCGCGGCATGACGCGACCGTTTCGACCGCTGCCGCACCCCACGCGTGGAACCGCTGGCTCGTGCCGCCGGCAGCCCTCGCGGTGCATCTGTCCATCGGCCAGCTCTACGCGTTCAGCGTGTTCAACGAGCCGCTGACGCGCGTGCTCGGCATCGACGCGCCGGCCGAGGGCGACTGGCGCCTCACTGACGTCGGCTGGATCTTCAGCCTCGCGATCGTGGTCCTCGGGCTCACCGCTGCCTTCGCCGGCCCGTGGATCGAGCGCGTGGGGCCGCGCCGGGCGCTCGCGGTCGCGGCGTGCTGCTTCGGCGGCGGCTTCGCGGTGTCCGCGATCGGCGTGTTCACGCACCAGATCGTGCTCCTGTACGCCGGCTACGGCGTGCTCGGCGGGCTCGGCCTCGGCCTCGGCTATGTCACGCCCGTAGGCGTCCTCGTGAAGTGGTTCCCCGACCGGCGCGGTCTCGCCGCCGGGCTCGCAATCATGGGCTTCGGCGGCGGCGCGCTGATCGCCGCGCCGCTGTCGGTGTCACTGCTGCAGTTCTTCCGCAGCGCGACCTCGGTCGGCGTGGCCGAGGCGTTCCTTGCGATGGGGCTCGTCTACTTCGCGGCCATCGCGGCGGGCGCGGCGGCGATCCGGCTCCCCGCGCCGGACTGGCGGCCCGCGGGCTGGACATCGCCGCCGGGCCGGGTCGAGGCAAACGCGATCACGCCCGACGCAGCGCTCCGCGCGCCGCAGTTCTGGCTGCTCTGGCTGGTGCTTTGCCTGAACGTCGCGGCGGGCATCGGCGTGCTCGGCCAGGCCTCGGTCATGATCCAGGAGACGTTCCCCGGGAAGGTCGGCGCCGAAGCCGCGGCCGGCTTCGTCGGCCTGCTGAGCCTGTTCAACATGGGCGGCCGGCTCTTCTGGTCCGCCGTGTCGGACTGGATCGGCCGCCGCGCGACCTACTGCGTGTTCTTCGCGATCGGGGCCGCGCTGTACGCGTGCGTGCCGTTCGCCGGCGGCCTCGGCAGCGTCGCGCTGTTCGTCGCCGGCTATGCGCTGATCATCAGCATGTTCGGCGGCGGGTTCGCGGCGTTCCCCGCGTACGTCTCCGATCTCTTCGGCACGCGCTCGTTCGCGCCGATCTACGGCCGGCTGCTCACCGCCTGGTCGACCGCGGGTGTGCTCGGGCCGGTGCTCATCAATTACCTGCGCGAGCACCAGATCGCGCGCGGCGTCCCGCCGGCCGAAGCCTACACGCTGACGATGTGCGTCCTGGCCGGCGTGCTCGCCGTGGGGTTCGTGTGCAACGGGCTGATCCGGCCCGCGCGCATCGCGGGAGGAAAGCGATGAAGCTGCTCATGCATTCGCGGGTGATCGCATCCTGGGCGACCGTGTGCCTGCCGCTGGCGTGGGGTGCCTACGCGACGCTGCAGCGCGCGCTGGCGCTCTTCGCCTGACGGGCCGTCGCCCGGCCGCTAGGCCGGCGCGCCGCCGTTCCACGCCAGCAGGTTCAGGAACTCTCGCCGCGTCTTCGGCCCGTACGTCAGGAAGTGGGGCTCGGGATGCTCGCGGTAGGCGAGCCGCTCGCGCGCGACGCGGTCGCGCCGCGTGTACTTGCGCACCTCCGCGGGGCTGAGCGCGTAGGGCTTCGTCGCGTTGAGCCCGAACACCTTCGCGCGCAGCGCCGGCGTAATCTCTGGGTAGCCGTGCCTCGCCCGCAGCTCGGGCGCGATCTGGAACGTGCGGAACGCCTGGATCTGATCCTGCGGCGAGCCGTACCAGATCGAGTCGGTGCCCCACAGCACGTTGTTCTCGCCGCAGTACTTGAGGAGCTTGCCGAGGGCATGCGCGGCCTGGTCCGGGTCGCGCATGAGGAAGCGCCAGGTGCTGCCGAGCTCGGCGTAGACGTTGCTGTTGGGCGCGATGCCGTTCTCGATCAGGGAGCGGATCAGGGTGTCGATGCCGTCGCGCCGCGCGCCCTCGTCGTACGCGCGCTCGACGGTGTCGGTGACGAAGCCCGAGTGGTAGACGAGGAAGCTCACGTCGGGAAAGCGCTTCGCGACTACCCCGATGTCGCTGCACTGGCTGTGCTCGTAGGACTGCCGGCCGAACGGCAGCCCCTTGTGGGTGCAGATTACCTTGACGCCGAGCGCGCGCGCCTTCTCGATGAAGCGCAGCCCGACGTCGTCCGACAGGAAGTAGCCCTTCCCGCCCGGCCCGAACTGCGTGTACGTCTTCCACGCGCTCACCTTCCAGCGCTGCGCGAGCTCGTCCATCGACTCGAGATCGCCCGGCTGGTTCGGGTTGACGCGCCCGTGCAGCAGCAGGCGGTGCGTGCCTTCCAGCCGGTCCACGATGCGCCGCACCGCGTCTGCCGCCTGGATCGTCACCGGCTCCGCGTCGGGACGTGAGGGCACGAACGACAGCACCATCATGTCGGTGTCGCTGTCGAGGAAGACGTCCTTCACGAACTCCTCGGGCCCCAGGCAGCGCAGATGGCTGCGCTCGCCCGGCTCGCGCGCGAGCGGGCAGCCCGCCTTCGGTGACCACTTGAAGGCATCGGGCGGGGCGCTGCGCACCCAAGCGCCGCTCGGATCAACGAAGTGCCCCTGCACGTCGAAGATGAACTGGTTGTCTCCCAGTTTCGCGACCGCGAGCGGGGGCTCGACCGCAGCCTCGGCGTCGAGGTCGAACCAGCCGCCGCGCTTGCCCGCGGCCGCGTTGGCCGCATTGAACGCGAGCAGCGTGCTCGCGGCGCCGCAGGCCGAGACCAGGAACTCCCGCCTGCCGAGGCCCAGCCGCCGCGCATTGCGCGTCGCCGCGTCGGCGGCCAGGTGATTGGCGGCGCGGTTGGCCGTGGAGAGCGGCACCGGCGCGAATTCGCCGTTGCAGGTCGCATCGACCTTGATCGGCAGCCGGGTTCCTTCGGGATCGATGCGCTCGCGGGTCATCGCTGGCCTCCTGCAGGGGTTCGACTAAGATTGTATGCGCGCGGAACAGCCGCAGGCGGCGCAGCGTCGCAGCCAAAGGAGCCCGCATGAGAACCGCTCACCTGACCGCAGTCCTCGGCCTCGCCCTCGCGGCCGCCCCGGCGTTCGCGCAGAACGTGAAGATCACCCCGGTCGGTTCGCACCCCGGCGAGCTCTGCGCGAACGACCGCGCGACGATCTTCGAGGATCCGACCGGCGTGCGTCTCCTCTACGATGCCGGCCAGACCGTGACCGGCGCGGACGACCCGCGGCTCGGCGATATCCACGTCGTGCTGCTCAGCCACGCGCACGGGGATCACATTGGCGACCAGAAGCTCAAGGCGCCGGGCGCCGGGGCGTGCGCGAACTCGGAGCGGGTCCCGGCCGGGCCGAACTCCACGACCGCTGAGATCGCGGCGGCGAAGAACGCCGCGATCGCGATGACGAGCGACATGGGAACGTTCATCGGCCGCAAGGTGCAGAACATCCGCGGCAAGCCGGTCGAGGTGTGTCCGCTGACGGCCGGCGCGACCACCGTCCCGGTCGCCGCACCGTGCCGCTCCAACACGCATCTCGGCGGTGCGTTCACGGTGCGTGGCGCGAATGCGGCGCGGGGCGTCGAGATCACCATCGTGTTCGCCTCGCACGCGAACAACGTGCCGCTGTCCCTGCTTTCCGAGGCGCAGCGCGCGACCCTCGGTCCCGATGGCATGAGCCTCGTCCTCGGGCCGCCGACCGGCTACGTCCTGAAGTTCACGAACGGGCTCACTGCGTACCTCTCCGGCGACACCGGCATCCACACCGAGATGAGAACGGTCGTGAGCGAGTATCACAAGGCGAACCTGGCGGTGCTGAACCTCGGCCCGAGCGCGGGGACCGTGATGTCGGGCGCTTATGCGATGAACGAACTGGTCCGGCCCGCGTCTGTCATCCTCACTCACCCGAACGAGGCCGTGACCGAAGGCGGCAAGCTGAGGCCCGCTTCCCGCACCGCCGCGCTCGTGAAGGAGCTGAAGCCCGCGCCGCACCTCGCGATCAGCGGGCGCACCATGGAGTTCGACGGCAACGGCAGATGCGTCGCCGGGTGCTGACGCCTTCCTCCCGCTAGACGGTGGCCACCGGCGTCGCCGGCGACCCGACCGCGCCCGGCAGGCGCAGCGGCGGCGCGGTGAGCAGGAACCGGCTGCGGCGATTCGCGCGCAGCCAAGTCGCAAGCTCGCGCAGCCACCACAGCTCGCCGAGCGGCACGCCGAGCTTGAACAGGCAGTGCTCGTGCAGCGGCAGGTTGGCGCGGGTGCCGTCCTTCGGTTTCGCCGGATACAGCTCGACCGCGTAGTTGTCCGCGATCAGCGCCGCGATGCCGCTGTCGGTGATCCACCGTAGGAGCCGCTCGTCGCGGCCGTCGAGGCAGGCGCAGGCGTTCTCGAGCACCTCGAGGTCCGGATCGCGGTTCATCGCCATGATGAGCGCGCTGAAGCCAGTGTGCAGCAGGAGCATGTCGCCCGTCTCGACCGTGACGCGGTCGGCCTCCAGCACCCGCATCAGCTCGTCGTAGCCGACCGCGGTGCGAGCGTCGCCGCAGTGCGCGTGCAGGTCGACCATGACGCCGCGGCCCTGGATGCCCTTCACCGCGAGGTTCTCGATGCCGAGGTTCTTCGCGCCGACGTGTGGGCCGCACGGGTCCTCGATCACCTCGCCGAGGTAGCGCACCGCGCCCACGATGTGCTCGTCGGCGCGGTAGCCGTTGTAGTACACGCGCTCCGCCTCGCCGTCGCCGTCCGCGTCGAACCAGCTCCCAACGTGCGCGAGCGAGTCCCACTGCGTCGAGTACTGCAGGCACAGCGTGACCTGGTCGTCGCTGATCACGTCGGTCGCCTGCCGATCGAGCTTGCGCAACGGGAAGTTCATGAACGGCTTGCCGTCGCGATACGTCGCATCGAGCTTCGGCGCGTGCCGCCGCGGGTTGAGCTTGTTGCCGCCGGGATAGTCGAGCGGGAGCGACAGGCAGAACGCGAGTCCCTCCCGCACTTCCGCGACACCCTGCTTCACTTTCTCCGGCGTGAGGAGGTTCAGGCGCCCGATCTGGTCGTCGGGGCCGAAGTCGCCCCAGGTCGAGCCTTCGGGACGGTGCTTCCAGCGGGGGGGCATGCGCGCGCTCCGGAGTTGGGTCGGCGGAAGTGTAGCCGCAGGGATCGCGCGGTGTAGACTGCGCGCCCGACTGCGCCGCGGCGCCCATCGCCGGGAGCAGCCGATCCGCCGGCCACCGGTCGCACCCATGGGGATCACGCTCGCCGTCATGTCCTCCCTCTGCTTCGGCATCGGGCTCGTCACGGCCCGGGTCGGGCTGCGCACGCTCGATGCCAGATCGGGCGCCGCGATCAGCATTCCCGTCGCGGCCGCGCTCTTCACCCTCGCCGCACCGTTCACGCTCGACCCCTCGGGCTTCAGCGTGCGCGCGGCGCTCGTGTTTGCCGCGATCGGCGTGTTCTTTCCCGCGCTCGTGACACTCCTCACGTTCCGGTCGAACGAGGAGCTCGGGCCCACGGTCACCGGCGCCGTGTCGGGCACCGCGCCGCTGTTCGCGCTCCTCGGGGCGGCGCTGCTCCTCGACGAGAAGATTCCGGCGGAAGCGGCCATCGCGGCGGTGGGCGTCGGAATCGGCGTCGCCCTGCTCTCGTGGAGCCCGGGCGGCGTCCGCCGGGGATTCGCCGGGTGGGCGCTTCTCTGGCCCTTCTCGGGCGCAATGATCCGGGGACTCGCGCAGGTCGGCGCGAAGGCCGGTCTACTCCTGTGGCCGAACCCCTTCGCCGCGGGACTGATCGCCTACTCGGTGTCGTCGGTGACCGTGGTCGGCGTCGACCGCCTCGGCCGCGCGCAAAGGCAGCGGGTTACGCTGCGGAGCCTCTGGTGGTTCGGCGTCACCGGAGTGCTGAACGGCGGCGCCGTACTGCTGATGTACACCGCGTTGACGATGGCGCCGGTGTCGACGGTCGCCCCCGTGGTAGCCACGTATCCCCTGGTCACGGCGCTCGTCGGCGCCGCGGGCCTGCACGACGAGCCGCTCACCGTGCGGGTGATCGCCGGCGCTGCGCTGACGGTCGCGGCCGTTGCATACTTGGTGGCGTCGCGGACGGTGGCGTGAGGCTCGATGCGCGCCGTCCCACCGCCAGGGAGGTCGAGATGCACAGCTACGAAGCCCGCATCGCCTGGAAGCGCAACGGCGCCACGTTCACCGACAACCGCTACAGCCGCGGCCACGAGTGGACGTTCGACGGCGGGGTGACCGTGCGCGCGTCGTCGTCGCCGCTCACCGTGCCGCTGCCGCATTCGGTCGCGGAAGCGGTCGATCCCGAGGAGGCGCTCGTCGCGGCGACGTCGAGCTGCCACATGCTCTGGTTCCTGTCGCTCGCGGCCCGGCGGGGGTTCGTCGTGGACGGCTACTCGGACGATGCATCCGGAGTGATGGAGAAGAACGCCGACGGGAAGCTCGCGTTCACGCGCATCACGCTACGCCCGCGGATCGAGTTCGTGGGCGACAAGTTGCCCTCGGCCGACGAGCTGGCGGCGTTGCACCACCGGGCGCACGAGGAATGCTTCATCGCCAATTCGCTCAAGTGCGACGTGGTGGTGGAGGAGGGCTAGACTCCGGCGATGCCGCGCCTCCTCGTCATCAATCCCAACACGACGCAGTCGATCACCGAGCTTGTGGCGTGGCACGTGCGCGACGCGGTCGGGCCCGGGTTCGAGATCGTCGCGGCCACGGGAAGCTTCGGCTGTGCCTACATCAGCTCGGAGGCGTGCTACGCGATCGGCGCCCACGCCGCGCTCGACTGCCTCGAGAAGCACGGCGGCGGATGCGACGCCGTGCTGCTCGCGTGCTTCGGCGACCCGGGTCTCTTCGCGCTCAAGGAGGCGAGCCGCGTACCGGTGCTCGGCCTCGCCGAGGCGTCGATGATCGAGGCCACGGAGACCACCGGGCGCTTCTCGATCGTGACCGGCGGCGCGAGCTGGAAGCCGATGCTCGAGCGGTTCGCGGCGCAGACTGGACATGCCGACCGGCTCGCGAGCGTGCGGACAGTTGCGTTCACGGGCGGGCAGATTGCCGCCGATCCGGATGCGGCGCTTGCGCTCCTGGCCGAGGAAGCCCGCGCGGCGGCGGAACGAGACGGCGCGAAGGTGGTGATCCTCGGCGGGGCCGGTCTCGCCGGGCTTGCGGCGCGCATCGCTGACCGCGTGCCCGTGCCGGTGCTCGACAGCGTGCTCGTCGGAGCGCGGCGTATCGCCGCGCTGGCGGGAAACTCACACTGAGCCAAGGGGGCGAAACGATGGCAGAGGGCTTGCTCGCAGGAGACACCGCGCTCGTCACCGGCGGCGCGTCGGGCATCGGGCGCGGAGTTGCCGCCGCGCTCGCGCGCGAGGGCGCGCGCGTCGTGCTGGCGGACATCGAGGTCGCGCGCGGCGAGGACGCCGCCGCTGCGATCCGCGCCGCGGGCGGCGAGGCGCTCTTTGTCGCCGCCGACCTCGCGGCGCCCGAGGGGCCCGCGACGCTGTTCGCGCAGACGCTGGAGCAGCTCGGCTCGCTCTCGCTCCTCGTCCACAGTGCCAGCCCGCGCCGTCTGGAGGCGGACAACGTCGCGGCGGTGAGCGACGAGACCTGGGACCGCATGCTCGCCGTGAACCTGCGCGCCGGCTTCCGGCTCGGTCGCGACGCGGCGCAGCACATGCGCAACCGGGGCATCAAGGGGCGCATGCTGTTCATGACCTCGCTGCACGCCGAGACCCCGCGCAACCTGCCGCACTACAGCGCGTCGAAGGCGGGGCAGACGATGGTGGTGAAGGAGCTCGCACGCGCCTTCGGGCCGCACGGCATCCGCGTGAACGCGATCGCGCCCGGCGCAATTCCGGGCGGCGGCTTCGACGCGAAGGGTGCCGGCATCGAGCGGCTCACACGCTGCACGGCGCTGCGCCGGCTCGGCACGCCGGAGGACATCGCGGGCATGGCGCTCGCGCTGCTCAGCGACCGCTTCTCGGCCTACGTAACCGGCACCACCGTCGTCGTCGACGGCGGCATCGCCCTCCACAACTGGATCGAGCCGCCGGAGGTGTGAGGCCGGTCCTAGAGCGGGTTCCCCGGATTGCGGCCTTCTAGGATGTCGCGCATCCGCGCCTCGACGGCGGGCAGGATGCGCGAATGGGTGATGACGTAGAAGCGCTCGTCGCGGACCGCCTCGAACACCCGCTCCGCGATGTCCGTGGCCGACAGCCGGCCCGACTGCACCGCCTTGCGCATGTTGGCTTCGCGCGCAAGATCGTCGGCGCTCTTGGCGCGGCCCTCCTTGAGCGCCGCGGGGCGGCTGCGCTCCGATTCCGCGATCCTGGACGGGAAGTACGCGGGACACACGACGGTGCACTTCACCTGCGCGCGCTGCGCAGCGAGGTCGTGGTGCAGGGTCTCGGTCAGCGCCACGACCGCGTGCTTCGACACGTTGTACATGCCCATGCCGGGTGGCGAGATCAGTCCGGCAACCGAGGCGGTGTTGACAATGTGGCCCTCGTCGGCCTGCCGCAGCAGGATCGGCGTGAAGACCCGCACGCCGTGGATCACCCCCCAGAGGTTGACCCCGAGCGTCCACTCCCAGTCGGCGACGGTGTTCTCCCAGAGCACGCCGAGCGGGGCGACGCCGGCGTTGTTGCACACGACTTGCACGGCGCCGAACGCCTCCAGCGTGCGTTCCGCCAGTGCCTCCACGTGGGCGCCGTTCGACACGTCGCAGCGGACGGCGATCGCCTGAGCGCCTGCCGCCTTAAGCTCGGCCTCGGTCCTGGCGAGCGCCGTGGTGTCGACGTCCGCGAGCGCGAGCTTCATGCCTTCGCGCGCGAACCGCAGGGCGAGCTCGCGGCCCAGCCCGCTCCCCGCGCCGGTGACGACTGCGACGCGTCCGGCGAAGGTCTTCATTGCGGGAAGAACTCCTCCCAGCGCGCGGCGACGAGGGCTCGGCCGTCCGCGGTGGTGAGGAACGCGATGTGCGCGGCATCGCGATGCGCGGCGACGAGCCCGCGGGCCTCGAGGTCGGCGAGCGCGGCGTCGATCTCGTGGGTCGCGAGCGAGCGGTTGAGCCAGTGCTCGAGCTCGCCGTGGATGCGGTGCAGGAACGTGTGCTCCGGCACGCACACGGCGAGCAGCGCGATCCGCAGGGCGTCGATCTCCATCGATCGCGATGATACCGTCCCGGCCGGTCAGCCCGTGCTCGCCGTTGCAATCCAGCCCTCGAGCGGATCGACGCCGCGCGGCAGCCCGAAGTTGCGCGTGCGGCGGCGCCAGCACCACGCCGCCTGCATCGCAGCGAGCACCGCGTCGAGCCGGTCGCCGCTGCCGTCATCGACGAGCAAGCGGAGCAGGGGGCGGGCGGCGTCGAGGCGGAACCCGAACGGCCCGCCGTCGCTGCGGAGCCTCGCGACGATCGCCGCGCGCGCCGCGCGGCGCGCGGGCGTCTGCCTGCGCGCCTCGTCGCTCTTGTACGAGTCGCGCATGATCGCGCGCGCAGCGAGCCCGGGATACGCCTCCACCGCGATGCGCAGGGGATCGCCGTCGCGCAGGCCGGGAATGCTCACGCCCGCGGCGGCGAGGCGCGGCGCGCCCTCGAGGAACATCAGCGCGACCGGCGGGTTCACCAGCTTGACCGGCGAATGCGATCCGGCGGGAAGATCGGTCGCGCGGTGCGGATACTTGTCGCCGACCGGGCGCTTGGCGCGGTAGGCGTCGAGCGACGCGCGGAACGCCGCGCGCCCCATTGCGGCGCAGTGCTGCACGAGCGCGGTCCATTCGCTCGGCCAGCCGAGTTCGCGGACCGCCATGCGCGGCAACCCGAAGGGAAAGTCGAAGCCGCCCAACCACGGACCGGGGGACTCGAGGAGCCGCTCGAACGCGGCCCAGTCGCGCAGGGTGTCGATCGCTTCGAGCATGAACTCGCCCGACGTCGCGCGCCCGCGCGCGACGACAATCGGCTTTGCCGGGCGCGGCGCGGAGGTGAAGTCCACGCCGAGCAGCGAGGGTCCGCCGGTGCTCAACGTCCCGCGTCCGCGTCGATCGCTGCGTCGATCCGTGCTCGCACCACTTCGAAGAACGGATTCGAACGCAGCCGGGCGAACATCCCGAGCGGGACAGCGATTGCACCGGCCTCCCCGCGCGCGGCGAGATCGCCGATCGTCCAGGTCAACGGGCCAGCCGGGCTCGGCATCAGCCCGTACACCGGATCGTCGACCCTGAACGGCAGGGCGACGTGGCCGACCGAGAAGACGCCGGGCGGCCACTCCAGGCCGAGCGCCTCGGCGTGCGCAGTGGTGCTTCCGGCTTCCCGCGTGAGCGCCGCCACTTCGATCGAATCGGGGGCCCGGTTCGTGATCAGGGTCAGACGGAACGGCAACGCGGGCGCCTCGTGGATCGCGGCGAACGCCTGGCGTGGCCCGGCCGCGATGAGACCGGCCCAGTCGTCGCTGCGATTGACGTCGAACGCGACCAGCTCGTTGCCCGGGCCGGGCAGCCTGAGCATCAAGCCGTGGACGACCTCCGCTGCGTTCACCGTCGAGTCGACCACGGACTGGAACGCCGTGACCCGGGGCATCCGGTCGAGCAGGCCCTTCTCGGCGGCGGCGACAAGCTCGCGATTCAGCTTGCGCGTGAGCCGGAAGACCTGGTTGCCCGCGTTGACCGTGAAGGAGTTGTACTTGTACGGATCGTATTCGGGCAGGACGTCCAGCCATTTCGCCTTCTCGAAGTACGGCAGGAAGGAAAGGGTGGAGGCGACGTTGGCGAGCGCGGCGAACTTCGACACACCGATCGCGGCGGAGACGAGAAAGAGGCGGGCGGGGCGCGGGAGGGTCGGATCCTCGAGACCATGCACCGAAAGCAGCGCGAGGAGCGGTGCCCCCGTCGAGTAGCCGCCGGCGTAGAAGGGCTTCCCGGCCGCGCGCTGGGCCGCGTGGCGCGCGGCGAGTTCGACCACTGCGTACCAGTCGGTCCACTCGCTGTACAGGATCCCGGCGGGCACGGTGCCGTGCCCCGGCAGCCGCACGACGAGCACGTAGAAGCCGCGCGCAAGGAAGACCTCGGCCAGCGCGCGCACGCTGTAGGGCGAGTCAGTCAGTCCGTGGACGAGCAGGGCGGCGCCACGCACCTCCTGCGGGACGAGCTCGTAAGAGCGGTTGTAAGAGCTGCCGAGGGCGAGCCGCGCCGGGACGCTCGCAGGGTTGTAGCGGCTCAGCGGCCCGCGGTCGGCGGCGGCGGGATCGTCGAGCACGCGCTTGCGCAGCTCCGCGAAGAGCCGCCCCTCGAGCGCGAGGTACTCGGCAAAGGTCTTCGGTGCGTCGGCTCGGCCCGCGCGAAACTCCTCCGCGAGCTCGATGCGGTGCCACGGCTGGAGGTCGGGCAGCCGGAGGCGCGCCTGTGCGGCGAACACAATGATGATCGTCGCGAGGACCGCCGCTACGAGACCGGCAAGGTACAGCGCAGCGCGCAGAGCGCCGCGCGTCGTGGATTTCAGCAGCCGCTCGAGAAGCATGGGGTTCAGGCCTTTGTTAGCCAGGCGGCAGCGTCGGCCCAAAGCGCGGGCGCATTGCCCTCCCGGAAGAAACCGAAATGTCCGATGCGCCGCAGGCCGAGCTCGGCGGGCGCGACATGCCGGTGCTCGACCGCCGTGGCGCCGCGATAGAACCCGAGCAGCGCATCCACCGCGGGACGCGGCGCGAAGTGATCGTCGCCGAAGCTGTACGCGCGGATCGCGAGGCGGAGGCGCACGAAGCGGTCGGGCATCGCGCCGCCGGGCGGGCCCGCGATGTAGTGGGCGCTGCGGCCCCACTCGGCCCACTGGCGCGCGACGCCCGGCGGGAGGTCCTCGCCGAGGCCGAGCCGTCGCGAAGGGAAGTAGCCGACCGCATGCACGCCGATGGGCATTGCCGCGTGCCAGAGCGCCCACATGCCCAGCTTGCGCGCCATCGACCAGTGGCCCCAGTAGCCGCTTTGCGCCGCAACGCACAGCAGGGCGGCGACGCGATCGGCGTTCGGCGCCAGCCCGACGATCTGGCCGCCGACGCTGTGCCCGATTGCGAGCATGCGCGCGGCCGGAAACTGGGCCGCGACCCAGTCCAGCACGCCTGCGAAGTCGCGTTCGCCCCAGTCCGCGAGACGGGCGGGGAAGCTGCGGAGACGCGGCGGGCGCGAGTCGCCGATGCCGCGGTAGTCGTACGTGACGGCCGTGAAGCCGCGCGCCGCGAGGTGCAGCGCGAACGGCGCGTAGAACCTGCACTTCACCCCCATCGCGGCGTTCAGGACGACGACGCGGTCGTTTGGCGCGTCCGGCGCGAAGAGCGTCGCGCCCAGCGAGTAGCCGTCAGCCGCGGCGATCCGCAGCGCCGTCGGCCGCATCGCCTCAGCGCTCGGGCGGGACGCTGCGCGGCCGTCGGTTCCCGTCGGTCGCGACGTAGGTGAGCGTCGCCTCGGTGACCTTGTGGACCTCGGGATCCTCGGGATTGCGCTGCGCGTAGACCTCGACGTTGACGGTGATCGACGTGTTCCCGATACGCACGACGTCGGCGTAGAACGAGAGCAGGTCGCCGACCAGTACCGGCTGCTTGAAGACGAACTGCGTCACCGCGACCGTCGCGACGCGCCCCTTGGCGCGCGCTGCCGCCATCACGCCGCCGGCGACGTCGACTTGCGCCATGATCCAGCCGCCGAAGACGTCGCCGTGGATGTTCGCGTCCGAAGGCATCGGCATGACGCGCAGCACGGGCGCCTTGTTTGGGGGCAGTTTCACGGGCTCGGTCATGGCGGCGATTCTAGCCGGAGTGGCCGTTCGGGCAGGGTGTCTCCGAACGCAGAACGCGGCGCATGCGCGCCCCGCTGCGGTGCTTGCGGGGGCGGCTATCCGCGATTGCGAAGATAGTTCATCGGCCCGCCGCGGAACGGCGCGAACCCGGTGCCGAAGATGAGCCCGGCGTCCGCGAGGTCGGCGTCCTCGACGATGCCTTCGGCGACGGCTTTCTGCGCCTCGGCGAGATACGGGTCGATGATGCGCCGGGTCAGGTCGTCGCTGACCGGGCCTGCCTTGCCCTTGACCGGCTTGCCCTTCTCCCAGCGATAGAACCCCTCGCCGGACTTCTTGCCGAGCTTGCCGGCCTTGAGCAATTCGTCCAGGCGCTTCGGCGGCGTCGCGTCGGCGCCCGCGAGCGCCTTGCCCGCCGCCGCGCAGATGTCGAGCCCGACGGTGTCGGCGAGCGTGATCGGGCCCATCGGCATGCCGAACTGCTCCGCTGCCTTGTCGATCGTCTCCGCGCTCAAGCCCTCGTCGAGCATCCGGAACGCATTCGCCATGTACGGACCGAGCACGCGATTGACGAGGAACCCCGGCGCGTCCTTGACCGGCAGCGGCAGCTTGTCGATCTGGCGCGTGAACGCGGCGCCCTTTTTCGCCCACTCGGGGTTCGTCGTCGTGCCGGTCACGATCTCGACGAGCTGCATCTGCGGCACCGGGTTGAAGAAGTGCAGTCCCACCAGCCGTGCCGGGTCGCGCATCCTCGCGCCGATGTCCGCGAGCTTCAGGCTCGAGGTGTTGGTGGCGAGGATCGCGCCGGCCTTGGCTTTCCCCTCGATCTCGGCGAAGAGCTTCTGCTTGATCTCCAGGTCCTCCACGATTGCCTCGATGATCACGTCGGCGTGGCGCACGCCGTTGCCCGCGACGTCCGGGATCAGCCGGTCGAGCGCGTCGCGCGCGCGGAGTTTGTCCTTGATGCGTTTGCCGAAGAGCTCCGCGGCGCGCTTCATCGCCGGGGCGATGCGCTCGGGCGCGGTGTCCTGCAGTGTCACCGTGAGGCCACGCAAGGCGCAGATCGCCGCGATGTCGCCACCCATTACGCCGGCGCCGATGACGTGCACGCGCTGCGCCGCGAAGTCGGAGGCCTTCCCAACCGCCTTCATGCGCTCCTGCAGGCCGAAGATGCGGATGAGATTCTTCGTCGTCGGGTGCCGCACGAGCTTCGCGATCGAGGCGTCGTCCTGCGGCGGCGGCAGGAACGGGTCGCCGCCCCACTTCTCCCACAGCTCGAGGATCGCGAACGGCGCGGGGTAGTGCTCGCGCCGCGCCTTCTTCTCGAGCTGCGAGCGCGCCATCGCGGCGACGACGCCCTTGAGAGGCCCGTTCATCATGCGTTGCACGAACGGAAGCTTCCGCGGCGCCGGCGCCTCCAGCAGCATGATGCGCGCGGCGTTCTCCATGACGCGCGGAGGCACCGACGCGTCGACGAGACCGATCCGCTTCGCGCGGCGCGCGTCGACCGAGCGGCCGGTCATCATGATGTCGAGTGCCGCCTGCGGGCCGACCACCTTCGGCAGCCGGAGCACCCCGCCCCAGCCGGGCAGGATGCCGAGCATCACCTCCGGCAGCGCGAAGCGCGTGCCGGGCTCGTCGACGGCGATGCGATAGCGGCACGCGAGGGCGAGCTCGAGGCCGCCGCCCATGCAGAACCCGCGCACGAGCGCGAGGGTGGGGAAGGGCAGCGCGGCGAGCTTGTTGAACGCGTCCCAGCCGCGGCGCACGATCGCGACCGCCTCGTCGACCTGGTCGACCTTCGTGAACTCGTCGACGTCGGCGCCGGCGATGAAGCCGGACTCCTTGCCGGAGCGGATGACGAGGCCCCGCGGCTTCTCGGCCGCGAGCCGGTCGATGATCGCCACCAGCTCGGCCATCACGTCCTGCGAGAACGTGTTGGTCGACGCACCGGCCTTGTCGAACGTCAGCCAGACGATGCTGTCGGCGTCTGTGTCGAGGCGGAAGTGGCGATACGCCGAAAGGGCAGCCACAGGGGACACAGAGGTCACAGAAGAGCCCGTGTGTGACGTGCCCGGCGGTTCGAGCGAAGTGCGCTCAGCGGTGGCAGTCGTGGCCATCGTCATCTCCTTGTCGGTCTTCTCTGTGTTCTCAGTGATCTGTGTGGCTAAAGGGCTTCGACCAGCATCGCGCCGCCCTGGCCGCCGCCGATGCAGATCGTCGCGATCCCGCGCTTGCCCTTGTTCCGCTTGAGCACATGCAGCAGGTGCAGCACGATCCGCGCGCCGGACGCGCCGACCGGGTGGCCGAGCGCGATCGCGCCGCCGTCGACGTTCAGCTTCTCGGTGTCGAGCTCGCCGAGCGGGCGGTCGAGGCCGAGCTGCTCGCGTGAATACGTGTCGCTCTTCCAGGCCTCGAGGCACGCGATCACCTGCGCCGCGAAGGCCTCATTGATCTCCCATGCGTCGAGGTCGTTCAGGCTCAGTCCATGCCGCTGGAGGATCGGCGTCGAGGCGTGCACGGGTCCGAGGCCCATCTGCGCCGGGTCGAGCCCGGCCCATTGCGAGTCGACGATCCGGCCGATCGGCTCGAGGCCGTGGCGCTTCACCGCCTCCTCGGTGGCGAGCAGCAGCCAGGCCGCGCCGTCGGTGATCTGGGAGGAGTTGCCGGCGGTCACGGTGCCGTACTTGCGGTCGAAGAAGGGCTTGAGCTTGGCGAGGTTCTCGACGGTCGAGTCCTTGCGCACGCCGTCGTCGTCCTTGTGGAGCGTGCCGTCGCGCTCGTACACCGGCACGATCTCCGGCGCGAGGCCGTCGTGCCCCGTCAGGAACGCGCCCGCCTCCTGGGCGCGCGCCACGCGTGCGTGGCTGCGCGCCGCGAACTCGTCCATCTGCGCGCGTGTGATGCCGAAGCGGTGGGCAAGATTCTCCGCGGTCTGGCCCATGATGAGACCGACGTTCGGGTCGGTGAGGCCCTTCATGATGCCGATCACCGGCGCGAGGTAGGACAGCCGGAACTTCGCGAGCACGGCGGCCTTCTGGCCTGCGGTCTTCGCGGCGAAGAAGTTGGAGAACCACAGCGTCATCGCATCCGAGAAGATCAGCGCGGCGCGCGAAAGCGCATCGACTCCGCCGGCGAGGACCAGGTTCGAGCGGCCCGAGTCGAAGTTCGCGAGCGCCGAGTCGAGCGCCTGCATGCCCGACGCGCAGTTGCGCATCACCGTCCATCCGGGCACCTTCTGGCCGCAACCCATGCGCAGCGCGACGACGCGGCCGATGTTCACCTCGTCGACCGAGGGCGCGGCGCAGCCGAGGATCACCTCGTCGAGCTCGGTCGCCTCGAACGGCTGCCGGGTGAGCACCGCGCGGCCGGCCATCGTCGCGAGGTCGCTCGCGGCGAACGGGCCCGGCTTGTTGCGCGCCTTGAGGAACGGCGTGCGTGCGCCGTCGATGATGTAGACCGCCTTCTTCATCGTGTGGCTCCTTTGGGGCTCAGTTGCAGCTGCGCGCGTGATCCCAGCGCGCTTTGGTGCACTCGGAGGTATACACGCCGTAGATGTCGCTGTTGAGAGTCTTGTCGAGACAGAACTTGCTCGCGCGCCGCGCCGCCGACAGGCAGGCCTCCGAGGCGTCGCCCGAGACGGCCCAGCGCTCGCTGATCGGCCACTCGCGCTCCGGCGTCGTCAGGGCGCAGCCGGCGAGCGCGACGGTCGCGGCTGCCGACAGCAGCATCCTCATCGCGTCGGCTCCTCACGCCGCCGCGCGGCGCGCCGCCGGGTGCGCGCTCTCGACGAGCGTCAGGTCCTGCGGGAAATCGTCGACGCGGATCACCTCGTCGCGGAACCACGCGGCGCGCGCGAGCTGCGCGTGCTCCGCGGGCGTGATCGCGCCGGCCTCGAGGGCCGCACGCGCGAGCGCTTCCGGGGTGTCGCCGGCGATCCGGCCCGCCTTCTGCGCATCCCGCACCTTGCGCTCGCTCGGCTCGGCGGCGACCGCCGCCTGCATCGCGGCCTCGAGCTTGCCCATGACGTCGCTCTCCGATCGCGGCACGTAGGCGCCCGCAGTGAGCCGGTCGCGCGTCGCGGACGGCTCGATGAGCAGCCTGGCCACTGCGTGCCCGAGGCGGTCCGAGG
This sequence comes from Burkholderiales bacterium, assembly GCA_035456405.1. GTDB lineage: Bacteria > Pseudomonadota > Gammaproteobacteria > Burkholderiales > SG8-39 > JAGVSZ01. Next base: position 17,509 of record DATIDG010000091.1, on the reverse strand, counting down.
GCACGACGTACGGCCGTCCGATCGGGAAGATGATGCGGCGCAGGACCCACGCGGCCGCGCGGCTCGGATAGTTCGAGATCACGCCCTCGAAGGCGTTCTGCGCCCTGAACATCGCGTCCCAGATGCCCCAGTCGAGCAGCGGCTTGTCGGCAGGCTGCCGCCCCTCGTCCTCGTAGCGCTTCAGTGCAGCAGACGAGAGGTACATGAGCGACAGGATGTCGCCGAGCCGCGCCGAGAGCTTCTCGCGCCGCTTCAGCCCGCCGCCGAGCACCAGCATCGAGACGTCGGAGAGGAAGGCGAACGCTGCCGAGAAGCGCGTGAGCTGCTGGTAGTAGCGCCGCGTCTCGGGGGCGGCGCCCATAGGAACACGCACCCAGTGCGAGCCGGTGAGGCCCATGACCAGAGCGCGCGCGGCGTTGGTGAGCGTAAACCCGACGTGGCCCCAGAACGCCGCGTCGAAGTCGCGCGACGCTTTCGCGCGGTCGGTCTCGCGCGTTGCCTGCATCTCCTTCAGGACGTACGGATGGCAGCGGATCGCGCCCTGCCCGAAGATGATCAGGCTGCGCGTGAGGATGTTCGCGCCCTCGACCGTAATCGACACCGGGATCTGCTGGTAGGCGCGCCCGAGGAAATTGTTGGGCCCGAGGCAGATGCCCTTGCCGCCCTGGATGTCCATCGCGTCGTTGACGACCAGGCGGTTGCGCTCGGTGACGTGGTACTTGACGATGCCCGAGATCACCGACGGCTTCTCGCCGAGGTCGATCGCGCCGGCGGTCATCGTGCGCGCCGCGTCGGTCATGTAGAGATTGCCGCCCATGCGGGTGAGCGCCTCCTCGATGCCCTCGAAGCGCCCGATCGGCGTCCTGAACTGGTTGCGCACGCGGGCGTAGGCGCCGGTACCCCGCACTGCGAGCTTCGACATGCCGACGTTCGAGGAGGGCAGCGAGATCGAGCGGCCAGCGGCGAGGCACTCCATGAGCATCCGCCAGCCCTGGCCGGCCATCTTCGGCCCGCCGATGATCCAGTCGAGCGGCATGAAGACGTCCTTGCCGGAGTTCGGGCCGTTCTGGAACACGGCGTTCAGCGGGAAGTGCCGCCGGCCGATGTTGACGCCCGGGTGGTTCGTCGGGACCAGCGCACAGGTGATGCCGACGTCCTCATTGCCGCCGAGCAGATGATCGGGGTCGTGGAGCCGGAAGGCGAGGCCGAGCAGCGTTGCCACCGGGCCGAGCGTGATGTAGCGCTTCTCCCAGGTGACCCGCATGCCGATCACCTCCCGGCCTTCCCACATGCCCTTGCACACGATGCCGACGTCCGGGATCGCTGCCGCGTCGGAGCCTGCGTGCGGGTTGGTCAGCGCGAAGCACGGGATGTCGAGGCCCTTCGCGAGGCGCGGCAGGTAGTGGCGCTTCTGCTCCTCGGTACCGTAGTGCAGCAGCAGCTCGGCCGGGCCGAGCGAGTTCGGCACCATCACCGACACCGCGGCGGCGCTGCATCGGGTCGAGAGCTTCATGACGACCTGGGAGTGCGCGTACGCCGAGAAGCCCTTCCCGCCGTACGCCTTCGGGATGATCATCCCGAGGAAGCCCTTGTCCTTGATGTACTGCCACACGTCCGGCGGCATGTCGCCGATCGCGTAGGTTTCCCAGTCGTCGGCGATCCGGCACAGCTCCTCGGTCTCGTTGTCGAGAAAGGCCCGCTCCTCGGGCGAGAGCTCCGGCTTCGGAAACGCGAGGAGCTTCGCCCAGTCGGGCTTGCCCGAGAATAGATCGCCGTCCCACCACACCGTACCCGCATTGATCGCCTCCGCCTCCGTCTGCGACATGGGCGGCATGAGCTTGCGGAACGCGCGCAGCACCGGGTCGCTGAGGATCTTGCGCCGCAGCGGCGCGACGTTCGCGAGCAGGGCGAACGCGACGAACCCGACGGCGAGCGGCACGCTCGCGGCGGGCGGCAGCGCCGCGAGCCAGGCGAGACCCGCGCCGAACGCGCCGAGCGCGATCGTCCAGACCCACGCGGGCGCGGCGAGATACGCGACCGCAAGGAACACGAGCGGGGATGCCGCAAGGAATGCGAACAGCATGGCGTCGTCTCCTAGGCGGCTCGTCTGGCCGCCTTTGTAGATGGAACCGTCGAGGCCCGCGACTTGTTGGTCGAGCCCCGGCTTCTTGCCTGACGGGTCGCCTCGAGCGAGACGATCGGGTCCTCGCCCGTCAGATCGGGGAGCGGGGCCTGGAGCCCCGCGATGAGGAACGGCGCGAGCCGGCGCAGCAGCAGCTGGTCGTTGGAGGCGTCGGCGGGGTTCAGCGCCGCGATGAGCTTCCACGCATCGGCGCCGGCCAGGGTGTAGGCGAGGGCGCCCATCACGAAGTGCAGCCGCCACGTGAGCTCGCGCGGCGCGATCCTCGGCAGGGCGCGGGCGAACGCCTCCTTGAACCGGGCGATCGACGGCGCGTAGCGCTCCGACAGGAACTCGCGCAGCGCCGGCGACGGGTCGACGTAGGCGCGCCCGAGCAGCCGCAGGAAGTCGCCCCCGCCGCGCTTCGGCTCGCGCGCGAGGCGCAGGGCCGGGACGAACAGCGCCGCGAGAATGCGTTCGCAGGTCAGCGGCCGGCCGGCGGCGATGCGCTCATACGCATCGAGCAGGGCCAGCCGCTCCTGGTGCAGCGCGTCGAGGCGCCGGGCGAGCATCGCCTGGAACAGGCCTTCCTTGCCGCCGAAGTGGTAATTGACCGCAGCGAGGTTCGCGCGCGCGTCGGCCGTGATCATGCGGGCGCTGGTGCCGTCATAGCCGTGGGCGAGGAAGAGCCCCTCGACGGCCTTCAGCAGGCGCTCGCGGGTTGCGTGGCTGGCGCGCGATTCGCTGGTTGCCATGGTCGAAACGCAGGTCTCCGGCAAACGAAAGTTTCAAACGCTCGTTCGAAGCCTAGTCCGCGCCGCCGGAATGTCAAGCGCGCACGCCGCCTGCCGCCGGGACAAGGTCCGCTGCGCGCATGCGCACCGCACGCTAGACGCCTGTCGCCGCTTGATTTCGGCGCCGGGGGCCCCGAAGTTAGAATTCACCCTCTAGAGAGCCCGATTGCCGTGCGCTTGCGCCGCTATCGTAGGTAGGAGTCCCGATGCGCAGACACGGTTCCGCTGCACTCCCGCTTCCCGTCGAAGGGCCCACGTCCGGCGCGCGGCGCCGCAACGAGTGGCGGGCGTTCGGCCTGCTACTGCCCTACCTGTGGGAGTTCAAGTGGCGAGTGCTCGTCGCACTCGCGTTCCTCGCGACCGCGAAGGTCGCGAACGTCGGCGTCCCGCTGGTGCTGAAGGAGGTCGTCGACGGCCTCGACCGCGACACCGCGATTCTCGTCGTGCCGCTCGCGCTCCTCGCCGCGTACGGCCTGCTGCGATTTTCAACGACGCTTTTCGCGGAGCTGCGCGACGTCGTGTTCGTGCGCGTCACGCAGCGCGCGATCCGGCGCGTGGCCCTCACCGTGTTCCGCCACCTACACAGCCTAAGCCTGCGCTTTCACCTCGAGCGGCAGACCGGCGGGGTGTCGCGCGACATCGAGCGCGGGACGCGCGGCATCTCGTCGCTGCTCTCGTACATGCTGTTCTCGATCATCCCGGTGATCCTCGAGTTCAGCCTGGTCGCGGCGGTGCTGTTCACGAAGTTCGACTGGCGCTTTCCGGCGATCACCTTCGGCGCGGTCGGCGTGTACATCGCGTTCACCGTCTGCGTGACCGAGTGGCGCATCGCCATCCGCCGCCAGGCGAACGAGCTCGACTCCCGGGCCAATACGCGGGCGATCGACTCGCTGCTCAACTACGAAACCGTCAAGTACTTCGGGAACGAGGACTACGAGGCGCGCCGCTACGACGAGAACCTGCGCAGCTACGAGACCGCCGCGGTGAAGAACGAGGCGTCGCTCGGGCTCCTCAACATCGGGCAGAGCTGCATCATCGCGTTCGCGGTGACGGCGCTCATGGTCCTCGCCGCGCAGGGGGTGGTCGCGCGGACGCTGACGCTCGGCGACCTCGTGCTGGTCAATGCGCTGCTGATCCAGCTGTACATCCCGCTCAACTTCCTCGGCATGGTCTACCGCGAGATCAAGCAGTCGCTCATCGACATGGACCGGATGTTTCGCCTCCTCGAGGAGAACCGCGAGATCGAGGACGGCCCCGGCGCGGCCGACCTGCCGCCCGGTCCGGCGTCGATCCGCTTCGAGCGGGTCGACTTCTCGTACGAGCCCAACCGCCAGATCCTGTTCGACGTGAGCTTCGACGTCCCGGCCGGGAGCAAGGTGGCCGTGGTCGGCCACTCTGGCTCCGGCAAGTCGACGCTGGCGCGGCTCCTGTACCGCTTCTACGACGTGAACGCCGGGCGCCTCGCCGTGAACGGCGTCGACGTGCGCGACATCCGGCAGTCGAGCCTGCGCGGCGCGATCGCGATCGTGCCGCAGGACACCGTGCTCTTCAACGACACGATCCGCTACAACATCCACTACGGGCGGCCGGACGCCACCGCGGAGGAGGTGATCGAGGCGGCGAAGAGCGCGCACATTCACGACTTCATCGCGAGCCTGCCGGACGGCTACGAGACGCGCGTCGGCGAGCGCGGGCTCAAACTCTCCGGCGGCGAGAAGCAGCGGGTCGCGATCGCGCGCGCGCTCCTCAAGGATCCGCGCATCCTGATTTTCGACGAGGCGACGAGCGCGCTCGACTCGAAGTCCGAGAAGGCCATCCAGGCCGAGCTCGACCGGATCGCGCGCGGGCACACCACCCTCGTTATCGCCCACCGCCTCTCGACGGTCATGGACGCCGACCAGATCCTGGTCATGGACCACGGCCGCATCGTGGAGCGCGGCACCCACCGGGGGTTGCTCGCCGCCGGCGGGGCCTATGCCCAGATGTGGGCATTGCAGCAGCAGGAGGAGCGGGCGGTGGCCGGTGCCCCGCCGGTCCCTGCGCCTCTATGACATTGTAAAATCTTTCACCTATCCCCTTATTTTTGCTTGCGAATGCCCCCCCGCAGCCGCTAGACTCCGGCCTTCATCCGGGGGAAAGGGGTAATGAGGAGCCTGCGACGCCTGGCGTCGATCTTCGCTGCGGCGGTATTGGCCTCCTGGGCGGCCGGTGCGGCCGGCGCGGAGGAACCCGCCCTGCGCTCCTCGGCGGCGCTCGTCATCGACGCCGAGACCGGCGAGGTCCTGCACGCCAAGAACGCCGATGCCATCGTCCCAATCGCGTCGATCACCAAGCTGATGACCGCGATGGTCACGCTCGACGCCGATCTCGCGCTCGGCGAGCCGATCACGATCAGCGCGGACGATGCCGAGGCGGGCCAGGCCAAGCGCCGCGCGCGGCTTGCCGTGGGTGCGACGCTGACCCGCGCCGAGCTCCTGCAGCTCGCCCTCATGGCCTCCGAGAACCGCGCCGCGGCCGCGCTCGGGCGCGCCTACCCGGGCGGAACGGACGCCTTCGTCAATGCGATGAACGCCAAGGCGCACGAGCTCGAGATGTCGGGCTCGCGCTTCGTCGAGCCCACCGGGCTCTCGAGCGAGAACGTGTCGACGGCGGAGGACCTGGCGAAGCTCGTCCGGGCCGCCAAGGGCTACGCGCTGATCGCCGAGTACTCCACGACGCCGAACGCCGAATACACGATCCGCGGCCGTCGGGTGGCGTTCGTCAACACGAACGGCCTGGTGCGCGGCGGCAGCTGGGTGATCGGACTCTCGAAGACCGGCTTCATCAACGCCGCGGGCCGCTGTCTCGTGATGCAGGCCAAGGTCGCCACCCGCTCGCTGATCATCGTGCTGCTCGACTCGGTCGGCAAGTACACTCGGATCGGCGACGCCAACCGGATCCGCCACTGGCTCGAGCCCGACTTTGCCCTGCCGGCCGAGCCGCGGCCCTCCGCGCGGTCGAGGGCCGCAGTTACGACGAAGGCGCAGCGATCCCCCGAAGGTCGCGTGCGCAAACAGTACTCCGTCCCCACGCCGCGCTGACCCGATGATCGGGCGCCCCTCGTCGCGGCGCGAGGGCGTCGGCATCGTTCGGTACTACAACCTCCTCACCGGGCAGACGTCGTTCCTCGACGACGTGCTGCGCGGGCTCGCGCTCCCGCAGAAAGCCATCCCGCCGAAATACTTCTACGACGAGCGCGGCTCGCAGCTGTTCGAGCGTATCTGCGAGCTGCCGGAGTACTACCCGACGCGCACCGAGATGGCGATCATGGAGCGCCACGTCGACGAGATGGTGTCGTTGCTCGGGACCGACACCCAACTCGCCGAGTTCGGCTCCGGAGCGAGCGTCAAGACGCGGCTCCTGGTCGACCGGCTCGAGCCCTCGCTCTACGTGCCGATCGACATCGCCGAGGCGGCGCTGCGCGACGCGTGCAAGGCGCTCGCGCTGATGTTTCCGTGGCTCCACATCAGCGCAGTCACGGCCGATTTCACCCGGCCCATCAAGCTGCCCGACTTCGTCGGCATCCCGGTGCGCCGCAAGGTGGTCTACTTCCCCGGCTCGACGATCGGCAACTTCACGCCCGACGCAGCGCTCGGGTTCCTGCAGGGCGTCCGCGAGATCGTCGGTCCCGGCGGCATGCTCCTGATCGGCGTGGACCTGAAGAAGGAGAGGCGCGTCCTGGACGCCGCCTACGACGACGCGCAGGGCGTCACCGCCGAGTTCAACCTGAACCTGCTCCACCGCATCAACCGCGAGCTGGGCGGGGACTTCCAGGTGAAGCGCTTCCGCCACAAGGCGTTCTACGACGAGCAGAAGGGCTGGATCGAAATGCACCTCGAGAGCCTGTTCAGCCAGCTCGCGCATGTCGGCGGGCGGCGCTTCGACTTCCGGCCCGGCGAGACGATCCACACCGAGATCTCGTGCAAGTACTCGGTCGGGGAGTTCCAGCAGCTCGCGGCGCGCGCGCGCTTCCAGGCGGAGAAGGTCTGGACCGATCCGGCGAGTCTCTTCGCCGTGCACCTGCTGATTGCCGTTTAGCGTTCTAGGCTCAAGTTCGGCAGCGCAGGTTCCGCCGCCCGTCTTGCGCCTGGGGCCGCAAACGCCGCGCGTCCCGGTGCACCGGGACACGTTGAGCCGACAAATCGTCCCGGCGCACCACCCGGCACGCGCGGCGCTGATGCTGCACGGCATTCCCGCCGAGGTGAGTTGGCTCGGCGGCGACGATTTGCGCCGCTGTCGCCGCGGGTGGGTGGCTCGTGCGCGGCTGGGCGTGGGTTGCACTGCCGCCGCGAGCCGGGCACCCACCCGGCGACGAGCTTTGCGGCGCCATGAGTCGCCGGCGGGCCGGCTTTCCTCGGCCCACCCCTAGAGCAGCTCGACCACCGCGCGCGTGACGCTCGCAGTCGTGCCCTTCCCGCCGAGGTCGGGCGTCATCTCGGCAGTCGCGGTCGCCTTCTCGATCGCCCCCATGAGCCGTGCCGCAGCTGGGTTTTCTCCGAGGTGCTCCAGCATCATGACTGCCGTCCAGAACGTGGCGATCGGGTTGGCGACGCCCTTGCCGACGATGTCGAATGCCGAGCCGTGGATCGGCTCGAACATCGATGGGAAGCGCCGCTCGGGATTCAGGTTCGCGGTCGGCGCGACGCCGAGGCTGCCCGCGAGCGCGGCTGCGAGGTCGGAGAGGATGTCGGCGTGCAGGTTGGACGCGACCAGCACGTCCAGCGTCTGCGGCTTCAGTACCATGCGCGTCGTGATCGCGTCGACGAGCTCGCGGTCGGCGGCGACGTCGGGGTAGTCGCGCGCGACCTGGGCGAAGATCTCGTCCCAGAGCACCATGCCGTGCCGCTGGGCGTTCGACTTGGTCACCAGCGTGAGCTTCTTCCTCGGCCGCTTGCGCGCCAGCTCGAACGCGAAGCGGTGGATGCGCTCGACGCCGGTGCGAGTGAAGACCGACGTCTCCGTCGCAACCTCCTCCGGCAGCCCGCGATGCACTCGCCCGCCGCTGCCGGAGTACTCGCCCTCGGTGTTCTCGCGGATGATCACCCAGTCGATGCCCGTGCCGCTCGCGAGCGGGCTCTTCAGGCCGGGCAGCACGCGCGCCGGGCGGACGTTGGCGTACTGATCGAAGCCCTGGCAGATCGGCAGGCGCAAGCCCCACAGCGAGATATGGTCGGGCACCTTCGTTGACCCGACGGCACCGAAGAAGATCGCGTCGAACTGCTTCAGCGCCTCGAGGCCGCCCGGGGGAATGTAGTGGCCGTGGGCGAGGTAGAACTCGCTCGACCAGGGGAAATGCTCGACGGCGAGCCGGAAGCCGCCGTCGCGACGCGCAAGCTCCGCGAGCACCTCCAGGCCGGCCGAGATGACCTCCCCGCCGATGCCGTCGCCGGGGATCGCTGCGATCCGGTGTTCACGCATTGCACCCTCCTTGGATCAGGCGGCGCGCGCGTCGCGATAGCCGATCGCGCGCGAGATGCGCTCGGCCGACTCCTTGACGAGGCTCGCCCACGCGGGTTTCATCCGCTCGGCGGGGGCCGAGACCGACAACCCCGCTATCAGCGCGCCGGTGTCGTCGCGCACGCCGGCGCCGATGCAGCGCACCCCGAGCTCGGCCTCCTCATTGTCGAGCGCGTAGCCCTGCCGGCGCACCTTGTCCAGCTCCTTCTCCAGCGTGGGCAGGCTCTGGATGGTGTTCTTCGTGTAGCCGGGGAGGCCGGTGCGCTCCGCGTAGGCCTTGACGCCCTCGGTCCCGTCGTCGAGCAGGAAGAGCTTCCCCACGGCGGTGATATGCAGCGGCGCGCGCGCCCCGATGATGTTCACGACCCGCATGAGGGAGCGCCCGCTCGAGGTGCGCTCGATGTACACGATCTCGTCGTCGCGGCGCACCGAGAGGTTGACCGCCTCGCCGATCTCGGCGTGCAGCTCGCGCATGAAGGGCAGCGCATGCTCGCGCACGCTGATGCGCGACTTCACCAGGTTGCCCAGCTCGAGCAGCCGCATGCCGAGCCGGTAGCTACCCTGATCGACGCGCTCCGCCATCCGGTCGCGCACGAGCGCGGTGAGGATGCGGTGCGCGGTCGAGGGGTGGAGTCCCGCCTTGCCCGCGAGGATCTTGAGGCTGACCGCGTCCGCCGAGTCGGCGAGGACCTCGAGCAGCTTCATCATCCGCTCGATGACCTGGATGGAGTTCTTGGATTCCTTCTCGCTCACTGGGGTGCGGGTGTCGGGCTGCCGGCGCGCGAAAGTCTACACCGCAATCCGGAACCCGCGCCGGGCGCCCGCCAAGGGCGCTGTGCTAAGCTTCGCGCGCCCTCTAGAATCACAAGAACGCGATGCGCGTCGGCCTGTTCGTCACCTGTCTCGTCGACCTGATGCGCCCCGGCATCGCGTTCGCGGCGATCGAGCTGCTCGAGGCGGCGGGGTGCGAGGTCTACGTGCCGCCGACGCAGACCTGCTGCGGACAGCCCGGCTACAACTCGGGCGACCGCGACGCGGCGCGCGCGCTCGCCGAGAAGGTGCTGGCTGAGTTCGAGGGCTGCGAGTATCTCGTCGCCCCTTCGGGCTCCTGCAGCGGGATGATCAAGACGCACTACCCGGATCTGTTCCGGGATTCGCCCGAGCTGCGCGCGCGCGTCGCGCGGCTCGCCGGGCGTGTTTACGAGCTCACCGACTTCCTCGTGCGCGTCGCAAAGCTCGCCGCGGTGCCGGGCGCGTTTCGCGGCACGGTCACCTATCACGACTCGTGCGCGGGCCTGCGCGAGATGGGCGTGAAGGAACAGCCGCGCGCTCTCCTCGCAAAGGTGCCCGGCCTTGCGCTCGCGGAGATGAGCGAGTGCGAGCAGTGCTGCGGCTTCGGCGGCACGTTCTCGATCAAGTTCGGCGAGGTCTCGGGCGCGATCGCCGACCGCAAGTGCCAGGCGATCGAGGCCACTGGCGCCGACGCGGTGGTGCTCGGGGACCTCGGATGCATGCTCAACATCGAAGGCCGGTTGCGGCGGCGCGGGAACGACCGCGTGAAGGTCCTGCATGTGGCCGAGGTGCTGGCAGGTAGCGAGAGCGGGTGAGCGACGTGCATCCCGCGACAACGGCTGCTCACCGCTAGGCACTCGACGCCGGGCGCTGCCGCATGGAAGTCCAGTCCCAGCACTTCAAGCGCCGCGCGCACGACGCGCTGGGCAACGCGACGCTGCAAGCGAACCTGCGGCAATTCGGTAGCGCCGGGCTCGCCGCGCTCCGCGCCAAGGCGGTCGAGACCTACGGGCACGCGGCGTTCGAGCGGCTCCGCGACGCCGGCGCCGAGATCCGCGACCGGTCGCTCGCCGAGCTCGACACGCTGATCGAGCGCTTCGAGCGCGTGGCCACGCGGCGCGGCGCGACGGTACTGTTCGCGCGCACCGGGGACGAGGCACGCGACCTCGTGCTCGAGATCTGCCGGCGGCACGGCCTGAAGAAAGCGGTCAAGTCCAAATCGATGCTCTCGGAGGAGGCGGGGCTCAACGAGGCGCTCGCCGCGGCGGGCGTGACGCCGGTCGAGACCGACCTCGGCGAGTACATCATCCAGCTCGCGGGGGAGGCGCCGTCGCACATCATCGCGCCCGCGGTCCACAAGTCGAAGGACGAGGTTGCCGATCTCTTTCAGCGCGCGCACGCCAAGCCGCGCAAGACCGACATCCCCGAGATGACCCGCGAGGCCCGGGAGGCGCTCCGGGCTCATTTCGGGTCGGCCGACCTGGGGATCTCGGGCGGCAACTTCCTGGTGGCCGAGACGGGCTCGGGCGCGATCGTCACCAACGAGGGCAACGGCCGGATGGTGACGACGCTGCCGCGGGTGCACGTCTGCATCACCGGCATCGAGAAGGTCATCCCGACGCTCGAGGACTTCGCGACGCTCATGCGCCTCTTGACGCGCTCGGCGACCGGCCAGCCGATCTCTAACTACGTGAGCTTCTTCACCGGCCGGAGGGGACGCGATGACCGCGATGGGCCGGAGCACATGTACTTCATCCTCGTCGACGGCGGCCGCACCGGTCTCGTCGGCACCGACATGCAGGAGATGCTGCGCTGCATCCGCTGCGGCGCATGCATGAACCACTGCCCGGTCTACAAGACTGTCGGCGGCCACGCGTACGGGTGGGTGTACCCCGGGCCGATGGGCTCCGTGCTCACGCCGTCCTACGTCGGCCTGGAGAATGCGCTCGACCTGCCGCACGCCGCGACGATGTGCAACCAGTGCGGCGTCGTGTGCCCGGTAAAGATCCCGCTGCCCGACCTGCTGCGCAAGCTGCGCGAGAGGCAGGTCGATCGGGGCCTGCGGCCGTGGACCGAGCGGGCCGGCCTGAAGCTCTGGGCCTGGGCCGCACTGCATCCCCGGATCTATGCGCTCGGGACCTGGTGGGCCGCGCGGTACCTGAAGTTCATGGCTGGCGGCGTGAAGCGGATTCGCAAGCTGCCGCTCGCAGGCAAGGGCTGGACCCTGACGCGCGACTTCCCGGCCCCGCAGGGCAAGACCTTCCGCGAGCTGTACGCGAAGCGCAGGCGCGCCTGAGCGCGCCTACCTGGGCGCCAGGTTTCCCAGATAGCCGCGGACACCCTCGGCGCGCATCAACTCGTCCCACGTCGCGGCGTGCGCGAGCCGGCCGCGATTCACGTAGACGAAGCGCTCGCAGGTCTCGCGCAGGACGTCGAGGTGGAACGCTTCGGTGGGATGGAGGCACAGGAACACGAGCCTGCCCTCGCGCCGCAGCCGCCGGAAGAAATCGAGCATGAAGCCGATGTATCCGTCCTGGGTGTTGAACTGCGGCTCGTCGAAGAGGTGCAGCATCGGATAGTCCGCGCCCGCCGGCTCGAGCATGAAGCTCGGCACCGTCCGCTTGAACGCGCGCACCTGGTAGGACTGGTGGTAGTGGATCGCGAGCCGGTCCCGCTCGCGGTAGCGCACCCGGTGGATGTCGCGCCCGCAGCACAGCACCCGGCCCGCGCTCGGTGCGTTCGAGCCGGTGATCAGCTCGAAGAGCGTTGTCTTGCCCGACCCGTTCGGCCCCATAACGCCGACGATCGCGGCCTCCGTGATCGTGAAGTCGGCCTCGAGCGAGAACGTGACCTCGCGCGCGAGCAGGCCGCGCGTGTACTGCTTGCGCAGCGCTTCCACCGCGAGAAGGGGAGGGTTCATATTCCGAGCAGCTGCGCGCGCAGCGCGGCGTCGTCCGCGAGCGCGCGCGCCGGTCCCGCATGCACGATCGTGCCGCGGTCCATGACGTAGCAGCGGTCGGCAATCGCGAGCGCGGCGAGCACGTTCTGCTCGACCAGCAGGACCGACACGCCCTCGCGCTTCAGGCGCTCGATTGCGCGCATCACGTCCTGCACCAGCTTCGGCGCGAGCCCCTGGCCGGGCTCGTCGAGGAGCACGAGACCCGGCGCACCGATGAGCGCGCGAGAAATCGCCACCATCTGCATCTCCCCGCCCGAGAGGTTCTCGCACTCGCGCGGCATGAGATGCCCGAGCGCGCTGAAGAGCTCGCAGCACTCCTTCTCGGTCCAGGCGCGGAAGCGCGTGCGCTTGCGCGCGATCGCGAGGTTGCGGGCCACCGTGAGCGTCGGGAAGATGCGCCGGTCATCGGGCACCCACCCGATGCCGGCGCGCGCGATCTCGTGCGTCGGGGCGCGCGTCACGTCGGCGCCGCCGAACCGGATGCTGCCGCGTCGCGGCTGCGTGAGGCCGAGCACAGAGCGCAGCGTCGTCGTCTTGCCCGCCCCGTTCGGACCGAGGAGCGCCACCACCTCGCCCGCACCGACTTCGAGCGACACGTCGAACAGGACCTGCGTCTCGCCGTAGAACGTGTCGATCCGATCGATCGACAGCATCGGGGTCGTGGCCGGGGCCGGGACGGCACTCATGCCAGCGCTCCCAGATTGGACCGCTGCAGCCACGGGTTCTCCCGCAGCTCCGCCGGCGTGCCCGCCGCGATTACCTGCCCCCAGTGAATGACCGAGATGCGGTCCGCGAGGCGGAACAGGAAGCGCATGTCGTGCTCGATCACGACGATCGTGACGTCGCGCTTCAGGGATTCGATCAGGTCGGCGAGCCGCGCGGTCGCCTCCGCGCCAAGGCCCGCGGTCGGCTCGTCCAGGAACAGGAGGCGTGGCCGGGCCCCGAGCGCCACCGCGATCTCGAGCGCGCGGCGCTCGCCGTACGCGAGCCGCTTCGCGCGCTCGTGCGCCTTCGCGCGCAGGCCCACCTTGGCGAGCACCGCCGCCGCCTCGTCGACGAGCGCCGACTGGCGGGCGACGTCGCGCAGCATGTCGAACCCGCGGCGGCGCAGCCCCGGCAGCGCGACGAGCACGTTCTCGAGCGCCGAGTACTCGTCGAAGAGGTTCATGATCTGGAACGAGCGCGCGATCCCCCGGCGCGCGATCTCGCGCGGCGCGAGGCCGGTGATGTTCTCGCCGGCGAACCACACCTCGCCGCGGTCGGGCTTGTAGCGACCGGTCAGGCAGTTGAAGCAGGTCGTCTTGCCGGCGCCGTTGGGGCCCATGATCCCGGATAGCCGCTCCGCCTCGAACGCGAGCGTGATGTCCTCGAGCACGACGGCGTCGCCGAAGCGCTTCGCTAGCCGCCGCGCCTCGAACAGCGCGCTCATCGAGCCGGCTCCCTGCCCGTGACCGACGCCCAAATTCCCGCGATGCCCTCGGGCTTGAACAGCACCATCGCCATGAACGCGAGGCCGTACCAGAGCAGCCAGGTCTCGGTGTACGCGCCGAGAAGGTCGCGCGCGAGGATGAAGAACGCCGCGCCGATCACCGGGCCCCAGAAGCTCACGAGCCCCCCGCCGACGAGGACCATCATTACCACGAAGCCGGAGTTGTGCAGGCTCATCACGTTTGGGTACGCCGACTGCTGCGCCATCGCGAACAGGGCCCCCGCGATGCCCGCCACCGCCGCCGAGATCACGAACGCGAGCCACTTGTAGAGCCAGACGTTGTGCCCGACGAACGCGGCGCGCGTCTCGTTCTGCTTGACCGCCTGCAGGACCCGGCCGAACGGCGAGTGCACGAGCCGCCACAGGAACGCGGTCACCAGCGCGAAGACGACGAGACCGAAGAAGAACAGCGCCTCGTTGGATGCGAGGCTCACCGAGGCGAAGCCGAGCTCCAGGGGCAGGCGTTTCAGGTTGAGCAGGCCGTCCTCGCCGCCGGTGACGCTGTGCCACTTGATCGCCACGAACCAGAACACCTGGCCGAACGCGATCGTGAGGAGCGCGTAGTAGATGCCGCGCCGGTGCGAGATGAACGCCGCCACCACTGCGCCGGCGAGCACCGCGGCAAGCACCGCTGCGGCGAGATCGATCCAGAGGCTGGAGACCACGTATTTCTGCGCGAGCCCAAAGGCATACGCGCCGACGCCGAAGTACGCGCCGTGACCGAAGGAGGGCAGGCCGGCGTAGCCGAGCAGCAGGTTGTACCCGAGCGCGAACATCATCCAGATCATGATCTCGAGCGCGAGGTACTGGTACAGGCCGATCTGCGCAAGCCAGAGCGGCGTGGTGGCGAGGGCGATGAACGCGATCGCCATCGGCGCGGTAACGAGCCCGGCCGGGCGCAGGCCCGCGGCGGGCGCGACCGGCGGGTGCGGCTGCAGCGCGGTGACCGGGTTCGTCTGCTCCATGGCGCCAGGCACGTGCGACTGGACAAATTCGAATATACGTTCTAATGTGGGAACACACAAGAATGTTTGTTCCAGTCGCGCCGCCGCTCTTGCGGCGTGGGAGCGGAACCCCGGGAATGACGCCGAAGACCTACGACGACCTGCGCGCCGCCATCTCGCGGGCCTATCCGCGCCTGTCGCGGCAGCTGCAGCGCATAGGCCGCTTCGCGCTCGAGCACCCGCACGAGCTCGCCCTCTCCACCGTCGCGGCCCTCGCGACGCGGCTCGAGGTCCAGCCCTCCAGCCTGGTCCGGTTCGCGAACGCCCTCGGCTACGGCGGGTTCTCGGACATGCAGCGGCTGTTCCGATCGCATCTCGTCGAGCGGTCGACGACCTACCGGGAGCGCATCGCGCAGCTGCGGGCCCGCGCGCGACCGGGCGGGACGAGCCCGCCGGGCGTGCTGCACGAGTTCGTGACCGACTCGATCCACGGCCTCGAGCAGCTCGCCGAGCGCGTCCGTCCCGCCGACCTTCGGGCGGCGGTGCGCCAGCTTGCGGCGGCCCAGTCGATCCACGTGATCGGATTGCGCCGCTCGTTCCCGGTCGCCGCGTATTTCGCCTATGCCCTCAACCGCCTCGAGCTCGCGGCGCAGCTCCTTGACGGCGCGGGCGGCATGAACCGCGAGTTCGCGCGGCGCATTGGCAGGCGGGACGCGCTGATCGCGGTGAGCTTCCGCAACTACACGCCCGAGACCGTGGAGATCGCCGCGGAGTGTCGCAAGCGCGGCGCGGCGGTGATCGCGATCACCGACGGCGCGCTTTCGCCGCTCGTCGCCTCGGCGTCGGTGTGCTTCGAGCTCGGCGACGACTCGAAGCGCGCGTTCCGGTCGCTGGTCGAGCCGCTCTGCCTCGCCCAGGCGCTGGTGGTCAGCGTCGGCCACCACCTCGCCGAGCGCAACGGCGCGCGCAAGGCGGCGTGAACCCGCGGGCGCGGACGATGAACACCCCGGCGACCGCTCCCGAGCGCACCTTCGACGTCATCTGCGTCGGCCGCGCGGCGGTGGACCTCTACGGCGAGCAGGTCGGGGGGCGGCTCGAGGACATGCTGACTTTCGCGAAGTACCTCGGCGGCTCGCCCGCCAACACCGCGGTCGGCTGCGCACGGCTCGGGCTCAGGCCCGCGATGCTCACCCGGGTGGGGGACGAGCACAACGGCCGGTTCGTGCGCGAGACGCTCGCCGCCGAGGGCGTGGACGTGAGCCGGGTCGCGACGGACCCGCAGCGGCTCACTGCGCTGGTGTTCCTCGGCATCCGCGACCGCAACACGTTTCCGCTCGTCTTCTACCGCGAGAACTGCGCAGACATGGCGATCGCGCCCGAGGATTTCGACGCCGCGTTCGTCGCATCGGCGACTGGCTTGCTGCTCTCGGGCACCCACCTCTCGACGCGCCGCACCTACGACGCGTGCCGGGCCGCGATGCGGTTCGCGCGCGCGGCGGGGACGCGGATCGTCCTCGACGTCGACTACCGGCCGGTGCTTTGGGGTCTCACCGGCCTCGGGCTGGGCGAGCAGCGCTTCATCGCGTCGGACCGGGTGAGCGAGCACCTGCAGACGGTCGTTGGCGAGTGCGACTTGATCGTGGGGACCGAGGAGGAAATCCACGTCGCCGGCGGGACCACCGACACCCTCGCCGCGCTGCGCCGATTGCGCGAGCTCACCGCCGCGACGCTGGTGCTGAAGCGCGGGCCGATGGGGTGCGTCGCGTTCCCCGGGGCGATCCCTGCTTCGCTCGACCAGGGCGTGGTCGTGGCCGGCTTCCCGGTCGAGGTGTACAACGTGCTGGGCGCGGGCGATGCGTTCATGGCCGGTTTCCTGCGTGGTTGGCTGCGCGACGAGCCGCTCGGGCGCTGCGCGGCCTATGCCAACGCGTGCGGCGCGCTCGTCGTGTCGCGACATGGCTGCGCGCCGGCGATCCCGAGCTGGACGGAGCTCGAGCACTTCCTCGCGCACGGCAGTCCGACCGCCCGGCTGCGCAAGGACGCCGCGCTCGAGCGCTTGCATCGCGTCACCACGCGGACCCGGCGCTGGCCCTCGCTCGCCGTGCTCGCATTCGACCATCGGGCGCAGCTCGAGGCGCTCGCCGACGAGCACGGCGCGCCGCGCGAGCGGATCCGCGACTTCAAGCGGCTGGTCGCCGAGGGCGCCGTGCGCGGTGCCGGGGACACGCCGGGCGCCGGCGTCATCCTGGACGACCGCTATGGCGAGGATGTGCTGCCCGCGCTCACGGGGCGGGGGCTGTGGATCGCGCGACCCGTCGAGGTGCCGGGCTCGCGGCCGCTCGCATTCGAGGCGGGCGACGACCTCGCGCTTGCCTTGCGTACCTGGCCGGGCGAGCACGTCGCCAAGTGCCTCGTCTCCTACCACCCCGACGACGCCCCGGAGCTGCGCCGGGCGCAGATCGCGCGGCTCGCGGCGCTTCAGTCGGCGTGCGCGGCGACGTCTCGCGAGCTGCTCGTCGAGGTGCTGCCGCCGCGCGAGCTTCCGGCCGATTCCTCCACGACCGCCCGTTCGCTCGCGCAACTCTACGAGGCCGGTATCCGTCCGGACTGGTGGAAGCTGCCGCCGGCGGCGGACGCGCGGGCCTGGGCCGAGTCGACGTCGGTGATCGAGCGTAACGACCGCCATTGCCGTGGCGTCGTGATGCTGGGGCTCGAGGCAGACGAGGCGACGCTTCGTGCGGGCTTCGAGGTCG
Organism: Burkholderiales bacterium; assembly: GCA_035456405.1. Taxonomy (GTDB): domain Bacteria; phylum Pseudomonadota; class Gammaproteobacteria; order Burkholderiales; family SG8-39; genus JAGVSZ01. The sequence continues at coordinate 163 of DATIDG010000091.1, read as the reverse complement.
CGGCGCAGTTCGGGATCTGCAAGGGCTTCGCGGTCGGCCGGTCGATCTTCGCCGCGCCCGCGCGGGCGTGGTTCGCGGGCAAGGCGTCGGACGGCGAGGTCGTCGACGAGGTCGCGGGGCGTTATGCGCGCCTCATCGGAATGTGGCAGCGGGCGCGCTCGGC
>DATIDG010000090.1:0-3417 GCA_035456405.1 Burkholderiales bacterium | reverse complement strand
GATGGTCCGCCGCGCGATCCGCGGCAACCCGCGCTTCGAGGTCGACGACGCGGAAGCCGAAAGTGCCGCGCCATGCTTCACCATCGACACGCTCCGGCGGGTGCGCGCACAGCTCGGGCCCGAAGCGCCGCTCGTCTTCATCATCGGCGCCGACCAGCTGCACGTCTTCAATACCTGGCGCGCCTGGCGCGAACTCTTCACGCTTGCGCACTTCGCGGTCGGCGAGCGCCCCGGGTTTGCGGTGGCGCGCGCGGCACTACCGGCCGAGGTCGGCGCGGCGTATGAAGCCCGAGCCGGCTCTCCGGCGGCGCTCGGCACCGCGCCCGCCGGGCGCATCGTCGCGTTCCCGATGACACTGCTCGGCATCTCCGCCTCCGAGCTGCGGCGGAGGCTTGCTTCCGGCCGGAGCGTGCGCTATTTGCTCCCGCCCGAAGTTCTCGAATATATTCGAGCGAACGGCCTTTACCGAGAGGACAAACCCGACAGCTGATGGACATCCGGAAGAAGCAGAAAGCGATCGTCGCCGCGCTCGGGGACATCAAGGCCCGCGACATCGCAGCGTTCGACGTCACGCACCTGACCAGTCTCTTCGACCGGGTGATCATCGCCACCGCCGACTCCGCGCGGCAGACGAAGGCGCTCGCGGTCCATCTGCGCGAGCGGATGAAGGCGCTCGGCGAGCGCGTCACCGGCCTCGAGGGCGAAGCGGGCGGGGAATGGGTGCTCGTCGACCTGGGAGACGTCGTGGTGCACATCATGCAGCCGGCCGTGCGCCAGCACTACAACCTCGAGGAGCTGTGGGACCAGCCCGCGCCCCGCGCGAAACGTCTTCGTGCGAAGCCCAAGTCCCGTGCGAAGGCGGTCAGCTGAGTGAAGCTGGTCGTCGTCGCGGTCGGGGAAAGGATGCCCGGCTGGGTCGACGAGGCCTTCGCGGACTATGCGCGTCGTTTCCCGCGCAAGGCCCGGCTGGAGCTGGCGGAGATCCGGCCCGAGAAGCGCGGTCCGACCCGCACCCCGGCGCAGGCCATGGCGGGCGAGGCGAAGCGCATCGACGCGGCGCTGCCTCCGGGGTGCCTGCGCGTGGCGCTCGACGAGCGCGGCCGCGACCTGACGACCGCAGCGCTCGCCCGCCTCGTCGACGGGTGGCTCGCCGGCGGGCGGAACGTCGGCTTCGTGATCGGGGGCCCGGACGGCATCGACCCGGCGCTCAAGGCGCGGGCCGACCTCCAGCTCCGGCTCTCGAGCCTGACGCTCCCGCATGCACTGGTTCGCGTCCTGCTGGCGGAACAGCTTTATCGGGCCTTGACGGTCCTCGATAATCACCCCTACCACCGACAATAACTTGAAAGCAGGCCGTGGCGGTGACCCTTCCCCGAATCTATCTTGCCTCCCGCAGCTCGCGCCGCAGGGAGCTCCTCAAGCAGATCGGCGTGCATTTCGAGGTGCTCCTCTTCCGCGAGCACGGTCTGCGCGGGCGCGACATGGACGAGACGCCCCGCCCGGACGAGATGCCCGACGCGTACGTGATGCGCGTCGCCCGGGACAAGGCCGACGCCGGCTGGCAGCGCGTGGTGCAGCGCAGCCTGCCTCGGCACCCGGTGCTCGCCGCGGACACCACCGTGTGCCTGCGCGACAAGATCTTCGGCAAACCGGCCGATCGCGCCGACGCGGGTGCCATGCTCCGCGAGCTGTCGGGGCGCGAGCATCGCGTGCTGACCGCGGTCGTGCTGTGCTTCGACTCCACCGTCGACGCGATCCTGAACGAGAACGTCGTGCGCTTCCGCGAGCTCGACGATGGGGAGATCGCGCAATACGTGGAGACCGGCGAGCCCTTCGACAAGGCCGGGGGCTACGCGATCCAAGGCCGCGCCGCGGCTTTCATCCCGGAGATCCTCGGCAGCTACACCGGCGTGATGGGCCTGCCGCTGTACGAGACGGCGAGTCTGCTGCGCAGGTTCCAGTCGCGGTTCGGCTGACCCCGGCCGGGAGGCGCGGCGTCCGGGTTAAGCTTCGCGCCGCGAAACCATGGCCGAAGACATCCTCATCAACGTCACGCCGCAGGAAACGCGGGTCGCCGTCATGGCGAGCGGCGTCGTGCAGGAGCTGCACGTCGAGCGCTCCGCGACGCGCGGGCTCGTCGGCAACATCTACATGGGCCGCGTGGTGCGGGTGCTGCCGGGTATGCAGTCGGCCTTCGTCGAGATCGGGCTCGAGCGCGCCGCGTTCCTGCACGTCGCCGACATCTGGGAAGAGCGTCAGAACGGGCATCCGAACGGCGATCTGCCGCGCACCGGCGCCACGCGTCCGATCGAACGGATCCTCACCGAGGGCCAGCCCCTCTTGGTGCAGGTGATCAAGGACCCGATCGGGACCAAGGGCGCGCGGCTCTCGACCCAGGTCTCGATCGCCGGGCGCCTCATCGTCCACCTGCCGCAGGACACCCACATCGGCGTCTCGCAGCGCATCGACGACGAGGCCGAGCGCAAGCTGCTGCGCGAGCGGCTGCAGCAGCTCCTGCCGCCGGACGAGCGCGGCGGCTACATCATCCGCACCATGGCGGAGTCGGCGACCGAAGGCGAGCTCGCGAACGACGTCGCGTACCTGCGCCGGCTCTGGGGGTACATCCGCGAGCGGTCGCAGACCTCGCACGCGCCGTCGCTGCTGCACCAGGATCTCTCGCTCGCGCAGCGCGTGCTGCGCGACTTCGTGCACGAGGACACCGGCCGCGTGCTGATCGACTCGCGGGAGACGTTCGGCCGGCTGCAGGCGTTTGCCACCGACTACGTGCCAAAGGTGCTGCCCAAGCTCGAGCACTACGCGGGCGAACGGCCGCTCTTCGACATGCACAACGTCGAGGACGAGATCGAGCGGGCGCTCGCGCGTCGCGTCGACCTAAAGAGCGGGGGTTACCTGATCATCGACCAGACCGAGGCGATGACGACCATCGACGTCAACACCGGCGGGTTCGTCGGCGTGCGCAACTTCGAGGACACGATCTTCAAGACCAACCTGGAGGCGGCGCAGGTAATCGCGCGGCAGCTGCGCCTGCGCAATCTCGGAGGGATCATCATCGTCGACTTCATCGACATGGGGAGCGAGGATCATCGCGCGGCGGTGCTGGCCGAGTTCCAGAAATTCCTCGCGCGCGACCGGACGAAGATGACGCTGAACGGCTTTACGCAGCTCGGCCTGGTGGAGATGACCCGCAAGCGCACGCGCGAGTCGCTCGAGCACGTGCTGTGCGAGCCGTGCGGCACCTGCCAGGGGCGCGGCACGGTGAAGACAGCGCGCACGGTCTGCTACGAGATCCTGCGCGAGATCCTGCGCGAGGCGCGGCAGTTCAACGCGCGCGAGTTCCGCATCCTCGGCGCGCAGAGCGTGATCGACCTCTTCCTGGAGGAGGAGTCGCAGTCGCTC
>DATIDG010000089.1:0-64113 GCA_035456405.1 Burkholderiales bacterium | reverse complement strand
TGAAGAACCGGACGTCGGTCTCGTGCGGGTCGTGGTACAGGTGATCGACCCGTCCGGTGTTGAACGACGACGAGCGGCGCTTCACGCCGTGCACGACATAGCCCTTCGCGAGCAGCAGCTCGGCGAGCAGCGCGCCGTCCTGCCCGGTGATGCCGGTGATGAGGGCGATCTTCGACGACATGGCAGCGGCCTACGCGGGGCCCGCGGCCCGACGGCCGCGCAGCAGCGCCTCGAAGTACTCGATCGTCTTGCGCAGCCCCGCCTCGAGCTCGACGTGCGGCATCCAGTCGCCGAGCTTCTCGCGCGCGACCGCGATGTCGGGCTGGCGCTGGATCGGATCGTCCTGCGGCAGCGGGCGGCTGTCGACCTTCGAGCGCGAACCCGTGAGCTCGATCACCTTCTCCGCGAGCTCCCGGATCGTCATCTCGGCCGGGTTGCCGAGGTTCACCGGGCCGGTGATCTCGTCGGGCGTGTCCATCAGCCGCACGATGCCCTCGATGAGGTCCTCCACATAGCAGAACGAGCGCGTCTGGCGGCCGTCGCCGTAGATCGTGATCGGTTCGCCCTCGAGCGCCTGGACGATGAAGTTCGAGACGACGCGGCCATCGTTCGGGTGCATGCGCGGCCCGTAGGTGTTGAAGATGCGCGCGACCTTGATGCGCAGCCGGTGCTGACGCCAGTAGTCGAAGAACAGCGTCTCGGCGCAGCGCTTGCCCTCGTCGTAGCACGCGCGCGGCCCGATCGGGTTGACGCGGCCCCAGTAGCCCTCGCGCTGCGGATGCACCTCCGGGTCGCCGTACACCTCGCTCGTGGACGCCTGCAGGATGCGGGCGCGCAGCCGCTTGGCGAGGCCGAGCATGTTGATCGCGCCGTGCACGCTCGTCTTGGTCGTCTGCACCGGGTCGTGCTGGTAGTGGATCGGCGAGGCCGGGCAGGCGAAGTTGTAGATCTCGTCGACCTCGACGTAGAGGGGGAAGGTCACGTCGTGCCGCATCACCTCGAAGTGCGGGTTGCCGAGGAGATGGGCGACGTTGTCCTTCGTGCCGGTGAAGAAGTTGTCGACGCACAGCACGTCGTGCCCGTCGGCGAGCAGCCGCTCGCACAGGTGCGAGCCGAGGAAGCCGGCGCCGCCGGTCACCAGCACGCGCTTGCGGATGTCGTTGCGCATTCCCGTGTCGTTCCGTGAGAGCGGCCGTCCGCCGCCTGCCGAAGGGTTATACCGCATCCCGCGGGCGGCTTCGCGGCCGGATTGCAGCCGTGCTGGCGGAATGGACCGGGCGCGCGGTAAGATCGAACCCTCCGCAGCAAGCCGCAGCGCCGATGGACCTCCAGTACACCCCCGAAGAGCAGGCGTTCCGCGAGGAGGTGCGCGCGTTCGTGCGCGCCAAGCTCCCGCGGGAGATCAGCGAGAAGGTCCTCAACCACCGGCGGGTGGTGAAGGAAGACTACGTCCGCTGGCAGAAGATCCTCCACGAGAAGGGCTGGATCGCCGCGAACTGGCCGATCGAGCACGGCGGGACCGGATGGACCGCCGTCCAGCAGCACATCTTCGACGAGGAGTGCGCGGCCGCCGGCGCCCCGCGGCTCATCCCGTTCGGACTGAGCATGGTGGCGCCCGTGATCATACAGTTCGGCAGCGCGTGGCAGAAGAGCCACTACCTGCCGCGTATCCTGTCGTCGGCGGACTGGTGGTGCCAGGGCTACTCGGAACCCGGCTCCGGGTCCGACCTGGCGTCGCTCAAGACGCGCGCGGCGCGCCAGGGCGATCACTACGTCGTGAACGGCCAGAAGACCTGGACCACGCTCGCGCAGTACGCGGACATGATCTTCTGCCTGGTGCGCACCGATTCGTCGGTGAAGCCGCAGGAGGGCATCAGCTTCCTCCTGATCGACATGCACTCCCCCGGCGTGACGGTGCGGCCGCTCTACCTCTACGACGAGGAGCACGAGGTCAACGAGGTGTTCTTCGACGACGTGAGGGTGCCGGTCGCGAACCTCGTGGGGAGCGAAGGCAAGGGCTGGACTTACGCGAAGTACCTGCTCGGCCACGAGCGCACCGGCATCACCGGCGTCGGCGCGTCGAAGCGCGAGCTGACGCTGCTCAAGGATATCGCGGCGCGCGAGGTGCGCGACGGCGTGCCGCTCACCGCCGACCCGGCGTTCCGCCGGAAGATCGCGGAGGCCGAGATCGACCTCCTCGCGCTCGAGATGACGCTGCTGCGCGTGCTCTCGAACCGCTCCAGGCCCGGGCCCGAGGCGTCGATCCTCAAAATCAAGGGCACCGAGGTGCAGCAGGCGCTCACCGAGCTGATGATGGAGGCGCTCGGGCCGGCCGCGCTGCCGTTCTCGCGCCGCGTGATCGAGGAGGGCGGCGCGGCGGGGCCGCTCGCCCCCGACTACGCAGCGCCGCTCGCCGCGCGCTATTTCAACTGGCGCAAGGCGTCGATCTACGGCGGCTCGAACGAGATTCAACGCAACATCATTGCGCAACAGGTGCTGGGGCTCTGAGATGGACTTCTCCCTGAGCGAAGAACAGCAGCTGTTTCGCGACGCCGTCGCGAGGTTCGTACAGAACGAGTACTCGTTCGAGGCGCGCAAGAAGATCGTCGCCTCACCCAAGGGCTGGAGCGACGAGGTCTGGGCCAAGCTGGCGGAGATGGGTCTGCTCGGCGTCACGTTCGCCGAGGCCGACGGCGGCCTGGGCGGGACAGCGGTCGACCTGATGGTGGTGATGCAGGAGCTCGGCCGCGGCATCGTCGTCGAACCCTATCTCGCGACGGTCGTGCTCGGCGGCGGCGCGGTTGCGATTGCGGGCACCCACGCGCAGCGGCAGGCGATCCTGCCCGGCGTGGTCGCGGGCGAGCGGCAGCTCGCGCTCGCATACGGCGAGCCGCAGGCGCGGTTCGGCCTGCACGACGTCGCGACCACCGCGCGTCGCGACGGCGCGGGCCACCTGCTGAGCGGAAAGAAGTCGGTCGTGCTCAACGGCGCTACGGCCGACACGCTCGTGGTGTCCGCGCGCACCGCCGGCGCGCAGCGCGACACACAGGGCATCACCCTGTTTCTCGTCGGGCGCGGCGCGCAGGGCGTGACCGCGAGCGACTACCGGACGATCGACGGCCTGCGCGCGGCGGACGTCGTGCTGGACGGCGTGCGCGTCGGTGCCGACGCGGTGCTCGGACAGATGGACGGCGGGCTCGAGGCGCTCGAGCGTGCGGTCGATCTCGGCGCTGCCGCACTGTGCGCGGAGGCGGTCGGCGTCATCGAGCAGCTGAACGCGCTGACGCTCGACTACCTCCGGACGCGCCAGCAGTTCGGGCAGCCGATCGGGCGCTTCCAGGCGCTGCAGCACCGCGCGGTGGACATGCTGGTGCACGCGGAGCAGGTCAAATCGATCGCATGCCTCGCCGCGGCGCAGGCGCAGTCGGGTGTCACCCGCGAGCGCAGGCGCGCCGTGTCGGCGGCGAAGTCGCTCGTGGGGCGCTCCGGCCGCGCGATTGCCCAGGAAGCGACGCAGCTGCACGGCGGTATGGGCGTGACGCTCGACCTGCCCGCCGCACACTACTCGAAGCGCCTCACGATGATCGACTTCTGGCTCGGCGACAGCGACTGGCACAGCGAGCGCTTCGCCGCCGCGGCCTAGGAGCGACGGGCAGCATGTGGGCGCGGGCATCGGTCTGGCTCGCTGCGCTCGCTCTCTGTGCCCCGCTCGCGGCGTGCAGCCAGCAGCATGGCGGTCGCTATCACCACCGCTTCGACGACGCCGAGAAGTGGGCGCGCGTCTTCGACGACCCGGCACGCGACGCCTGGCAGAAGCCCGATGAGGTGATCCGCGCGCTGCGGCTGCCGCAGGACGCGAGGGTCGCCGACATCGGCGCCGGCACCGGCTACTTCGCCGTGCGGCTCGCGCGCGCAGTGCCGGCCGGTCGCGTCTACGCCGTCGATTCGGCGCCGGACATGGTGCGCTACCTCGGCGAGCGGGCGAAGCGCGAAGGCGTCGCGAACCTCGTGCCGGTGCAGGCGCCAGAGAGCGGCCCGAACCTCCCGGGACCGGTGGACGTCGCACTGCTCGTCGATGTCTATCACCACATCCCGTCGCGCACCGAGTACTTCGTCGCGCTGCGTTCCGCGCTCGGGCCGGACGGGCGACTGGCGATCGTCGACTTCCGCGTGGATTCCTCCCGGGGCCCGCCGCGCTCGGCGCGAGTCCCGCCGGACGCGGTTAAGCAGGAGATCGCGCGCGCCGGCTACCGGCTCGTGGCGGAGCACGACTTCCTTCCCGACCAGTACTTCCTCGTCTTCGCGCCGACGGGCCGATGACGCTTCCCGCAAGCAAGCTCGACCCGGCCGAACTCGCGGCCCAGCTCGCCGCCGCGCGCCACAACCTCGATGCGCTTGCTTCGCGGCTGCGCGCGGACGAGTGGATGGGGCCGTATGCGCCCACGCTCAACCCGCCGCTCTGGGAGTACGGCCACATCGTCTGGTTCCAGGAGCACTGGTGCCTGCGCGTGAAGCCGGGCGTCGACTGGAGCGCATCGCCGCTGCTCGAGCCGCTGCGCGAATCGCGCATGCGCTGGGCCGACTGGCTATACGACTCCTCGCGCATCCCACATCCCGCGCGCTGGCGCGCGCCGCTGCCGCCGATCGAGGAGACGCGTGCCTACGGGGGCGAGGTGCTTACCGCGGTCAAAGAGAAGCTCCGCGGCGCGCCGTCGCCCGACGACCGCTACTATGCCGAGCTCGCGCTCCATCACGAGCGCATGCACATCGAGGCGTGGTGGATGATGTGGCAGCAGCGCGCGCTCGTGCCACCTGCCATCCCCGAGCTCCCCGCGCTCGGCGACGGCGGCGCGCTCGCTTTCGACCCCGGGCTGGTGACGCTGGGCTCCCCGCGCAGCGCCGGTTTCGTCTTCGACAACGAGAAATGGGCCCACGCGGTGCCGCACGGCGCGTTCGACATCGATCGCCGGCCGGTGACCAACCGCGAGTTCGCGGAGTTCGTCGAGGCGGGCGGGTATGGTCGGCCGGAGTTGTGGTCGGCCGCCGGTCGCGAGTGGCTCGCGGCGAGCGGCGCGAAGCATCCGGTCTACTGGCGGCGCGACCGGCGCGGCTGGCAGCTGCGCCGCTTCGACCGCTGGCTCGCGCCGGAGCGCGAGCCGTTGATCCACGTCTCGCGTCACGAGGCCGAGGCGTACGCCGCGTGGCGCGGGCGGCGGCTGCCCACTGCGGCCGAGTGGGTGCGCGCGTCGGGCGACGCGTCGTTCGTGCTCGCCCGCGTGTGGGAATGGACCGCGACGGAGTTCGGGCCCTATCCCGAGTTCAGCGCCGATCCGTACGCCGACTACTCGGTGCCGTGGTTCAAGGGGCATGCCGAGCTGCGCGGTGCGGGCAGCTGGGTCACTGCGCCGGCGCTCGCGCGCGCCACTTACCGCAACTTCTACACCCCCGATCGTCGCGACCCCTTCGTCGGTTTCCGGACGGCGCAGAGCCGCTGAGCAGACCCGTTCGCCGTCGACCCGCAGGCCCGGGCGAGCGTGAAGCAGCCCGCGCGCGTGCCGCACGCGCCGGCGCATCGGCGCTGCTACACTCCACTCCCTCCGGATGAACCGCGAGGCGCGCAGCCGTGCCGCAGAACCGCCAGATCCTGCTCGCCAGCCGACCGGCCGGTTTCCCCACCGAGGCGAACTTCAAGCTCGTCGAGACGCCCGTGCCGCAGCCGGCCGATGGGCAGTTCCTGGTCCGCAACCACTGGCTCTCGCTCGACCCATACATGCGCGGCCGCATGGACGCGGTGAAGAGCTACGCGAAGTACGTCGAGCTCGGCGAGGTCATGACCGGCGGGACGGTGGGCGAGATCATCGCCTCGCGGCATCCGCAGTTCGCGGTCGGAGAGTACGTGACCGGCGCGCTCGGCTGGCAGGAGTACGCGCTCTCCGACGGCACCGCGGTGCGCAAGGTCGACCCGACGCGGGCGCCGCTCTCGTATTCCCTCGGCGTGCTCGGAATGCCGGGCGTCACCGCGTGGGTGGGCCTGCTCGACATCGCGCAGCCGAAGGCGGGCGAGACCGTGCTGGTCTCCGCAGCCTCAGGCGCGGTCGGCAGCGTCGTGGGTCAGCTCGCGAAGAGCAAGGGCTGCCGCGCCGTGGGCATCGCCGGCGGCGGCGCCAAGTGCGATTACGTGGTCAAGGAGCTCGGCTTCGACGCGTGCGTCGACTACAAGCGTGGCGCGCTGCACGAGGACCTGAAGGCCGCGCTGCCTGACGGTGCGGACGTGTACTTCGAGAACGTCGGCGGCGAGACGCTCGACACCGCGCTGCGCCACATGCGGCCGTTCTCACGCATCACGATCTGCGGGCTCGTTTCCCAGTACAGCGCAACGGAGCAGTACGGACTGAAGAACATCCGCGCGCTCCTGGTGAATCGCATCCGCATGCAGGGCTTCATCGTGTCCGACCGCATGCAGCTCTGGCCGCAGGCGCTGGCCGAGCTGGGCGAGCACGTCGCGGCGGGACGCATCAGGTATCGGGAGTGCGTTGCCCAGGGGCTCGAGAACGCGCCGCGTGCATTTCTTGGCATGCTGCGGGGCGAGAATTTCGGCAAGCAGCTCGTAAAGCTGACGTGACCCTGTCCGTCCTCCGACAGGCCCGGGGATTCCTTCACGAACGATGACGTTGGCATAGCCCTTGCCGCGCCGGCGATGCTAGCCTGCCCCTCCATCAAGTGCATCTAGCAGGGGAGGCACCATGCGTCGCAACGATGTCGTACTCTCGGCCGTGCTTGGCGCGGCGCTCTTCGCAGGCTCGACCTGGCTTGCGCACGCGGACGAGGCGGCGCCTACGCCCGAGGCGGTCGCCGCCGCGGCGGCCACGATGAGCCCGCGTCCCGCCGCGGCATTTCAGGTCTCGACCGGAACCACGATCGACGCGTACAAGCGCCACTTCGCCGAGCGCGTGACGGAGGCCGGCAAGGGCCAGCTTGCCGATTCCCTGCCAGTCATCCTGAAAGGGGTCATCGTCCTCGACGTGACGATCGACCATCAAGGCAACGTCACCGCCCTCAAGCTGTGGCGCTCGAACGGCTACAAGGATCTCGAGCAGACCGCGCTTGCGAGCGTGCGCAAGGTCGGACGCTTCCCGGCGCCGTCCGAGGCCGTGCTCGGCGGGCAGCAGTCGGTGCGCTTCCTGGAGACGTGGCTCTTCCGGCAAGACGGCCGATACCAGGTGCGCAGCATGCAGCCGAAAGAGTGGGCGCCGACGCTGCCGGTCGAGACGCGCACCGCGAAGAAGTAGCAACCCGGGGGCCCCTCGGCCGAGGGGCCGCTCAGCCGTTGACGCGGCGGGGGACTCGAGATCCCCCGCTTCGTTTCGCTCGTTCTCCCCATTCGGCGCGGGGACGCGCCCCTCTCCACTTGAGCGTGCGCGCATTGCCGCGCACCTATAATGCGCGCTCCGCCGTCCGACCACGCAGAGGAGCGCGCCCTTGATCGACATCTACACCTGGCCGACGCCCAACGGCCACAAGGTTCACATCATGCTCGAGGAGACCGGTCTGCCGTACCGGGTGCATGCCGTCGACATCCAGGCCGGCGACCAGTTCAAGCCGGAGTTTCTGAAGATCAGCCCGAACAACAAGATTCCCGCGATCGTCGATTCCGATGGTCCCGGCGGTAAGCCGATGTCGATGTTCGAGTCGGGCGCGATCCTCTTCTACCTCGCGTCGAAGACCGGAAAGTTCCTGCCGGAGGACCTGCGCGACCGCTGGTCGGTGCTGCAGTGGACCATGTTCCAAATGGGCCACATCGGGCCGATGCTCGGCCAGGCGCACCACTTCCTCGGTTACGCCGTGGAGAGAATCGAGTACGCGGTGAACCGCTACCGCAACGAGGCGAACCGGCTCTATGGCATCCTCGACAAGCGCCTCGGCGACAGCCCCTACGTCGCCTGCCGCGACTACACGATCGCCGACATGGCGATCATGCCGTGGCTGCGTTCGTACGAGCGGCAGGGCGTCAACATGGACGAGTATCCGAACGTGAGGCGCTGGTTCGAGAGGATCAACGAGCGTCCGGCGGTCAAGCGCGGCCTCGCGGTCCTGGCCGAGCGGCGCCGCACGACCCCGCTCACGCCCGAGCAGCGCGAAGTCATGTTCGGGGCGACGCAGTACCAGAAACGCTGAGGAGGGCAACACATGGCAACGCTCGGCGGCAAGGTCGCCTGGCTCACCGGCGCGGGCAGCGGCATCGGGCAGGCGGGCGCGGTCGAGCTGGCGAAAGCCGGCGCGCGCGTCGTCATCTCGGGGCGCCGCGCGGAGATGCTCGAGGAGACTCGCAGGCTCGTGACGGACGCCGGGGGCGAGGTGGAGAAGCTCCCGCTCGACGTCGCCGACAAGAAGCAGGTCGCACATGCGGCGAGGGAGCTGCTCGACCGCCACGGCCGCTGCGACATCCTCGTGAACAGCGCCGGGCTCAACATCCCGAAGCGCTTCTACAAGGACCTCGTCCCGGAGGACTGGGACAAGGTGATCGCCGTCAACCTGAACGGCGCGCTCTACTGCATGACGGCGGTCCTGCCGGCGATGCGCGCGCAGAAGGGCGGGCTGGTGATCAACATCGCGTCGTGGCTCGGGCGCTGGGTCGGCTACCTCGGCGGCCCCGCGTACGGTGCGAGCAAGCACGCGATGGCGACGATCACGCACCACCTCAACCTCGAGGAGGGCATGCACGGCATCCGCGGGTGCGTGATCTATCCCGGCGAGGTGGCGACGCCGATCCTCAAGACGCGCCCGGTGCCGCCCTCGCAGGAGGACATGGACCGGATGCTGAAGGCCGACGACCTCGGGCGCACGATCCGCTTCGTCGCGGAGATGCCGCCGCACGTGTGCCTGAACGAGATCGTGATCACTCCCACCTGGAACCGGCTGTTGCTCGGTGGCAAAGAGCTGCGGCTCGGGCCCGAGGTGGCTTGACGGCGCGGCCGCGCGTGCGGAACCGGCCGCGCAGTCGTTCGGATCGCCGGAGCGAGCAGGACTACTTCTTCTCGCCGAGCAGCTTGAAGGTGCCGATGGCCTTGGCGAGGAGCTTGCCGCCTTCGTCGCGCGCCGCTGCCTCGCAGAATGCGGTGGACTGGCCGCCGTGCAGCACGCGCCCCTCCGCGAAGATGTGGTTCGAGGTGCCGGCGTTCATGAATCCGACGCTCAGATCGACGGTGAGGACACCACCGTCGACGCCGTAGTGGCCGCGCACCGCGGCGCTCATCACGTAGTCGAGCATCGTCATCACCACGCCGCCGTGCGCCGCGCCCCAGCTGTTGAGGAGCTCGGGCCGCTTGTCGAGAACGATCGACGCACGCTCCTTCGACTGCTCGGTGAGGCGGATGCCGAGATGCTCGACGAACGGGATGCGGACGCGCGAGAGCGACTGAGTGGTCATCGAGCGAAGACGGCCGTAACGGTAGACATGTCCGGTGTTATAGCAGGGCGAGGCGACTGTTGTCGACAAGCGTGTTCCCGATCACGTTGGCGAAGCAAGCGCTGTGCCGTCTTGCTTCTAGACGACACTCGCGCCGCCGTCCACCGCGACGATCTGGCCCGTGATGTGCTGCGATGCATCCGAGGCGAGGAGCACCGCGAGCCCTTTCAAGTCCTCGTCGCCGCCCAGACGGCGCAGAGGCGTCGCGGCAATCACCTGATCGGCGATGCGCTCAAGCGACCCTTTCGTCATTCTCGACGGAAAGAAACCCGGAGCGATCGCGTTCACCGTGATGCCGTACTGGCCCCACTCGCCCGCGAGGGCGCGCGTGAAGTTGACGAGACCGCCCTTGGTGGTGTTGTACGCGATGGTGCGCAGCTTGTCCGGAAGGTTGCCGCGCAGGCCGGCAATCGATGCCATGTTGATGATCCGGCCGTGGCGGCGCGGGATCATCGACTTCCTCCCGACCGTCTGGCAAGCGACGAACGCCGCGGTGAGGTTGAGGTTCACGAGCTTCTGCCAGGCCTCGAGCGGGTGTTCCTCGGCGGGTGCGCCCCAGGTCGCGCCCGCGTTGTTGACGAGGATGTCGATCTGCCCGTACTTCGCGAGCACCGCGTCGACGAGCGGCTCGATCGCCTCCGGCTTCGACAGGTCGCAGGTGAGGGGGAGCGCCTCGACGCCTTCGCGCACGAGCTGCGCGCGGGCCGCCTCGAGCTCGTCGGCTTTCCGCGCAGTGATCGCCACCTTCGCGCCCATCTCGCCGAGGCCCGCTGCGACCTGCAGCCCGAGCCCGCGCGAGCCGCCGGTGACGAGCGCAATCCTGCCGCTGAGATCGAGGAGCTTTCGTACGCTCATGGGCCCCGTCCTTTCCGGCGCGATTGTCGCACGCGGGCGCCCGCGCTAAGCTGCACGGCGATGCGCCGCGCCGGGGAGGGCGCGCCGTGGCCCACGACCCGCCGAAGCCGCAGCTCGAACCGATGTTCCGCGCCAGCGTCGCGGTGGCCGCGCCGCGCTCGCTCGGCCGCACGCCGCTCGGGGAGCGCCGCATCGTCGACATCACTGGCGGCGAGGTGAGCGGGCCGAAGCTTTCCGGACGCATCCTGCCCGGGGGCGCGGACTGGCAGATCGTGCGCGACGACGGCACCGCGGTGCTCGAGGCGCGCTACACGATCGAGGCGCAGGACGGCGCCCTCATCTACGTGCAGAACTTCGGATACCGGCACGGGCCGCCCGAGCTGTTGATGCGCATCGCGCGCGGCGAGGACGTCGACCCGGCGCTGTACTACTTCCGCGCTGCGCCGACGTTCGAGACGGCGGCGCCGGAGCATGCGTGGCTCAACCGGACGATCGCAGTCTGCACCGGCGTGCGCACTCGCGAGCGCGTGATCCTGGATTTCTACGCGGTGCGGTGACGGCAGCAAGGGCGTGCGCTAGCTCGGGTCCGCCGCCCGGCGACGCGGCAGGCTGCGGCGCGGCACGAGACCGGTGAGCCACCTCACAGATTGCCGCGCGCGCTCGGCGACCACCGGCAGCGGGAGCTGCACGTAGTCGTCGTTGAACACCTCGAAGCTGTAGTCGCCGCGGTAACCCATCCGGTCGAGGCGGCGCACCAGTTCCGCAACCTGTACGCCGTGCACCCCCTCGCCCGGAAAGACGCGGAAGTGCCGCGCGGTATCCATGCGCTCCTCGAACGAGCGCACTTCCTGCCACATGAAGTCGGCGAGCTGCACGAGGAAGATCTTCGCCGGGTCCACGTCCTCGAGCGCGTCGAGCGCTGCGCCGGTGGCCAGCGCATGAAACGAGTCGAGCGCGAGCCCGAGATTGGCGCGATCGGCGCGCGCCACGAGGTCCCAGGCTTGCGGATACTCGTTGATGTGCTTGCCCCACGACAGCGCTTCATAGGCGATGCGGATGCCGAGAGGCACCGCGAGCATCGCGAGCTTGCGCAGGTCGCGCACGACGAGCTCCGGTTCGCCGCTGCCATGGGTCAGGGTCGACGAGCACACGAGCAAGAGCTCCGAGCCCACGTCGCGGCACATCCCGAGCATGGCCTTGGCGACGTCGACCTTGTAGGCGTGCAGGTGGCCGGACAGCCCCTCGAAGTCACGCAATACCTGGAACCCGGTGACGCGCAGCCCGCTCTCGCGCACGGCCTCGACTGCAGCGGCTTCGCCGTCGGGGTGTCCCACGATGTCGCGCGCCGAGAGCATGATCTGCGTGAAGCCCGCGTCGCGCACCGCGCGGAGCTTCCCCTCCAGCGTCCCGGCCAGCGTGATGGTGTCCATCCCGAAGTGATCGAGGTTCACGGCCGGAGATGGCTGACGACCAGCTCGAAGGTCACGCCGCCGAGATAGACCTGGGTCAAGGCGCCTTTCTCGCTCGTGTGCACCGCACCGCGGTCCACGAACACCACGCCGCGACTCTTGAGCGCGCGCGTGGCGGCCAGCACGTCTGCCGCGCCGAGCCCGATGCGGAGCAGGCCTTCGGTCCAGACGATGTCGTCGGAGCCCGGCGGCGGCTCGATGAGCTGCAGGTAGAACTTGTGGCACGGGCTCTCGAGCAGCGTGCCCTTCGGGAGGATCCCGAAGTACTGCCCCGTCGGCAGCACCGAGAAATCGAGGAGGGTCCGATAGAAGTCCACCCAGTCCGCGGTCCGGTCGGGGCCGATGGTCTGGACCACGCCAAAGTAGTGCAGCCCGGCGAGCGCCGGCGGTTGGCGCTCGACGCCGGGCAGGGGAACGAAGTCGACGTCGTAGATCGAGAAGTCCGTGTAGCGGTCGACGAAGTAGAGCAGGCTGCCTCCCACCCCGCGCACGCCGGGAATGTTCAGCTCCATCGCCGATGCGCGGGTGGGAATCTCCCACGCGCCGAGGTCGATCGCGTGATGCCATGCGTAGCCGGCGTCGCGCACACGCAGGGCGATCGCCTTCAGCTCCGGCGTATCGGTCGGTGCCGCCACCCCGAGCAGCGCTTCCGGGTGCGCATTGACGATCAGGTTCATCGTGCCCTGCCGGTAAAGCATCACCTCGCGCGAGCGGTGCCGCGCGACCGGCATGAACCCCATCGACTGCAGCACCGTGCCGAGCGCCTGGGGCTGCGCGGTCGCGTACTCGATGAACTCGATGCCGTCGACGCCGAGGGGGTTGGTCGGCTCGGGCAGCGCTTCCTTGGAAGTCATGGGCGGCACTCTAGTCCTTTCGGGCCGTGCGGCAACCGCCCCGGCCGGCGCATTGCCATAAATTGGCGACCCTGCTAAATTTAACTTGCAATGTCGTTAATTCCAAGAGCCGAGGCCGTCCGGCGCAGTGCCGCGATGCGCAAGCCCAAGGCGCCGGAAGCGAACCGCGCCGGCATCGTCGCCGCGGCCATCGACGAATTCGCGGCGCGGGGCTTCAAGGGCGCGAGCATGGACGCCATCGCTGGGCGCACCAACACCACCCGGGCGCTGATCAACTACTACTTCGGCAGCAAGGAGAAGCTGTATATCGCGGTGCTCGAGCAAGTGTACGGCGAGATCCGCGAGGCGGAGGGCAGGCTCGACCTCGATCACCTGCCGCCCGTCGA
This sequence comes from Burkholderiales bacterium, assembly GCA_035456405.1. GTDB lineage: Bacteria > Pseudomonadota > Gammaproteobacteria > Burkholderiales > SG8-39 > JAGVSZ01. The sequence continues at coordinate 51,083 of DATIDG010000089.1, read as the reverse complement.
GGCGGTGCGGCGCATCGTGGAGTTCACCTACAACTACTACCTCACGCACGAAGGCTTCGTGCGCCTCGTGGTGGCCGAGAACCAGGCGCGCGGGCGCCAGCTCCGCAAGTCGAGAATGATGCGCACGCTCAACCGGCCGATCATCGATCGCCTCGCGCGCGTCCTCGCGCGCGGCCAGGCGGAAGGCCGCTTCCGCCGCGGCGTCGACCCGGTCGAGATCCACAAGTCGATCGCCGCCCTCGGCATGTTCAACGTGACCAACCGCTACACCTTCGGCGCCATCTTCCAGCGCGACATGGGCGCGAAGGGCGACGTGGCCCGCCGCCGGGACATCGTCGCCGACATCATCCTCAGCTACCTGACGAATTTCCAGCCGCACACTTCATAGGAGGGGGCAAGCATGGGTATCGACAGCAAACGCCGTTCGGCGCTCAAGGCGGGCGCCGCCCTCGCAGCTTCGGCTGCCCTGCCCGCGTGGGGGCAGGCCAAGCCCACGCTGCGCTTCGCCGCGGTGTTCTCGGACAAGGACATCCGCGCGAACATGATGCAGATGTTCGCGAAGGAGGTCGAGGGCGACTTCAAGGTCGACCTGTTTCTGAACGCCTCGCTGTTCAAGCAGGGCACCGAGCTCGTCGCCCTGCAGCGCGACAACCTGGAGATGGGCAACATCGCGCCGCAGGACATCTCCAAGCAGATCCCGGCTTGGTCGATCCTGACCTCGGCGTACCTCTTCCGCGACGCCAACCACCTCAGCGCGTTCTGGTCGAGCGATCTGGGCGCCCAGTACAAGAAGCAGGCCGAGGAGCAGGTGAGGATCAAGATCCTCGGGCCGACCTTCTTCGGCACGCGCCAGGTGGGGCTGAAGCCGAACAAGAAGATCAATACCCCGGCCGACCTGGCGGGCATCAAGCTCAGGATGCCGCCCGGCGACGCCTGGCAGCTGCTCGGCCGGTCGCTCGGCGCGAACCCGACACCCATGGCCTACGCCGAGGTGTACACGGGCCTGCAAACCGGCGCCATCGACGGCCAGGACAACCCGCTGCCGAACGTGCAGAACATGAAGTTCTACGAGGTCATGTCGCAGATCGTGCTGACCTCGCATCTGGTGGGCTATGACCTGCTCGCGGTGAACCTCAAGACCTGGACCGGCATGCCGCCGGCGAGGCAGAAGGCGTTCCAGGCGGCCGCGGACAAGGCGATCGCGTGGAGCGCCGCCGAGCACCTGAAGCGCGAGGCGGAGCTGGCGGACGGCTTCAGGAAGCAGGGCCTGCAGGTCTATGCCCCGGACCAGAACGCGTTCCGCGCGCACGCGCAGAAGGTCTACCTCGCCTCGGACGAAGCGAAGGAGTGGCCGCAGGGGATGCTGGAGAAGATCAACGCGCTGAAGTGATGGGCGCCGCCGCGGCCTGGCTGCGCCAGCGGGCGGAGAACGTCGCCGCGGGGATGCTCGCGGTGATGTTCGCCGCCTTCATCATCCAGATCGTCTTCCGCTACTTCCTCAACTTCCCCGTCGGCTGGACCTCCGAGCTGACGGTCGTCCTGTGGCTGTGGCTGGTGCTCTGGGGCGCCGCCTTCGTGCTGAAGGAAAGCGAGGAGATCCGCTTCGACCTCCTTACGGCGGCCGTGGGCCGCCGGCCGCGCATCGCCATGGGGATCGCCGTCGCGCTGGCGCTCGTCGTGCTCTATGGCGCGTCGCTCAAGGCGTCGTTCGACTACGTCACCTTCATGAAGGTGGAGAAGTCGTCCTATCTCAAGATCCGCATGGACTGGCTCTTCTCCATCTACGTGGTGTTCCTCGTCGCCGTGATCGTGCGGTACGTCTGGCTGCTGTGGCACCTCGTGCGCGGACGGGACCCTGGAGCAGCGGACCTCACCAAGGCAAGCTCCGGCCTGTGAGACATCCTGTGTCAACCCCTGAGTGGGTTGAGGGCGAACGCCCGAGCGCACTTCGCGCGAGGGCAGTCCAATGAGCACCCCGTTCGCCGTGTCGCTGGCGGCAATCGTGGCCCTCAGCCTGCTCGGCCTGCCGGTGGGGCACGCGATGATCGCCGGGTCGATCCTCTATCTCTACGCCAAGGGGCTGGACATGGGGACCGCCGCGGAGCAGCTGCTGAACGGCATGTACACGAGCTATGTGCTGCTGGCGATCCCGCTGTTCATCCTCGCCGCCGAGTTCATGAACAGCGGCAGCATCATGGACCGGCTGCTGCGCTTCTGCAACGCGCTGGTCGGGCGCTTCCGCGGCGGCCTCGCGCAGGTGAACGTCGTGCAGAGCATCGTCTTCGCCAGCATGTCGGGCTCCGCGCTCGCCGATGCCGCAGGGAGCGGCAAGATCATGCAGACGCTGATGACGCGGGACGGCAAGTACACGGCGAGCTTCGCCGCCGCGCTTACGGCCGCGTCCTCGGTGATCGGGCCGATCATCCCGCCGTCAATCCCGCTCGTGCTGTACGCCCTGGTGTCGGACACGTCGATCGGCTTCCTTTTCCTGGCCGGCGTCTTGCCGGGCATCCTCATCGGGCTGGTTCAGATGGGCCTCATCGCCTTTACGGCGAAGCGGCGCGGCTTTCCGGTCGAGGCGCGCGTGCCGCTGCGCGAGCTGCCGCGCATCACCTGGGAGGCGTTCCCCGCGCTGATGATGCCGGTGATCCTTCTCGGCTGCCTCTACAGCGGCGTGACCACGCCGACCGAAGCCGCGGCGGCGGCCGCCGCGTATGCCCTGCTTGTGTCGGCCTTCCTCTACCGCAGCATTTCGTGGGGCGACGTCTACCAGTCGCTCGCGAGGAGCGCGCGCATCACCATCTCGATCGGCATGCTGATCGCCGGGGCGCTGGTGTTCAACTACGTCGTCACGGCCGAGAACGTCCCGAAGACGCTCGCGGCCGTGCTGAAGGGGTACGAGCTGTCGCCGCTTGCCTTCCTGCTGGCGGTGAATCTTCTCCTGCTGGCGCTGGGCTGCTTCCTGGAGGGCACGACCATCCTGCTGGTCATCGTTCCGGTGCTCCTGCCGACCGCGCAGGCGCTCGGCATCGACCCGGTGCACTTCGGGATCGTCGCGGTGCTGAACATCATGATCGGCCTGATCACGCCGCCCTACGGCCTGCTGCTGTTCATGATGGTCAAGATCGCCGAGGTGCCGCTGAAGGCGCTGGTGCGCGAGGTTCTGCCGTTCCTCGCCGTGATGATCGGGGCCCTGGCTCTCGTTACCGTGGTCCCGGACCTGGTGCTGTTCCTGCCCAGGCTACTCGGCTACAAGGGCTGAGCGGATGCTGGGCCGCGCCGCCGTCGCCATGTGGTGGGACGTTCCGCAGGAGGTCAGGGCGGAATGGGAGGATTGGCACTCGCACGAGCACATGCCCGAGCGTCTCGGCGTCCCCGGGTTCCTGCGTGGCAGCCGGTGGGTCGCGCTCTCCGGGGAGCCTTCCTATTTCGTCCTCTACGAGGTCGCGCGGCTCGCGACCATTACGAGCGGGCCGTACCTCGAGCGGTTGAACAATCCCACGCCCTGGTCGCGCAAGATGATGCCGCACCACCGGAACATGGTCCGCAGCCTGTGCCGCGTGCGCGCGAGCTTCGGTGGCGGGCTGGGCCAGGCCGTGGCGACGATCCGCTTTTCGCCGCCGCCGCGCGGCGGCAGGGCGCTCGTGAAGCGGCTCGCCTCCGAGGTGCTGCCGGGATTGCCCGGGCGCAGGGGCCTCAGCGGCGCCCACCTCCTCGAGAGCCAGCCCACGGCCTCGACGCCGCAAACGACGGAGCAGAGGATCCGGGGCGGCGACGCGCCCGCAGACCGGGCGCTGCTGGTCTGCGGGTACGATGTGGATGCCGTGAGGGCCGTCGCCCGCGACGAGCTCGCACTACCCGGCGCGGTCGAGGGGCTCTATCGCCTCGCGTACGCCATGACTTGCAAGGACCTGCCGGGGTGACTCCGATCTACGTGCTTGACGGACCCACCCCCGGGTCGCGTGCGGCCGCCTGCAGCGGAGACAGGTGCAGCGTGAGTATGTCGCGCGGCAAAACGCGGCAGCCTGGACTGTGGTTCGATAACCACGCAAGGGGCGCAAGCGGCACCGGGGGCCCGGGCGATCGGATGCGACAATCGCGCCGCGGCGCGGCGCCAATCGGGGGAGGGAAATGAGCGACTTTCTGCAGCTGGTCGTCAGGGCTGTCAAGAACACCTGCTCCAGCGCCAAGGACACGCTGGGTCCGCTGATGGATGTCTGCTTCGACGACAAGGGCGACATCGACCGCGAGAGCTTCCTCGTCGAAGTGAAGGGCGGCAAGCAGGTGGTGACGGAGGTGCTGCCGCCGCTGAAAGGCAAGTAACCGAAATGCCGGCCGAGCATGGGGAGGGCGGAGGTTCCGCTCCGCCGAAGCCGGGCCACCCGGCGGCGCGTGCGGTGCGCCGGGTCGTCACCGGTCACGACGCCGCCGGCCGCTCGGTCGTGCTGTTCGACTCGGCTGCCCCGAACGTGAAGGGCAGGGCGCAGGGCAATGCATCGACCCTCCTCTGGGTGACCGACGAGTCGCCGGCCGACGTATCAGGGCGCGCGGACCGGGCTGCGCGCGAGATCGGCGTGCCGCCGCCGCGAGGCGGCACGATCTTCCGGCTCGCCGAGTTTCCGCCGTCGACCGGAGGCGAGGACCTGCTCGATCATGCGACGGTGCTGCGCGACTTCGGCATCGGCGACGACGTGGCGCCAGGCCGGCCGCCGCGCCATCCGCTCATTCACCGGACGCGAACCATCGACTACGTAGTTGTGCTGGAGGGCGAGATCTTCCTCCTGTTGGACGAGACCGAAGTCCGACTTGCGGCCGGGGATGTGGTCGTGCAGCAGGGCACCAACCACGCGTGGATCAACCGCGGCCCCGGTCGATGCCGGCTCGCGATGGTGTTCGTGGATGCACGGGAGCCCGCGGCGCTGGTGGCGTCGCGGGACGTGAAGCGCACGTCGAAATAGCGATGACCCGCGTCCGCATCGGCGTGATCGGCGTCGGCCAGCACGAGGCGGCGGCGAGCGGCTCCGCCGTCACCCTCTGATCGGAACGCCGTGAGCGCTGCGTGGTCGGAAGGCATCCTGCTCGGCCTGATCGGTTCCGGCATCCAGTCCTCGCTCACCCCGGCAATGCACCAGCGCGAGGCCGGCGAGCAGGGCCTGCGCTGCGTCTACAAACTCATCGACCTCGACCGGCTCGGCCTCGGACCCGAATCGCTGCCGGAACTGCTCACGGCGGCGGAGCGCATGGGCTTCGCCGGGCTGAACATCACCTATCCGTGCAAGCAGGCGGTGATCCCGTTGCTGCACGAGCTGTCCGGCGAGGCGCGTGCGCTCAACGCGGTGAACACGGTCGTGCTGAAGGACGGCCGCAGGATCGGACACAACACCGACTGCTCCGGATTCGCGGAGAGCTTCCGGCGCGGCCTGGGGGGCTCGCGGCTCGGCCGCGTGGTGCAGCTCGGCGCGGGCGGTGCGGGCGCCGCCTGCGCCTACGCCGCGTTCGCGCTCGGCGCAGGCCAGGTCGCCGTGTTCGATCTCGATCCGGCGCGTGCCCGGGCCCTGGCCGAACAGCTGTCGATCGTCGCCGGCCCAGGCAAGGTCGTCGCGGGCGCCGATCTCGCCGACGCGATGGCGACTGCGGACGGCCTGATCCACGCGACGCCGACCGGGATGGCGAAGTTCCCCGGCCTGCCGCTGGCGGCGGAGCTGCTGCGGCCCGCGCACTGGGTCGCCGAGATCGTGTACTTCCCGCTCGAGACGGAGCTGCTGCGGGTCGCGCGCGCAAGGGGCTGCCGCACGCTCGACGGCGGCGGCATGGCCGTGTTCCAGGCGGTGGGCGCGTTCCGCCTCTTCACCGGCGTCGAGCCCGACGCCGGGCGGATGCTGCGCCACTTCGCGTCGGTGAGCGCGACGGGCGAGGGCTAGGCGCAGCCGAGCCGCCGCTCCTTCGCGCGCACGAGCCCGGAGACCACTTCGTTGTAGGGGGCCGCGAGCCCGACTGCTCTTGCGGCCGGCGGGATCGCGCCGTTGATCGCTTCGACCTCCGAGCACCGCTTCGCCATGTGATCGAGCAGCATCGACGGCCGCGCGTTCGGGATCTTCGAGCCGAACTCGCGCACGTAGGCGACCGGCTCGTCGAAACCGAGATTGATGCCGCGCTTGCGCGCGACCTGGTAGGCCTCCATCGCGCAACCCGAAGCGACCTGCCAGGTGTCGGGATCGCCCATGACCTCGCCGATCGTGCGCTCGGTCACCGCGCACGTGCCCGAGAAGCATACGTTGCAGATCAGCTTCTCCCACACGAGCTGGTCGATGTCGTCGAAGCACTTCACGCGGAAGCCGCCCGAGCGCCACACCTCCGCGACCGCCTCGAGGCGCGGTGTGACGGGGCCGGCCAGCTCGCCGAGCCGCACCAGCTCCCAGCCGTTGTGATGCGCATGCCCCGGGCCGCGCATCGAGGCGCCGAAACCGCCGACCACGCCCACCGCGAGGCGCTTGCGACCGAGCACGGCGGCGGCCCGGTCGGGCCCGCCGAGGCCGTTCTGGATCGAGAGGACGAGCGTCTTCGGCCCGACGACCGCCTGCGCGGCGCGCGCAGCCGCCTCGACATCGCGCGCCTTCGTGGCGATGATGACGAGATCGCACTCGCCCGCGTCCGCCGCCGAAGTCGTGGCGTTCACGCGCACGGTGCGATCGCCCGACGCACCCTCGACGCGCAGGCCGTTGGCGCGCATCGCCTCGACGTGCTCCCGCCAGCTGTCCACTGCCCAAACGTCATGTCCGGCGGTGGCGAGGCGCGCGGCGTAGACCGACCCCATCGCGCCGCAGCCGACGACGGCGATCTTCATACGACGTCGAACAATCCCGCCGCGCCCATTCCGCCGCCGATGCACATCGTGACGACGACGCGCTTCGCGCCGCGGCGCCTGCCCTCGATGAGCGCATGTCCGACGAGGCGCGACCCGCTCATGCCGTAGGGATGGCCGACCGCGATCGCGCCGCCGTTCACGTTGAGCCGGTCGTCGGGGATGCCGAGCTTGTCGCGGCAGTAGAGCACCTGCACGGCGAACGCCTCGTTGAGCTCCCAGAGATCGATGTCCTGCACCTTCAGCCCGGCGCGCTTCAGGAGCTTCGGCACGGCGAACACCGGGCCGATGCCCATCTCGTCCGGCTCGCAGCCGGCCACGGCGAAACCGCGGAAGATGCCGAGCGGCTTGAGTCCTTTGCGCTCCGCAGTCTGCGCACTCATCACCACCGCCGCGGAGGCGCCGTCGGAGAACTGGCTCGCGTTGCCCGCGGCGATCACCCCGCCGTCGATCGCGGCCTTGATCGTCGATACGCCCTCATAGGTCGTGTCGCCGCGAATGCCCTCGTCGCGGTCGGCGGTGACCTCCTTGACCGACTCGACATTGGTGTTCTTGTCGATCACCTTCATCTTGACCGACAGCGGAACGATCTCGTCCTTCGTCTTTCCCGCGGACGCGGCCGCGGCGGCGCGGAGCTGGCTCTGCACGCCGTAGCGGTCCTGCGCCTCGCGGCCGATCTTGTAGCGCTTCGCGACGTTCTCCGCCGTTTGCAGCATCGGCCAGTAGATCTCCGGCTTGTGCTGCATCAGCCAGTCCTCGGTGAACATGTGCTTGTTCATCTCGTTCTGCACGCACGAGATCGACTCGACGCCGCCGGCGACGTAGATGTCGCCTTCGCCCGTCATGATCCGCTGCGCCGCCATAGCGATGGTCTGGAGTCCGGAGGAGCAGAAGCGGTTGACCGTGACGCCCGCGGTCTCGACCGGGCAGCCGGCGCGGATCGCGATCTGGCGCGCGATGTTCCACCCGGTCGCGCCCTCCGGGTTCGCGCAGCCCATGATCACGTCCTCGATCTCGGCCGGGGCGATCTTCGCGCGCTCGATGGCGTGCTTGACCACGTGCCCGCCCAGCGTGGCGCCGTGGGTCATGTTGAACGAACCGCGCCAGGACTTGGCGAGGGGAGTGCGGGCGGTGGATACGATCACTGCGTCGGTCATGGTCGACTCCGCGTTCAGTTGAAGGTTTTGCCTTCGGCGGCGAGCTTCGCGAGCAGCGCCGCCGGCTTCCAGTACTGGCCGTTGCGGCCCTCGGCGTACTTCGCCATCGCCGCGGCGACGTTCTTCAGTCCGACGGTGTCGGCGTAGAACATCGGCCCGCCGCGGTAAAGCGGAAAGCCGTAGCCCGTCAGGTACACCATATCGATGTCGCTCGCGCGCAGCGCAATGCCCTCCTCGAGGATCTTCGCGCCCTCGTTGGCGAGCGCAAAGATGCAGCGCTCGACGATCTCCTGGTCGGAGACCTGCCGGCGCGGCACGCCGGTCTCCTTCGAGTACGCCACGATGAGCTTCTCGATCTCCGCGTCGGGAATCGGGGCCCGCGAACCCGTTTCGTACTTGTAGACGCCCTTGCCGGTCTTCTGTCCGAAGCGGCCCATCTCGCACACGCGGTCGATCCACGCCGGGTAGACCTGCCGCTCGGGATCCTCCGCGCGGCGCCGCTTGCGGATGTGCCAGCCGATGTCCTGCCCCGCCATGTCCATCATCGCGAACGGCCCCATCGCCATGCCCCAGTCCTGGAGCGCCTTGTCGACCTGCTGCGGCAACGCACCTTCCTCGACCAGGAAATAGGCCTGGCGCACATACTCCTCGAGCATGCGGTTGCCGATGAAGCCGTCGCACACGCCCGAGACCACGCCGAGCTTCCTGATCGCCTTCGAAAGCTTCATCACCGTCGCGAGCACCTCCTTCGAGGTCTTGGCTCCACGGACGATCTCGAGCAGCCGCATCACGTTCGCCGGGCTGAAGAAGTGCATCCCGATGACCCACTCGGGACGCTTCGTGAACGACGCGATCCGGTTCAGATCGAGCGTCGAGGTGTTGCTCGCGAGGATCGCGCCCGGCTTCATCGTCGCGTCGAGCTGCCGGAACACCTTCTCCTTGACCCCCATGTCCTCGAATACCGCCTCGATCACGAGGTCGGCGTCCTTGATGCCGTCGTAGGAGAGCGCCGTGGAGAAGCGCGCCATGCGCTTGTCCATCTCGGGCTGCGCCAGGCGCCCCTTCGAGACCGTCGCGACGTAGTTCTTCCTGATCACATCGAGCCCGCGGTCGAGGGCGTCCTGCTTCACTTCGAGCAGGGTCACGGGAAAGCCTGCGTTCACGAACGCCATCCCGATGCCGCCGCCCATCGTGCCGGCGCCGATGATCGCGACCTTCCTGATCTCCAGGGTCGGCGTTGAATCGGGGACGTCGGGGATCTTGGATGCGGTGCGTTCGCCGAAGAAGGCGTGCCGCAGCGCCTTCGACTCGGTGGTGACGACCAGCTCCTCGAAACGGGCGCGTTCGAACGCGAGGCCCTCGTCGAACGGCAGCTTCGTCGCCGCCTCGACGCACGCCACGATCTTCAGCGGGGCAGGGAAACCGCGCGATTCCTTGGCGACCTTCTTCGTCGCCTCCGCGATGAACGCCGCCGCGTCGCCTTCGAGCTTCACCTTCTCGTCCCGCAGCTTGCGCAAGCCGCGCTTCTCGGCGGCTATCTTGCTTGCGAACGCGACCGCGCCCTGCAGGAGGTCTCCCTGCACGATCTCGTCGAAGAGGCCCGGGGGCATCTTCTCCGACATCACCGGATTCCCCGTCACCATCATGTCGAGCGCGATCTTCGCGTCGATGGCGCGCGGCAGCCGCTGCGTGCCGCTCGCGCCGGGAAGGATGCCGAGCTTGACCTCGGGCAGCGCGATCTGGGCGCCCGGCGCGGCGACGCGGTAGTGGCAGCCGAGCGCGAGCTCCAGCCCGCCGCCCATCGCCACCTTGTGAATCGCGGCGATCACGGGCTTGGGCGCCGCCTCGATCTTCGCGATGATCTGCCGCAGATGCGGCTCGGCGGCTGCGGCCGGCGTGTTGAATTCCTTGATGTCGGCGCCGCCCGAGAAGGCGTTGCCGCCGCCGATCAGCACGATCGCCTTTACGTTCGGGTCGGCGAGCGCCTTGTCGACGCCCTCGACGATGCCCGTGCGCAGCGGGTGTCCGAGCCCGTTGACCGGCGGGTTGTTCATTGTGATCACCGCGACGTCGCCATGCACGGCGTATTCGGCTGCGTTCATGCTTGCTCCACTGAGTGTCAACTGGGGGTCACGACCTTGAGACCGATGATTCCCGCGACGATGAGGCCGATGCACCCGAGCCGCGCAGCGGTCGCGGGCTCGGCGAAGAGGACGATCCCGAGGATCGCGGTCCCGACCGCGCCGATCCCGGTCCAGATCGCGTAGCCAGTCCCGACGGGAATCGCGCGCAGCGCCAGCGCGAGGAACACCATGCTGGCGACGATGGCCGCCGCGGTGATGAGGCTCGGGACCGGTTTGGTGAAACCGTCCGTGTACTTGAGTCCCACCGCCCAGACGATTTCGAGGACGCCCGCGAGGAAGAGGTAGATCCAGTGCATGTGGAGGGATTCGCGGAATGCACCGCGGACCTCCCGCGGCAACGCGCGGGAATTGTAGTCCTTCCCGCGCGACCGGGGTTCGGGCTGCCGATTCGACTGCACATGGCGCCCCCCCAGCCTCTACATGCTTCGCCTGCGAAGGACTTCGGCGCTGCGACCAGGCGACTTGACGATGGTCAAGAGCCGCGGGCAGGCATCTGGCAGAGTGAGTTCCGAGTTGAATGGTGTCCGAACGGGAGGACTGACATGAAGCGCTCGACGGTTGGAGCGGTGGTGCTCGGGACGGCGGTCGTCTTCGCCGCCGGAGCGAGCCATGCTCAGGCGGGAATCGACATCGGCAAGCGGGAGTACGTCTTCAACTGCGGCGGATGCCACGGCGAGACCGGAAAGGGCGACGGGCCGTACATGACCTACATGAAGCGCCCCGCCGACATCACGCAGCTCGCCAAGAAGAACAACGGCGTCTTCCCGGTCTCCCGGGTGTACGAAGTCATCGACGGGAGGCAGGACGTGGCGGCGCACGGCCCGCGGGACATGCCGATCTGGGGCATGGACTACCAAGCCAAGGCCGGCGCGTACTACGTGGACGTACCGTACAACCCTGAGGTGTACGTGCGGGTTCGAATCCTCGCCCTGATCGAGTACCTCGATCGACTCCAGGTGAGGTAGCTGCGGCCAGCGCGGCGTCACGGCGCCCTTCGCATCGACCTGGCGAAATGAACACGCCTGGCACGCCGGGCGTGTTCGAAACTTTTTCTCAGACCTCCAGCCACTCCCGCCGGATCAGCGCATTGCCGCGCAGCTCCGCCGGCGTCCCCTCGAACACGATCTGCCCGTGGCCCATGACATAGAGGCGCTCGGAAAGGTCGAGCGCGATCGCGAGCTTCTGCTCGACGAGCAGGATCGCGACGCCGCGCCGCTTGATCTCGCGGAAGAGGTCGGCCACGAGCTCGACGATCTTCGGCGCCAGGCCTTCGGTCGGCTCGTCGATCATCACGAGGTCCGGATCGCCCATCAGCGTGCGCGCCAGGGTGAGCATCTGCTGCTCGCCGCCCGACAGCACGCCGGCCTGCGTGTCGGCGCGCGCGGCGATGCGCGGGAAGAGCCGGAACATGTCGTCCACCGACCAGCGGCCGGTCACGCCCCTCGCCTTCATGCCGAGCTCGAGGTTCTGGCGCACGGTGAGCGTCGGGAAGATGTCGCGATTCTCCGGCACGTAGCCGAGGCCCTTGTGCGCGATCCGGTACGTCTCGAGCCCGAGGATCTCCGCGTCCTTGAAGCGCACCGAGCCCTCGGCGTCGACCATGCCCATGATCGCCTTGATGGTGGTGGAGCGGCCCACGCCGTTGCGGCCGATCAGGCTCACGCACTCGCCGGCGCCGACGTCGAGATGCACGCCGTGGAGGATGTGGCTCTTGCCGTAGTAGGCGTGGAGGTCGCGCACCTCAAGCATGGGCGGTCCCCAGGTACGCCTCCTGTACCTGCGCGTTCGCGCGAATCGCCGCCGGCGCGTCGCTCGCGATGATCTCGCCGTAGACGAGCACCGAGACCCGGTCGGCGAGGTCGAACACGACGCCCATGTCGTGCTCGACCATCACCAGCGTCTTGCCCTCGGTCACCCTGCGAATGAGCGCCACGGCCGCAGCCGTCTCGGAGCGGTTCATACCCGCGGTCGGCTCGTCGAGCAGGATCACCTCCGCGCCGCCGGCGATCGTGACGCCGATCTCGAGCGCGCGCTGCTCGGCATAGGAGAGCACGCCCGCGAACGTGTTGCGGCGACGCACGAGGCCGATCCGCTCCATCACTTCCTCCGCGCGCTCGGTGGCGTCGGCGGCCGTGCTCAGCGCTCGCCAGAACGCGTAGCGGTAGCCGAGCGACCACAGCACCGCGCAGCGCAGGTTTTCGAACACCGACAGGTTCTGGAAGATGTTCGTGACCTGGAAGCTGCGGGAAAGCCCCCGACGGTTGATCTGGTGCGGGTGGAGGCGGGTGACGTCCGCGCCATTGAGCAGGACGCGGCCGTCCGAGACCGGGAACCGGCCGCTCGCGAGATTGAAGAGAGTCGACTTGCCGGCGCCGTTCGGGCCGATGATCGCGTGACGCTCGCCTTGCGCGACCGCGAGATCGACGCCGCATATGACCTCGGTTTTGCCGAAGCTCTTGCGGACGCGCTGCAGCTCGAGAGCGGGCGTAGTCATCCCGCCGCCTCCGTAAGGCAAACGCACGCTGTCGTTTTGCGGCGTCGGACGCTAGCCGCATTCCCCTTGCTCGCATCCTCGCCGCGCAAGCGTGGCGCGGCCGGCGAGGCGGAGCAGGGGCCCCGTTCGCAGAACGGGGATGCGACCCGAGATCGGACGCAGGGGGCCGCCGGCCGCTCACGGCCGCCTTCGGGGTCAGATCCCCAGCCTGTGCTGCCCCTCTTCCGCCCTGCGGCGGCCCCTGCCTGGGGGCTCATGCGGCCCCCAGCATCGCGATCTTCGCCTCGATCTCGCGCTGCACCTCGTCCCACTCAGTGCGCACACGCCGCCACGCCACGAAGTACAGGCTGCCGCCGGCGGAGAGGAGCGTGCCGCACGCGAGCCACGGGGCGACGCCGGCCGGCGTCACCGAGACGCCACCCAGGTTCAACTCGGCGGCTGCGCCCGCCGCGCTCACGTGATAGATCATCTCCACGATCCCGCAGAACCCCGCGAGCGCGACGAGCCCCGCAGCGAGCGCCCAGCCGTAGCGGGGCAGGAGCCGTCCGAGCAGCCCGAACTTCCACACCCGGAGGTTCTGCATGAGGATCATGGCGATGCCGCCGGGCGCGAACATCACGATCGCGATGAAGAAGAGCCCGAGGTAGAGGAGCCATGCCTTGGTTATCCCGGACAGTGCCGTCTGGAAGAACGTGAAGATCACCCCGCCGATCACGGGGCCGAAGAAGAACGCGACGCCGCCGATGTACGCCGCAAGCAGCACGGCGCCGGAGCGCAGCGTCGATACGGTTTCCGCAGTGACGATCTCGTAGTTGATCGCGGCGAGCCCGCCGGCGATGCCGGCGAAGAAAGCCGACAGCACGAACATCAGCAGCCGGACGCGCTCGGTGCTGTAGCCGATGAACTCCGCGCGCTCCTCGTTGTCGCGCACCGCGTTGGCGATACGGCCGAGCGGCGTCTGCGTGAGCGCGAACATCGCGGCCATGCTGAGGAAGGTCCAGAACGCGATCAGGTAGTAGACCTGGATCGCCGGTCCATAGGTGATCCCGAGCACCGCCTGGCCGGCCATCCGGTTGCCGTTGACGCCGCCCTCGCCGCCGAAGAAGGCCGGGAACATGAGCGACATCGCGTGCACCATCTCGCCGATGCCGAGCGAGATCATGGCGAAAGCGACGCCCGCCTTGCGCGTCGTCACCCAGCCGATGAGCGCGCCAAACAGCGCAGCGAAGAACCCGCCGACGAGCGGCAGCAGCGTGACCGGAAGCGCGAGCTTGCCCTGGCCGATCAGATTGAGCGCGTGGATCGCGAAGTACGCGCCGAGCCCCATGTAGACCGCGTGCCCGAACGAAAGCAGCCCCGTCTGTCCGAGCAGCATGTTGTAGGACAGGGCGAAGATGATCATGATGCCCATCTGGCTCATGAGCGTGAGCGCGAATCCCTCGCGGAAGACGAGCGGCAGGACGGCGAGCACGAGCGCGAGCGTCCCCCAGATGAACCAGCGGACGGCGTTGATCGGTTTGAATTTCAGGGTAGACACGACGAAGTCAGGGTCGCAGAGGACACAGAGAGACACAGGGTTCAAAGAGGAGGACGTCGAAGACCGGATGAATCATGTCTTTCTCTGTTTCCTCCGTGCTCTCTGTGATCTCTGTGGCCGCTTCTTCTAGGTTTCCCGCGTCCCCATCAGCCCCCGCGGCCGTACGATCAGCATCAGCACCATGATGAGATAGGGCAGCATCGGCGCCGCCTGAGCGAGCGTGAGGTTCAGCACCTCGGCAAGGAACGTCCCGTCGGAGGCCGCGACGCCTAGCGGTTTCAGCAGGCCGCCGAGCGACCAGTTGAGCGATACGGAGAAGGTCTGCAGCAGCCCGATCAGGAGGCTCGCGAGAAACGCGCCCGCGAGCGAGCCCATCCCGCCCACCACGACGATCACGAACACGATCGGGCCGATTGCCGCCGCCATGCCCGGGTCAGTCACGAATGCCGGCCCGCCGACCGCGCCGGCAAGCGCCGCAAGCGCGGACCCGCCGCCGAACGTCAGCATGAACACGCGCGGCACGTTGTGCCCGAGTGCCTCGACCGTCTGCGGGTGCGTGAGGGCCGCCTGGATCACCAATCCGACGCGCGTGCGTGTGAGCCCGATGTAGATCGCTGCGAGCATCGCGATCGCCACCGCCGCCATAAAGCCGCGGTAGATGGGGAAGCTCGAGCCGAACACGTTGAAGAGGGGCCCGTCGAGCGACCCCGGCACCGCGTACTCGACCGCGGCGCGCCCCCACACCAGGTGGACCGCCTCCTCGATGATGTAGGCGAGCCCGAACGTGAACAGCAGCTCGGCGACGTGGCCGTGCTTGTGCACCTGGCGCAGGCCGTAGCGCTCCACGAGCGCCCCGATCGCGCCGACCGCGAACGGCGCGACGATCAGCGCCGGCCAGAAGCCCACCCAGTGGGAGATCTGGTAGCCGAAGTACGCGCCCACCATGTAGAAGCTCGCGTGGGCGAAGTTGAGGACGCCCATCATGGAAAAGATCAAGGTGAGGCCGGCCGACAGCAGGAAGAGCAATAGCCCGTAGCTCAGGCCGTTGAGGGTCTGGATGACCAGGAATTCCATGGCTGGGCCGAAAACGAAGAGGGCGGCCGGGAGCCGCCCTTGCGGCTGCTGTGCCGCCGCGGCGCTGTCTACTGGCCGACTGGCTTCTTCATTTGGCAGGAGGTCGGCTGGGCCGAAACGTACGGCTCGATGCGCACGTCGGTCTTGAACGCGTAGCCGGTGTTCTCCACGTCGTACCTGACGTCCTTCGGGCCGCCCTTCGCGGCAGAACGCACAAACGTCGAGATGAATAGCGGCTGAATCATCTGGTGGTCGGTGGCGCGCATCTCGACCTCGCCGAACTCGGTCATGTACTTCATCCCCGAGAGCTGCTGCGCGACCTTCACCGGGTCGATCGACTTCGCGCGCTTCACGGCCTCGGCGAGCATGTTCATCTGCGTGTGCACGCGCAGGAACCACCAGTCGAGGTTGTACTTCTTCTTGAACTCGGCGTTGACGCGCTCGAGCTCTTTGGACGGGACGTTCGTGTGCCACTCGGTGATCTGCTTCACCCGGTCGACGCCGGCTTCGCCCACCGCGGTCGGCACGCCCGCGAAGCCCGCGTAGTAGGTGTAGAAGGTCACATTGAGCCCGGCGTCCTTCGCCGCCTTCACGAGCAGCGACATGTCGTTGCCCCAGTTGCCGGTGATGACGGTGTCGGCGCCCGCGGCCTTGATCTTCGCGACGTAGGGCGCGAAGTCCTTCACCTGGCCGAGCGGATGCAGGTCGTCGCCGACGATCTCGATGTCGGGGCGCTTGCGCTTGAGGTCGACCTTCGCCGCGCGCGTCACCGCCTGGCCGAACGAGTAGTTCTGGTTGATCAGGTAGACCTTCTTGATCTTCTGGTTCTTCGCGAGCTCCGTGGTGAGCGCTTCCATCTTCATGTCGCTGTTGGCGTCGAAGCGGAAGTGGAAGAAGTGGCACTTCGAGTTGGTCAGGTCCGGGTCGACCGCCGCGTAGTTCAGATACATGATCTCCTTGCCGGGATTGCGCTCGTTGTGCTTCTGCACCGCGTCCGAGAGCGCGACCGCGACCGCCGAGCTGTTGCCCTGCGTCACGTAGCGGATGCCCCGGTCGACAATCTGCTTGAATACGTTCAGCGTCTCCTGGGGGCTCACCTTGTTGTCGAAGCCGACGACCTCGAACTTCACGCCCGGCGCGGCGTTGCGGCGGTTCAGCTCGTCGGCCATGAACTGGAAGTGCTTAAGACCGGCCTCGCCCACGTTGGCGAAGGGGCCGGACAGGGGGTCGACGTAGGCGATGCGCAGGACTTCCTGGGCGGCGGCCGGCAGGGCGGCCGAGAACGCGAGTGCGACGACGGCGAGCGAGCGAAAGCTGCGCGCGAGCATGGGACTCCTCCTCCTCGTTACGACGTCGGCCTCCGGGCGACGCCCGGGGCCGTCCTCTACTGGTGCCGCGAGGATGGTAGAGAAAGGGTCAGGGAGGGTCAACTGGCGCCGCCCCTGCCCGGCGACGGAAGGGAAAACGGGCCGGCGGAGTCGAGCTCCCCGGTCCCGCAGGTGCGCGCGACGCCGCGCGCAAGGCAAGCGCTGGCTTACTGCGCCGTGCCGTAGTTCTTCGCGATGTCGTCGATGATCGCCTGGACATCCTTCGCGCTGAGCTTCTGGACGCCTTTCTGCTTCATCATCGCATCGAACTTCGTCTCGAACATCCGCATGGCTTCGGACTTGGAAATCATCCCGTCCTTGTCGGTGTCGAGCTTCATCACGTTGTCCATGGTCTTCTGGGCGACCGCGACCTGGCCGAACCCGAGGGCGAGCCCCATGGCGACGGCAGCGGCGATTTTCGAGAGTTTCATCTTGATTCTCCTTTCCGTGGTTGAAGGACGTGAGCCGTCTGGAGCACGGGCTCGAGCATTCGTCGCGTCGGCGTCCCCGGCCTTACGGGTCGCTGCCGCCCGCGCGACCACGCCCCGAGAGTGTTCAGCAGGACACGCTCGAACGCGGCCCGCACCAGCGGGCACATGGGCGGCCGGCGCGCAAGCAGTCGTGCGACCGTCGCCGCGTGGCGCGCGTGTGCAGCGGTTCGTTCCAGCGGTGCATCCCAC
Source organism: Burkholderiales bacterium (assembly GCA_035456405.1). Classification (GTDB taxonomy): domain Bacteria; phylum Pseudomonadota; class Gammaproteobacteria; order Burkholderiales; family SG8-39; genus JAGVSZ01. The sequence continues at coordinate 33,768 of DATIDG010000089.1, read as the reverse complement.
CCGAAGGGCTCGTCGTCCCCCATGGCATCGCCTCCTTTGGCATCGTGGGGCGGTGTACGGCGTCTGCGCGCCGCGCACCGTGTCTTGCCGGTGCGTTGGGACCGCTACTGCGCCCGCACGCTCGAAGTGATCGAGGCGATCACGCCCGACGCGGTCCTGAACGGCGCCTGATCGGTTTCCTTGATCCCGTGGCGGCGCGCGATCCAGATGAAATCCGTGTAGACCGCCCAGACGTCGCCCTTCTCGTCCTGCTGCACGAGGAGGCGAACCGGCCAGTCGAGCCCGGCCTGCGGGCTCGCATTCAGGAACTGAGTACCGAGCGGGGGGTTGCCGAAGACGAGCAGCGTCGACGGACGCACCTCGATCCCGGCGTCGGCGGCGAGGCGGTGCTGGTCGACTTCCTGGAAGAACCGGATCCCTTTCGCGGCGATGTCCTTCTTCAGGCGCGCGATCGTCTCGTCGATCGGATAGGCGCTCTTCACGCGGACGACGCCGTCTCCGGCGAGTTGTAGTGCGGCCTGGCCGGCGGACTGCGCGAACGCGGCCGGCGATGCCGCGAGGGCCGCGGCGAGAATCGCCGCGGGAGCGAGCTTGGCGATGATTGCGAACATGCGTTTCTCCTTCGGGTTGCGGCTCGCGCGAACGGCGCGCGAGCACCGTTCAAGAACTCATGGGTGAGGCGCCTCGACGCCGCGCTGCCACGGCCAACGGCCCTCCAGCTCGAGTGCGAGGCTCCAGCTCAGGAAAGTGCGGATGGCGACGATCATCGCCAGCACCAGCACGCTGTCCATCGTCGGCGTGAACGCCACGGTGCGCACGATGTCCGCCGCGACCAGGACCTCGAGCCCGAGCAGGATGGCCCGGCCGAGGTCCTGGCGATAACGCTGGTAGGGGGACGCCGGCGCGTCGCGGCGGAAGGCGACGTACCGGACGGTCGCGATCACCAGGCCGCCGACGATCAGCGCCACGCCGGCGATCTCGGCGGCGGTGCCGGCAATCTCGACGAACTCGCGCACCTCCATGGCTCAGGTCCGTTGCGCGGGCAGCTGCAGCCGGAAACCCAGGAGCGCGGCGAGGACGAGCGCTGCCCCGATCCCGGCGACGCACGCCGCCCAGCCAAAGCGGTCGAAGAGCTGCCCCAGGATCGCGGTGCCGACGAGGCCACCGAAGAAGTAGCAGGCGAGATAGATCCCGCTCGCGGAGCCGCGGTCGGTCGTCGCGGCGCGGCCGACGAAGCTGGTGGCGGTCGCTTGCGCGAAGAAAGTGCCGATCGCTACCAGCGCCATGCCGGCGAGCACCGGGACGAGGCTGGATGCGAGGAGGAGCGGCAACCCGAAGCCCGCAACGGCGATCGCACCCCAGAAGGTGGGCCGCGTGCCGAAGCGCTGCACCGCACGGCCCGCGAGCGGTGTCGTGAGCACCGACGGCAGAAACACGAAGTAGACGAACCCGAGCGCCATCATGCCGAGCGCCAGCGGCGGCCGGACGAGCACGAAGTTCACGTAGGTGAACGCCCCGATGAATGCGAACAGGATGCAGAAGCCGATGGCGAAGCTCGCCCGCAGCGCGCCGTTGCGCAGATGCTCGGCCCAGATCGAGAATGGCGAGCGGGCGGCGCCGCCGTCTGCGGCGGGGGTCATGCTCCGGCCGAGATAGAACCAGACCAGCACCGCCCCGGCGAGGTTGAGCGCAGCGAAGACATAGAAGTTCGCCGCCAGACCCAGGTGGTCGACGAGCGCAGCCGACATCAGGCGGCCGACCAGATTGCTTGCGACGTTGCCGGTGATGTAACCGGCGAACGCCCCCGCGGCGTCCTCGGCGCTGCATTGCTCGCCGAGGTACGACAACGTGAGCGCGAAGGCCGACGACATGCACAACCCCTGCGCGATCCGCAACCCGGTGAACGTGGCGAGATCAGGCGCCGCCGCGAGGAGCGCCGTCGGTATCACGAGGAGCGCCAGGGCGAGCGCGATGCCGCTGCGGCGGTCGATGTGCCGGCTGAAGAAGGCCACCGCGAGGCCGGCGACGGCCATGCCGATCGTGCTCGAGTTGACCGCGAAGCCCATCGCCGCCGGACTCACCTGGTAGTGCCTGGCGAGCGACGGCAGGATCGCCTGCGTCGCGAACAGATCGACGACGGTGAGGAACGCCATCAGGGCGATGACGAACGTGCGCAAGGCGCTGCCGTGGGTGGCGGGAAGCGCGGGCGAGGCGAGGGCGTTGCTGGTCGTCGACATCGATTTCGAACTCCGGGCGAAGTCGGGGGCGGAGAGGCGCGCCGCAGCGCGCGTCTCCGGCGTGGTGCGCTCCAGCGCTTACATCATTTTCTCGTTCGGCTTGTCCTCGACCTGGAAGATGTCCACCGAGATCAGGACGGCGGTCTCGTTGCCGGTGTTCTTCCACCAGTGCGACGTACCGAGGCGCTCCGGCGAGATGTCGCCGGCTCGGTGGACGATCGGCGCCGCGCAGGTGCTTGCGTACTCGGTCACCGTGCCCTTCACGACGTAGATCATCGCCGGCCGGTTGTCGTGGCTGTGCCAGGGCACGATGCCGCCGGCCTTGATGTCGAGGCGGCGGGCGCGGAAGAGCCGATCGCTCAGCGCGACCTTCTCCTTCGCGAGGTCCGTGGACGCGATCACCTTGTCGGTCACGTCCTTCGGTGCAGTCGCGCCTGGCTTCTGGCCGCTGCCGTCCGGCCGCTGCTGGTCGGCGGGGCACTCGCCCGCCAGGGCGGTCGTCGCGGCGAACGCGAACCCCGTCGCCGCGAGACCCGCAGCCGCCATGCGTTTCCAGGAACCTGTCTGTTTGGTGCTCATGCGTGTTCTCCTTTCATCGACTGAGGAGCGGGCCGATTGCCCGCGAGGTTGATCAGTGCGCTGTCCATCCACCGTCTACGGGCAGGATCGCCCCGGTGATCGAGGCCGCGGCGTCGCTGGCGAGGAACGCGGTGAGCTCGGCCACCTCGCCGACGGTCACGAACTTCTTGGTCGGCTGCGCGGCGAGCAGAACGTCGCGCTTGACCTGTTCCTCGGTGAGCCCGCGCGCCTTCGCGGTGTCCGGAATCTGCTTCTCGACGAGCGGGGTCCAGACGTAGCCCGGGCAGACGGCGTTCACGGTGATGCCCTGCTCGGCGACCTCGAGCGCGATCGTCTTGGTGAAGCCGGCGATGCCGTGCTTGGCGGCGACGTACGCCGACTTGTACGGCGAGGCGACGAGCGCGTGCGCCGAGGCGATGTTCACGACCCGCCCCCAGCCGTTGTTCTTCATGCGGGGCAGGGCGAGGCGCGTGGTGTGGAACGCGGCCGACAGGTTGATGGCGAGGATCGCGTCCCATTTCTCGACCGGAAAGTCCTCGACCGGCGCGACGAACTGGATGCCGGCGTTGTTCACCAGCACGTCGATCCCGCCGAGTTCGGCGATCGTCGACTCGATCATGGCGCGGATCGCCTCGGGCTTCGACATGTCGGCGGCGTCGTATCGGACCGCGACGCGATGCTGGTCCGCGAGCCGCGCCCGCAGGCGCTCCACCTCGGCGCGGTCGCCGAAGCCGTTCAGAACGATGTTGGCCCCCTTGGCGGCGAGCACCTCGGCGATGCCGAGGCCGATGCCGCTGGTGGATCCGGTTACGAGGGCGGTCTTTCCCTTGAGCATGACGACTCCTTCCGTAGCGGTGCACGATCGATGACGCCGAGTAGTCGGGGATGCCGCGTCGGCCTTACGGCCCCCGTTCCTGTAAGGCGCCGCGGCGCTCCGCGACTCAAGGTGATCCCGACAACCCTGCCGCGAGGCTCCCCATGGCGAAGAAGACGAAGTCGATCAACCTCGCCCTCCAGGGCGGCGGCAGCCACGGCGCGTTCGCCTGGGGCGTGCTCGACCGACTCCTCGAGGACGAGCGCATCGACATCGAAGGCGTCGTCGGCACGAGCGCCGGGGCGATGAACGCCGCGGTGCTGTCCTACGGCCTAACGATCGGCGGGAACGAGGGGGCGCGCGCGAAGCTGCGCGAGTTCTGGACCAAGGTGGGCGAGGTCGCACGCTACTCGCCGCTGCAACCCTCGTGGCTCGACCGGACCACCAGCCCCGGCAACATGGACCACTCGCCGCTCTGGTTCATGTTCGACGCGATGACCCGGTTCATGTCGCCGTACCAGTTCAACCCGCTCAACAGCCACCCGCTGCGCGACGTCCTGATGGAGGTGGTCGACTTCGACCGGCTGCGGCGCGAGTCGAAGGTGCGCCTCTTCACCTGTGCGGCGAACGTGAAAAGCGGGCGCATCCGGGTGTTCGAGTGCCGCGAGATGTGCATCGAAGCGGTGCTCGCCTCGGCCTGCCTGCCGTTCATGTTCCAGGCGGTCGAGGTGGACGGCGAGCACTACTGGGACGGCGGCTACATGGGCAACCCGCCGATCTTCCCGCTCATCTACAACTGCGAGTCGCACGACGTTCTGCTGGTGATGATCAACCCGATCGTGGTCGACGAGGTGCCCAAGACCGCCCAGGCGATCTTCGACCGCATCAACACGCTGTCCTTCAACTCCTCGCTGATGCGCGAGATGCGCGCGATCAACTTCGTCACCAGGCTGGTCGACTCGGGGTTCGACGACGGCGGTCGGCTGAAACGCATGTTCATCCACTGCGTCGACGCCGAGGACGAGATGCGCAAGCTCGGCGTCTCGTCGAAGCTGAACGCGCAGTGGGACTTCCTGATGTGGCTCCACGAGCTCGGGCGGAGCCGCGCCGGCGCGTTCCTCGACCAGCACTACGACAAGATCGGGCGCGAATCGTCGACCGACATCGGCGCCCGCTTCCTGTGAGCGCCGTGGGCACCCTGGCAAGCCCGGCTGCGTCGCTGGCGGCCGCGTGGCGCAGCGCGGCCCGCTGGCTGTCGAGCGCCCAGCTCGAGCGGCTGCCGCGGCACGTCAGGGATGCGCTGCGCGAGCAGGAACGCGCGAACGAGATTCTCACCGGCTGGGTGCAGGCCACGCTGGTCGCCGCCTTCGCGATCCTCTACGCGTTCTCGCGCAAGACCTTCCCGGTCGATGCCGTCTTCCATCCGGTGCCGTGGGCGCTGGGCGTCTACGCCGCCTTCACCGTCTGGCGGCTCTACCGCGCCTACCAGGACCGCATGACGCACGCAATGCGCATGCTCTCCACCGCGATGGACGTCGCGGTGCTCATGGTCACCATCTGGAGCTTCCACATCCAGTACGGGCAGCCAGCGGCCTTTTACCTCAAGGCGCCGACGCTGCTCTACATCTTCATCTTCATCGCGCTGCGGGCGCTCAGCCTCGCGCCCGGATACGTGCTGTTCGCTGGCGTCGCAGCAGCGGCCGGGTGGCTGACGCTGCTCGGCTACGCGCTCGCCGCGCCCGGCGGGATGGAGCTCGTCACGCGCGACTACGTCGCGTACATGACCTCGGCGCGGGTCCTGATCGGCGGCGAGGTGGACAAGGTGCTCTCGATCCTCGTCGTGTCGGTGCTGCTTGCCGTCGCCGCCGCGCGGGCGCGCGCGCTGCTGCACCGGGCGGTGACCGAGGGCGCGGCTGCGGGCCGGCTCGCTCGGTTCTTCGCGCCCGAGATCGCGGCGACAATCGTCCGCGCGGAGGAGTCCGCGCTGCGGCCCGGCGAAGGCCGGCAGACCGAGGCGGCGGCGATGTTCATCGACCTGCGCGGCTTCACGCGTCTCGCCGCCCAGTTGCCGCCGGGCGACCTGGTGAAGCTGCTCGGCGAGTACCAGGGCATCGCCGTGCCGATCATCCAGGCGCACGGCGGCAGCGTGATCACGTATCTCGGCGACGGGATCATGGTGACCTTCGGCGCCGTGCGCATGTGCGCGACCTACGCTGCGGACGCGCTGCAATGCGCCTGCGCGTTGGTGGACGCACTCGATGCGTGGTCGGCTGAACGCCGCGGGCGGGACCTCCCCGCGCCGGGGGTTGGGATCGGCATCGAGGTCGGCACGGTCACATGCGGCGCGATCGGCGACGCGGCACGCCTCGAATACGCGGTGATCGGCGACCCGGTCAACCGCGCCGCGAAGCTGCAAAACCACACTAAGGTCGAGGGTGTACGTGCCCTCACGACCGCCGGCGCCTTCCAGCGCGCGGAAGAGCAGGGCTTCGTTCTGTCGCCACCGGCGCAGGTCCGGTCGCGGCGCGACGTCGGCGGCGTCGCGACGCCGGTCGATCTCCTCGTGCTGCGCTGAGGTGCGTCCGCAATCCTGCGCGCCGTCGGCGCGTAGTCCATAGATCAAACGGCGTATGGCGGAGGCGCATCGGCCTCCCCGTAGAATCGCGGCTGGCGGGGCCTGCGCCCCGCCGCCTCCGCACGGGCATGACACGCGTCTCCGGTCCGACCCTTTCTCCCGACGTCCTCGGCGGCGCGCCCGAGGCGCTCGTCCAGACCGCGCTGATCGCGGGCGGCATCGGATTGTGGGAGTGGCACGTCGGCTCGGGCGAGCTGGCGCTCTCGCCGCACCTCGAGACCCTGCTCGGCTATCCGAGCGGGGGGTTCGACGGCGCACCGGAGACGTTCCTCGCGCGGCTCGTGCCCGCCGATCGCGGCCGGGTCGAGGAGGCGATCGCCTTCGCCGCGGCGAACGGAAACGAGACGGACCTGGAGCTGCGCGTCGTCGATCTGACCGGCGTCGCACGCTGGTTCACCGCCAAGGGTCGCGTCCTGCGCGACGCCGCGGGCAAGGCGGTCCGCATCGTCGGAACGATGCAGGAAGTCCCGGCGACCGTCATCGCCGAGCGCCGCATGCGCCGGCAGCAGGCCGGGCTGCTGCGGCTGCTCGCCGAGGATCGCATCACGCAGCGTCCGCTCGACGAGGCGTTCCGGCTGATCACCGAAGTCGCCGGCCGGACCCTCGAGATCGAGCGGACCAGCATCTGGCTCTTCACGCCGGAGCACACCCACATCCGCTGCCACAATCTCTATCGCCGCAGCCTCCAGCAGCACATGGCGGGCGCGACGCTCGAGGCCGGGGCCTACCCGGCGTACTTCCGGGCGCTCGAGTCCGGCCGCGCGCTCGCGGCGGCCGACGCGCACCGCGATGCGCGCACCATGGAGCTCGTCGCCGACTATCTCGTGCCGCTCGGGATCGGCGCGATGCTCGAGGCCCCGGTCCGGTACGACGGCCGCCTCGTCGGGGTGGTGTGCCACGAGCACGTCGGCCCGCCGCGCCAGTGGCTGCTCGACGAGAAAGTCTTCGCCGCCTCGGTTGCCGATCTGGTCGCTGCGGTTCTCGACGCCGACGAGCGCCGGGGACTCGCGGAGCGGCTCGGGCGGAGCGAGGAGCGCTACCGCACCTTCGTGAACCTGTCCACCGAGGGGATCCTTCGGGTCGAGATCTCGCCGCCGGTCGCGACCGACGCGCCGGTCGAGGAGCAGGTCGCGCACATCCGCCGGCACGGCGTGGTCGCCGAAGCGAACCCGGCGGTCGCGCGGCTGATCGGCGCCTCGTCGCCCGATCGCCTGATCGGTCGCACCATCGAGTCGCTGATTCGTCCCGATGCCGCCGAGAAGCTCCTCACCGAGTGGATTCGCGCCGGCTATCGCTTCAGCGAGTACGAGGTCGACGTGCTCGACTTCGAAGGCAAGACGCTGTGGCTGCTCGGCTCCATGATCGGGGTCGCAATCGACGGACGCCTCGCCGCGCTGTGGAGCACGTGGCGCAACATCACGCGCCGCAAGGAGGCGGTGCGGGCGCTCGAGTTCCAGGCACGCCACGACCCGCTCACCGGACTCCCGAATCGCAAGTGGCTCGCCGAGCGGCTGGGCGCAGCCGCAGAGGAGGCGCGCGCCGCGGGCGACGGACTCGCGCTGATGATGATGGACCTCGACCACTTCAAGGAGATCAACGACGCGCTGGGGCACTTCGCCGGCGACCAGCTGCTCAAGCTGGTCGGCCCCCGGCTCGCGCCGCTCCTCGCCGCGCGCGGAGGCGAGCTCGCGCGGCTCGGCGGCGACGAGTTCGCCGTCATCGTCCGCGGCTGCCGCGACCCGCGTGCCGCGCTCGCCGTGGCGAACGAGATGATCGCGTGCCTGCGCGAGCCGTTCGACGTCGGGATGCTCAAGCTCGGGATCGACGCCTCGGTCGGCGCGGCGATCGCGCCGGTGCACGGCTTCGACGCCTCGACGCTGATGCGCTGCGCCGACGTCGCGATGTACGAGGCGAAGCGCAAGGGCCTGCACGTTGCGGTCTACGACCCCGCACTCGACCGCTACTCGCCGCGGCGGCTCGCCCTCGCCAACGCGCTCGGCACGGCGATCCGCGGCGGGCAGGTCCACGTCGAGTACCAGCCGGTCGCGCGCCTCGCCGACCGCTCGGTGGCCTGCGTCGAGGCGCTCGTGCGGTGGCGGCACCCGGAGTACGGCGACGTCGCGCCCGACGAGTTCATCCCGCTCGCCGAGATGGGCGATCACATCCGCAGCCTCACCCTGAAGGTGCTCGACGAGGCGGCGCGGCAATGGAACGCGTGGCGCGGCCTCGGGCTGCGGGTCGCGGTCAACCTCTCGACCCGCGTGCTGATCGACCAGGGGTTCGTCGGAGAAACGCGCGGCATCCTGGAGCGCCACGGCGTTCCCGGCGACGCGCTCGTCTTCGAGATCACCGAGAGCGCGATGCTCATCGACCCGGCGCGCGCGCTCGAGACGATCGAGCGGCTGCACGCGCTCGGGGTCGGGTTCAGCATCGACGACTTCGGCATCGGGTTCTCCTCGCTGGCCTACCTCAAGCAGCTTCCGATCGAGAGCCTGAAGGTCGACCGCTCGTTCGTCGCCGGTATGACCGCGAACGTCCGCGATGCCTCGATCGTGCGCTCCACGACCAACCTCGCCCACGATCTCGGACTGCGGGTCGTCGCGGAAGGGGTGGAGACCGCCGAAGCGCTCGCGATGATCGCCCGGCTCGGCTGCGACGAGGCCCAGGGCTACTTCATCGCGCGTCCGCAGGACGGCGCGGCGCTCGCCGACTGGCTCGAGCGCGGCGACTGGGGCGGCGGACCGGCGCCGGCCTGAACCGATCGGCAGCTCGTTCCGGGGCGGGAGTGTTGACACGACTCCTGCCCCGCAGGTAACTTGCCCGCCCACCCCGCCTACTGATCGAGGACTCCCATGCTGCGCGGCCTCATGATGGACCTGCCGCTCCTGATCTCGTCGCTGATCGTGCACGCCGAGCGCTGCCACGGCGACACCGAAATCGTCTCGCGCTCGGTGGAGGGCCCGATCCATCGGTACACCTATGCCGACGCCCACAAGCGTGCGCACCAGCTCGCCCAAGCGCTCGGGCGGCTCGGCGTGAAGCAGGGCGACCGGATCGGCACGCTCGCCTGGAACGGCTACCGCCACCTGGAGCTGTACTACGGTGTGTCGGGAATGGGGGCGGTCATCCACACGGTCAACCCGCGGCTCTTTCCGGAGCAGCTGACCTACATCGTGAATCACGCCGAGGACGGCTACGTCTTCTTCGACCTCACGTTCGCGCCGCTCGTCGATAAGCTCGCGCCGCAGTGCAAGGGGGTGAAGGGCTGGGTCGCGATGACCGACCGCGCCCACATGCCGCAAGTCGCCGTGCCGAACCTGCTGTGCTACGAGGAGCTGATCGCGCGGGAGAACGGGGACTACGAGTGGCCGCAGCTCGACGAGTGGACCGCCTCGGGCCTGTGCTACACCTCGGGCACGACCGGCAACCCGAGGGGCGTGCTCTACGCGCACCGCTCCACGGTGATCCACGCGTACGGGGCGTCGCTGCCCGACGTCTTCGCCGCTTCGGCGCGCGAGACCATCCTGCCGGTGGTGCCGATGTTCCACGTCAACGCGTGGGGCATCCCCTACCTCGCCACGCTCAACGGCTGCAAGCTCGTCCTTCCCGGCGCCGCGCTCGACGGCAAGAGCCTCTACGAGCTGTTCGAGGCGGAGAAAGTCACCGTCACCGCCGGCGTGCCGACCGTCTGGCTCGGTCTCCTCGCGTACATGAAGCAGAACGGCCTCAAGTTCTCCACGCTCCGCCGCGCAATCGTCGGCGGGTCCGCCGCGCCGCCGGCGATGATCCGGCAGTTCGACCAGGAGTTCGGGGTCGACTGCCAGCACGCGTGGGGCATGACGGAGATGAGCCCGCTCGGCACGTTGCTTACGCTCAAAACGAAGCACGCCGACCTGCCCGAGCAGAAGCGCTTCGAGCTGCGGTGCAAGCAGGGCCGCACCATCTACGGCGTCGAGATGAAGATCGTAGACGGCGAGGGCGGGGAGCTGCCGCGCGACGGGAAAGCGTTCGGGGACCTGCTGGTGCGCGGGCCGTGGATCACCAGTGGCTACTTCAAGGGCGAGGGCGGGAAGGTCCTGCGCGACGGCTGGTTCCCGACCGGCGACGTCGCCACCATCGACGCCGACGGCTTCATGCACATTACCGACCGTTCGAAGGACGTCATCAAGTCGGGCGGCGAATGGATCAGCTCGATCGAGCTCGAGAACATCGCGGTCGCGCATCCGGCGATCGCCGAGGCGGCGGTGATCGGCGTGCACCACCCCAAGTGGGACGAACGCCCGATCGTCGTGGCGGTGAAGAAGCAGGGGGTGGAGGTGACGCGCGACGAGCTGCTGAGGTTCTACGAAGACAAGGTCGCGAAGTGGATGATTCCCGACGACGTCGTCTTCGTCGCGGACCTTCCGCACACCGCCACCGGCAAGCTGTCGAAGCTCACCCTGCGCGAGCAGATGAAGGACTACAAGCTGCCGGCGGGTTGACCGCCGGCAGCGGCAGGCATATCGACCCTCCCGGTGGTGTGGGCCGGGCGCGTGTTCTGGGCGCGCGCTCCGACAGAACGGATTTCAGCCGACCTTCGGCGCCTCCGCGCGCTTCTCGGCCTGCCACTGGTCGAGCCTGGCGCGCGCGCCGTTCGTCGCCGGGTCCATCGCCCGGTCGTGGTTCGCCATCTTCGCGGTCAACTCGATGACGTACCCGTTCGGATCGCGGAAGTAGATCGAGTGGATGAAGCCGTGGTCGGAGATGCCGCGCGTCTCGATCCCGCGGCTCTTTCCCTTCGCCATCATCGGCTCTAGCACGCCCGGCTGCACCTCGAGCGCGATGTGCAGGTCGTAATCGTGCTGCGGCTTGAACTCGAACGGCATGTCCGGCGCCTCGAAGAAAGCGAGGTAGGAGCCGTTGTCCATGCGGTAGAACGTGTGCAGCGTGTCAGTGCCGCGGCCGCTCTTCGTCTCCTTGATCCAGAGCGTGCCGGAGAGCGGCAAGCCGAGGAAGTCCTCGTAGAACTTCCGCGTCTCCTCCGAATCCCGGCAGCGATACGCGTTGTGGTGCAGTCCCTTGATCATGGCGGCACCTATATGGCGACGAACGGCGTGTCCCTGAGCGAGCCGGCGAAGCCGTGGAACACCTCGTGCACCTTCGGCCAGCTCTTGAGAGCCTTCATCCTGCCGAGCCAGCGCTCGACGTTCGGATAGGGCGAGAAGTTGCACCGGATGAGCTCGCCCAGGCCGATCATCTCCGCGCCGAGGTAGTCGGCGATCGTGATCCGGTCGCCGCACAGGTAGGTCTTCTTCGGGCCGAGCAGGCTCTGGTCGAGGATCTTTAGCCAGCCCTGGGACTTCTCCTTGGCCCACGCGAGCGTCGACGCCTGCGCCTCGTCGCTGCGCCGCTTGTGCGTCGGGAAAGTCTGCGGGTACACGAGGCCGTAGGCGAAGTCGCGGTAGAGGTTGGTGTTGACCCAGTCCATCATCTCGTTGACCCGGGCGCGCTCGCGCAGGTCCTTCGGATAGGACGGCGAGCCCTTCTTGTCGGCGAGGTACTTGAGGATCGACGAGGACTCGGTGAGGCGGAAGTCGCCGTCCTCGAGCATCGGGACGAGGCAGTTCGGGTTCATCGTGGAGTAAGGCGGCTTCATGTGCTCGCCGGTGAACAGATCGACGACCTGAAACTCGATCTCCGGCGCCTCCTCGCCCGCGTAGAGCATGACGATGCGGCTGGTGGTCGAGGCGGGGTGATAGTAGACCTTCATGGCGTGCCCTCCTGGGGAATGTCGGGTCGCAGTTGCAGCGGGGGCAGTTTATCATCACAGGCCCACGATCGATCACCCCCGCCCGGCCACGATGAGCCCCGTCCTCACTGCACGCGAAGGCGCCGTCCAGCGCATCCAGATCAACCGCCCGGAGAAGAAGAACGCCCTGACGGCGGACATGTACGCCGCGATCGCAGACGCGATCAAGGCGGCCGATGCGGACGCCGGCGTGCGGGTCGCCCTGATCCACGGGGCCGGCGACGCCTTCACCGCCGGCAACGACCTGCAGGACTTCCTCGCCAATGCGCCGCGCTACGCGGACGCGCCGGTGTTCCGCTTCCTGAACGCGATCAGCCACGCCGAGAAGCCGATGATCGCCGCCGTGAGCGGCGTTGCGGTCGGGGTCGGGACCACGCTGCTGCTGCACTGCGATCTCGTCTATGCGGCCGAAGGCACGAAGTTCGCGCTGCCGTTCGTCAATCTCGGCCTGTGCCCCGAGGCCGCATCGAGCTTCCTGCTGCCGACGATCGCCGGCTACCAGCGCGCGGCCGAGCTGCTGCTGCTCGGCGAGCCGTTCGACGCGGCGCAGGCGCGCGAGCTCGGCATCGTGACCGACGTCGTGCCGGCCGAGATCCTGATGATGCGCGCGCTCGAGGCGGCGCGGAAGCTCGCCGCGCAGCCCGCGGCGTCGGTGCGCATCACGAAGCGGCTCATGAAGCGCGCGTGGATGCCGGCCATCGAGGCGGCGCTCGCGGAGGAGATCCGCAACTTCGGCGAGCGCCTCGGCTCGCCCGAGGCGAAGGAGGCGTTCAGCGCGTTCCTCGAGAAGCGGAAGCCCGACTTCTCGAAGCTCGCGTGAGCCCGGTGTCGTAGGTCGCGGCGAGCGCGCGCGCCGCGCGCTCGAGCGCCGGCAGCGTGCTTCGCGCGCGCTCGTGCGGGAGCCGTGCCACGGGCGCCTGCACCGCGACCGCGGCGATCGTCTTTCCGCGCGAGTCGCTCACCGGCACGGCGACGCACAGGAGGCCGGCAAGGTATTCCTCGTTGTCCACGGCGAAGCCGTTCTTCCGGATGCGCTCGAGCTCCTGTTCGAGGCTCGCCCGGTCGGCGAGGGTGCGGTCGGTGTGCCGCTCGAAGCGCATCTGCGCGAGCAGGCGGTCGCGCCGCAGCTTCGGCAGCCGCGCGAGGAACAGCTTCCCGCTCGCCGTGCACGTGAGCGGCACGCGCGACCCGGGCTGGAGGTGGACGCGGAGCGGCCAGGGGCTCTCGACGCGGTCGAGATAGAGCACCTGGCTGCCGTCGAGCACCGTGATGTTGCAGGTCTCGCCGAGCTCGTCGACCAGCCGGCTGAGGATCGCGTGTCGCGCGGTGCTCGAGCCGGCGTGCTGCATGACCGCGAGGGCCAGACTCTCCAGCCGCGGTCCCGGCGTGAATCCCCCCGAGCCCTCGGTTGCGCGCCGCACCAGACCCGCCTCCGCGAGCTCGCGGAGCAGGCGGTACGCGGTCGGCTTGGGCAGCCCGAGATCGGCGGCGATCGCGGCGAGCGAGACGCTCTCGCCGCCGCGCGCGACCGCGTCGAGCACCGCGAGCGCGCGCTGGACCACTGACGAAGCAGGCTTGCCGCGGACCAGGTTCACTGTCCGATTATCATCTGGCGAAACCAATCGTTCCGTCAAGCGAGAGTGCGTTGCAAGCCGGCGCGCACTGGTGCTAGGCTTGCCGGCGCTGTTCCGTCCGCTACCCGTCACCGTTTGGAGGTCCCGATGGTCAACCTTTCGGACTCGAAGCGCATCGTCGTGCAGGGCAAGACCCGCATGACGCCATCCGAGGCGCTGGTCGAAACCCTCGTGTCCCACGGCGTCACCGACGTGTTCGGCATCGTCGGCTCGGCCTACATGGACGCGCTCGACATCTTCCCGGCCGCCGGCATCCGGTTCATCCCGACGGTGCACGAGCAGGGCGCGGCGCACATGGCCGACGGCTTTTCGCGGGTCGCGGGCCGCCACGGCGTGTGCATCGCGCAGAACGGCCCCGGCACCACCAACTTCGTCACGGCGATCGCGGCGGCGTACTGGGCGCACTCGCCGGTGGTCGCGATCACGCCGGAGACCGGCAGCATGGGCATCGGGCTCGGCGGCTTCCAGGAGACCGACCAGCTGCCGATCTTCTCGAAGATCACCAAGTACCAGGCGCACGTGAACAACCCTGCGCGCATGGCCGAGCTCGCCGCGCGCGCCTTCGACCGCGCGATCCTCGAGATGGGCCCGACCCAGCTCAACATCCCGCGCGACTACCTCTACGGCGAGATCGAGTGCGAGATCCCGCAGCCGATCCGCATCGAGCGCGGTCCCGGCGGCGGCGCGAGCCTCGACGGGGCGGCGGCGCTGCTCGCGGCGGCGAAGTTCCCGTTGATCATCGCCGGCGGCGGCGTGGTGATGTCGAACGGCGTCCCGGCCGCGATCGCGCTCGCCGAGGCGCTCGACGCCCCGGTGTGCAACTCGTACCTCCACAACGATTCCTTCCCGGCGGGGCACCGGCTCGCCTGCGGGCCGCTCGGCTATCACGGCTCGAAGGCGGCGATGAAGGTGATCGCGCGCGCCGACGTCGTGCTCGCCCTCGGCTCGCGCCTCGGGCCGTTCGGCGTGCTGCCGCAGTACGGGCTTGAATACTGGCCGGCGAACGCGAAGCTGATCCAGGTCGATGCCGATCCCAGGGTGCTCGGCCTGGTGAAGAAGACCGCCGTCACGGTCAACGGGGATGCGCGCGAGGCGGCGGAAGCGCTGGTCGCGCGACTCAAGGGAAGGAGCCTTCCCGCCGGCCGCGAGGAGCGCCTCAAGATCGTCAAGAGCGAGCGGGAGGCGTGGGCCGCGGAGCTCGCGTCGTGGGACTACGAGAAGGACGCGTGGAGCCTCGAGGTGGCGAAGGACTCGAAGTACATGCACCCGCGGCAGATGCTGCGCGAGCTGGAGAAGGCCCAGCCCGCCGATGCCATGGTCTCCACCGACATCGGCAACATCTGCCAGATCGCCAACAGCTATCTCAAGTTCGAGCGCCCGCGCTCGATGTTCGGCGCGATGATGTTCGGGAACTGCGGTTACGCCTTCCCGACGATGATCGGGTGCAAGGTCGGCGCGCCCGACCGCACCGCGATCGCCTACGTCGGCGACGGCGCGTGGGGCATGAGCTTCGGCGAGATCCTCACCTGCGTGCGCGAGAGGATCCCGGTCACCGCGGTCGTGTTCAACAACCAGCAGTGGGGCGCGGAGAAGAAGAACCACGTCGACTTCTATTCGAACCGCTTCCTCGGCGTGAACCTGGAGAACCCGAGCTTCGCCGGCATCGCCCGCGCGATGGGCGCCGAGGGCATCGTGGTGGAGCGAGTTGCGGAGGTCGGCGATGCGCTGCGCGCCGCATGCCAGGCGCAGCGCGACGGCAAGACCACGATCGTCGAGCTGATGTGCACGCGCGAGCTGGGCGACCCGTTCCGGCGCGATGCGCTGAAGAAGCCGGTGCGGCTGCTCGAGAAGTACAAGCGCTTCGTCTGAGGAGGAGTTCATGTCGAGACTGCTGCTGTCGTTCCTGCTGGCGTTTGTCGCCGGCCATGCCGCCGCGCAGGAGAAGTTCCCGTCCCGACCGCTGGAGTTCATCGTGCCGTGGGGGCCGGGCGGCGGCGCCGACCAGCTCGCGCGCAAGATGGCGCGCATGCTCGAGCCGGCGCTCCACGTGTCGGTGCCCGTGGTCAACGTGCCGGGCGCGACCGGCGGCACCGGGCTCGTCAAGATGCTGACGGCGCCGGCCGACGGCCACTCGATCTCGGTCTACATCGCCGACACGCACGCGCTGCTCGCGACCGGGAATCCGCGCTGGAAGGCCGACGACTACGTCCCGCTCGGCATCATGATCCGCCAGCCCTCGGCGCTGTTCGTGAAGTACGACAGCCCCTTCAAGACCTGGGCCGACGTGGCCAAGGTCGCGAAAGCCAGCCCGGGCAAGCTCAAGGTCGCGATCCTCGGCTTCGGCAGCGTCGACGACATGGCGCTCAAGTACATGGACCAGAAGGGCCTCAAGTTCACCGGCGTGCCCTACGCCAAGCCGGGCGAGCGGTACACCGCGATCCTCGGCGGCCATGCCGACCTGCTCTACGAGCAGCCCGGCGACGTCCGCAGCTTCCTCGACTCGAAGCAGATGCGCGCGATCCTGATCTTCAACCGTGAGCGCGTCCTGCCCGAGTTCGCCGATGTGGCGTCCTCGAGGGAGGCCGGCCTGGAGGTCTACCTGCCGCAGTTCCGCTCGGTGGTGGTGCGCTCGGGCACCGATCCGCAGCGGATCAAGCTCCTCGCCGACGCGGTCGCGAAGGTGGCGACCGATCCCGAGTTCTACGGCTTCCTGAAGGAGAGCCTCGCGCTGCGCGACAGCTTCATCCCGGCGCAGGAGGCGAAGAAGTTCCTCGACGGCGAGCTGGCGGCAATGCAGAAGTTCGCTGGCGCGCTGAAGCAGAAGTGACCCGGCGCCTCGCGCGAGCGGCCCCGTACGCGGTGCTGCTCGCGCTGGCCGGGTGGCTCTACATCGTCGCCGGGCAGTTCGAGTACACCGGCCCGGCCGACCGGATCGGTCCGGGATTCTGGCCCCGGGCGATCCTCGCCCTCCTGGCCCTGCTTTGCGCCTATGAGATCGCGAAGAGCCTGCGGGTCGGGGTCTCCGAGTCGGTCGACGGCGTGCTGCAGAGCCTGATGCAGGAGGCCGCGGAAACGCTCGAGGGGCAGGCGGGAGTGGAGCGGCCGAGCGCGGCGCGCCTCGCCTCGGGCGTCGGCGTGACGCTCGGCTACGTCGTGCTGGTGGACGTGCTCGGCTTCTTCCTGGCGACGGCCGCATTTCTTGCGGCGTTCATCCTGGTCGGCGGCTTTCGGCGCCGGGCGGTCGCTGCTGCCATCGGCGTCGCCGGAGCCGGGGTGCTGACGTTCGTCTTCATGAAGATCGTCTATGTCTCGCTGCCGCTCGGCTGGGGACCGTTCCGTTCGATCTCGCTCGCCCTCCTGTCGGCGTTCGGAGTGCGCTGAGCTGCCGGGATGGACGTGCTCACGCAGCTGGCGGCAGGTTTCGCCCAGGTCCTGACGCCGCTCAACCTGGTCGTCCTGGCGATCGGCCTCGTGCTCGGGCTGCTGGTGGCGGTGCTGCCCGGCCTGACCCTCGTGATGGGAGTCGTGCTCGCGCTGCCGTTCACCTACGCGATGGACGTCACGCCGGCGATCATCCTGCTCACGGCGATGTACGTGACGGGAACCTACGGCGGGGCGCTCACCGCGATCCTGTTCCGCGTGCCGGGGGAGCCGATCGACGTCCCGCTGCTGTGGGACGGGTACACCATGGCGAAGAACGGCCTGCCGGCCAAGGCGCTCGGGTGGACGCTGCTGGCCGCGTTCGCGGGCGGGATGGTCGCCGCCTGCGTGATGGTCGCGTTCTCGGAGCCGGTGGCGCGGATCGCGCTCACGCTCTCGACGCCCGAGTACTTCGCGATCATCTTCTTCGGCCTGTCGAGCGTAGTGTCGCTCGGCGGCGGCTCTCTCACCCACGCGCTGATCAGCCTGTGCCTCGGCCTGCTGATCGCCACCGTCGGGGTCGACGCGACGTACGGGGCCGAGCGCTTCGCCTTCGGCGTTCCCATGCTGATCGACGGCATCGAGTACCTGCTCGTGATGGTCGGCGCCTACGGCATCGGCGAGGTGCTCACGCGCCTGTACCACGGCTACGGGTCCGCCGCGGTGGGACGCGTGGGCCATCTGCGCACCGACCTGCCGCAATTGCGCGAGATCGGCGCGGTGCGCGCGTCGCTCGCGCGCGGATCGCTCGTCGGTGTGATCGTCGGGCTCGTCCCCGGCGCGGGCGCCACGATCGCGTCGTTTGTCGCCTACGGAGCGGAAGGGCAGTACGGCAAGCGCCGACGGCAGCTCGGCAGCGGCATTCCCGAAGGCATCGTCGCGCCGCAAACCGCAGCCACCTCGTCGGTGGGCGGGGCGATGATCCCGCTGCTCACGATGGGAATTCCGGGCAGCGGGGCCACCGCGATCATCCTCGGCGCGTTCCTGTTGCACGGCGTGCAGCCGGGGCCGCAGATCTTCTCCGATCCCGAGCAGGCGCGCATGGTCTACGCGGTGTTCGCTTCCATGTTCGTCGGCGTGCTCGGCATGTGCCTGCTCGGCTACTTCGCGATCAAGCTGCTGGTGCGGGTACTGGAGTTCCCCGAGGCGGTGGTCTCCGCCTTCGTCGTGATGTTCTGCTTCATCGGCGCCTTCGCCGCGCGCAACAACCTGTCGGATCTGTACGTGATCGCCGCGTTCGGCGTCCTGGGCTTCCTGTTCGAGCGGTTCCGCTTCCCGATCGCGCCGCTCGTCCTGGGATCGATCCTCGGGCCGCTGGCGGAGAACACGTTCATGACCACGATGATCAGCTTCAGCAACGACTGGACGGTGTTCTTCACGCGGCCGGTCGCGGGCACCGTGATGGTCCTCGCGCTCGCCGCGCTCGGCTACCCGGCGCTTCGCCGCCTGAGGGCGCGGCGTAGAATCGAAGCGTGATCCCCGGGGAGGATTCGATGGCTGCAAATCCGCACGCACCGCAGACCCGCGAGATGGTTGCGGCGCTGGTGCGCCGTGCGCGCGCCGCGCAACGAATCTACGACGGCTGGACCCAGGACGAAGTCGATGAGGTCGTGACCGCCTGCGGCTGGGCGATCATGGAGCCGGGCCGCAATCGCCTCCTCGCCGTGCTAGCGGTGGCCGACACCGGGCTGGGGAGCGTCGAGGACAAGTTCGCGAAGAACCACCGCAAGACCCTCGGCCTCCTGCGCGACCTGAAGGGCGCGAAATCGGTCGGCGTGATCGCCGAGGACCCGGCGAAAGGCGTGATCGAGATCGCCCGCCCGGTCGGCATCGTCGCAGCGATCACGCCCTCCACGAACCCTGCCGCGACGCCGGCGAACAAGATCATCAATGCGCTGAAGGGCCGCAACGCGATCATCCTCGCGCCGTCGCCGAAGGGCTACAAGACCGGCGCGAAGCTGGTCGAATTCATGCACGCGGCGCTAACGCGCGTCGGCGCGCCGCGCGACCTGCTGCAGATCCTCCCGGCGCCGGTGTCCAAGGAGGCGACGCTGGAGCTGATGCGCCAGGCGGACCTCGTCGCCGCGACCGGCTCGCAGGCCAACATCCGCGCCGCCTACTCGAGCGGGACGCCGGCGGTCGGGGTGGGAATGGGCAACGTCGCCACCATCGTCGACGCGACCGCGGACCTCGCCGACGCGGCGGCGAAGATCGCGCGCTCGAAGACCTTCGACCACGCGACCTCCTGCTCGTCGGAGAACAGCGCGATCCTGCTCGATGCGGTCTACGACGGCGCGCTCGCCGCGCTGACCGCCGCGGGCGGGGTGATGCTCACGTCGGCCGAAAAGGCCAAGCTGCAGCGGACAATGTGGCCGGACGGCAAGCTCTCGGCCGACGTCACTGCGCAGGCCGCGCCGAGGATCGCGGCCCTCGCCGGGCTCGGGCGCGCCGCGATCGGCGACGCGCACTTTCTGATGGTCGAGGAAACGGGCTTCGGACCGGCGCATCCGTTCTCCGGCGAGAAGCTTTCGCCGGTGCTCGCCGTGTACCGCGCGCGCGACTTCGCCCACGCCTGCGAGATCGTCGCGTCGATCTACACCTACCAGGGCGCCGGGCACTCGGTCGGAATACACACGCGGGAGGACGCTCAGGCGCTGCATCTCGGCCTGAACCTCCCGGTCTCGCGGGTGATCGTGAACCAGGCGCACTGCATCGCCACCGGCGGCAGCTTCGACAACGGCCTCGACTTCTCGCTCTCGATGGGGTGCGGGACGTGGGGCCGGAACGGCTTCTCCGGCAACATGAACTACCGGCACTTTCTGAACATCACCCGCATCGCCCGACCGATCCCGGAGCGCGTGCCGGGCGAGGAAGAGATCTTCGGCGCGTACTTCGCAAGACACGGGCGATGAGCACCCTCCCGGTGCGTTGCAGCACCCGTCTTTCCCCGGGAGGAGGGGAATGACGACGCTGCGCGACGTGCTCGCCGCGCACGTCGCGGCGCGACCGGCGCAGGTGCTGATCGTCGCGCCGGAGACCGGCCGGACGCTTACCTACGCCGGGCTCGAGCGGGATGCGCACCGCCTCGCGGGCTGCCTGCGCGGCGCGGGGCTCGGACGCGGCGACACGGTCGCGTTCCTCCTCCACAACGGTTACCAGACCGCGACGATCTTTCTCGGCGCGATGATCGGCGGCTACGTCGTCACGCCGCTCAATCTCCTCGCCCAGCGCTCGCATCTCGCGTATACGCTCGAGCACTGCGACTGCAGGCTGGTGTTCACGTCGAGCGAGCACGAGCCACGCATCCGGGATGCGGTCGCGGGCATGAAGCGGCGCATCGAGGTGCGCGTGATCGACGTCGACGCTCCGGACGTGTTTGCCGGGGAGACGGCGGTAGCCTTCGAGCCGGTGGCGGCCGGCGATCCCGCGCTGCTCATGTACACCTCGGGCACCACCGGGCTTCCGAAGGGCGCCGTCCTCACGCACCGCAACGTGCTCGCCGCGGCGCGCAGCGTCGCGGCGTGGCACGGCCTCACGCCCGCGGACCGGTGCCTGAGCTCGCTGCCCCTGTACCACATCAACGGCCAGGTGATCGCCACCGTCACGCCATTCGTTTCGGGCGGCAGCTTCATCGCGCCGCATCGCTTCAGCGTCTCGGCGTGGTGGGACCAGGTCGGTCGCTTCGAGGCGACGTGGATCAACGTGGTGCCCACGATCATCGCGTACCTGCTCAATGCCGCGGAGCCCGAGCGCGAGTATTCGTTCCCGCGCGTGCGCTTCGGGCGGTCCGCCTCGGCGCCGCTGCCGCCCGAGCACCACAAGGCGTTCGAGCGGCGCTTCGGCATTCCGGTGATCGAGGCCATGGGCATGACCGAGTCGGCATCGGTGGTGTTCGCCAACCCGCAGGACCCGGCCCGCCGGAAGTACGGCTCGCCCGGGCTGCCGTGCGGGGTCGAGGCGAAGGTGGTCGAGCCGGGCGATCCCGAATGCAAGCCGCTCCCGGTCGGCGTCCGCGGCGAGCTGATGCTGCGCGGCCCGAACGTGATGGGCGAGTACTACAACGCCCCGGACGTCACCGCGCGAACGCTCGAGCCGGACGGCTGGCTCCACACCGGCGATCTCGGCTACCGGGATGCGGACGGCTACTACTTCGTCACCGGCCGCCTGAAGGAGCTGATCATCAAGGGCGGCGAGAACATCGCGCCGCGGGAGATCGACGAAGCGCTGATCGCGCATCCGGCGGTCCTGGAGGCGGCGGCGGTCGGGATCCCCGATGTCGCCTACGGTCAGGAGATCATGGCGTGCGTCGTCCTGAAGCCCGGCGCAGCGTGCTCCGCGGACGAGCTGCGCGAGTTCTGCGTGCGGGAGCTCGGTCGCTACAAGACGCCGAAGCTCTTCCGCTTCATCGAGGAACTGCCAAAGGGGCCTTCGGGCAAGGTACAGCGGCTCAAGCTCGCCGAGCTTGCGTGATCGCGCGCGCGATGACGCCGACGTTCGACTATGTCATCGTGGGCGCCGGCAGCGCGGGCTGCGTGCTCGCCAACCGCCTCAGCGCGAGCGGCCGCAACTCGGTCTGCCTGCTCGAAGCCGGCCCGCGCGACCGGTCGATCTGGATCCACCTGCCCATCGGCTACGGCAGGACGATGTTCCACGAGCGCTACAACTGGGGCTTCTACACCGAGCCGGAGCCGGGCATGAACGGGCGCAGGATCTACTGGCCGCGCGGCCGCGTCCTCGGCGGCTCGTCGTCGATCAACGGCCTCATCTACATCCGCGGCCAGCGGCAGGACTACGACGGCTGGGCGGCGCTCGGCAACCGCGGCTGGTCGTGGCAGGAGTGCCTCCCGTACTTCCGGAAGCTTGAGCACAACACGCGCGGCGCGGACGAATACCACGGCGCCGACGGGCCGATCTGGTGCTCGGACATCGGCGAGCGCCACGAGCTCATGGAGGCGATCATCGGCGCGGGCGAGGCGCTCGGGGTGCCGCGCACGGCCGACTTCAACGGCGCGCAGCAGGAAGGCGTGGGCTACTACCAGCTCTTCACGCGCAGGGGCTGGCGCTGCAGCGCCGCGGTCGCCTATCTGCGCCCCGCGGAGAAGCGTCCGAACCTCGCGATCCGGACCGACGCTCACGCGACGCAGGTGCTGTTCGAAGGCGCGCGCGCGGCCGGCGTGCGCTACCGCAACGGCGGCGCGGAGCGCGAGGTGCGCGCCGCGCGCAGCGTCGTCCTCGCCGCCGGCGCGCTGCAGAGCCCGCAGCTCCTGCAGCTCTCGGGGATCGGCCCGGCCGGCCTGCTCCAGGGGCACGGCATCCCGGTGCTGAAGGATCTGCCCGGCGTCGGCGAAAACCTCCAGGATCACCTGCAGATCCGCCTCATGTACAAGGTCAGGAAGCCGATCACGACGAACGACGACCTCGCGAGCACCTGGCGCAGCCTCAGGATCGGGGTGAAGTGGCTGGTGCGGCGCACCGGGCCGCTCGCCGTCGGCATCAACCAGGGCGGCCTCTTCACGCGCGTGCTGCCGGAGTCGAAGACGCCGGACATCCAGTTCCACTTCGCGACGCTTTCGGCCGAGCTCGCCGGTGCGAAGCCGCACCCGTGGTCGGGCTGCACGTTCTCCGTGTGCCAGCTCCGGCCGCAAAGCCGCGGCACGGTTTCGATCCGGTCGCGCGACCCGCTCGAGCCGCCGGCAATGCGGCCCAATTACCTGGTCGCGGAGCTCGACCGTCGCGTCGCGGTCGCGGCGGTCCGGTTTGCGCGGCGGCTCGCGCGCGCCGCGCCGCTCGAGCCGTACATCGGCGAGGAGTATCGCCCGGGCGACGCGGCGCAGACCGACGACGAGCTGCTCGACTTCGCCCGCAATCACGGCGCGACGATCTTCCATCCGTCGGGAACCTGCCGCATGGGCTCGGACCCGATGGCGGTGGTCGACGCGCGTCTGCGCGTGCACGGCGTGGCGGGGCTGCGCGTCGTGGACTGCTCGGTCATGCCGACGCTCGTCTCGGGCAACACCCATGCGCCGGTGTCGATGATCGCCGAGCGCGCGGCCGACCTGATCCTCGAGGATGCCCGCCGGGCGGCCTGAGCCCGGAGGAGGCGAGCAGATGGCCTGGCCCTGACCCCGTGGAGCGAACGAACCGGCTGGAGTCTTTCACCACCCCACCCACAACAGGAGGAGTCGACATGAGAAGCACAAGAACCTTCATGGCAACCGCGCTTGGCACGATCGCCACGGCCGGCGCGCTGATGGCGGCGGCACTCGTCCCGGCGGGCGACGCCGTGGCGCAGGCCTCGCAACGCATGCGGCTGCAGGCTGCGGTGCCCGCCGCCGCCGACGAGTTCAAGATGCTGCAGCGCTTCGCGCAGCGCGTGGACGCGATGACGAACGGCCGGCTGAAGATTGAGGTGCTCGCCGACGGCGCCGTCGTCGGCGCATTCGAGATCCTCGACGCGGTCGACAAGGGCCTGGTGGAGTCGGGGTTCGCCTGGACGCACTACTGGTCTGGCAAGCACCCGGCGGCGACGCTCTTCGGCTCCCCGTCGGGCGGCGCGGGGCTCGGCATCGACCAGATCGCGTGGGTGTCGTGGTACCTCGATGGCGGCGGCAAGGAGCTGTACAAGGAGCTCTTCGACCAGCACCTGAAGGTGAACGTCGTCGGCTTCATGGTGCAGCCGGTCGGCCCGGAGGCGCTCGGCTGGTTCAAGGAGCCGATCAAGAGCATGGCCGACTTCCAGAAGCGGCGGTTCCGCACCCCGCCCGGGATCCCCGGCGCGATCTACAAGGAGATCGGCGTGCCCGCGGTCGCGATGCCGGGCGCGGAGATCATCCCGGCGGCCGAGCGCGGCGTGCTCGACGGCGCCGAGTGGTGCTGCCCCGCGGCGGACCTCGCCTACGGCTTCCACCGCGCGTTCAAGTACTACTACCTGCAGGGCCTGCACCAGAACTCGGTGAATGCCGACATCTACATCAACAAGAACTTCTGGAACAAGCTGCCGAAGGACGTGCAGGCCATCGTCGAGGGTGCGACGATCGCCTCGCTGATGGAGTCGATGGCCTACCGCATCCGCTCCAATGCGCTCGCCCTGACGGAGCTCAAGACCAAGCACGGCGTGCAGGTGATGGACACTCCGCCCGAGTACTTCCCGCTGTTCATGGCGGCGGCCAAGAAGGTGATGGACGAGAACGCGGCGAAGAACCCGTTCTTCAAGAAGGTGCTCGACTCGCAGGCCACGTTCGCGAAGGACGTCGTGCCGTACTGGGTGAGCCTGCAGAAGCTGAACACCTCGCTCGGCGAGGCGTACGTGAAGAACCCGCCGAAGTAACGGCGGCCCGGTGCGCGACGGGAAGGCGGCCGCAAGGCCGCCTTTTCGCGTTCCGTATAGAGTGCGCGGCGCGCACCGCAAGGGAGGAGAAGAATGAAAGAACGCAGCGGGCTCGTCCGCGCAATCCGCGTCCTCGACGCGATCAGCCGGTGGTCGGGCCGGATCGTGGCGTGGGCGATCCTGCCCCTCATCGCGGTGATGGGCTACGAAGTGGTCGTGCGCTACACCATGCGCCCGACGGCCTGGGCCTACGACCTGAGCTACATGCTCTACGGCGCGATGTTCATGCTCGGCGCCGCCTACACGCTCCACCGCGGCGCGCACATCCGCACCGACTTTCTCTACCAGAAGTGGCCGGTCAAGGTGCAGGCGACGGTCGACGCGGCCTGCTACCTGCTGCTCTTCTTCCCCGGCATCGCGCTCTTCCTCTGGGTCGGCGCCGACTTCGCCTACAACTCCTGGATCCGGGAAGAGCGGACCGTCGGCAGCGCGTGGATGCCGATCATCTACCCCCTGAAGACGGTGCTCCCCGTCGCCGCCGGGCTGCTGCTCCTGCAGGGGCTGTCTGAATTCCTGAAGTGCCTGTATGCGATCCGCACCGGAGAGTGGCTAACTGCGTCCCGCTCGCTCGAGGAGGCGCTCAGCCATGAGTCCTGAGGCAATCGGCGTCTGGATGATCGTCGTCCTGCTCGGGACGATCTTCGTAGGCTTTCCGATCGCGTTCACGCTGATCATCCTCGGCCTCATCTTCGGCTGGCTCGGCTTCGGCGACACCGTGTTCCACCTGATGGTGTTCCAGTTCTTCCAGGTGATGCGCGAGCAGACGCTCGCATCGGTGCCGCTGTTCGTGTTCATGGGGCTCATGCTCGAGCAGGCAGGGCTCATGGAACGGCTGTTCCGGTCGATCCAGCTCGGCTTCGCGCGCGTGCACGGCTCGCTCTACCTCGCGGTGATGTTCTGCGCGACCATCTTCGCCGCCGCGACCGGCATCGTCGGCGCTGCGGTGACGCTGCTTGGCATCATGGCCGCAAGAGCGATGGACCGCTCGCGCTACGACGTGCAACTCTCGGCGGGCATCATCACCGCGGGCGGGACGCTCGGAATCCTGATCCCGCCGAGCGTCATGCTGGTGGTGATGGGCCCGGTGCTCGGCGTGCCGGTGACCGATCTCTTCGCCGCCGCGGTGATTCCCGGGCTCGCGCTCGCCGCGATCTACACGATCTACGCCCTGGTGCGCTGCTACTTCCGGCCGGAGCTCGGGCCCGCGCTGGCCGAGGAGGATCACGCCGAGTCGAAGTCGGAAATCGCCCGCGAGTTCTTCCAGGGGCTGGTGCCGCCGTCGGTGCTCGTGATCGCCTCCCTAGGCAGCATCCTGTTCGGATTCGCGACGCCGACCGAGGGCGCGGCGCTGGGCGCCGCCGGGTCGCTGCTGCTGACGATCGCCTATCGGCGGTTCACGCTCAAGCTGCTGAGCGACGCGGTCATCAGGACGCTCGAGGTCTCGTGCCTCATCCTGTTCCTGGTCGCGGCGTCGAACTTCTTCGGCGCGGTGTTCTCGCGGCTCGGCACGCCGGATATGATGACCCGCGCGCTGCTCGGTCTCGATCTGCCGCCAATGGCGCTGCTCGCGATCATCATGATCGTGATCTTCCTGCTCGCGTGGCCGCTCGAGTGGGTGCCGATCGTGCTGATCTTCCTGCCGATCATGCTGCCGCTCATCAAGGAGCTGAAGTTCGACCTCGTCTGGTTCGGCATCCTGGTCGCGGTCAATCTGCAGACCGCGTGGCTGTCGCCGCCGGTGGCGCTCTCGGCCTACTTCCTCAAGGGCGTCGCGCCGCAGTGGCAGCTCGCGGACATCTACAAGGGCATGATCCAGTTCATGGTCCTGCAGCTCGCCGGGCTCGTGCTGGTGATCGCCTTTCCCGAGCTGGCGCTGTGGCTGCCGAAGAAGCTCTTCGGCTCGTGACGGCGGCGCGGCGGCGCGTTGTTCGAGCCGGCTGACGCGATCCGCGCCCGCTTCGTCGCGGGAATGCGGGCGATGACGCCGCCGCTCATCGGCGTCGTGCCGTTCGGCATGGTCACCGGCGTGGTGAGCACTGCCGCCGGCCTCACGCCGATCGAGACGATGGCGATGTCTGTCGCGACGTTCAGCGGCATCGTCCACGTCGTGAGCGCGCAGCTCTACGCGGCCGGGGCGCCGCTCGCGGTGATCGTTGCCACCGCGGCGGTGCTCAGCCTGCGGCTCGTCATGTACAGCGCCGGCCTCGCGCCGCTGCTCGCCCACGTGCCGCTGCGCTGGAAGCTCGCCGTTTCGTATTTCCTCACCGACCACGCCTATGCGCTGGCGGTCGTCGAGTTCACGCACCATCCGGACCGGGGCAACCCGCACTGGTACATCGTCGGCGGCGGCGTGATCTCATGGGTCGTGTGGCAACTCGCAGTCGCCGCGGGCGTCCTCGTCGGCGCGCAGGTGCCGCCGCACTGGGGGCTCGACTTCACCTTTGCGCTCACGTTCCTGGCGCTGCTGATGGCAGTGCTGCACGACCGGCCGGGGGTCGTGGCCGCGCTCGTGGGCGGCGGTGCGGCGCTCGTCACGACCTACCTGCCGATGCGCCTGGGTCTCGTCGCCGCGGCGCTGGTGGGCATCGCCGCCGGGATGGCGTGGCAGGCCCTGGAGGTCAAGTGGTCTGGGCGATGACTTTGAACCGAGGGGAGAGGTAGCAGCGCGCCGCGAGGGTGCGGAGCGCGGCGCGCGGTCCTATGGTCTGGGCGATGATCCTCGCGACGGCGGCGGTGACGTTCGTGCTGCGCTTCTCGTTTCTCGGCACCCTGAAGCCGCACGCCGTCCCGGAGCGTTTCCGCGAGGCGCTGCGCTTCGTGCCGCCGGCTGTGTTCGCGGCAATCGTCCTGCCGCCGGTGCTGATGCGCGACGACGTCCTCCATCTGGGACTCGACAACCCGCGCCTGATTGCCGCATTGGCCGCAGTCGTGGTGGCGCGGCTCACCCGAAGCATCGCGTGGACCATCGCCGGCGGCATGGTCGCGCTATGGGTGGCGCAGTGGGTACTGGCCTAGAATGGTTGCCGTCCTCGAAAGGAGCTAACCATGAGCCTCAAAGGCAAGACCGTCTTCATCACCGGCGCATCGCGCGGCATCGGCCTCGCGATCGGGAAGCGCGCGGCGCAGGACGGGGCAAACGTCGCCGTCGTCGCGAAGACCGAGCAGCCGAATCCGAAGCTGCCCGGCACGATCTACACCGCGGCCGAGGAGATCGCGCAGGCGGGCGGGCAGGCGCTGCCGATACCGTGCGACATCCGCGACGACGCCGGCGTGGCCGCGGCGGCGAAACGCTGCGCGGAGCACTTCGGCGGCATCGACATCCTCGTCAACAACGCGAGCGCGATCAGTCTCACCAGCACTCTCGAGACGCCGATGAAGCGCTTCGACCTAATGTTCGGCGTGAACGTGCGCGGGACCTTCTGCGTGTCGCAAGCGTGCATCCCGTTCCTGAGGGCGGCGGCGCGGGCCGGCCGCAACCCGCACATCCTCAACCTCTCGCCGCCGCTCAACCTGAACCCGCGGTGGTTCAAGAACCACGTCGCCTACACGATGGCGAAGTACGGCATGAGCATGTGCGTGCTCGGCGTGGCCGAGGAGCTGCGGGCCGACGGCGTGGCAGTGAACGCCCTGTGGCCGCGCACCGTGATCGCCACGGCCGCGCTGGCGATGCTGCCTGGCGTCGACCCGAAGCTTTGCCGCAAGCCCGAAATCCTCGCCGACACGGCGTACGCCATCTTCAACCGCGATGCGCGCAAGCACACCGGCAACTTCTACATCGACGAGCAGGTGCTGGCCGCCGAAGGCGTCACCGATCTCGGCAAGTACGCCGTCGTGCCCGGCAACAACAAGTTCCTGGTGGACCTCTTCCTGGACTGAGGGGTGTCCGATGACGCGGATGTTGCTGGTCCTGACGCTCGCGGCGCTCATGGCGCCGGCGGCCGCGGAGCTGTACCGCTATCGCGACCCGATCACGGGCCAGATGAAGCTCACGAACATCCCGCCGCCGGGAACGAAGAATGTCCAGCAGCCGCCCGCCGCGGCCACGCCTGCGGCCTTCCCCCCACAGGCGACGGCCGCCGCGCCCCCCGCGAAGCCGGGAGCGACGCTGCCGCCGAACGCGTTCGAGATGGACCGCCAGCGCGTACTCTTGCTGCAGCAGCTCGTCGCCGAGGCGCCGAACGTCGGCACGCCCGCAGGCAGGGAACGCTTTCTCGCCCGGCTGGGCGACGTCGTCAGCATCGAGACCCGCCTCGACCGGCTCGACCCGGCGGGCCGCAAGGGGCGCGAAGTCGAGCGCGACCGCGCGCTCGAGCTCTGCTCCGACGGCTTCGCGCAGGCGCTCAAGGACCCGAACGCGCAAGTCGAATTCGCCGGCGAGCTGTTGCGCTTCATGGGCGACCGGATCGTCCAGTGCGCGCGCGGGCTGTGCTGACGACGCGGACCGCGTGACCGTCGCGATCAGCCATCACTACGCGGACGCGAACGGCATCCGATTGCACTACGCCGCCGCCGGCAGCGGACCGCTCGTCCTCTTCCTGCACGGGTTCCCCGAGTTCTGGTACGCGTGGTGGGCGCAGCTCGCCGAGTTCGGGCGCGACCGGCTCGCGGTCGCGCCCGACCAGCGCGGCCACAACCTCTCCGACAAACCGGCGGGCGTCGATGCGTACAAGGCGAAGCACCTGATTGCCGACGTCCGGGCGCTCGCGCTCGCCCTCGGCCGGGAGAGGTTCGCGCTCGTCGCCCACGACTGGGGCGGGGCGATCGCGTGGAGCTTCGCGATCGCGCATCCCGAGATGCTCGACAAGCTCGTCATCGTCAACGCGCCGCACCCCATCGCGTTCGCGCGCGAGCTGGGCGGCAATCCGGTGCACCAGCGGGCATCGAGCTACATGAATCTCTTCCGCGACGCGAAGGCCGAGCGCGTCATGTCGGAGGACAAGTACCGCCGGCTCGCACGCATGTCCGTCGATGCCTGGAATGCCGGGTCGGACGAGCGTCGCGCTTACCTGGAAGCGTGGGCGCAGCCGGGCGCGCTTTCCTGCATGCTCAACTGGTATCGCGCCTCGCCCTTTTATCCGCCGACCGGGAACGACCTCGGCGCCGCGCGACTGAAGCTCGACCCGAGGGACTTCGTGGTGCGCGTGCCGACGCTCGTGATCTGGGGCATGCGCGACGATTTCCTGTTGCCGAGCCTCCTCGACGGGCTCGACGAATGCGTGCCCGATCTCCGCATCGAGCGCATCCCGGAAGGCACGCACTGGGTCATCCACGAACAGCCGGAGCGCGTGAACGCGCTCATTCGTGCGTTCCTCGACCCGGGAGGGCGCGAAGCCGAATAGTTCCTTCGGCTGCTCCGGCGACCCTCGAAAGAATCCCGCCCCAGGAAGTCTCGGGGATCCGGTCCATGCCGGCGCAAGGCGAACCCGCGCTTGAACGCGCGGTTGAACGCGGCCTCCGATTCGTACCGAGCCCCGCCGCGACGTGCGCGATCGATTGCGCGCTCGTCTCCAGTACCCGCGCGGGGGCGCGATACCTTCGCGTACCATGCCCACCTGCTCGAGGTGCCCGGACCATTCGGGCTGGCGCGGAACGGCGATGCATGAAGGAGCGCGCGATGGAACGACTGACGATTCCGAAGACGCTTGAAGAGTGGAACGAACGCGGCAGGGAATACCTGCCGGGTCATCTCGGCATCGAGTTCCTCCTCGTCGAGCCCGACGAAGTGCGGGCGCGCATGCCGGTCGCGCTGGAGAAGTGTGCGTGGAACGGGTACCTGCATGCGGGCGCCGTCGTCACGCTCGCCGACACCGCGTGCGGGTACGCGACCCTGCGGAACCTGCCCGAGGACGCGGCCGGATTCACGACGATCGAGCTGAAGTCGAACTTTCTCGGCACCACGCTGGAGGGCGACGTCGTCGTCGTGGCGAAGCCCGCGCACAAGGGCCGGGCCACGCAGGTCTGGGACGCCGAGGTGCGGGCCGAGCGGACCGGAAAGACGATCGCGCTTTTCCGCTGCACGCAGATGATCCTGCGCGGGCGCGGCTGAACCGGCGCCAATCGGCCACGGGAGGAGCGCCGCATGACGACACCCGACGCAACCGGTGTGCGACCGATCCGCGGCAGCTGCCTCTGCGGCGCCGTGCGCTTCGAGATCCGCGGCCCGCTCGGCGCGATGAGCCATTGCCACTGCGCGATGTGCCGCAAGGCGCACGGCGCGGCGTTCGGGACCTACTCGAGCGTGAAGCGGAGCGACTTCGCTTTGCTGTCGGCCGCGGGCTCGATCGTGTCGTACCGATCGTCACCGACGGTGACGCGGACGTTCTGTTCCACGTGCGGCGCGACGCTGCAGTGGATCACTGACGACCGGCCGGACGCGCTCGACATCGCCATCGGCACGCTCGACGACGACCCGGGGATCCGGCCGAGCCTGCACATTTTCACGGCATCGAAGGCGCCGTGGTTCGAGATCACCGACGGGCTGCCGCAGCGCGCCGCAAGGTGAGCTTCTTCAAGCGACTTCACGGCGGTGAGATGACGTTCTAGGCGATCAGCAGCGCCGCAACGAAGATCCCGACCATCACGAAGACGATCGCGACCTTCACCACGGTGCCGACGACCATGCCGAGCCAGGTCGCCACGCCGACGCGCCCGGCACGCAGCGCGTCCTTCTGGGCGAGGAACTCGCCGATCGCCGCGCCGACGAGCGGCATGAAGACGAGCCCCACGAGCCCGGTAAAGATGCCGGCGACGGTGCCGATCGCGGCCCCGACGATCGCGTGCCTGCTCGCGCCCGCCCTCTTCGCGCCCGCCGCCGCGGCAACGTAGTCGGTCGCCCACGCGATCAGGGTCAGCACCCCAAGCACGACGACCGTCCAGCCCGAGATGCGCGCGAAGTCGTCGATCCAGGCGGCGAGCGCGACGCCCGCGAACACGAGGATCGCGCCCGGCAGCGCCGGCAGCACGGTACCGACGACGCCGGCGACGATCAGGAGGACGGCGAGGATCCAGAGGGCGATGGTCACGCCGCTACTGGATCTTGAGGTTGGCCTGCTTCACCACCTTGGCCCACTTCGCCGACTCGCTCTTCATCCATTCCGAGAACTGGCCGGGCGTGTTCAGCATCGGCTCCGCGCCGAGGGCGACGAGCCGCTCCTTCACGTCGGGCAGGGCGCTGATGCGCGCGATCTCGGCGTGCAGCTTGTCCACGACCGGCTTCGGCGTGCGGGCCGGGGCGAGCACGCCCTGGTACGTGCCGGTCTTGAAGTCGCGCATTCCGGTCGCCTCCGCGACGGTCGGGGTGTCGGGGATGCCCGCCACGCGCTTGTCGCTCGACACGGCGAGGAGCTTCAGCTTGCCGCTCTTCACGTGCGGCAGCGTCGCCACCATGCCGTTGAAGAGCACGTCGGCCTGGCCGGACATGACGTGCAGGATCGAGTCGGCGCCGCCCTTGCCCGGGATGTCCACCCAGCTCACCCCCTGGCCCTGCGCGAACAGCACGCCCGCGAGGTGCGGCGCGCTGCCGAGGCCGGTGGTGCCGTAGTTCAGCTTGCCGGGGTTCGCTTTCGCGTACTTGACGAGCTCCGCGACCGAGTTCACAGGAACCGACGGATTCACCGCGAGGAGGTGCGGCGAGTACATGATGATCGTGACCGGCGCGAAGTCCCCGATGATGTCGAACGGCAGGTTCGTCATCACGCTCGGAGTGATCACCAGGTTGCCGACGTCCATCAGCACCACCGTGTGGCCGTCGGGCGGCGACTTCGCAACGAGGTCCGCGCCGATGTTGCCGGACGCGCCGGGCTTGTTGTCGACGATCACCGGCTGGCCGAGGCTCTCCTGCATCTTCGGCGCGTACAGCCGCGCTAGGACGTCCGAGGTGCCGCCCGGCGCGAACGGCACGACGATGCGGATGGGTTTGGTCGGGTAGGCCTGGGCGGCGGCCTCGCCGGCGAAGACCGCAAGCGCGAGGGCGGCGAGGATGCGCGACATCTTTCTCATCGGGGTCTCCCGGGGTGGCTCGGCGGCATTCTAGCTGCGCAGCAATTTGCGCGGCGCGGCGTCCGGATCTTGACTGCCACGACAGGCCGTCCAGGCGCGTACCGCACGGGAAGCCGCCCGCCGCTACTGACCGCGCCGCGCAGCGCGGTCCCCTCCGCCTGCCGTCACGCACGCCACCGGCGTGCGCCCGCTCCTGTATGCTCGTCTCCCGTTCATCGGACACGAGGAGACGCGCCATGACCCTCTGCCCCGTCGCGATCGCCGTAGGCTGCAAGAAGTGTCCGGTGTTCGCGGTGTGCCCCCTGAAGACCGTGATCGGGGACTACGACCCGTCCGCCCCGCCGAAAAAGCCGTCGGCGCGAACCAAGCCGCCCGCGAAGAAGCACAAGTAGACCGACCTCCCGGACAGGAGGATCCGATGGCCCAATCGAAGCCGCCGCTGTCTGCCGCCTCCGCCCGCATCCGGGCGCGTATTGCCGCCGCGGGTCGCCGCATTCACGCCAACGACAACATCGCCGAGTACATCGACGGCAAGGCGGAGCTCGCGGAGCTCGAGGACGAGGTCGCCGGGCGCATGCAGGCACTGCTCGAGGCGCTGGTGATCGACACCGAGGCCGATCACAACACGCGCGGCACCGCGCGGCGCGTCGCCCGGATGTTCCTGCACGAGGTGTTCAAGGGCCGCTACCATCCGATGCCCCCGGTGACCGAGTTCCCGAACGCCGAGCGGCTCAGCGAGCTGATGATCGTCGGGCCGATCACGGTCCGCAGCGCCTGCTCGCACCACCTCGTGCCGATCCTCGGCAAGCTGTGGATCGGCGTGCTGCCCAACGAGCGCTCGAACCTGGTTGGGCTCTCGAAGTACTCGCGCCTCGCCGACTGGATCATGAGCCGGCCGCAGATCCAGGAGGAGGCAGTCATCCAGCTCGCGGACCTGATCGAGGGGCGGCTCAAGCCGGACGGATTGGCGATCGTGCTCGAGGCCGATCACTTCTGCATGCACTGGCGCGGCGTGAAAGACGAATCGCACATGACCAATAGCGTCATGCGCGGCTCGTTCCTTAAGAACCCCGAGCTGCGCAAGGAGTTCCTGCAGCTCGTGCGGCCGTGAGCGAGGCGCTCTAGGCCAGCGGCGCCGCCAGCGCCCGCACGTCGTCGAGGCGATCGAGCGCGTCCACCATTTCGATCAGCCGCTCGGCCACCGCCGGATCGGCATCCGGGCGCCCGTAGCGCCAGCAACGCCGGAACTTCGCGAGGTGCGCCGCGCGCGCGAGCG
>DATIDG010000088.1:0-35322 GCA_035456405.1 Burkholderiales bacterium | reverse complement strand
CGGGCAGGGCCTCGATCTCGGCGAGCGCGCGCGGGAACGCACCGGCGTGCTGCGCGACGATCGCCTGCGCGGCGCGGTGAAGGTTGCGCGCCCGCGAGTAGTAGCCGAGCCCGCTCCAGAGTTGCAACACCGCGTCTTCGTCCGCAGCCGCAAGGCTGCCCAGGTCGGGAAAGCGCGCACGGAAGCGCAGGTAGTAGGGCACCACGGTCGCGACCTGCGTCTGCTGGAGCATGATCTCCGACAACCAGATTGCGTAAGGATCGCGCGTGCCCTGCCACGGCAGATCGCTGCGGCCGTGGCTGCGCTGCCAGTCGATGACGCGGCGGGCGAAGTCCGACACCGTGTCAGCGGCCGAGGATTCCCCGCAGCAGATCGCGGGTGCTGCCCGACGGCTTCTCGCCCGACGTGCCCGCCTTGCCGGCCTGGCCGCCGCCGAGCCGGCGCTCCAGCTCGCGCGCGAGCGCATCCTTCGCCGCGTCCGTCGCGAGCGCCGCGACGTCGACCGTGTACTTCAGGTTGTCGAAAGGCCCGGTGATCTTCACCGGCGCGGTGATGCCGCGCACGTCCGCGGCGTCCTTGCCGCCCTGACCGGTCGACGTGGCGACGAGCGAGGCCTTGGCGGTGTAGTCCATTGACCCCTCGCCGATGTTGATATCGCCAGCGCCGGCGACCCGCACGAGCGGCGACTTCGCCTGCAGGTCCTCGTTGTGCGCCACGCCGTTCTTGATGACGAAGCTGCCGGTGAGCTCGGTGAAGTCCGTCTTCTGTCCGCCTTTCGCCTGCTGCTCGACCGCGCTCCTCGAGCCGAGGATGGCCCGCGCCTGGCGTAGCAGTCCCGCGATGTCGACGCCCTTCAAGGAGCCGTCCTTCAACGCGACGCTCGCGGTCCCGTTCAGCGCTTTCTTGAGCGCGGTCGGCGTCTGCCCCGCGGTGGTCACGTCGAGCGCGACGTTTCCGCGGCCCTCGAGGATGTCCTTGTTGGCGGCGTCGCGGAGGAGCGGGCCGACGCTGACGCCGGTGAGCTGCTGCTTCGCGGCGAAGTTGTTGCTGTTCGCGTTCACCGCGGCGGTGCCCGCGAGCGTGCCCTGGTAGAGGCTCGCCGAGATCGGGCTGACGTCGAGCCTTCCGCCGGCGGCCTTGAGGCCGAGGTTGACGTTGTCGGCCTTGATGTTCTGGACCTGCAACGCGCCGATCTTCACGCTGCCGGTCGCGTCGAGCGCCTTGAGCGGGGTCAGGTCGATCGGTTTCTCGACGCCCGCTCCGCTGCCGCCCGCCGGCGCCGGTGCACCGCCTGCAGGCGGCTTCACCGCCGGTCTGGGCGGCAGATAGCGATCGACGTTCAGCCGGTCGGCCACGACGTCGAAGTTGATCGCCGGTTTCGACCAGTGAGCGACGGCGACCTTCGCTTGAATGTTCGATTCGTCGAGCTTCGCGGCGAATTCCGCGTTGGCATTCTGCTTGGCCCAGTCGGCCCGTGCACCGCCCTTGACCGCGGCCCGAAGCGTCTTGTTCGGGATGTCGGGCCCGCTCACGGCGACGTCGCCGGCGATGCCCGGCAACGCGACCTGGCTCGCCTCCAGGTTCAGGGTCACCGGCGTGGCGAGCTTGCCCTGCACCGACAGCTCCCCCGTCTTCGCGTCGAGATCGATGTCGAAGCGCGCGAACTGGATCTGCTTGCCCTTCGCCTCGAGCGCCGAGAGCGCGAGCTTCGCATCCACCGCCTGCCCCGGCTTCGCGAGCTTCACCGCGCCGCTGATCGCCCTGCTCTCGGCCCGGTCCGGTGCGAGCGCGAGCTTCGGGATGGAGAACCTCGCATCGAGACCGTCCTTCGACTTCGCGGCGAGCTCGATGCCCGACAGGTCAAAGCGTTTCGCCGCCGGGTTCAAGTCGAGCTTCTCGCCCTTCGCGCGCGCGTCGAGCCCCGTCACGCCGGGGGCGTCGCCGGCGGCCTTGAGATCGAAGGCCGACAGCGCGACCGCGCCCCCTGCGAAGTCGAGGACGTAGCCGGTCGCAAGATCGACCTGCATGCGCACCTGCGGCTGCTTGCCGTCGACTTTCGCGGCGAGCTTGAGCTTGCCCGGCACACCGCTCGCGATGCGCCCCGTCTCCAGGTCAACGGCCGAGAGCCGTACGTCGGTGCCATCGCGCTCGTCGCGCCAGCCGATCGCGGCGTTCTTCAGCGCGATGCCGCCGACGTCGATCGCCAGCGGCGGGCCTGCCGCCGGCGCGGGCTTCTGTCCCGGCTTCTCGTCCGGCTTGGCCTCCGCGCCGATCAGGTCGTCGAAGTTGGTACGGCCGTCCTTGTACCGAACGAGGTCGACCGCGAGCCCGCTCAGCACCACCTTGTCGACGATCACCTGCTTGGACAGGAGCGGCAGCAGGGCGACCGCCACCCGCGCCTCCTCGACCTTCGCGAAGCTCCCCTGGCCCTTCGGCCCCGACAGCGCGACCTTCTCGACCTCGGCACCGATGCGCGGGAAGAAGCTGAGGCCGATCTTCCCGTCCATCGCGAGCGTCCGGCCGGTCTTCTGCTTCACCAGGTCGACGATTTGCGGCTTGTACTGGTTGGGGTCGAACGTCGCCGCGACGATCGCGACGACGACGATGAGCACCACGAGCACGCCGCCCGTGATGCCGAGCATCCACTTGAGTGCTTTCATGACTGTTGCGCCTTCTCGTTCGCGACGCCGAACGGCACGTGGCAGGCGGCGACGTCGTGCCGATGTGCCGAGTCCACGTGGCCACGCTGATCGTCGAAGAAGATGTCCGCCCCGAACGCCTTCAGGAACGGCCCTTTCTCGAGGCCGCCCAGGAACAGCGCCTCGTCGATGCGGATGTCCCACGCGCGCAGCGTGCGCACGACGCGCTCGTGCGCCGGCGCGCTGCGCGCGGTCACGATCGCGGTGCGGATCGGCGCACGCTCGGGGGGGAAGTCCGACTGGATCCGGTGCAGCGCCGCGAGGAAGCTCTTGAACGGGCCGCCCGACAGCGGCTCCCGGGCTGCACCGACCTCGGCCGAGGTGAACGCGTCCAGGCCGTCGCGCTTGAAGATGCGCTCGGCCTCGTCGGAGAACAGCACCGCGTCGCCGTCGAACGCGATGCGCAGTTCCGCGCTCTGACCCACGTTCTGTCCGACGTTCGCCGGGAGGATCTGGGCGGCGGCGTTGCCGGCGTCGAGCGCCCGGCGCACGTCGTCCGCGTTCGCGGAGAGGAAGAGATGCGCGTCGAAGGCCGGCACGTAGGGATAGGTGCTCTCGCCGCCGGTGAACGCCGCGCGCGTGATGTCGAGCTCGTAATGCCGGATCGAGTGCATGATCCGAAGGCCGGTGTCGGCAGTGTTGCGCGAGAGCAGGATCACTTCGACGCGCGGCCGCGCCGGGGCAAGGACGTTCAGTGCGAGGAGCTTCCGTACCAGCGGGTAGGCGACCCCGGGCGCGAGCGTCTCGTCCTCCCGCTCGCGCTGGTACTTCCAGTACGCCTCGACGCCTTGCTCCTCGAACACGCGATTCGACGCCTCCAGGTCGAACAGCGCACGGGAGGAGATCGCGACTACGAGCTTTCCGTCGAAGCTGACAGGCATTGCGGCTACCGCCCGCATTCTAGCGCCGCTCACACCTTGAAGGCTTCGAGCGTCTCCGGTGCGAACAGTTCCTCGGGCGCGAGCCGCCGCTTCGAGAGACCCTGCTCGTGGTGGTAGCGCAGGAACGTCTCCAGCACGTGGCGATTGGGCTCGAGCCCGTACGCCCACCAATCCTCGCCCAGGATGCGGCGCGCGTCCTCCACGTGTGCGGTCAGCCAGGGGAGCATCGCCTTGTTGGCCGCGGTCTCCTCGAGGTCGCGGTAGGTCTTGCGCTGCGCGACCGCGAACGCCTTGTACAGCTCCCGCGCGCACCAGCGGTTGCGCTCATACACGTCGCGGCGGATCACGACCGTGTGCATGATCGGGAAGATCCGCGTGCGCCGAAAATAGGCGCGCTCCACCGCCACATAGTCGGGAAAAAGCCGGCGCACGTCCTCCGGGCGGGAGTGGAAGGTGGACGGCGCGCGCGCGGTGTAGAGCGCGTCGATCTCGCCGTCGGCGAGCATGCGCGCAAGCGTCTGGTTTGCGCCGATGCGCGCCACGCGGATCTCGGGCGGCAGATCGAGCGCGAGCTTCTCGGTCCGCCCCGGCTCCTCCTCGCCGCCGGTCAGGTACTGCGGACTCGTGACCGGGACGCCGTGCTCGTCGGCCAGGATGCCGCGGATCCAGACAGGCGCAGTCATCTGGTACTCGGGACTGCCGATGCGCCGCCCGGCGAGTTGGTCCGGCTCCGTGATCCGGCTGCGCGCCGATACGAAGATGCAGGAGTGCCGGAAGAAGCGCGACGGGAACGCGGGGATCGCCACGAATGGCCGGTCGTCGCGCCCGAGCGACATCACGTACGAGGAGAGCGACATCTCGGCGCAGTCGAACTCCCGGTGCCGCAGCATGCGGAAGAATGTCTCCTCCACGGGCTGCGTCAAGTACACGAGATCGATGCCCTCGGCCCTCACCGTCCCGTCGGCGAGCGCGCGCGTGCGGTCGTAGTCCCAGCACGCAAGCGTCATGCGCAGCCTGGCCATCGCTCAGATTCTCCTCGGCGCGTATATTAGGGTCTCCAAGAGGAGGGAGCGCCATGAACCGTTCGTTGCAGCGGATGGGAGGTGTGCTCGTGGCCCTCGCGATGCTGCACCCGTCGGTGCCCGCGGGTGCCCAGGACGCGTGGCCCACGAAGCCGGTACGCTGGATCGTGCCGTACTCGGCGGGCGGGTTGCCCGACACGATCGCCCGCATCGTCGCCCAGAAGGTCTCCGAAAGCCTTGGCCACCAGGTGACGGTCGAGAACCGCGGGGGCGCGGGCGGCATCCCCGGCAGCGAGGCCGTGGCGCGCGCCGCGCCCGACGGCTACACGTTCCTCGTCGCCGACGTCGGCCAGGTGTCGATCAACCAGTTCTTGTACGCGAAGCTGCCGTACGACCCGGCAAAGGATTTCGTGCCGGTCAGCCTGATCGCCACCGCAAACCTCTTCCTCGTCGCAAACGCCGGGGTGCCGGTCAAGGACTTCGGCGAGCTGGTCGCCCTCGCCAAGGCCAAGCCCGGCCAGCTCAACTACGGCTCCTCGGGGATGGGCAGCATCCACCACCTCGCGACCGAGTCCCTCAAGAGCGCGCTCGGCTTGAGCATCGTCCACATCCCGTACAAAGGCACCGGACAGTCGATTCCGGCGCTCGTCGCCGGCGATGTCACGTTCGCGTACTCCGCGATGCCCTCCATTGCGGCGCACGCGAAAGCCGGGCGGGTGAAGGTTCTCGCCGTGAGCACGGCGAAGCGCTCGCCGACCGCGCCTGAGGTGCCGACGGTGGCCGAGCTCGGCGTGCCGGGCTATGACTTCGCGCCGAACATCGGACTCGTCGCGCCGACCGGCACGCCTACCGCGATCGTGGCGCGCATGTCCCAGGAGATCACGAAGGCACTGCAAGCTCCGGAGGTCATACACCGCTTCGCACAGCTCGACATCGAGCCGGTCGGGAGCTCGCCCGCGGAATACGGCGCGCGCATCCGCGCCGCCTCGGAGAAGTATGCGCAGGCGGTGAAGGCGTCCGGGGCCCGGATCGACTGAGGCCGCGGGGGTCAGGCGCCGCGCCCGCAAGGGGCAAGCACGGCGCCCGGCCCGCTTACCTCGGCTGCACTACCATTCGCAAGTAGGGCTTCAACGTCTTCCAGCCCTGCGGATACTTGCGCTTCGCGTCCTCGTCGGACACGGAGGTCGGAATGATGACGTCGTCGCCCGGCTTCCAGTTCACTGGCGTCGCGACCTTGTGCTTCGCGGTGAGCTGGATCGGGTCAAGCAGCCGCAGCACCTCGTCGAAGTCGCGCCCGGTGCTCATCGGATAGGTGAGCGTCGCCTTGATCTAAAGGATGAGGTGGGCATTGGATGGAGCGGGTGATCGGAATCGAACCGACGTTCACAGCTTGGGAAGCTGTTGTCTTGCCATTAGACGACACCCGCTGGCGGGCGAATTCTAGCAGCGCGGCGCGCACGCGCGGAACCCGCTGCGCCGGGGCGGCAGCTCACGTGCGGGCGGGGCGGCGCCTTAAGTGCCGACGCGACGCCGCACGGCGACGGCGAGGAGTGCGAGCCCAAGCAGCCACAGCCCCGGCGGCTCGGGAATGAGTTGCAGCGCCGCCACCGCCAGAGCGCGGTATCCGGCGGTGGTCGGATGGATCCCGTCCCAGAAGAACGGGCCACCGGGACCGGCGATGCACGAGAATGCACACGCGCTTAAAGGAGTCACTTGATCCGTACTTCCCCGGGTTCGTGAAGGTGTCGTTCAGCAGCGCAAACGCGTCGAGCTCGACGAGCTGGTCGAGCAGATCGGGCGGGAGCGCTGAAAGCAAGATCAAGCGCGTCGTTCATCTGTGAAGCGAGCAAACTCGCAAAGAACGACGCTCCCGGCCTCTGCGACCGGACTGCCCTGTCTTGCCGACATCCGGGACGTTCACGAGGAGGCGTGTAGTGCCAAGCCTCCCGACGTTCGGGACCCCTCCGGGGCC
The DNA here is from genome assembly GCA_035456405.1 of Burkholderiales bacterium. Taxonomy (GTDB): domain Bacteria; phylum Pseudomonadota; class Gammaproteobacteria; order Burkholderiales; family SG8-39; genus JAGVSZ01. The sequence continues at coordinate 28,748 of DATIDG010000088.1, read as the reverse complement.
GGCGAAGGGCGGGTGCTAGAATTCTCACGACGCTCCCACTCGACACCAATTCTTCGTGATCCAGCTGTCCATCAACGGCGAGCCCCGGCGCTTCAGCGCGCCGGTCGACGTGGCGCGCCTGCTGAAGGCGCTCGAGCTCGCCGGAAAGAAAGTCGCCGTCGAGCGCAACGGCGAGATCGTCCCGCGCAGCCGCTACGCCGAGACCGAGCTCGCCGACGGCGACCGGCTCGAGATCGTCGTCGCCGTGGGCGGCGGCTGAGCAAGGAACTTCCATGAACGCTCCCATCAAAGCGCCCGGCCAAGTCGCCGGAGACCCCCTCGTCATCGCCGGCAAGACGTACTCGTCGCGCCTGCTGATCGGCACCGGCAAGTACAGGGACTTCGACGAGACGCGCCGGGCCGTCGAAGCGAGCGGCGCCGAGATCGTCACCGTCGCGATCCGGCGCACGAACATCGGGCAGAACGCGAACGAGCCGAGCCTCCTCGATGCGCTGCCGCCCTCGAAATACACCTACCTGCCCAACACCGCCGGCTGTTACACCGCCGACGATGCGGTGCGCACGTTGCGCCTCGCGCGCGAGCTCCTCGACGGCCACGACCTGGTGAAGCTCGAGGTGCTCGGCGACCCGCACACGCTCTTCCCGAACGTCGTCGAGACCCTTGCGGCCGCCGCGGCGCTGGTCAAAGAGGCCTTCAAGGTGATGGTCTACACGAGCGATGACCCGATCATCGCGAAGCAGCTCGAGGAGATCGGCTGTGTAGCCGTGATGCCGCTCGCCTCCCTGATCGGTTCGGGTATGGGCATCCTGAACCCGTGGAACCTGCAGCTCATCCTCGAGAAGGCCAAGGTGCCGGTGATTGTCGACGCTGGAGTCGGCACGGCCTCCGATGCGGCGATCGCAATGGAGCTCGGCTGCGACGCAGTCCTGATGAACACCGCGATTGCGAAAGCGCAGGATCCGGTGCTGATGGCGCAGGCGATGCGGAAGAGCGTGGAGGCCGGCCGCGAGGCGTTCCGTGCCGGTCGCATGCCGAAGAAGCTCTACTCCGCGACCCCGAGCTCGCCCACGGCGGGTTTGATCCAGCCGAAGTCCTAGGGCTCGGCGCGCGGCGCTAGACTCGCCGCATGACCGACGTCGAGCGCCGCTCGATCCGCAGCTACGTCCTGCGCCAGGGCCGCGTCACCGAGGCGCAGGCGCGCGCAGTCGAGCGCCTCATGCCGCTCTACGGCATCGCGTTCTCGCCTGCTCCGCTCGACCTCGACGCCGCATTCGGCCGTGCCGCGCCGAGGATCCTCGAGATCGGCTTCGGCATGGGCGAGACCACCGCGGCGATCGCCCAGGCGCACCCGGACACCGACTACCTCGGCATCGAGGTGCACATGCCGGGCGTCGGGGCCCTGCTCCGGCGCATCGAGTCGCTCGGTCTCACGAACGTGCGCGTGATTCGGCACGACGCGGTCGATGTCCTCGAGAAGATGATCGCGCCCACGTCGCTCGACGGCGTGCACGTCTTCTTTCCAGACCCGTGGCCGAAGAAGCGCCACCACAAGCGCCGCCTTGTGCAGCCGGCGTTCGTGCATCTGCTCGCTTCGCGCACGAAGCCCGGCGCGTACCTGCACGCCGCGACCGACTGGGAGGACTACGCGATCCAGATGCTCGACGTGTTGACAGCCGAGCCGCTGCTGGCAAACACGGCGACGGGATTCGCGCCGCGGCCCGAGTCACGGCCGCCTACCAAGTTCGAGACGCGCGGCGCGCGCCTCGGGCACGGCGTCTGGGACCTCGTGTTCCGGCGGCGCTGAGGCGCCCCCTCAGACGAACTGCACGCCGATGCTGCCGAGTGGGCCGAAATCCGCGCGCAGCATGTCGCCCTTGTTCGCCCAGACCGGGCGAATGAACGAGCCGGAGAGCGTGAAATGGCCGGGCTCGAGCGCGGTGCCGAAGCGGCCCACCTTGTTCGCGAGCCACGCGATGCCGAGGGCCGGATGGCCGAGCACGCCCGCCGCGACGCCGCTCTCCTCGATGTCGCCGTTGCGGTACATCAGGCCGGCGACCCAGCGCAGATCGACGTCGGTCGGGCGCACCGGCCTGCCGCCGATCACCACCGCCGCCGCCGCGCCGTTGTCCGCGACCGTGTCGAAGATCTTGCGCGGGTTCTGCACCCGGGCGTCGATCACCTCGATCGACGGCACGACCCATTCCGTGGCGGCCAGCACGTCGAGCAGCCCGACGCCCGGCCCCTTGAGGCGCTTGCCGAGGACGAACCCGAGCTCCATCTCGACGCGCGGCACGCAGAAGTCGGCGTGCTTCAGGATCGCGCCGTCGTCGTAGAACATGTCGGCCATGAGCACGCCGTAGTCGGGCTCGTCGATCTGCGAGGACTGCTGCATCGCCTTTGAGGTCAGGCCGACCTTGTGCCCGCGCACCTTCGCGCCGGCGGCGACCTTGGCCTCGTTCACCAGGCTCTGGATCGCGTAGGCGTCCTCGATGGTGATCTCGGGGTAGGTCTTCGAGAGCTGCACGATCGGCTTCTTGTCGCGCAGCGCCTGCAGGAGAGACTCCGCGGCTTTCTTGCGGTCGGCTTCGCTGAGCATGGAATGGGTACCTCCGGGGTCGAGGGGCTGGATGTTGCCCGGCCCCGGGGGATCCTGCAATCCCCGCCCCCGACCGCTGGCACCCTGCTACGCCGGCAGCGCCGGGTCGGCCGCGGCGCGGTAGTGCCGGTTCGCGTCGGCCTCGCGCTCGATGCGCTCGAAGAGGCGTGCGAGCTCGACGTGCCCCGCGCGCGAGGGCTGCGCTGAGAGGCTCGCATCGAGATAGCTCTGGGCCTTCCCCCAGAGCTCGCGGCCGGCACATAGGCGGCCGAGCGCGAGCAGCAGCCCCGGATCGCGCGGGTGCTCCCGGAGCCAGCGCTCGCACTGCTCGATCCGCGCCAGATCGTCGTCGCCACCGCGGCACTCGCCGTAGAGCGCGACGAGCTCGCTCGACCACTGCTCCTCGAGGGCGTCGCGGATGACCGGGTGTGCACGCGCGCAGTCGCCGAGGTCGATGAAGAGACGCGCCGCGGTCGCGGCGACGCGCGTCCTCGTACGGTCTGCCGCCGGCAGCTTCGCCCAGTACGCCGCGAGTGCGTCGGCGTCGAGCGCTTTCCGGCGCAGGTTCTCGATGGTCGCCGTGATCCGCAGCTGCGCCGCGAACTCCGCAGGCACCGCATCGCGCTTCTCGAGGATGCGCAGGAGCCGCAGCACCTCGTCCCAGTTCTGCAGGCCCTGCTCGGCGCGCAGGAGCAGGCGCAGCGTCGCCGCGTGCCGCGGCCCTGTGGCGTGCAGCTCGTGCAGCGTCTCCCGCGCCTCCTCGAAGCGCCGCTCGTCGATCGCGGCCTCGGCCTCGGCCGCGAGGCGCGCGTAGCGGCTCGCACCGGCGGCGTCGACCGCACGTGCGAGCCAGTGGGCGCGCCGCACCGGGTCGCGCATCGCGTGCGCCGAGCGCGCCGCGAGCAGGGCCGCGACGCCCGGCGACTCGTCGAGGCCGTAGGCGCGTCCGGCCAGCTTCTCCGCGCGCCCGAAGCGACCTTCGAGGAACGCCTGCCACGCCTGCCGCAGCGCCTCGTGCGCGCGGCTCGCGCGGGCACGCCGCCGGAACGCGGCAACATGCTGGGGCAGCCGCGCGGTGTGGGAGGCGAGCCTGAGCAGCCCGTAGACCGCCGCAAACAGCGCGAGCGACGCGAGCAGGAAGAGGGTCAGGGAGATCTCGATGCGCCAGGGTGGATAGACAAACAGCGCGTAACCCTCGCCGTACCGGGCCGCCAGCGCGAACGCAACGGCGAGCGCGGCGACGACGACGAAGGTGACCAGCCAGCGCACCTGCGACCTACTTCACCGCCCGCTCGCGCGGCATCTTGAACGTGCGGACGGCATTGAGGCTGTCGGCGATCGACGGCAGCTCGACGTTCACCGACGCGACGTTGAGCTGCGCGAGCGTCTGCGCCGCGATCGCCACCGTCTTCTGGCGCGTGTCGAAGTAGCGACTGAGCCAGCCAAGGGCCGCCTTGATGTCGGACCGGAATGCGGGCTCGTCGCGCTGGAGCAGCGCGAGCCGCGCGTGCAACAGCCGCAGCTTCAGGTTCTCGCGCAGGAAGTAGCGGCTCTCCGGCGCGAGCAGCGACGAGTCGGCGGCGTCGAGGCGCTGCACGCGCACCAGTCCCTTGAACTCCTCCCACACGCGGCGCCACGATCGCTGCCACCAGCTTGCCTCCGCCGCCTGCGGGGCCTGCTTCGCGTCGGCGACGGGCGGACGGCCGTCGGCGAGCAGCGGCATCTGGTCGACCGCCGCGATCACCTGGTCGATGCGCAGCGTCATGCCAGCGACGTCGAGATCCGGCGCAGCCTTGAGGCGCTCGATGTCGCGTGCGATGACCTTGCGCAGGCCCAAGAACTGCGGCCGGTCGGAGCGCGCGAGCCGCGCGTCGGCCGTCTGCAGCGCCGCGAGCGCCGCGCGGACGTTCCCCGCGAGCTGGAGCTGCTGCGCGGCGATCGCGAGCGTCTGCTCCACCTCGGCGAGCACCCATTCGTCGCGCGAGCGCGAGAGCTCCTGGTACAGCGACTCGAGCGCGAGCTGCTGGCTCTGCGACTCGAGCTGCTTCCCCTCCAGCGCGCCGATCTTCCCCTGCGCGTCGCGCACCGCCTCCTGCGCCTCGCGCGCGACGACGCGCGCCTCCTTCGACTCGTTGGCCGCTTCGCGGAGCCGCTGCGCGACCTCTTCGCGCACCGCAGCGAGGTCGGCGCGCGCGTCCCACCAGGCCCAGGCGAGCGCGACGACCACGATGGCCAGCACCGCGACCGCGGGGCGCAGCCACCCCTCCGCCATGCCGCGGGCGGCGCGCACTGCGGGCTGCGGAGCGTCGCTCATGAGCCGCTATTGTCCCAAAACGCGCACAGCCCCGCGAAGATGCCCTCGTCCGCCGGGCCGGTCTCGATCACGCGCTCGCAGCCGAGCGCGCGGGCGTTCTCGGCGATGCGCGCATGCGGCGCGAAGAGCGGCGTGCGCTTGAGCCATGCCTGACCGAGCTTGCCGAGCATGTCGTAGAGGTTGCGCAGGCCCTCGCTCGAGCTGACCGTCACGGCGTCGATCTCGCCGCGCGCCCAGCGCTTGAGCAGCGGCTCGACGTCGGCATTCGGGCGCACGCGGCGATAGCATTCGACGTAGTCCACGGTCGCGCCGCGCGCGCGCAGCGTGTCCCCGAGCAGCTCCCGCCCGCCTTCGCCGCGGAAGACGACGACGCGCCGGCCCTGCATCTCGGCGAGCGCGGGCAGCTCGAGCAGCGCCTCGCTGTCGAAGCGGCCCATCGGCGCGATGACATCGGCGACGCCATGGCGCGCAAGCGCCTTCTCGCTCGCCCGGCCGATTGTCGCGGTGCGCAGGCGCTGCGGCCATTCGCGCCGGGCGCGGACCACGTTCATCGCCTTGTCGACGGCGTTGGGGCTGATGAAGACCGCGAGGTCGTATTCGTCGAGACGGTCGATCGCAGCGACGAGTGCGCGGGTGTCCTCGAGGTCGAGGATCTCGAGCACCGGGAAGACGATCGGCTCGCCGCCCGCCCTGCGGATCATCTCCGCGAGCCCCTCGTTCTGTCCGGCCGGCCGGGTCACGACGATGCGCCGGCTCGCGAGGCGGCCGGAAGTCATTGGAGTTCGGCGAGGATCGCGTCCGCGCCCTGCGCGCGCAGCGCGGCCGCGAGCGCTTCGCCGGCGCGCTCCGGCGCCGAGGTCTCGCCACGCACCTCGCCGCGCGCGATCCGCCGCCCGTCGGGACTTGCGACGAGCCCGCGCAGCTGCAGCGCCCCGTTCGCGATCTCGGCGTGCGCCGCGAGTGGAACCGTGCAGCTCCCGCCGAGCGCCCGGCTCACGGCACGCTCGGCGCGCACGCAGGCGGCGGTGGCGGCGTCGTGCAGCGGCGCGAGCGCGGCGACCAGCTCCGGCCGGCCGTCGCGGCACTCGATCGCGAGTGCGCCCTGACCCACGGCGGGCAGGCTCTCATCCGGCTCGAGCACCGTGCGGATCCGCGCCGCCAACCCGAGGCGCTTGAGCCCCGCGACCGCAAGAACGATCGCGGCGTACTCGCCGCGGTCGAGTTTCGCGAGCCGCGTATCGAGGTTGCCGCGGAGCGGCCGGATCTCAAGCGCGGGGAAGCGGCAGCGGAGCTGCGCTTCGCGCCGCAGGCTGGAGGTGCCGACGACCGCGCCTGCGGGCAGATCGGCGAGCCGCGCATAGCCGTTCGAGACGAGCGCATCGCGCGGGTCCTCGCGCGCGAGGATTGCGGCGAGCGTAAAGCCGGCCGGCAGGTCCATCGGCACGTCCTTCGCCGAATGCACGGCGATGTCCGCCCGGCCGTCCTCGAGCGCGTTCTCGAGCTCCTTGACGAACAGGCCCTTGCCGCCGATCTTCGCGAGCGACCGGTCGAGGATCTCGTCGCCGCGGGTCGTCATGCCGAGGATCTCGATCCGGCGCGCTGGATACAATGCCGCCAGGGCGTCGCGCACGTGCTCGGCCTGCCAGATAGCGAGGCGCGAGATGCGCGAAGCGATGACGATGCGATCGGGAGACTTCAAGGCGTGGCCGTGGTGACCGGGAAGCGCTGGCGCGCACTGCGCGTCGGATGCGCGGCGATTCTAGCATTCTGGGCCTTCGCAGCCTCCGCAGCGGAGCCGCTCCCGTTCGCGCGCGACCTCGCAGCCGACGGGCGCAACGCGCGCGAGACCGGGCGCGTCATCGTCATTCTCTACAGCACCGCGGACTGCCCCTATTGCAGGAAGGTGCGCGACGGGTTTCTCGGTCCGATGCATGCGAGCGCCGACGAGGCGAAGCGCGTCCTCGTCCGCGAGATCGAGGTCGACAGCGATCGCGCGGTAGTGGACTTCGCAGGCCGGCCGACGACGCACGCCGAGCTCGCCAAGGGCCGCCGCGTGCGGATCGTGCCCTACGTGGTCTTCCTGGCCCCCCAAGGCAAGCCGCTCGCCGAGCCGCTGATCGGCATCGGCTCGGCGGATCTCTACGGGGGACTGTTGGAGCGCCGGATCGAGACGGCGCGGGCGAAGCTCAACGCACAGTAGAACTTCAACCGCTCGCCAGCGACTTCACCGTCGGCCACTGTCGGCGGCTCACCGGCAGCTTCTCCGGCACGCCGTCCAGGATGACGGCCCAGCCGGCACCCTCGCCGTCCTCGTCGGTCACGCGCTCGTAGCCGCGAATGTGCCGCCGCGCAACGAGGCACGACCGGTGGATGCGCACGAAGATCCCCGCGAACTCCTGCTCGACGCTCGTCAGGGCCTCTTCGAGGAGGTGCTCCCTGCCCGCGGTGCGCACCGTGACGTACTTCAGCTCCGCCTTGAGGTAGACGACGTCGGCGACCGGCACGAGGAGGATCTTTCCCCGCTCGCCGACCGAGAAGAACCGCCGCGGCACCTGCCCGGCCTGGACCGCCGCCCGGTCGACGGCGTCGCGGCGCACCGCGCCGGTCGTGCGCGCCTTTGCGAGCGCGCCGGCGAGCCGCGAGGCGCGCACCGGCTTCAGCAGGTAGTCGAGCGCGTTGACCTCGAACGCCTCGATCGCGTACTGGTCGTGAGCGGTCACGAACACGACCGCGGGCGGCGTCTCGAGGATCGAGAGGTGGCGCGCGAACTCCATGCCGCTCATCTGCGGCATGTGGATATCGACGAGCACCACATCGGGAGCGAGCGCCGGCAGCACCGCGAGCGCCTCCTGGCCGTTCGCCGCCTCGCCGACGACCACGTTAGGCAGCTCCGCCGCCAGATCGCCGAGCACCTCGCGCATCCGCTCGCGCGCGGGCTGCTCGTCGTCGACGAGGAACACTCGGAGCGACGGCTGTGCGGTCATTCGGTCACCCCGACACAAAGGCGGTCACGGAGATCACAGAGGAGCACAGAGTGCACAGAGAAGACCAGAGCAAATTCCCTTCAAGGTGCTCTCTGTGGGATCTCTGTGTCTCTCCGTGTGCTCTGTGACCGCTTTGAGCCGTTCAAGCCGCCGCTCGCTCGCCGGGCACGGTGTGCGGCGCGGCACGGCGGTACGGCATGGTCATCCGGATCTCGTAGCTCGACCCGTTGACGCCGCTCTCCAGCACCCCCTCGACGTCGAAGTGCAGCGCCAGGCGCTCGCGGATGTTGGCGAGCGCGATGCGGTTCCCCTGCCGGTGCTGGTAGTCGGGGTGGTACGGGTTGGTGAGCTTCACGTGCATCCGGTCCCTCTCGCGGCGGATCGCGATCACGATCGTCCCGGGCCCCACGCCCGGTTCGATGCCGTGATAGACGGCGTTCTCGACCAGCGGCTGCAGGAGCAGCGGCGGCACGAGCGCATCGCGTGGCGCATCCGCGATCTGCCAGTCGATGACGAGCCGCTCGCCGAGGCGCAGCTGCTCGAGGTTGAGATACTGGCGCGTCAGGTCGACCTCGCGGGCGAGCGTGGTCAGGTTCTTCGCGTCCGCCATCACCATCCGGTACAGCTCGGCGAGATCCTCGATCGCCGCTTCGGCGCGCCGCGCGTCCTTGCGGATCAGCGACAGCACCGCGTTCAGCGTGTTGAACAGGAAGTGCGGCCGGATGCGCGCCTGGAGCGCTTGCAGCCGCGCCTCCGAGAGCGCGGGCGAGAACGCGCGGCTGCGCAGGTGGAAGTAGCCCGCGAGCACTGCGGTCGTGAGCAGCGCGAAGGCGCCCGCCCGGACGATGCCGAGCGGCCCCGCGTCCACGCTCGCGCGCAGGAACGCCGCCCCCGCGGTGAGGATGAGGACCATGGCCGCGACCGTCGCCAGCCCGATCAGGTGCGGCAGCCTCGCGAGCCAGCGGCTCGTCACCGAGAGCAGGGCGAGCCCGGCGATCAGCACCGGCTCGACCACCAGCGCGATCTCCAGGAACTCGCTGACGAGCTGCGAGAACGAGGTCGCCTTGATCGCCGCCGTCACGAAGGCGCCGACATTCACGCCCACGAGGATGCGCGCCGCCACCCCGAGGTTGCGGAAGTCGGGAAGGGCGTCGGGGACCGATGTGCTGTTCGGGCTCACGCGTCACGCTGCTAGAATGGCGCCGTCATCATATCCGTCGGATCAACGCGATAACGCGTTGTTTTGCAGGCGATTCTCAAGCCGGAGAGCGAGTTTCACAAGCGGTCATGCCGAAGCCCGAGGAAAACGGTCACACCGCCCCAAGATGGTCGGGCCGGTTCGCCGAGAGCGTGGACGCTCGAGTGCTGCGCTACACGGCGTCGGTCGGCTTCGACCAGCGACTCGCCGAGTTCGACATCGCCGGCTCGGTCGCCCACGCACGGATGCTCGCGGCATGCGGCGTGATCTCCGCGCAGGACCTCGCGGACATCGAGCGCGGCATGACGACGATCCGCGACGAGATCCGGACGGGCCGGTTCGAGTGGTCGCTGGAGGCGGAGGACGTCCACCTCAACATCGAGCGGCGTCTCACCGCGCTCGTCGGCGACGCGGGCAAGCGGCTGCACACCGCGCGTTCCCGCAACGATCAGGTCGCCACCGACGTGCGGCTCTACCTGCGCGCCGCGATCGACGAGATCGACGCGCTCGCGCGCCGGCTGCAGGGCGCGCTCGTCGACCTCGCGGACAGGCATTCTGCGACCGCGATGCCGGGCTTCACGCACCTGCAGGTCGCGCAGCCGGTGACGTTCGGCCATCACCTGATGGCGTACTACGAGATGCTCAAGCGCGACCGCGAGCGTCTCGGCGACTGCCGCCGGCGCGCGAACCGCCTGCCGCTCGGCGCGGCGGCGCTCGCCGGCACCGCTTACCCCATCGACCGCGAGCGCGTCGCGACGGAGCTCGGCTTCGACGGCATCTGCGCGAACTCGCTCGACGCGGTGAGCGACCGCGATTTCGCGATCGAGTTCTGCGCGGCGGCCGCGATCCTGATGGTGCACCTCTCGCGGTTCTGCGAGGAGCTCGTGCTGTGGATGAACCCGCGCTTCGCCTTCGTGCGCCTGCCCGACCGGTTCTGCACCGGCTCGTCGATCATGCCGCAGAAGAAGAATCCCGACGTGCCCGAGCTCGCGCGCGGCAAGACGGGCCGCGTCGTCGGCCACCTCGTGTCGCTCCTCACCCTGATGAAGGCGCAGCCCCTCGCCTACAACAAGGACAACCAGGAGGACAAAGAGCCGCTCTTCGACACGGTCGACACGCTCGTCGACACGCTCGCGATCTTCGCCGAGCTCGTGCCGGGCATCGAGGTCGACGCGGCCGCGATGCGGTCCGCGGCCGCCGAGGGGTTTGCGACCGCGACGGACCTCGCAGACTACCTCGTGAAGAAGGGCGTGCCGTTTCGCGACGCGCACGAGGCCGTCGCCCGCGCGGTGCGCGAGGCCGACCGCACGGGAGTGGACCTCGCCGGTCTCCCCCTGCCCGTGCTGCGCCAGTTCGCCCCACAGCTCGGAGAGGACGTTTTCACGGTGCTGACCGTCGAGGGGTCCCTCGCGAGCCGGAATCACCCCGGCGGGACCGCCCCTGCACAGGTGCAGGCGGCCGTCGCGCGCGCCCGTGCGGAACTTTCCCAGTAGCGGACCACCCCGCCCTTGAACGGGCGCGGCCTCCGGCCCACACTCGTCGGGTTATGGAGGCAATCGCGACGCTGGAACGGACCAAGGCCGCGCCGGACCGGATCGGCAAGTACCAGGTCCTGCGCATGCTCGGGGAAGGCGCGACGAGCGAGGTCTACCTCTGCCACGACGAGTTCGCAGGCAGGGACGTCGCGGTCAAGATCGTCTACGAGGAGCGGTTGAACGACCCGCAGGGCGGCAAGCTCTACCGCAAGCTCTTCGTCACCGAGGCCTCGCTCGCCGGCAAGCTCGCGCACCCGCACATCGCGCAGATCTACGACGCCGTCGTGGGCGAGAAGATGTCCTACATCGTCGTCGAATACGTGGCCGGGGGCACGCTCGAGCAGTTCTGCGTCCCGGAGAACCTGCTGCCGCTCGACAAGATCGTGGAGATCGTCTTCAAGTGCACCCGCGCACTCGACTTCGCGCACAAGCTCGGCGTCACCCACCGCGACATCAAGCCGGCGAACATCCTGCTCGCCGGCGGCAGCGACATCAAGATCACCGACTTCGGCTCGGCGATCATGTCGACCGGCGACACCACGCAGGTCACCGGCGTCGGCTCGCCCGCCTACATGTCGCCGCAGCAGATCAAGGAGCTGTCGCTCGACCACCGCACCGACATCTACTCGCTCGGCGTGGTGATGTACCAGCTGCTCTCCGGCGTGTTGCCGTTCAACGCCAAGAACAATTTCAGCATGATGTACCAGATCACCAGCGTCGAGCCGCCGCTGCCCTCGTCGCACCGCAAGGAGGTCCCGCCCGCGCTCGACCGCATCGTGCGCAAGGCGATGGAGAAGGACATCGAGCGTCGCTACCAGAGCTGGGACGAGTTCTCGATCGACCTCGCGGACGTGCTGAGCTCCGAGGCGGTGCGCCGTCCGACCGAGGAGGTCGCCGACTCCGAGAAATTCAACACGCTGCGCGCGATGGAGTTCTTCAGGGAGTTCACCGACGCCGAGCTGTGGGAGGTGCTGCGCATCAGCTCCTGGCAGGACGCGGAGCCCGGCAAGGCGATCATTCACGCCGGCGACCCGGGGGACTTCTTCTGCATGCTCGCCTCGGGCGAGGTCAAGGTCACCAAGCGCCAGAAGCTCCTGAACATCCTCAACGCCGGCGAGTGCTTCGGCGAGATGGCCTACCTCTCGCGCCAGAGCAACGAGCGCAGCGCCGACGTGGTCACGCTCGCGCCGTCGCGGGTCATCACGATCCGATGCGACGACCTCCGGCACGCCTCCGACGCGTGCCAGCACCGCTTCGACCGCGCCTTCATGTCGATCCTGGTCGAGCGGCTGACGATGGCCAATAATCGCCTTTCGGCGGTCTAGCAAAGCGGAAAGGAAGAAGGCGGCAGGGTGCGGGCGCAGCTCGCGCCCGCTTCGACCTGCGCGTCATGTCACCGTCCCTCATCGCTGCGCTCGAAGGCGCGATCGGGAACGCCACAGGCACGGCCTTCCGGGTCGCTGGCGCGTCACCGGTCGGCGGTGGCTGCATTCACGAATCGGTCGCGCTCGAGGGGGCGGACGAATTGCGCTACTTCGCGAAGCTGAACGACGCGCGCTTCGGGGCGAGCTTCGAAGCGGAGGCGGATGGCCTGATCGCGCTCGCGGGATCGGGCATGCGCGTGCCGAAGCCCGTCGCGCAGGGCGCTGCGGAAGGGCGCGCGTTCCTGGTGCTCGAGTTCCTTGCACTCGGCGCAGGCTCGGACGCCGCGCACCGCGAGCTCGGGCGGCGGCTCGCGCGGCAGCATGGTCACCGCGGAGCGCATTTCGGGTGGTCGCGCGACAACTTCATCGGCCTCACCCCGCAGCCCAACGCTCCCTGCGCGTCCTGGGCCGAATTCTGGCAGACCCGCCGTCTCGGACCGCAGCTCGCGGCCGCGCGCGCGAACGGTCATGACGGCCGGCTGCAGTCGCTCGGGGCGCATGTCTTGGAGGCCGTGCCGCACCTGCTCGCGGGACACGCCCCCGCGCCCGCACTGCTGCACGGCGACCTATGGAGCGGCAACGCCGCGTTCCTGCGGAACGGCACGCCGGTCGTCTTCGACCCGGCGGTTTACTATGGCGACCCCGAAGCCGACCTCGCGATGACGGAACTTTTTGGCGGGTTCCCGGAAAGCTTCTACGAGGGCTACCGGGAAGTGCGCGCCATTGCCGCGGGATACCGGCTGCGGCGGATCCTTTACAACCTGTACCACATCCTCAACCACCTGAACCTCTTCGGCGCGGGCTACCGCAGCCAGGCCGAGCGGATGATGGAGCGGCTGCTCGAGGCGTTGGGCTGAGCGGAGGCGGACGCATGACGAAGGCACAGGCGACGCGCGAGGAGTGGCGCGCCATGATCGAGAATGCGCCTTCTCGCAAGAGTGCGAGCGGCGTGAGCACGGTGGAAACGATCCGCTCGATGAGCGGGCTCGACTTCCTGCGCGCGATCGCCGCGGGGCGGCTGCCGCACCCGCCGATCAACGACACGCTCGACTTCTTCCTCGTCGAGGCGACGAAGGGACACGCCGTCTTCATGGGTGAGGCGAAGCACGGGTTCTACAACCCGATCGGCTCGGTGCACGGCGGCTGGGCGTGCACGCTGCTCGACTCGTGCATGGCCTGCGCGGCCCAGACGACGCTCCCGGTCGGCCAGGGCTACACGACCGTCGAGCTCAAGGTGAACCTGGTTCGCCCGCTGTCGAGCGAGACGGGCCCGGTGCGGGCGGAAGGCCGCGTGGTGAGCGCCGGCCGCACGCTCGTGACGGCCGAGGGCCGCATCGTGGCATCGGACGGGAAGCTCTACGCGCACGGCACGACGACGTGCCTCGTGCTCGGACTCTGAATCGCAAGTTGCAAACCGCGAATCGAGAGAAAGAAGGCGCCCCGAAGCGCCTTCTCGACCGTCGACCGTGGGCTTACGCCGCCTGCTTCGCGAGCAGCTTTTGCAGCTCGCCCGACTCGTACATCTCGCGCATGATGTCGGAGCCGCCGACGAACTCGCCGTTGACGTAGAGCTGCGGGATCGTCGGCCAGTTCGCGTATTCCTTGATCCCCTGCCGGATCTCGGGCTCCTCGAGCACGTTCACGCTGAAGAACTCCTCCACACCGCATGCGCGCAGGATCTGCACGGCGGTGGCGGAAAAGCCGCATTGCGGGAAGTGCGGGTTGCCCTTCATGTAGAGCACGACGGGATTCGAGTTCACCTGCTGCTTGATCATCTGCTGCGCGTCCATGTCGCTTCCTTCCAGATCGGGGTGAGGCCCAAAAAGCCAATACTTGAGCAATTCAGTCAGGTTTGAATTCTAGCCGGGTGCCGGCGCACGGTCAACGGAAGGGTCGCCGGCAGGCAAAGGAAGCCGTTCCAGCGGCTCGTAGGGCATCAAATGGAGGGCCTCCCGAAGCAGCGAGACCCGCGCCTCCACGCCCGCGGCAAGCCCGTTCCGGGCGGCCACGTGGGTCGGGACGGAGAACCGCAACTCGACGTCCTGGCGGCCGTTCACCCAAAGGGTCACTGCCGCGATTTCCCCGAACGGCAGGTACTCGCCGATCACGCCGGCCACGGGGTTCTCGCGCTCGCCGCGGGAGGGCCGGTCCCGCCGGTGCAGCACGCAATGCGCGGGTTGGATGCCCCAGCACACGCGGGCGCCGGCGGCGTACTCCGGCCGGTGCGGCGCCTCCAGCTCGAGGCTCTCCCAGCGCAGGATCGTTCGGTCCCGGGTCGGATCGTGGGCAACGATCTCGCCATGGAAGAGGTTCCGGAAATCGACGAGGCGCGCCACGAGCGCGTTCCTCGGCTTGTCGAGCACCTCGAACGGCGGACCGTCCTGGAGCGTCGTGCCGCGATGCAGGACCACCATGCGGTCGGCGAGGGTTGCCGCCTCCTCGAGATCGTGCGTCACCAGCACGATCGGGATCTTCAGGCGACGGCGCATCTGCGCCAGCTCGCGTTGCAGGCGTCGGCGCGTCACCTGGTCCACTGCCGAGAACGGCTCGTCGAGCAGCAGCACCTTCGGGTCGCGGGCGAGGGCGCGGGCGAGCGCGACGCGCTGCTGCTGCCCTCCCGAGAGCTCGCGCGGTTGGCGCGCCTCGAGGCCGCCGAGGTGGACGAACTCGAGCAGCTCGCGCGCCGCGGCGGCGCGCGCCGCGCGCCCGAGCACAACGGGGAGTGCGGCCTCGACGTTGCCGCGCGCGCTCATGTGCGGGAAGAGCGCGTAGTTCTGGAACACGAGTCCGACGTGCCGCGACTGTGGCGGCGTGAACGTTGTCGCGTCCATCCACGTCTCGCCGTTGCACCGCACCTCGCTGGAGCTTGGCCGCACCAGCCCCGCGACCGCGCGCAGGATCGTCGTCTTGCCGCTGCCCGATGGCCCGACCAGCGCGAGAAGCTCGCCCGGCCCGCACGCGAAGCGCGCGTCGAGCGGGATCGGCGCCGACTGGCGCATTTCGACCCGGAGACCGGTCTCAGCCATGGCGGCGCCGCAGCCGGTCGAACCAGTACACGGTCGCGATCGCGACGAAGGAGATCGCGAGCAGCAGTCCCGACATCACGCCCGCTGCGCGGTCGTCGAAGGCCTGTACCCGGTCGTAGATGGCGATCGCGATCGTCTTCGTCTCGCCCGGAATGTTCCCGCCGATCATCAGCACCACCCCGAACTCGCCCAGCGTGTGCGCGAACGTTAGGACGAGCGCGGTCAGGACCCCGGGCCACGCGAGCGGCAGCTCGACGCGCCACAGTGTCCGCCACTCCGACATGCCGCACAACCACGCCGCCTCCCGAACCTCCTGCGGAATCGCCTCGAAGGCGCGCTGCGCGGGCTGGATGGCGAACGGGAGGTTGAAGAGGATCGAGGCGAGAACCAGCCCCTCGAAACTGAACGCGAGCCGAACGCCGGACAGGCGCTCGACCAAACCGCCAAGGGCCGCGTCGGGGGCGAATACCGTAAGCAGGTAGTACCCGAGCACCGTCGGCGGCAGCACGAGCGGAAGCGCGACCAGGGCCTCGACCCACGCCTTGCCGGCAAACTGCCGCCACGCAAGCGTACGCCCCGCCCAGATCGAGAGCGGAAGCATGATCGCCGCGGTGACCACCGCGAGCTGCAGGGAGAGCGCGAGCGCCTGCCAGTCCACGGTCACCCGGGCAGCAAGAAGCCGTAGCGATCGAACACCTGGCGCGCCCCCGGTCCCGCAACGAAGGCATAGAACTCGGTGGCCACCGGCCCGGCATTTTTCAGCAGCACCATCCGCTGTCGCAACGGCTTGTGCATCGACTCGGGCAGCAGGACGAACTCGCCGAGCGCAGCCACGGCAGGCGCGAGCGCGAGCGAGTAGGCGAAGATGCCGCCGTCGGCGCCGCCTGCCGTCGCGAACTGCGCGGCCTGCGAGACGTTCTCCCCCAGCACGAGGTGCCGCTCGATGGCCGTCCACAGGCCGGCCGATTGGAGTGCCTCCCGTGCGGCCCGTCCATACGGAGCGTGTTCGGGGTTCGCGATCGCGAACTTGCCGAACCGCCCGGCGGTGAGCGCCGCGCGTACGCTTTCGAGCGCAGGATCGACCTTCAGCCGCGAGCCCCGCGGGACGAAGAACACGATCCGGCCGACGGCGTAGAGCTCGCCGGTGTTGCGCGTGAACCCGTCGCGCGCGAGTCCTTCAACGAACGCCTCGTCGGCCGAGAGGAACATTTCGTATGGAGCGCCTTGGCGAATCTGGCGCGCGAAGTTTCCCGAGGACCCGAACGACAGCTTGACCGACCTCCCGGTCACGCGCGCGAATTCGGTGACGATCCCCTCGAGCGCGAATTTCAGGTCCGAAGCCGCCGCAACGGCCGGCACATCGGCGCGCGCCGACGCGACGCAACCAAGCGCTGTGGCCAGCACCAGTGGGCGAAGGAAGATCGATGACAGACGCATGGAAAACCTCATTCTAGGACGATATGGCAAACCAAACATATCGGGTGCAAGGTTGTCTCCGCAATATGCATGGCACCGCCGATACCCGCCCGAGGCTAGAATCGGCCATGCCCAGGTCGACCCGGCGCACGGCGAAACGCACCGACGTTTCGGTGGGGCTCCACCTCCGCGTAACCCTCGAACGCGACGTCGCGATCGGACCCGGGAAGGCGGACCTGCTCGAGGGGATCGCCGCCACCGGCTCGATCGCGGCGGCCGGCCGTCAGATGGGAATGAGCTACAAGCGAGCGTGGCTGCTCGTCAACACCATGAACCGCTGCTTTCGCGGCGAGCTGGTTGAGGCGGCAAAGGGCGGGCGGGCCGGCGGCGGCGCCCGGCTGACGCCGCTGGGCGCGGAGGTGCTGGCGGCGTATCGCCGCATGCAGGCACGGACTGCGCGCGCGATTGCGAAGGACCTCGCGGGCCTCAAGCACAAGCTCGCGCCGCGCCGCCGCGCGCGCTGACTTCGCCGCGTCAGCGCGCGCGTCCTCCGCTCACGCGCGGGACACCCGCGAGGTCGGGCCAGGTCTGCGCTTCGGTGTACCCGTACATCGCGAGCAGGCTGCGGCAGCGCTCGGCCTGGTCGTAGCCGTGCTCGAAGAGCAGCCACCCGCCGGTCACCAGATGATCCCGCGCGCGCGCCACGATCGCCCGGATCGCATCGAGCCCGTCGGCGCCGCTGACGAGCGCAGCGCGCGGCTCGAAGCGCAGGTCGCCCTGCTCGAGGTGTGCATCGCCCTCGGCGATGTACGGCGGGTTTGCGACGATCACGTCGAAGCGCTGCCCGGCTAAACCCGCGAACCAGTCGCCGTAGACGAAGCGGACGACCGCGCCGTGCCGCCGCGCATTTTCGCGCGCCACCGCCAGCGCGTCGGCCGATGCGTCGACGGCGACGACCTCGGCGTCCGGCTCCTCGTGCGCGATCGCGATGCCGACCGCGCCGCTGCCGGTGCCCAGATCCAGCACGCGCGCACCCGCGGGCGCCAACTCCAGCGCCAGCGCGACGAGCAGCTCTGTCTCGGGGCGGGGGATGAGGACGTCGGGCGTGATCGAGAGCGAGAGGCCGAAGAACTCGCGCTCCCCGGTGAGGTATGCCACCGGCTCACCCGCGCGCCGTCGCAGGAACAGCCGCTCGATCCTGCGCGCCGCCTCGTCGCTGACCGCGCGCCCCTGGTCGGCGAGGAGGCTTGCCCTTTGGCAGCCGAGCGCGTGCGCGGCGAGCACCTGCGCCTCCAGCGGCGGCAGCTCGGAGGCTGCGAGCAGCGACGCGATCGTCGCCATCAGGCTGCTGCGTTTTCCGCCAGCGCCGCGAGCTGCTCGGCCTGATGCTCGGCGGCGAGCTGGTCGAGGATCTCGTCGAGGTCCCCGTCCATGATGGCGGCGATCTTGTGCAGCGTGAAGTTGATGCGGTGGTCCGTGACGCGGCCCTGCGGGAAGTTGTAGGTCCGGACCCGGTCGGAGCGGTCGCCGCTGCCGACGAGGGACTTGCGCGTCGCCGCCTCCTTCGCCCGCTGCTCGCGCAGCTGCTGGTCCTTGATCCGCGCACCGAGCAGCGACAGCGCGCGCGCCTTGTTCTTGTGCTGCGAGCGGTCGTCCTGGCACTCGACCACGATCCCGGTGGGCAGATGCGTGACCCGCACCGCCGAGTCGGTCTTGTTCACGTGCTGCCCCCCGGCGCCGGAGGCGCGGAAGGTGTCGATCTTCAGGTCCGCGGGGTTCAGGTCGACGTCGGCCACCTCGTCCGCCTCGGGCATCACCGCGATGGTCGCGGCGGAGGTGTGGATGCGCCCCTGGGTCTCGGTGGCCGGCACGCGCTGCACGCGGTGGCCGCCGGACTCGAACTTGAGCCGCGAATACGCGCCCTGCCCGGCGATCCGCATGATCACCTCCTTGAACCCGCCGAGGTCCGACGGGCTCGAGGAGATGACTTCGACCGGCCAGCGGTGGCGCTCGGCGAAGCGCGAGTACATGCGGAAGAGGTCGCCGGCGAAGAGCGCCGACTCGTCGCCGCCCGTGCCGGCGCGGATCTCCAGGAAGATGCTGCGCTCGTCGTTCGGGTCCTTGGGCAGGAGCAGGCGCTGCAGTTCGACCTCGAGCCGCGCCATGCGCTCGGCCGCGTCGCGGGCCTCGGCCTCGGCGAATGCCTTCGTCTCCGGATCGGCGAGCATCTCGTTGGCGGCCGCGAGGTCGGACTCGGCGGCCTTGTGCTCGTTGTACCGCTCGACGACCGGGGTGATCTCCGCGTGCTCGCGCGAGAGGCGCCGGTACTCGTTCATGTCGCGCGTCGCGGCCTCGGAGGCGAGGAAGCGGTTCAGTTCCTCGAGACGGCGCGAGAGCTGGTCGAGCTTGGTGGCGATGCTTGCTTTCACGTGAAGAGGGTAATGGGAAGCGGGATACGACGGGCGCTCGCGCACCCGTTCCGCACGGCCGCGCAGCTACCGGCCGCGTAGGTTGAAGAGCCGCGCGATGAACTCGCGGAGCTGGTGCCGCTCGGGCGCCTGCGCGTCGTGCAGCGCCTGGGTGGGTCCGTGCATCAGCTTGTTGGTGAGCCCGTGCGACAGGGCCTCCAGGACCTGCCGGGGGTCGTCGCCGCGCGCGAGCATGCGCTGCGCGCGCTCGACCTCGTGGCGGCGCGCCTCCTCGGCGCCGTCGCGCAGCGCCCGGATGGTGGGCACGAGCTCGCGCGCCTCCATCCAGTGCAGGAACGAGCCGACCTGCGCGTCGATGATCGCCTCGGCCTGCGCCACGTGCGAAGTGCGCTCGTCCATGCCCGCGCGGACCACCTCGCCGAGGTCGTCGACGGTGTAGAGATACACGTCGTCGAGCTCCGCGACCTCGGGCTCGATGTCGCGCGGCACCGCCAGGTCGACCATGAACACCGGTGCATGGCGGCGCGCCTTGATCACGCGCTCCATCGTGCCCTTGCCGAGGATCGGCAGCGAGCTCGCGGTGCACGACACCACGATGTCGTGCGCCGCGAGATGCTCGGGCAGGACGCGCAGCTCGATCGCCTGCGCGCCGAGCCGGTGCGCGAGGTGCTGGGCGCGATCGAGGGTGCGGTTAGCCACTGTCATCGACCGCGGCAGCTGCGCTGCGAAGTGCGTCGCGCAGAGTTCGATCATCTCGCCGGCGCCGATGAAGAGAATGCTCGTCTCGCGCAGCGACGGGAAGATGCGCGCGGCGAGCTTCACCGACGCCGCGGCCATCGACACGACGTTGGTGCCGATGCGCGTGTTCGTGCGCACCTCCTTCGCCACGGCGAACGACCGCTGGAAGAGCCGCGAGAGGGTCGCGCCGAGCGTGCCGACCTCCTCGGCCGCGCGCACTGCGTCCTTCATCTGCCCCAGGATCTGGGGCTCGCCGAGCACCATCGAGTCGAGTCCGGACGCCACGCGGAAGGCGTGGCGCACCGCCTCCTCGCGCGGCAGCGTATAGAGGTACGGCCGCAGGTCGTGCTCGCCGAGATGGTGATAGCCCGCGAGCCACGCGAGCGCTTCCCTCGGCTCGCCCGAGGCGCAGTACAGCTCGGTGCGGTTGCACGTGGAGAGAATCGCCGCTTCCCCGACCGGCTTCACGCGCCCGATCTCGCCGAGCGCGCGCTTCAGCTGCTCGGTGCCGAACGCGACCTTCTCGCGGATCGCGAGCGGCGCGCTTGCGTGGTTCAGGCCGAGCGTAAAGAGCTGCATGGGTCAGGAAAAGTGGCTGATTATTATAGCGAACCTGCCGCGGCCACAGACGGCCGCGACGCTGACATGAGCCTCGCAGACCCCCGCCGGGGCGCCTTGACCTCGATCAACCGGACGGGATCGGCACGCCGCCTCAATCGCCCGTTCTACCGTCGTCGTGCACGGTCTTGCGGAGCTTCAGCGCCGGCGCCAGCGCCCGCGCGGCGCGGCGAGCGGCCGTCGCGCGCATGCGGAGGTTGAGCATCTCGACCGCCACCGAGAACGCCATTGCGAAGTAGATGTAGCCCTTGGGCACGTGCAGGTCGAGCCCTTCCGCGACGAGCGCGAAGCCGACCAGGATCAGGAACGAGAGCGCGAGCATCTTGATCGTCGGGTGGCGGTCCACGAAATCGCCGATCGGGCGCGCGGCGAACATCATGACGACGACCGCGGCCACGACCGCGAGCACCATCACCGGGACGTCGTCGGCCATTCCGACTGCGGTGATCACCGAGTCGAGCGAAAAGACGATGTCGATGATCGCGATCTGCGCGAGGACCATCCCGAAGGTGGCCTGCACCGGCGCGCCGTGCTCGTCCTCCTCGCCCTCGAGGGAATTGTGGATCTCGTGGACGCTCTTCCAGAGCAGGAAGAGCCCGCCGAGAATGAGGATCAGGTCGCGCCCGGAGATCTCCCATTTCAGCACGCTGAAGAGCGGCGCGGTGAGCGTCATGACCCAGGCGAGCGAAAGGAGCAGCAGGATGCGCGTGCCCATCGCCAGGGCGAGCCCGATGACCCGCGCGCGGTTGCGCCTGTGCTCTGGCAGCCGGCCGACGAGGATCGAGATGAAGATGATGTTGTCAATGCCGAGGACGATCTCGAGCGCCGTCAGCGTCGCGAGCGCGATCCACGCCTGCGGATCGGTGATCCATTCCATGGGTACCCCCTGCTTCCGGAAGCCGGGGAAGTTTAGCGGGCGCGGCGGCGTTGCGCCTGTCAGGCGGCCAGTTCGTCCGGGGCCTGGGAGTCCTGCAGGTCGTTGAAGGCGGCCTTGGAGTCGAGCAGCGGGAACTGCCGCGGATGGCCGACGAGGAAGCCCTGGAAGAACCGCACGCCGAGGCGGAACGCCCAGTCGAACTTTTCCTGGCTGTCGATGCCCTGCGCGACGACGCGCGCGCCGACCGTGCCGGCGACGTTCACGATGTCGCGGATCTGGTCGTCCTTGACGCTCTGGAACGCCGCAGAGACCGACTTGCGATCGAGCTTTATCAGCTTCGGGCGCACGAGCCGGAGCACCGTCTCGGCCGACTTCGGGCGGTCGGGCGAGAAGTCGTCGAGCGCGAGGCGCACGTTGCGGGCGGCGCACGCGCGGGCGAACTTGAGCAGCAGCGCCGGATCGCCGTGCGACGCCGTGTCGGTGACCTCGACTATGAGCCGTTTTGCCTTGTCGGCGACGCCCGCGAGGTGCCCGAGGTAGCGGCTGCTGTGCTTCGCGAGCGTGATCATCGAGACGTTCACGCTCACGAGCAGCGAGTGGTGCAGGAGATCCAGCGCGGCGATGGCCTGCTTGAGCACCGCGACGTCCACGGTGCCGATGTAGCCGGAGTCCTCCCAGCGCTTGATCGCGATCTCGCGCGACTCGGGCTTGTCGAGGCCTTCGCGGAACCGCAGCAGCGCCTCGTAGGCGACGACGTGCCCGCGATCGCTCATGATCGGCTGGAAGGCGGTGCGGATCAGCGTTTCCACTGGCAGGTCCCGGAAGCTCCGTCGTAAAGTCAATGCAAGCTCGATGCCAGGGGGGCCATCCGCCCGCCCACGTGACTTCCTACCCGCGGGGGCCCTGGCGGCGTGATTTTCTGCGCACCAACTGTGCGCGAGTCGTCAGCGTGTGTCGGCGGGCGGTCGGGATTCGCAGGCCGCTTCCGCGGGCTCGGTCTCGCCGGCCCCCGCGGTCGGGTTGCGGCGACCGGCCGTGCGCGAGCGCAACGCGAGCGTGTGCTTCTGCAGGCCGTCGAAGTTGAACATGCGGGTCGGGGTTCCGTCCGGAGCGACGATGGTCCAGCTCCGCGTCGCGTCGGCGCCGACCGGGCAGCCAATCTCGCGCAGGGCACCCGTCCTCCGATCGTTGAGCCTGCGCGCAAGGAAGCAGCGTGCCGCGCAGGCTACGGCTATCGTCGGAGGCTAGGTCGTCCGCCGCGCGGCCGCCAGCGCGTTGTTGGCGTGCCCGCGCTACGGCCGGCTGCGGTGGGCTGTGACCGTGTACAGCGTCACAGGCCGGACCGTAAGATCAGGGAATGGCTTAGGATTGCCGCCACGAAATCCGCTGGTTGAGCACAAGAGGGACGACGACTTGGACAAGATCAAAATCCAGTTCACCCTGTTTTCCGCGTTCTATTCGCCCCTTATTTCGGCGATGTCGGGCGGGTTCCTCAAGGCCGAAGGGCTGGATCCGGAGTGGTCGATTTCCCCACCGGGTGTCTCGGCCATTGCCGCATTGAAGGATGGCTCGGCTCACGTCGTTCAATCGGCGCTCAGCCAGGCGTTCACGTCGCTCAATGCGGGGGAGCCGCCGGCTGCGATCCACTTCGCCCAGGTCAACGAGATGGACGGGTTCTTCCTAACAGGACGCGAGGCGGATCCCGCCTTCGCGTGGGACAAGCTGGAAGGTGCCGATGTCGTCATGTTCAAGGGTGGCCAGCCCCTCGCCATGTTCAAGTACGCCTGCTACAAGGCGGGCATCGATTTCAACAAGATAAGACCCATCTTCCCGGGCGGCGCCGCCGAAATCGACCGTGCCTTCCGAGACGGCCAGGGGCAGTATGTTCAGCAGCAGGGACCGTTCCCGCAGCAACTGCAGGCCGATGGGATCGGACATGTCGTGGCCCAGGTTGGCAAACAGATCGGGCCATGTGGTTTTTCCAGCCTTGCGGCAACGCGTGATTGGCTCGAAACGGACATGGCGAAGGCCTTCACGCGCGCCTACAAGAAGACGCGGGCCTACATGAACGAGACGCCGGCCGCCGAGATCGCCAGTGCGGAGAAGCCGTACTTCCCCAAAATCGACGAGAAGGTTCTCGCCGATTGCATCGCCACCTATCAGCAGCTCGGCTGCTGGACGCCACACGTGGAAATCACGCGTGCGGCCTACGAAAAAACGCTGGATGTCTTCGAATACAACGGCCTGCTTACGCAGCGCTATCGCTACGAGCAAGTCTGCACCGCACCGCCGGCAACCAATTGAGATTTGGTTCTTGGAAGGTTGACGGCTGCTGCGGGCCAAACCGGATGGCGGCTGTGTTGGCCAAGCAGGAACGTGATTACCAATGAGCTTCAGCCAACTTCACGAGGCGATAGGGCATGGGCGGGGGCTTCGCCCCCGCCCCCCGAAAAGCGATCGAGAGATATCGAACAGGAAACGTCAACGGCGACAAACGTGCAGTTCTTCAACCTGCCTCAGCACACAAGAATCCGGATACTTCCGCGCGCGCGGGCCGCCGGTTATTCCCGTCCCAGCTGGAACGACGCGATCACTCTCAGCTCGTTGCTCACCTTGGACACCCACTGAACGGCCAAGACGGCATGTTCTGCGCGCTCCCTGTCCTCGCGTGTCGGTACCGCGCCGCGCAGGGTGATCTCGTTGGATTCGCCGTCGAGGATGACATCGACAAAGTGACCGCCCAGCGTGGACTTACCGACTAGGCCAGACACGGCCGAGCGCACCTGCGCTTCCTTCCTCAGGGCCTCGAGCTTTGCGCGTGATTCCGCGGTCTCCTGGAACGCTGGCTGGCCGAGCCGCTCCATGATTGTTCGCACACACTCGCTCACCGGAACGCGCGCCGTGTTCAACACGAGGTCATATTCGGACGCATCGTCCCATTGGCCGGCTACGAGGGCGCGCATCGTCCGCGTCCGCGCTGCGTCGTTTTCCTCGATCAGGGTGCGCGCGATCGCATCGTCGTCCAGGCCGAGCCGAGCTTTCAATACCTTGATGCGATGCTCGATCGGCGCCCAGATCCGAACGCACAGCGCGTGGGCAACCTGACGTAGCAGCCAGGGCGCACCCCAACCTCGGATCAGCACGTTGCCCTTTGCAGCAACGGCCAACACTTCCTCCGCGGTGTACGTCGCGAGCACAGCCTGGTCCGTGCGCCAGCGCTCGACTAGCCTGGGCTTGCCTTGGAGGATCCGGTGGATCGCGTCTTCGGGCGTATGCAGCTTCTCGCTCAGGCGGTGTTCGACGACCTGGTGGTAGACGATCTCCAAGCCGAGCTTTTCGGCCAACTCGGCGGCGACTTCTTTCCCCTGCGAGCCGGTCTCCTGAGTCATCGCGATGACGGGCATAACACCCCCCTACCGTTTGGGTTGCCACCGCGGGCTTTGGCCGAGATTCGGTCGCTCAGATCCAGTTTAGTACGCGTTTGCCGCAGCGTAAGGCCGATACCGAGCACGCCGGCGCGGAATGTCCGATGTGGACGAGCGCGAGCTGCGCCCTCGACCCTAGCTTAGCTATCATGCGATGCTCGACGCAATGCGCTGTTGAGTCTAGAGCGAACGACCTAGAGCAGTCGCGGCGGCGATGTCGTACTGCGACTGGGAATTGTCCGCTTCTGGCCCGATCAGCGACCTTCGCGCGAAGTCCTTTGAAATGAATGGTGGCCAAGGACGGAATTGAACCGCCGACACAAGGATTTTCAGAACTCCCGAAGAAGAAACGAGGGTGATCCTGCATGACCTGCCGTGAGGGAAAACAAGCACTTTCGTGCGGCGTGACTCACCCCGGGTCATGCCGGATCCGGGCCAACCGCGATCCGGATGGAAGGAAGATCGCGGTACTGAAGTGAACGTTCTCGACCGGCAATCACTTCGGTCTCGTCCCTGGGTCAGCGCTATCGCGCGTCATCGACGCACCCTATGGGGGATGATGATTCGCCATGTCGCTGACCGAAACGAGGCCAGCGATGGCAACACGTCGAGCGCTTCGGCGGTCCGCGGTGGGTCCGGAAGCGCCCGGAAACTGGCCTACCCGGCCGCAACCTGCAGGCGCTTGACCAGGTCGTCAGTCGAGGCCACGTCGCCGAAATTGATGGCGAAGTTGATGAGCGTGGCGTTGTGCTCGGCGTCGCTGTGGTCGGCGTTGGCGTCGCTCACCATCGTGGTACGGAAATCGAGCAGCATCGCGTCGCGCGCCGTGCTCTCGCAACAGGTGTTTGTCGAGGTGCCGCCGATCCACACCGCCGTGATGCCGCGCTTGCGCAACTCAGCCTCCAGGCTGGAGGAGCCCTGGATAAACGCGCTATAGCGCGTCTTGCAGACGATCAGGTCCTCCTTGCGCACGTCGAGGCCCGGCCACAGCAGCGAGCCGAAGGCGCCGTCCTGCATCGCCTCGTGACGACGGGCCTTGCGCTGCGGTGTGTTGAGCACGTCGTGGAAGTGTGACCAGTTCCTGAAGGAATCCTCGTTCGAGATGGTGCGGATCCAGACCACCAGTCCGCCGGCCCTGCGCAGCGCCTCCGCGAGGCGATTGACGTTCGGCACGATCTCGCGCGCCTCAGGAATCTCTACCTGCTGGCCCGGCGCCATGAAGTAATTCTGCATATCGACGACGACGAGGGCCGTTTGCTTCGGCGGGACGTCGTCGTGCACGTTCCAGCGACCCTGCCTCTTGATGACGCGGGCGACGATATGCTCGGGAATATGGACCTTATGCATTCTTCAACGGGAACTCTTCAAGGAAACCTCGTCGCGCTGTGCGGTCGGTTCACCTCTTCCAGCAGCCAGTCGAGCATGTAGGGGATGGCTTCGGCGCGGTTGTCGTTCATGAGGTGGATGCCGCCACCTTCGGCCTCGGTCCAGATCCGCAGGTGCTTGGGCTCCGGCAACTCGGCGTAGGTCTTGTGCGCGGCCTCCACCTTCACCAGCGTGTCGTCCTGGCCGTGCGTCACCATCACGGGGCACTTGGCATGCTGCAGGACACCTTTCAGCGTGAACGCCTTTAGCTTCTCCCGCGCTTCTTTCTCGTCCTTCGCGCCGATCACCCATTCGACCTGCGGCCGCACCGCAGGCCAGAACTCGTAGATGTCCTCCAGCATGTCGTAGCAGGCACCCCACAGGATCGCGGCGCGCAGCCGCGGTTCCTTCGCTGCACCGCGCCCAGCGTAGTAGCCGCCCATCGATTGCCCGACAAGGCTGATCTTGGATGCGTCGACGTCGGGCCGGCTTACCAGGTAGTCCACTGCCGCGCTAACCGCCACCTCGTAGTCCGGGCGTGCTCGGATACCCCGCACGCGCAGCGGCTCGCCCATGCCGGGCCCGTCGAAGCACAGCACGCCGAAGCCGCGCACGAGCATCGCCTGAGCGGCAAAGAACCAGAGTTCCTCTGAGATGATGTCCACGCCGCCCAGGTAGGCAATGGCCGGATGGCGCTGGCGCGCCGGGCCGAGCGGCCGATAGTAGTAGCCGCTCAGGTGCGAGCCGTCGAACGGGAAGGTGACGCGCTCGGGCGGGTTGTCGAAGTAGGGCAGCGCGGCGTGGAAGCACTGGACGCAGCGCAAGTACGAATCCTTCTTGCGCGGATCTGCTCCCTTCAGGAAGAACTGCGCCGTGCGGAAGTAGTTGTGCGCGCGCAGGTACGCGTCGCGCGCGGTGATCGGCCGGCCGGCCTTCTGCGCCGCAACGGCGTTCGATTCGTTCCTCTCGCCGGCCGCCTGCCATTCCCGGTACCAGCTCTCGCCGTCGCCCGGCTCGATCCGCTCGCAGACACGATGCGCCTCATGAAAGTCGGCGCCGCCGAGCTGCGCGACGTTCACGACCCGGGCGGCAAAGTGGTACGACCACCCCTCGTTGCCGGGGAAGTACCGGAACATCGACATGGGCGCTTACTGTGGCTCGAACTTGGCGTAGCTGAGGAGCTCGCTGTTGCGCTGCACCTCCGCCGCCTGGTGCTTCGCAAAATCCTCCGGCGTGCCGCCGGTCGGCTCCACGCCAAGCTTGGCGAGGCCCCCGGACGCAGCGATCTCCTTCAGCGCGGCATTCGCCGCGCTGTTCAGGGTCGATACGATGCTCGCCGGCATGCCCTTGGGGCCCCACATGCCGTACCAAGCGACGACGTTCAGCCCGGGCAGGCCGGCCTCCGCCGAAGTGGGGATCTCTGGCGCGATGCTCGCGCGCTTGGCCGACGTGACGGCGATGCCCTGGACGCGGCCCGCCTTTACCTGTGGGAGCAGCACGACCATCGCGTCGATCAGCATCTCGATATGCCCGCCGACCACGTCGTTCAGCGCCGGCGCGGTGCCCTTGTAGGGCGCGATGGTGATATTGGCGCCGGTGAGGCGGTTCAGCGTCAGCGTCGCCAGGTGGCTGGGCGAGCCAAGCGCCGGCGTGCCGGCGGTCCAGCTCTTCGGATCGGCCTTGGCGGCCGCCGCGACCTCTCTGAGCGTCTTCTGCGGCAGCCGATTGGCCATCACCATGAGGAGCGGCGCCTCGCCGACGCGCGCGATCGGGGTGAAGTCCCCGATCGGATCGTAAGGCGCGGCCGCCATGACGAGCCTCGACATGGTGTGCGTGTTCGACGAGAAGAGGACCGTGTAGCCGTCGGGCGCAGACTGGCGCACGTACTGGCCGCCGATGGTGCCGCTCGCCCCGGCACGGTTCTCGACCACCACGTTGACACCGAGTTGGCTGCCCATCCGCTCGGCCATGAGCCGCGCCAGGACGTCGACCCCGCCGCCGGGCGGGAAGGGCACGACGATGTGGATCGGCTTGCTCGGGAACTTGTCCTGGGACCACGCCGGCGTCGAGCCGGCCAAGGCCGTGAGCACCGTCAGCGCCGCAGCCGCAAGGTGACGAAAGAGCATGGGGCACCTTCCTTCAATTGGTTCGAGGCGCTTTTATGTTAACAGCTGCCCCTATGATCGAAACGGTCATACATGAGGGCAACGCAACTGCCGAGCATCCTCAACGGCAGGTGCCTCCTTTGCGCCGCCAGCGGTCGTAGAACCGGCTAACGAGACAAGTGATAGCCCCTTGCGGCCCTGCCCGACCTGCCCGCTTCGGGTCCGGGATTTCAGTTCGTCGAAGATCGGTGCTCTAGGTTCGATCGCCGTCTACGACCCACGCTGACACTTGGGGTGCCATCCTACGAGCCCGCTGCTCGCCGGCATGACTTGTAAGCAAATGCTCGCCGATCGAATCATTGGGGACCACACCCCAGATAGCCGGTGCGCCAGCGGACGTCGTTCCGAATCGACGGCGCCGCTAATCGACGAACAGCGTCGCCGGAGTCTCAAGGTATTTCCGGAGGGCCTGCACGAACCGCGCTGCATCGATGCCGTCCACCACGCGATGATCGAACGACGACGACAGATTCATCAGCCGCCGGGGCACCACGGTGCCCGAGCGCCAGATCGGCCGTTCGACGATGCGGTTGACACCAACGATTGCGACCTCGGGGTAATTGATCACCGGTGTCGTGACGATGCCGCCGAGCGCCCCCAGACTAGTGATCGTGATCGTCGACCCGGTCAGTTCGTCG
>DATIDG010000087.1:0-52839 GCA_035456405.1 Burkholderiales bacterium | reverse complement strand
TTCAGGCTGCCCGTCTTCGTCGTCGTCGGAAGCAATGGCAAGACGACGGTGAAGGAAATGCTGGCCGCCATCCTGCGCGAGCATCACGGCGCCGCGAACGTGCTCGCGACCGCCGGCAACCTGAACAACGCGATCGGCTTGCCGCTCACGCTCTTGGGCCTGCGCGAGGAGCACGCTGCAGCGGTCATCGAGCTCGGGATGAACCACCCCGGCGAAACGGCCGAGCTCGCCGCGATCGCGCAGCCGACGGTCGCCGTCATCAACAACGCGCAGCGCGAGCACCAGGAGTTCATGAAGAGCGTCGACGAGGTCGCCGCCGAGCACGCGGCGCTCGTGCGCGCGCTGCCAGGTAACGGCGTGGCGGTGCTGAACCGCGACGACCCGCATTTCGACTACTGGCGCGAGATCGCAGGCGCGCGCAGGGTGCGCGACTTTGGGGTGCGGACCGATGCCACCGTTCGGGCCACTGTTCGATCCGCCGGCATCGCGACCGAGCTCGACCTCGTGACCGACGCGGGGAGCATCGCCGTGACGCTGCACGCACCGGGACTGCACAACGTGAGCAACGCGCTCGCCGCAGCGGCCGCGGCGGCCGCCGCGGGCGCGACGCTCGACGCGGTGGCGCGCGGGCTCGCCGCGTTCCGTCCGGTCAAGGGGCGCCTCCAGCCCAAGGTGGGCCGCAACGGAATCGTCGTCATCGACGATACGTACAACGCCAACCCCGACTCGGTGCGCGCCGCGATCGACGTGCTCGCCGGCTCCGAGCGCCCGCGGGTGCTGGTCCTCGGCGACATGGGCGAGGTGGGTGCGCAGGGCGAGGCGTTCCACGAGGAGGTCGGCCGCTACGCGAAGGAGTGCGGAATCGACCGCCTCATCGCGGTAGGGAAGCTCGCGCGCGCTGCGGCGCGCGAATTCGGCGCGGGCGGCGAGCACCTCGAATCGATCGAGGCGGTGATCGCCCGCGCGCAGGGCCTCACCGTGCTCAAGGGGACGATCCTAGTCAAGGGGTCGCGGTTCATGCGCATGGAGCGGGTCGTCGAGCACTTGGTGGCGGAGGCGTCCGCATGCTGCTAGAGCTCGCCCAGTACCTCTCGCAGGACGTGCGCGCCTTCAACGTGTTCAGCTACATCACGCTGCGCGCGGTGCTCGCCGCGCTCACCGCGCTGGTCATCTCCTTCCTCGCCGGGCCGGCGATGATCCACAAGCTCGCGACGTACAAGATCGGGCAGGCGGTACGCGACGACGGCCCGCAGACGCATCTCACCAAGGCCGGCACACCGACGATGGGTGGCGCGCTCATCCTGGTCTCGATCGGGGTCACCACGATCCTCTGGGCCGACTGGTCGAACCGCTTCGTGTGGATCGTGCTCGCGGTGACGCTCGGTTTCGGGGCGATCGGCTGGGTCGACGACTACCGTAAGGTCGTGCACCGCAACCCGAAGGGGCTGTCGGCGCGCGAGAAGTACTTCTGGCAGTCGCTGATCGGCCTTGCCGCCGCGGTCTCGCTCGCCTTCGCGGTGCCGTCCTCGAGCGCCGGGCAGGCGTGGAGCCTCTTCACGCAGTGGGTCGCCAGCGGGTTCTCGATGAACCTGCCGCCCAAGGCCGACCTGATCGTGCCGTTCTTCAAGAACATCGCGTATCCGCTCGGCGTCTTCGGCTTCATCGTGCTGACGTACTTCGTCATTGTCGGCACGTCGAACGCAGTGAACCTGACCGACGGGCTCGACGGCCTGGCGATCCTGCCGGCGGTGATGATCGCCGGCGCGCTCGGCATCTTCGTCTACGTGGCGGGCAACGCCGTCCACTCGAAGTACCTGCTGTTCCCCTACATCGCCGGCGCGAGCGAGCTCGCGGTCGTCTGCGGCGCGGTCGTCGGCGCGGGACTCGGCTTCCTGTGGTTCAACGCCTACCCGGCCGAAGTGTTCATGGGCGACGTCGGCGCGCTCGCGCTCGGGGCCGCGCTCGGCACGGTCGCAGTGGTGGCGCGGCAGGAGATCGTCCTCTTCATCATGGGCGGCGTGTTCGTTGCCGAGACGCTGTCGGTCATGCTGCAGGTCATTTATTTCAAGGCCACCGGCGGCAAGCGGATCTTCCGCATGGCGCCGCTGCACCATCACTACGAGCTCGGCGGGTGGAAGGAGACGCAGGTCGTGGTGCGGTTCTGGATCATCACCGTCGTATTAGTGCTGTTCGGGCTTTCCACCTTGAAACTGCGATGAGAACCGAAGCATTGAACCGCACCATGGTTGCGTCGGGGGAGACTCATGTTCGCGCTCTAAAGCGCGAACGTTACGGCGACACCAGACGCAACCATGCGGTTCTGGATCATTACGGTGGTGCTCGTCCTGTTCGGTCTGTCCACGCTGAAGCTGCGCTGAGGCCATGGACCTGATCGGCAAGCGCGTGCTGGTGCTGGGGCTCGGGGAGACCGGGCTCTCGATGGCGCGCTGGATCGCGCGCCAGGGCGGCGCGGTGCGCGCCGCCGACACGCGCGACGCCCCGCCCGCCGCAGCCGCGCTGCGCACCGCGGTTCCGCAGGCCGAGGTGATCACCGGTCCGTTCGCCGACGCACTGCTCGGCGGCATCGACCTCGTCGCGGCAAGCCCCGGCGTCCCGCTGGCGGAGCCGGTCGTGCGCGCGGCCCTCGCCCGCGGCCTCGAGGTGGTCGGCGACGTCGAGCTCTTCGCGCGTCATCTTGCCGCGCAGCCCGAGGGCGCGCGCGGCGTCGTCATCGCGATCACCGGCACCAACGGCAAGACCACGGTGACGGCGCTCGCCGGCGCGATGTGCCGCGCCGCGGGGCTCGACGCGGCAGTGGCGGGCAACATCTCGCCGGCGGTGCTCGATGCCCTGATGGCGCGCCTCGACGCCGGCCGGTTGCCGGAGGTCTGGGTGCTGGAGCTGTCGAGCTTCCAGCTCGAGACGACCTCGAGCCTGCGGGCCGATGCGGCGGCGATGCTCAACGTGAGCGAGGACCACCTCGACCGCTACGCCGGCATGAACGAGTACGCCGCGGCGAAGGCGCGCGTGTTCGCCGGCGACGGCGTTCAGGTACTGAACCGGAACGACCGGTACAGCCTGGGGATGCGCCGGCCGGGGCGACGGGTCGCGACCATCGGCTACGACCCCGCACCCGACCACGACGACTTCGGCCTGCTGAAGGTCTTCGGCGAGCACTGGCTCGCGAAGGGCCAGACGCCGCTCGTTGCGGCCGCCGATCTGCGTCTCGCCGGCCTGCACAACGCCGTGAACGCGCTCGCCGCGCTCGCGCTGTGCCGGGGAATCGGTTTGCAGATCGTGCCGCTGCTCGACGCGCTGCGCCGGTTCGAAGGGTTGCCGCACCGCGTCGAGCGGGTCGCGGACCTCGACCACGTCGCGTTCTACGACGACTCCAAGGGCACGAACGTCGGGTCGACGGTCGCGGCGCTCGACGGGTTCGCGCGGCAGCTCGGCACGAGCGGCCGCAAGGTCGTCCTCATCGCGGGCGGCGACGGCAAGGGCCAGGACTTCGCGCCGCTTGCCGACGCGGTCGCCGGCGCGGCGCGGGCCGTCGTGCTGATCGGCCGCGACGCGCCGCTGATCGCGACGGCGCTCGGAAACGCACACGTCCAGATCGAGCACGCCGCGACGATGCAGGAAGCGGTGTCGAAGGCCCGCACGGCGGCGCACGCCGGCGACGTGGTGCTGCTGTCGCCCGCCTGCGCGAGCTTCGACATGTTCGCCAATTACAAGGCGCGCGGGGAGGCGTTCTGCGCCGCCGTTCGGGAGCTGGAGGCGGCGCATGCGCATTGATCGTCGCACGCCGGCCGCCGAGTACGACGAAAGCGTCGTCTGGACGGTGCTGCTGCTCGTGACCATCGGGCTCGTGATGGTGTATTCGGCCTCGATCGCCACCGCCGAGAGCGCGCGCGTCACCGGCGGACAGGCGGGCTGGTACCTCACGCGCCATGCCGCGTTCATCGGTGCGAGCGTGGTTGCGGCCGCGCTGGCCTTCCAGATCCCGATGCGGGCGTGGCAGCGCGCCGCGCCGTGGCTGTTCGTGACAGGCGTGGTCCTGCTCGCGCTGGTGCTCGTTCCCGGGATCGGGCGCGAGGTGAACGGCGCGCGGCGCTGGCTGCCGCTCGGCTTCGTCAACCTCCAGCCCTCCGAGCTCATGAAAGTCGCGGTCGTCCTCTATGCGGCCGACTACACGGTGCGGAAGCACGCCCTCATGCACAGCTTCCGCAGGGGGCTCCTGCCGATGCTGGGCGTGATGCTCGTTGTCGGCTGGCTCCTGCTGCGCGAGCCGGACTTCGGGGCCTTCGTGGTGATCTGCGCGATCGCGATGGGGACCCTGTTCCTCGGCGGCATGAACGGCAAGTGGTTCGCGGGCCTCGTCGGCCTCGCGGCGGCCGGATTCGCCGTGCTGGTCGTCTCGTCTCCGTATCGCATCCAGCGCATCTTCGGGTTCATGGACCCTTGGGCCGATGCGTTCGGCCGCGGCTACCAGCTGTCGCACTCGCTGATCGCGTTCGGACGCGGCGAGTGGTTCGGCGTGGGCCTGGGCGCGAGCGTCGAGAAGCTGCACTACCTGCCCGAGGCGCACACCGACTTCCTGCTTGCGGTGATCGGCGAGGAGCTCGGCTTCGTCGGAGTGGCCGTCGTCGTCGGCCTGTTCGCCTGGCTGTGCCTGCGCGCCTTCGCCATCGGCCGCCGCGCGGCGCTCCTCGAGCGGCCGTTCGGCGCGCTCGTCGCGCAGGGCATCGCTCTCTGGCTCGGCGTCCAGGCGTTCATCAACATGGGCGTGAACCTCGGGGTGCTGCCGACCAAGGGGCTCACGCTGCCGTTCATGAGCTTCGGGGGCAGCGCGCTCGTCGCGAACTGCGTCGCGCTGGCGATTCTGCTGCGTGCCGATTACGAAAACAGGGAACTCATGAGGGGAGGGAGGACATGAGAAGAACGCTCGAGATCGAGACGCTGCCGATGGTCTTGCGCCTGGCCGTCGCCGAGGCGACTCACGTGGCGCTAGAAGCGCCCCCAACCGAACCCGCCGCCCTCGCCGATGACGCGGACGTGACGCTCGGCGCCCTGACCGGCGCCGCCGACGCGGCCTGCGTCGCTGGCGAGGCGGACGGGACCAGCGAACACACGCTGACCCCGGCGCCGGGGCTTCCAATGAGCTGGAGCGAGCTAGACGAGTGGCTCGAAGCATCATGATCATGGCGAGCGGCACGGGCGGACTTACGGCTGGCTTCGGCCGTGCTGCGCGTTTGACCGGCGCGCGGCGCCGACTAGCCCCCGCCGAAGCCGTGCCCGCCCGCCAACGGATTCGATCAGGCGAGTCATGCAAAGGACGATCCTGATCATGGCGGGCGGCACCGGCGGACACGTCTTCCCGGCGCTCGCCGTCGCGGACTATCTGCGCACGCTCGGCTGGCGCGTGGTGTGGCTCGGCGCGCGCACCGGCATGGAGGCAACGCTGGTGCCCAAGCACGGCTACGAGATGGCGTGGGTGCGCTTTTCTGGCCTGCGCGGCAAAGGGCTTGTCGCCAAGCTGCTGCTGCCGCTCAACCTTCTCGTCGCCTTCTGGCAGTCGCTGCGGGCGCTGCGCGCGCAGCGGCCGGACGTCGTGCTCGGCATGGGCGGCTACGTCGCGTTCCCGGGCGGGATGATGGCGGCGCTCCTCGGCCGGCCGCTCGCGATCCACGAGCAGAACTCGATCGCCGGGCTCGCGAACCGCGTGCTTGCGGGCGTCGCGGATCACGTGCTCGTCGCCTTTCCGGGCGCGCTGCGCAAGGCGACCTTCGTCGGCAATCCGGTGCGCGACGCGATCGCGCGCATCGGGCCGCCCGCCGAGCGGTTTGCCGGACGGACGGGGCCGCTGCGCCTCCTTGTGGTCGGCGGAAGCCTCGGCGCCGCGGCGCTCAACGAGATCGTGCCCAGGGCCCTTGCGCTCCTTCCGGCGGACATGCGGCCCGTCGTCGTCCATCAATCGGGCGCGAAGCACGTCGAGGAACTGCGGGCGAACTACGCACGCGCCGGAGTCGAGGCCAGCGCGGTGGCGTTCATCGACGACATGGCTCGCGCGTACGCAGACGCTGATGTCGTCATCTGCCGCGCCGGCGCGACGACCGTGGCCGAGCTCGCCGCCGCCGGCGTCGCGGCGATCCTCGTGCCGTTCCCGTTTGCCGTCGACGATCACCAGACGACGAACGCGCGCTATCTGGTCGATGCGGGCGCGGGCCTGCTCGTGCAACAGCGCGACCTGGCCCCCGAGGCGCTCGCCGGACGCCTTCGCGGCCTCGCGCGCGAGCAGCTGCTCGAAATGGCGACGAAGGCGCGCGCGCTCGGCAAGCCCGCCGCCACCCGCGCCGTGGCCGAGGCGTGCATGGAGCTTGCCCGGTGAGGCACAAGGTCAAGCACATCCACTTCGTCGGCATCGGCGGCTCCGGAATGAGCGGGATCGCCGAGGTGCTCGCGAACCTCGGCTACCAGGTGAGCGGGTCGGATGTCGTCGCGAACGCAGCGACGCGGCGCCTCGAGAAGCTCGGCGCGAAAGTGACCATCGGGCATGCCGCGGCGAACGTCGGCGGCGCGGACGCCGTCGTGGTGTCGACTGCGGTCAAGCCCGACAACCCCGAGGTGCTGGCGGCGCGCAGCGGCCGCATCCCGGTGGTCCCGCGGGCGCTGATGCTCGCCGAGCTGATGCGCCTGAAGCAGGGCGTCGCGATCGCCGGCACGCACGGCAAGACCACGACGACGAGCCTCGTGGCGAGCGTCCTCGCCGCCGGGGGTCTCGATCCGACGTTCGTCATCGGCGGGCGGCTCACGGCGGCCGCGTCGAACGCGCGCCTGGGCAGCGGCGAGTTCATCGTCGTGGAGGCGGACGAGTCGGACGCCTCGTTCCTGCACCTCCTGCCGGTCATGGCGATCGTCACGAACATCGACGCCGACCACATGGAGACCTACCAGCACGACTTCGCGAAGCTCAAGCAGGCGTTCGTGCAGTTCCTCCAGAACCTGCCCTTCTATGGCAGCGCGATTCTGTGCGTGGACGACGCGCACGTGCGCGAGATCATGCCGTTCGTGTCGAAACCGGTCGTCACCTACGGTTTCGCACCGGAGGCGATGGTGCGCGCGGAGGGCGTGGAGCCGTGCGGCGCCGAGATGTGGTTCCGCGCGATCCGGGAGGGGGTGCGCGGGGTCCTCGACGTGCGGCTCAACCTGCCGGGCCGCCACAACGTGCAGAACGCGCTCGCCGCGATTGCGGTCGGCACCGAGCTCGGGGTCCCCGACGGCGCGATCCGCAAGGCGCTCGCCGAGTTCCACGGCGTCGGACGCCGCTTCCAGCGCTATGGCGACATCCCACTGGCGTCGGGCGGCAGCTTCACGCTCATCGATGACTACGGCCATCACCCCGCCGAGACGGCCGCGACGCTCGATGCCGCACGCGGCGCGTTCCCCGGCCGGCGCGTCGTGCTCGCGTTCCAGCCGCACCGGTACACGCGCACGCGCGATCTCTTCGAGGACTTCGTGCGCGTGCTCTCGACGGCGGATGCCCTGGTGCTGGCGGAGGTCTATCCCGCGGGCGAACAGCCGATCGTGGCCGCCGACGGGCGAGCGCTCGCGCGCGCGGTGCGCGTCGCGGGCAAGGTCGAGCCGGTGTTCGTCGAGTCCATCGCCGAGATGCCGGAGGCGATCCTGCAGATCGCGCGCGACGGCGACGTGGTCGTGACGATGGGCGCCGGATCGATCGGCGGCGTGGCCGGCGCGGTGGCGCGCGGCGGAGCGGGAAGAGGCAAGGGGGAAGGATGAACGCGATGCTCTCCCATCCCCCACGCACTCCGCCGGCGACGAGCGACGCCGCGCAACTGGCGCGCACGCCGCTGCGCGGCCGACTCCTCGAGAACGAGTCGATGGCGAAGCACGTAAGCTGGCGCGCCGGCGGGCGAGCCGCGCGCGCCTACGTCCCCGCCGATCTCGACGACCTGCAGGCGTTCCTGCGCACCCTGCCCGACGGTGAGCGCGTGTGCTTCGTGGGGCTCGGCTCGAACCTGCTCGTGCGCGACGGCGGATTCCGGGGAACGGTCGTCCTCATGCACGACACGCGCGGCAAGATGCGGCTCGACGACGACCTCGTGTTCGCCGAGGCCGGCGTGGCGAGTCCGAAGGTCGCACGCTTTGCGGCCACGCACGGGCTGGAGGGCGCGGAGTTCCTCGCGGGCGTCCCCGGCACGATCGGCGGCGCGCTGGCGATGAACGCCGGCTGCTACGGCTCGGAGACCTGGCAGTTCGTCGAGCGCGTCGACACGATCGACCGGCACGGCGCGGTCCGCGCGCGTATCGCGCGCGAGTTCGAGACCGGATACCGGCACGTCGCGCTCAGGCGCGGGGCGCTCGGCACGGACGAATGGTTCATCGGCGCCTGGTTCCGCTTCGCGCGCGGCGACGGCGCCCGCGCGCGAGAGCGGATCAAGGCGCTCCTCGACAAGCGCATCGCGACCCAGCCGCTCAATCTGCCGAACGCCGGCTCGGTCTTCCGCAACCCGCCGGACGACCATGCGGCGCGACTCGTCGAGGCGTGCGGCCTCAAGGGGCATGCAATCGGCAACGCGCGGATTTCCGAGAAGCACGCGAACTTCATCGTCAATCCGCGCGGCAAGGCGTCCGCGGCCGACATCGAGGCGCTGATCGAGCACGCGCGCGCTGCCGTGCTGAGGCGCTTCGGCGTCGCGCTCGTGCCCGAGGTGCGCATCATCGGGGAGGCGGTCGGAGCGCTATGAGCCCGCCGGGCCGCCCCAAGGGCGAATCCCTTGGCGCGCAGCGCCAAGGTAAGCCAATGAGCCGCTTCGGCAGGGTCGGCGTTCTCCTGGGCGGGCGCTCCGCCGAGCGGGAGGTGTCGCTCAAGAGCGGCGCCATGGTGCTCGCCGCGCTCCAGCGCAAGGGCGTCGACGCGCAGCCGTTCGATCCGCGCGATCGCGGCCTCGACGAGCTCTTTCGCGCGCGCTTCGACCGGGTCTTCGTCGCGCTGCATGGCCGGTACGGCGAGGACGGCACGCTGCAGGGCGCGCTTGAGCTCGCCGGAATCCCCTACACCGGGTCGGGCGTGCTCGCGAGCGCGCTCGCGATGGACAAGTGGCGCACCAAGCTCGTGTGGCAGGCGGCGGGCGTT
The DNA here is from genome assembly GCA_035456405.1 of Burkholderiales bacterium. GTDB lineage: Bacteria > Pseudomonadota > Gammaproteobacteria > Burkholderiales > SG8-39 > JAGVSZ01. The sequence goes on along the minus strand of DATIDG010000087.1, from coordinate 43,688 downwards.
CCGACGCCGCGCTACGAGCTGCTCGCCGCGGACAGCGACTTCCGCGCCGTCGCGGAGCGGCTCGGCCTGCCGATCATGGTGAAGCCGGCGAACGAGGGCTCGTCGATCGGCATGAGCAAGGTGCGCCGCGCCGCCGATCTCGAGGAGGCCTACGCCCTCGCCGCGAACTACGACCCGCTGGTGATTGCGGAGCAGTTCATCGACGGTCCGGAGCTCACGGCCGGCGTGCTGGGGCGCGATGCGCTGCCCCTCATCCGGCTCGAGACCCCGCGCGACTTCTACGACTACGAGGCGAAGTACGTCGCCGACGACACGCGCTACATCTGCCCGTGCGGTCTGCCGGAGGGCGAGGAGCGTGCGATCCAGCGCGCGGCGATCCGCGCGTTCGACATGGTGGGCTGCCGCGGCTGGGGCCGCGTCGACCTGATGCTCGACCGCGCGGGCAGCCCGTACTTCCTCGAGGTCAATACTTCGCCCGGGATGACCGACCACTCGCTCGTGCCGATGGCGGCGCGGCAGGCCGGCATGCCGTTCGATGACCTGTGCATCCGCATCCTCGAGCTGGCGACGGTGGGCGACCTGATGGACGGGGCCAATGTGGGATAACCCGCGCCTCCTGAACCTCGCCGCGGACGCGCTCTACGCGGCGGCGACGGTGCTTCTCGTCGCGCTCGTGTGGCACGCGGCGCTCCGCGTGCCCCAGACGCCGGTGCGTGCGGTGACGCTGGCCGGCGATCTCGCGCACGTGGACGCGCAATCGGTGCACGGCCTGCTCGCCGGCCGCATCGCCGGGAACTTCTTCGGCGTGAACCTCGACGAGGTCCGGCGGCTGGTCGCCGGGCTGCCGTGGGTGCGCCAGGTCGAGGTGCGGCGCGAATGGCCGGACCGGCTCGTGGTGCGTATCGAAGAGCACCGCGCGCTCGGCCGCTGGCCCGGCGCGCGCCTCGTGAGCGAGCGCGGCGAGGTGTTCGACGGGACGACCGATGCCGCGCTGCCGCAGCTCGCCGGGCCGCCGGGATCGGAGCGCGAGGTGACGCGCCGCTACCTCGCGCTGCGCGAGCTCGTCGCGCCCCTCGGGGCCGAGCCGGCGCAAGTTGCGCTATCGGCGCGTTATGCGTGGCAGGTGAGGCTCTCTAACGGGCTCGTGCTCGAGCTCGGACGCGACGATTCCCGGTCACCGGTGGAGGAGCGCCTCGCGCGCTTCGTCGCCGCATACCCGCGCATCGCCGCGAGCCTCAACCGCCAGCTCGATTACGTCGACCTGCGCTATCCGAACGGGTTCGCGATTCGCGTGCCCGATCTCCTGCAGGGCGTAGACGGAGACACCGCCGCGCGGAAGCGCGGCTAGACGAGAAGAGGGATGCCATGAAGAAACAGTTCAGTTTCGCCGCCGCCGCCGCCGGTCCGGACGCCGTCGCGCGGAACTACGACGCGGAGGCGCTCGCCGACGTGCTGGCCGAACCGGCCCAGTCACGGTCGCCGCTCGTCACGCGCGCGCGGCGCGACACCCGCAACCTCATCGTCGGCCTGGACATCGGCACTTCGAAGGTGGTGGCGGTGGTCGCCGACTTCCAGCCCGACGGCCGGCTCGAGGTGATCGGGATGGGCAGTCACGACTCGAAGGGCCTCAAGAAGGGCGTCGTGGTCAACATCGAGTCGACGGTCGGCGCCATCCAGCGCGCGCTCGAGGAGGCCGAGCTGATGGCCGACTGCAAGATCCAGCGCGTGTTCACCGGAATCGCCGGCAGCCACATCCGCAGCTTCAACTCGACCGGGATGGTCGCCGTGAAGGACAAGGAGGTCACGCCGGTCGACATCGACCGGGCGATCGAGACCGCGCGCGCGATGCCGATCCCGACCGACCAGCAGGTGCTGCACATCCTCACCCAGGAGTTCCTGGTGGACGGGCAGGACGGCATCCGCGAGCCGCTCGGCATGTCCGGTGTGCGCCTGGAGGTGAAGGTGCACATCGTAACCGGCGCGGTGAGCGCGGCGCAGAACATCGTGAAGTGCGTGCGCCGCTGCGGCCTCGAGGTGGCCGACCTGATCCTGCAGCCGCTCGCCTCGTCGATCGCGGTGCTGTCGGACGACGAGAAGGAGCTCGGCGTCGCGCTCGTGGACATCGGTGGCGGGACGACCGACGTGGCGATCTTCCGCGAGGGCGCAATCCGCCACACCGCGGTGATCCCGATCGCAGGCGACCAGGTGACCAACGACATCGCGATGGCGCTGCGCACGCCGACGACCGAGGCCGAGCTGATCAAGCTGCGCCACGGCTGCGCGTTGCGCCAGCTCGCCGACCCGGCCGAGATGATCGACGTGCCGGGGCTCGGCGACCGCGCGCCGCGCCAGCTCTCGCGGCAGACGCTCGCCGAGGTGATCGAGCCGCGCGCCGAGGAGCTCTTTACGCTTGTGCAGCAGGTGCTGCGGCAGTCGGGCTTCGAGGAGCTGCTGTCGTCGGGGATCGTGCTGACCGGCGGGTCGTCGGTGATGCAGGGCATGGTCGACCTCGGCGAGGAGATCTTCCACATGCCGGTGCGGCTCGGGGTGCCGCGCTACGCCGGCGGATTGCAGGACGTGGTGCAGAGCCCGCGGTACGCGACTGCGGTCGGCCTGCTTCTCGAAGGCAGGCACCAGTTCGAGCGCGGCATCTTGGCGCGGCAGACGGGCGGGTTCCGCACGACTCTGCGACGGATGCGCGAGTGGTTCCAGCGGAACTTCTAGGACCAATGGCGATGCCGAAGGCAGCTGATTTTGAGGTGCACGAGGGCGGTGTGGCCCCTCGTGTCGTAGCAACCGGGACGTGAGGAGTGAGGAGTGAGGAGTGAGGAGTGAGGAGTGAGGCGAGGGGTCGGCGCTGCCTGACCCTTCACCCTTCACGCTTCGCGATTTGAGCAACGGGCGCAAAAGGAGGCAGATGGAATGTTCGAGATCCTCGACAGCAACCAGACGATGGGGACGGTGATCAAGGTGATCGGGATCGGCGGCGCCGGCGGAAACGCCGTCGACCACATGATCCGCAACGGCGTCGGCGGCGTGGAGTTCATGGCCGCGAACACCGACGCGCAGGCACTCGCGCGCTGCATGGCGAAGCACCAGATCCAGCTCGGCTCGACGGGCCTGGGCGCCGGCGCGAAGCCGGAGGCGGGACGCGCGGCGGCGCTGGAACAGCGCGAGGCGATCCGCGAGGCGCTCGCGGGCAGCCACATGTGCTTCATCACCGCGGGAATGGGCGGCGGCACCGGGACCGGCGCGGCGCCGGTGGTCGCCGAGATCGCGCGCGAGATGGGCATCCTGACCGTCGCGGTGGTGACCAAGCCGTTCGCGTTCGAAGGCCGGCGCCTGCGCATCGCCGACGCGGGGCTCGCGGAGCTCTCCGAGCACGTCGACTCGCTGATCGTGATCCTCAACGAGAAGCTGATGGACGTCCTCGGCGAGGACGTGTCGATGAAGGACGCATTCCGCGCCGCGGACGACGTCCTGCACAACGCTGTGGCCGGCATCTCCGAGATCATCAACTGCCCGGGCCTCGTCAACGTCGACTTCGAGGACGTGCGCACCGTCATGGCCGAGATGGGCATGGCGATGATGGGCTCGGCGTACGCGGCCGGCATCGACCGCGCACGCGTGGCCGCCGAGCAGGCGGTCGCGAGCCCGCTGCTCGAGGGCGTCAACCTCGCGGGCGCGCGCGGCGTCGTCGTGAACATCACCGCCAGCGACGGCCTGAAGATGCGCGAGGTGCACGAGGTGATGCGCACGATCCAGAGCTTCGCGGCCGACGACGCGCACATCATCTTCGGTGCGGTCTACGAGGAGGAGATGGCCGACAACCTGCGGGTCACGGTCGTCGCGACCGGACTCGGCGCGCGCGAGATGGCGCGCAACCAGAAGCCGCAGCTCGTGATCCAGCGCACTGGCACCGACAATCATCCGGTGGCCGCGGTGGACTACGCCGCGCTCGACAACGCGCCGGCCGTATTCCGCAAGAACCGCAACTCGACGGTCGAGGCGCTGACGGCGAGCGGAGTCGACCGGTACGACATTCCGGCATTCTTGCGGAAGCAGGCGGACTAGGGATTGGTCGAGGCCGGCGGGCGTGCTAGAATCCAACTCCTTGGCCGCAAACGACTATTTCGCGCCGAGCGACAAGAACAGCCCATGTTGAGACAGCGCACGATCAAGGCGACGACCAAAACGACCGGCGTCGGCCTCCACATGGGGCGCAAGGTCACGATGACGCTGCGCCCCGCGCACGTCGACACCGGCATCGTGTTCCGCCGCATCGATCTCGCCCAGCCGGTCGACATCCGCGCCGACGCCCGCGCCGTCACCGACACGCGCCTCTGCAGCGCCCTCGAGGGCAGCGGCGCGAAAGTCGCTACCGTCGAGCACCTGATGTCGGCGCTCGCCGGGCTCGGCATCGACAATCTGTACGTCGACCTCAACGGCCCCGAGATCCCGATTCTGGACGGCAGCGCGAGCCCGTTCGTCTACCTCCTGCAGACCGCCGGCATCGAGGAGCAGCGCGCGCCGAAGCGCTTCTTCCGGATCCGGAAAGCGGTGGAGGTGCGCGACGGCGACAAGTGGGCGCGCTTCGACCCGTTCGACGGCTTCCGCGTCTCGTTCTCGATCGTCTTCGACCATCCGGTGTTCGAGCGCACCGGCCAGTCGCTCACGCTGGACTTCGCCGAGACCTCGTACGCGAAGGAAGTCGCGCGGGCGCGCACATTCGGGTTCGTGCAGGAGGTCGAGGACCTGCGCGACGCCGGCCTCGCGCTCGGCGGGAGCCTCGACAACGCGGTCGTACTCGACGAGTACCGGGTGCTGAATGCCGACGGCCTGCGCTACGCCGACGAGTTCGTGAAGCACAAGGTCCTCGACGCGATCGGCGACCTCTATCTCGTCGGGCACCCGCTGCTTGGCGCCTTCTCGGCGCACAAGTCGGGCCACGCGCTCAACAACCAGCTCCTGCGCGCGACCCTCGCGGACGCGGAAGCCTGGGAGATTGCCAGCTTCGACAAGGCGGAGGACGCGCCCGCCGGGCTCGCCCGGCTGTTCGCGCAGGCTGCCTGACGGAGCGCTGAAAGGCGCGCCCCGCGCGTGCTGGTCCTCCGGGTCCTCGCGGTCCTCGTCGTCCTCGCCGTCGGCGGTGCGCTCGTCGCCTTCCTCTTCACCCGGAACCGCCGGTTCCTCCGCTTCGCGTGGCAGACGTTCAAGTACGCAGTGATCGTGGCGGCAATCGTGTTCGCGCTCATCGCGCTCGAGCGTATCGCGGTCGCCGTGTGACTTATTTAACGCCGGCTTCCGCGGCGCACCAGCGAGTCGAGCGCCTGCTTTAGAGGGCCCCCGGACAGCGATTGCGCGGCGCGCGCGAGCGCCTCGGTCGCGGATGTGGAGAGAAGAAGACTTTTTCCCTCAGTGATTTGCGCACGACGTATGACGTCGGGTTGCACATCCACCCTCAATCCGGTAACTTGCAGTCCACGCTTGCCCAGCAACTCCACTAGGCTGGGCGCCAGGAGCCGGAGGCGCGCCGCCGCGGCGCTGCTGTCGGCCAGAAAAATAACCTTCCCTTGCTTGTAATTGGCGATCGCACACGATCGCCGGAGGGGTGCGGGTAGCGCTTCGGCGAGAACCTGCCGAACCGCGAGAAGAAAGGCGGCTTGGGGCATCAGCCGGTCGACGCCGGGACTGGAGTCCAGGTACTCGCCAACTCGTTTGGCATGCATGGTGCGAGGGAACTAGGGGAACGCATGCATATTATTGTGGTATCGGACCGGCTGGCCAAGGCGCGGTCGATCCAGCTCTCGCCGCGGCACGTCGCATTCGCGGCCGCCGCCGCCGCGGCCGGAATCGTGGCGCTCTCCTCCCTGATCTCCTACCTCGGCGTCCGGCACGCCTCCGAGTTCAAGCTGCCGCTGTTCCACTCGGTGGTGCGCGCCGTGCAGGTCGAGGACTCGCGGAAGACCGAGGTCTACCTCCGCGAGAACCTGAATGTCATGGCGGTGAAGCTAGGCCAGATGCAGGCGCAGCTCGTGCGGCTCGACGCGCTCGGCGAGCGCCTGTCCTCGGCGGCCGGCATCCGGCCGGGGGATTTCCGGTTCGGGGAGATTCCGGGGCGCGGGGGAGCGTTGGCGAGCGCAGTGCCGCCGCGCGACTTGTCGCTCGGCGACCTCGACCGCCAGCTCGACTTCATGGCGCAGCAGCTGGAGTTCCGCGGCGATCTGCTCGGCGTCCTCGATTCCCGTCTTCTCGACGCGCGCGTGAAGCAGACGCTCACGCCGACCATCCGCCCCGTCGAAGGCAGTTGGAACGCCTCCGGTTTCGGCTGGCGCATCGATCCGATCACGGGCCAGATGGCGCTGCACGAGGGCATCGACTTCCTCGCGGAGGTCGGCACGCCGATCCAAGCGGCTGCGGCCGGCGTGGTCGTGACCGCCGAGCACCACCCCGCGTACGGGAACATGGTGGAGATCAGCCACAGCGGGGATCTGCTCACCCGCTATGCGCACGCCTCCAAGCTGCACGTCAAGCCCGGCCAGCTCGTGAAGCGCGGCGAGAAGATCGCCGAGGTCGGAAGCACCGGCCGCTCGACCGGTTCGCACCTCCACTTCGAGGTGCGGCACAAGGGTGTCGCCCAGAACCCCGCGCGATTCCTCATGACACGGTCCGGGCTCGAGACGGCCGCCAAGTAGCGCCATCGCGTCGCGCGCCCGGCGCAGCGACGTTCGCGACCCGTCCCGCGTTGCGGGAGGATGTGCGCTAGTCGCATGATAGACTAGTGTTTTTTTCGTTTCGCCCCGTCCCTACGTGATGATCCAGCGCCTCCTCCGGGCGGTCTTCGGCAGCCGCAACGACCGCCTGCTCAAGCAGTACTCGAAGACGGTCGCGCAGATCAACGCGCTCGAGCCCGCGATGGCAGCACTGTCCGACGAGGCGCTCGCCGCAAAGACTGCCGAGTTCAGGCAGCGCCTCGCCGACAAGCTCAAGGACCTCAAGGACGTTCCCGCAGAGGAGTTGAAGGAGGCCGAAGCGCGCGCGCTCGAGGAGCTCCTCCCGGAGGCGTTCGCCGTCGTTCGCGAGGCGTCCAAGCGCACGCTCGAGATGCGGCACTTCGATGTGCAGCTGATCGGGGGGATGGTGCTCCACAACGGCAAGATCGCCGAGATGCGCACCGGCGAGGGCAAGACGCTCGTCGCGACGCTCCCCGCGTACCTGAACGCGCTCACCGGCAAGGGCGTCCAGATCGTCACGGTGAACGACTACCTCGCGAGCCGCGACGCCGAGTGGATGGGTAAGGTCTACAAGTTCCTCGGCCTGACGGTCGGCGTGATCCTGTCGCAGATGGCGCACGAGGAAAAGCATGGCGCGTACGCGGCCGACATCACTTACGGGACCAACAACGAGTTCGGCTTCGACTACCTGCGCGACAACATGGCGATGCGGGTGGAGGAGCGCTTCCAGCGCAGCCTCTATTACGCGATCGTCGACGAGGTGGACTCGATCCTGATCGACGAGGCGCGCACGCCCCTAATAATCTCCGGCCCCGCGGAGGACCGCACCGACGTCTACAACCGGATGAACGAGGTCGCCCCGATGCTCGCGCGGCAGGCTGCCGCCGAGGGGCCAGGAGACTTCTTCGTCGACGAGAAGAATCACACGGTGCTGCTCTCGGAGCAGGGACACGAGCACGCGGAGGCGCTGCTCCTGCGCGCGGGCCTGCTGCCCGAGGGGGGCAGTCTGTACGACCCCGCGAACATCAACCTGATGCACCACCTCAATTGCGCGCTGCGCGCGCACAACCTCTTCTTCCGCGACCGGCACTACGTCGTGCAGGGCGGCGAGGTGGTCATCGTCGACGAATTCACCGGCCGCCTGATGCCCGGCCGGCGCTGGTCGGACGGGCTGCACCAGGCGGTGGAGGCGAAAGAGCACGTCGCGATCCAGAACGAGAACCAGACGCTCGCGTCGATCACGTTCCAGAACTACTTCCGGATGTACTCGAAGCTCGCGGGAATGACCGGCACGGCGGACACCGAAGCCTACGAGTTCAACGAGATCTACGGGCTCGAGACGGTGGTGATTCCGACCCACATGCCGATGATTCGCGAGGACCGGCTCGACCAGGTCTACAAAACCGAGATCGAGAAGTACCAGGCGGTGCTCGCCGACATCCGCGACTGCCACAAGCGCGGCCAGCCGGTGCTCGTCGGTACCACCTCGATCGAGAACTCCGAGAAGCTCGCGCTGCTCCTCCAGAAGGAGGGGCTGCCGCACCAGGTGCTGAACGCGAAGCAGCACGCCTACGAGGCGCAGATCGTCGTCCAGGCCGGCGCGCCGGGCGTGGTCACCATCGCCACTAACATGGCGGGCCGCGGCACCGACATCGTGCTCGGGGGCAACGTCGAGAAGCAGGCCGACGCGCTGAAGGCCGATCCGGGCATCCCCGAGGCGGACAAGGCGGCGCGCATCCGCAAGCTGCGCGAGGAATGGAAGGGCCTGCACGAGAAGGTGGTGGCGGCGGGCGGCCTGCACATCATTGGCACCGAGCGCCACGAGTCGCGCCGGATCGACAACCAGCTGCGCGGCCGGTCGGGGCGCCAGGGGGATCCGGGCTCCTCGCGCTTCTACCTCTCGCTCGAGGACCCGCTGCTGCGCATCTTCGCCGGCGACCGCATCAAGGCGATCATGGAGCGGCTCAAGATGCCCGAGGGCGAGCCGATCGAGCACTCGATCGTCACGCGCTCGATCGAGTCGGCGCAGCGCAAGGTCGAGGCACACAACTTCGACATCCGCAAGCAGCTGCTCGAGTACGACAACGTAGCGAATGACCAGCGCAAGACTGTCTACGAGCTGCGCAACCAGATCCTCGACGAGGAGAGCGCGACCGGCATGGTGAAGAACCTGCGCGACGGCGTCGTCGCGGACCTGTTCCGCACGTACGTTCCGCCCGAGAGCGTCGAGGAGCAGTGGGACCTCGACGGGCTGCAGGTGGCGCTCGGCGCCGAGCTGAGCGTGCAGGTCGACGTCCGCAAGGTCGTCGAGATGGACCCCAACATGGGCGAGGAGAAGCTGCTCGAGCTCCTCACTGGCGCGGCGGACCAGGTGTACGCGGTCAAGATGAAGGACACGCCGGACGACATCCGGCACCAGGCCGAGCGCTGGATCCTCCTCCAAACGCTCGACACGCACTGGCGCGAACATCTCTCGGCGCTCGACCACCTCCGGCAGGGGATCCATCTGCGCGGCTACGCGCAGAAGAACCCGAAGCAGGAGTACAAGCGCGAAGCGTTCGAGCTGTTCTCGCACTTCCTGAACACCGTCAAGCTCGAGGTGTCGCGCACGCTCATGAACATCAGGATCCGGTCGCCCGAGGAGGTGGCCGCGGCGGAGGCAGAGGCGCGCCGCCAGGAGCAGGAGGCGCTTGCACGCGCCCAGTTCCAGCACGCGGCCTACTCGAGCGTCGGGGCGGCCGCCGAGCCCGAGGCGGAGGGCGGCGACGTGACGGTGGCCGAGCGGCCCAAGCCGCAACCTTTCCAGCGGGCAATCGGCAAGGTCGGCCGCAACGACCCTTGCCCCTGCGGGTCGGGCAAGAAGTACAAGCACTGCCACGGCCGCCTCAGCTAGCCCGCACGTCCCCCATGCCGGTGAATCTCCAACGGCCGGAGGCCGCGACGCTGCATCCGGTCGCCGGCGTCCGTCTCGGGGTCGCCGCGGCGGGGATCAAGAAGCCGGACCGCAAGGACCTGCTCGTCATCGCGCTCGACTCCGGTGCGGCGGTGGCGGGCCTCTTCACGCGCAATCGCTTCTGTGCGGCGCCGGTCATCGTGGCGAGGGAGCACCTGGCTGCCGGGCAGGGGGTCCGCGCTCTCGTCGTCAACACCGGCAACGCCAACGCGGGGACCGGTGAAGACGGCCTGGCTCGCGCGCGCGAGGTATGCGACGCGGCCGCGGCTCAACTCGGGTGCGGTCCCGCGGAAGTGCTGCCGTTCTCGACCGGCGTGATCATGGAGCCGCTGCCGGTGGAGCGGATCGTGGCCGGGCTGCCGGGGTCCGTGGCGGCGCTCGCCGGAGATGCGTGGCTCGACGCCGCCGAGGCGATCATGACCACCGACACGGTGCCCAAGGCGCGCTCCCGGCGCATCGCCGTCGCCGGCCGCACGGTGACCGTCACCGGGATCGCCAAGGGCGCGGGCATGATCCGGCCCGACATGGCCACCATGCTGGCGTTCGTCGCGACCGACGCGCCCGTGTCGCCTGCAGGCGCGCGGGCGATGCTCGCGCATGCCGCGGATCGCTCCTTCAACTGCATCACGGTGGATGGCGACACCTCGACCAACGACGCGTTCATGCTCATCGCGAGCGGCGCCGCGGGTGGGCCACGACTGGAGCCGGGCAGCGCCCCGTTCGAAGCCGTGCGCGAGACGGTCACCGAGGTCGCGGCCTGGCTCGCGCAGGCGATCGTGCGCGACGGCGAAGGCGCGACCAAGTTCATCACCGTCCGCATCGAGGGCGGGCGCTCGGTGGAGGAGTGCCGGCGCGTCGCCTATTCGATCGCGCACTCGCCGCTCGTCAAGACCGCGTTCTTCGCCTCGGACCCGAACCTCGGGCGACTGCTCGCGGCGATCGGGAAGGCGGGAGTCGACGATCTCGACGTCGGGCGCGTGTCCCTGTATCTCGACGACGTGCTCGTCGCGGCCGGCGGCGGGCGCCAGCCGGCCTACCGCGAAGAGGACGGCCAGCGCGTCATGAAGCAGAGCGAGATCACCGTTCGCACCCTGCTCGGGCGCGGCGACGCGTGCGCGACCGTCTGGACCTGCGATTTCTCCTATGACTACGTCAAGATCAACGCGGAATACCGGACGTAGCGAAGGGGCCGGGCTCGATCGCCTCGTGGAACGCGTCGACGGGCTGGTCGATCGGCTGGAGACGATGCTGCCGCCCGCCCCCCCGGCGGTGGACTGGAGCGCGGGCATCGCGTTCCGCTGGCGCAAGCGGGGCGGGCGGGGCCGCATCGAGGCGGTCGCCCATCCGCACCGCATCCGCCTGTCGGACCTGCGCGGCATCGACCACCAGAAATCGCTCGTCGAGCGGAACACGCGGCAGTTCGTCGCCGGGCGCCCGGCGAACAACGTGCTGCTCACCGGGTCGCGCGGGACCGGCAAGAGCTCGCTCGTGAAGGCGCTGCTCAACCGCTACCACCGCGAGGGGCTGCGGCTCATCGAAGTGGAGAAGCAGGATCTCATCGATCTGCCCGACATCGTCGACCAGGTGGCCGGCCGGCCCGAGCGCTTCGTGGTCTTCTGCGACGACCTCTCGTTCGAGGCCTCCGAGGCCGGCTACAAGGCGCTGAAAGTCGTGCTCGACGGCTCCATCGCCGCGACGTCAGAGAACGTCCTGATCTACGCGACCTCGAACCGCCGGCACCTCATGCCGGAATACATGCAGGAGAACCTCGAGTACAAGCACGTCGGCGAGGAGATCCATCCCGGCGAGACATCGGAGGAGAAGATCTCGCTGTCCGAGCGCTTCGGCCTGTGGGTGTCGTTCTATCCCTTCGACCAGGACGCGTACCTCGCGATCGTCGCGCACTGGCTCGCCGAGATGGGATGCGACGCGCGGACGATCGAGCGCTCGCAGAACGAGGCGCTGCAGTGGGCGCTCGGCCGGGGCTCGCGGAGCGGGCGGGTCGCGTGGCAGTTTGCACGCGACCACGCGGGGCGCGTCGACGGCGACGGCCCGCCGCCCGGCCGCCGCAAGCGGTGACCGACACGATCGACGTCGCGGTCGCGATCCTGATGCGGCCGGACGGCCGGGTACTGCTCGCGCAACGGCCCGCCGGAAAGGTCTACGGCGGCTGGTGGGAGTTCCCCGGCGGCAAGATCGAGACCGGGGAGGCGCCTGCGCATGCCCTCGCGCGCGAGGTGCACGAAGAGCTCGGGGTCGACGCCGAGCGCGCGTATCCCTGGCTCACCCGCGGGTTCGCCTATCCGCACGCCGTCGTCCGCCTCCGCTTCTTCCGCGTGCTGGCGTGGTGCGGCGAGCCGCACGGGCGCGAGGGCCAGGCGTTTTCGTGGCAGGACCTCGACGCCCTGACCGTCGGGCCGGTGCTGCCGGCAAACGGCCCCGTCCTCAAGTCGCTGCGATTGCCGACCGAGTACGCAATCTCCAACGCGTCCGAGGTCGGCGAAGAACGCTTCCTCGCCGCGCTGGAAGCACGGCTCGCCACCGGCCTGCGGCTCGTCCAGCTGCGGGAGAAGGCGATGCCCCGCGACCGGCTCGCCACGCTCGCGCGTCGCGTGGTTGCAGCGACCGCTCCCCGCGGGGGGATCGTCCTCGTCAACGGTGACGCTGCGCTCGCGCGGGAAGCCGGCGCGCACGGCGTGCACCTCACTGCCCGTCAGTTGGCGACGGCAACGGAGCGTCCGGAGCTGGAGTGGGTCGGCGCCTCGTGCCACACCGCGGCGGAGCTGCGCCGCGCCGAGGCCCTCGGTCTCGATTTCGCCGTGCTCGGCCCGGTCGCTGCGACCCCGACGCATCCGGGCGTTGCCACCCTCGGCTGGGAGGGCTTCGAGTCCGGCGCGCGCGACGCGGCGATTCCGGTCTTCGCGCTCGGCGGCGTGCGGCGGGACGACCTCGAGCGCGCGTGGTCGCGCGGCGCCCACGGGATCGCGATGATTCGCGGGGCGTGGGAGGCGGTCAACGGGTAGCGCAACACGCAGTGGCGCCGCTCACTGCGGCGCCTCGGGTGGCGAGGCGTCCTCGATTTCGTCGTCGTTCTCGACCGCCGCCACGCGGTATTGCTCGGCCGCCCAGGCGCCGAGGTCGAGGATCCGGCAGCGCTCGGAGCAGAACGGCCGGTAACGGCTGTCCCGCGTCCATGCCACCTGCGCCCCGCAGCGCGGGCAGCTCACGTAGCGGACCCCCGCCGTCACAGGCTGCAGAACGTGAGCTCGAAGTCGACGTCGCGCTCGCAGGTGCGCGGGCGCGGGTCGGCGCCGGCCGTCACGAAGCGGATGTTCAGGGCGTACTTGTTGGCGCTTATCTCCGGCACGCACTCGGCATCGAGCGCGAGTCGCACGCGCACCATCTGTGCCGCGCGCCCGCCGAGCATCTGCTGGAACGTTCCGCCCGGGGCCGTCAGGCGCGCCGGCTTGCCGCTCTCGCGCAGCAGCTTGAGGACGAGCGCCGCGCCGTCGCGGATCGGGTATAGCGGCGCTGCCCAGCTGGTGAGGTCGCGCAGCCGCGCTGCGGCATCGCGGTGCAGCCAGTGGTGATACGAGGGCAGGTCGAACTCGCACGCCCCGCCGGGGATGCCGGTGCGCTGCTTGATTCCCATCAGCCACTCGTTCTCGCGCAGATGCTGGCCGATCTTGCCGACCATGTTGTACAGGCCGGAGTGGGCGTGCTCGATGTCGCGCAGCACGTCGACGAGCACCTGCTGGTCGATGTCCGGGCTGTTGCGGAACGAGACCATGATCTGCTTCTGCCGGTCGAGCTCCTGCAGCAGGTCGGACTTGAGGTCGGCGCGCCCGGCGACCTCGAGCACCTCGAACAGCGTGAGCAGCGCCGCATGGTGCGCCGGCGGCTCGCCCCGCTCCAGGAAGAAACCGGCGCGCTCGAAGAGATGCTCGAGGCGCAGCATCGTCCGGATGCGTTCGACCAGCGGGTATTCGTAAGTGATCACTTTAGTGGGCGGCCCGTGTTCGGCGGCCACGCTCGCGCGGGGCGCGCTCCTCCCCTGGCTGGTGTCTCGTAAGACTGTCCGACAACACGAGGGGACGCATCCCCTCATACACCCTGAATACGGCGCCCGATGTCCGACAGGCGCTGTAAGTCATTGGATTCTCGCCGATCTCTCCCGCGGTGACAACCTGAGGACGCGCGCGCGCGCGACCTATTGCTCGCCTGCGGAGCGGGCCGCGAGTTCCAGGTAGCGGCGGTGCAGGGCCTCGACCTGGGGCCCGATCGTCTCCGGATCGCCGGCGTTGTCCACCACGTCGTCCGCGGCCGCAAGGCGGTCCGCGCGGCTCGCTTGCGTGGCCATGATCGCCTCCACTTCCGCGCGGGGCAGCCCGCTGCGCGCCGTGACGCGACGGATCTGCTCTTCCTCGGGACAGTCGACGACGAGCACCCGGTCGCAACGGGCGCGCGGCTCTCCGGATTCGACGAGCAGCGGGATCATGAGGACCACGTAGCGGCTCCGCGCGCAGCGCGCGAGGCGCTCGGTCTCGGCGCGGATCATCGGGTGCAGGATCGCCTCGAGCCGCTTGCGCGCGCCCACATCGGCGAATGCGAGCCGGCGCATGCGCGCGCGGTCGAGAGCGCCGGACTCGTCGATGACCTCGGTGCCGAATGCCGCGCGGATCGCGGGGAGCGCCGCGCCCCCGGTGGCGGTGAGACGATGGGCGAGGGCGTCAGCGTCGATGACTTCGACGCCATGCGCCTCGAACGCGCGCGCGACGGTCGACTTCCCGCTGCCGATGCCGCCGGTGAGGCCGACCGTGAAGCGGCGGGTCACAGCGCGAGTGTCGCCAGGTAACGATCGACCAGCGGGTCGCCCCAGAAGAGCGCGATCAGGCCGGCGCCGGCGAGATACGGGCCGAAGGGGATCGGGACGTCGCGCCCGCGCCGCGCGAGGATCATCAGCGCGATCCCGACGACCGCGCCGACGAAGGACGAGGCGAGGATCACGAGCGGGAGCATCTTCCAGCCCAGCCAGGCCCCGATCGCCGCAAGCAGCTTGAAATCGCCGAATCCCATTCCCTCCTTGCCGGTCGCCAGCTTGAAGGCCCAATAGACCGACCAGAGCACGAGATAGCCGGCGACCGCGCCGATGACGGCGCTTGCGAGGTCGACGAACGTGCCCCGCAGGTTGATCAGCAGGCCGGCCCAGAGCAGCGGCAGCGTGATCGCGTCGGGCAGGAGCTGGGTATCGACATCGATGAAGGTGAGCGCGACCATGCACCACACGAACAGCATCGCCCCGAAGGCCTGCCAGCCGAACCCGAAGCGCCAGGCCGCGTACGCGGTGAGCGCGGCGGTGACCGCCTCGACGACCGGATAGCGAACGCCGATCTTCGCGCCACATGCCGAGCACTTCCCGCGCAGCCAGAGGTAGGAGACGACCGGGATGTTTTCGACGGCACTGATGCGGTGGCCGCACGCCGGGCAGCTCGAGGGCGGGCTCGCGAGGTTGTAGCGCGGATGGGCGGCGGGCGACTCGCCGCGGAGCTCCGCACACTGCGAGTGCCAGTCGCGCTCCATCATCTTCGGCAGGCGGTGGATCACCACGTTCAAGAAGCTGCCGATGGCGAGGCCGAACACCGCCGCAAGCGACGCGAAGACCGGCGGGTTGGCGACGAACTCCAGGAGGGTCACGATCGGGGCACCGGTATGCGCTCGCGCCCGGCCGCGCGCGCCGCCGCCGCGCGGCGCGCGGGGCGAAATGCCCGCGCGGGCGCGACGCTCAGATCGCCTGGCCGAGCTTGAAGATCGGGAGGTACATCGCGACGACCATGCCGCCGATCAGCACGCCCAGCACGACCATGATCATCGGCTCCATCAGCGAGGAGAGCGCCTCGACCGAGTCGTCGACCTCCTGCTCGAAGAAGTCGGCCACCTTGCCGAGCATGGCGTCGAGCGAGCCCGACTCCTCGCCGATCGAGGTCATCTGCACGACCATGTTCGGGAACACGTTGGAGTTCTGCATGGCGGCGGTGAGGCTCGTGCCGGTGCTCACCTCCTGCTGGATCTGCTTGGTCGCCATCATGTACACGTGGTTGCCGGATGCGCCCCCCACCGAGTCGAGCGCCTCGACGAGCGGCACACCGGCGGCGAACATCGTGGACAGCGTGCGGGTCCAGCGCGCGATCACCGACTTGCGGACGATCTCGCCGAATATCGGCGCCCGGAGCAGGAAGCGGTCCATCGCGATCTGCACCGCGACCGAGCGCCGCCACAACTCGAAGAAGCCGTAGACGCCCCCGATGACCACCCCGAAGATCAGGTACCAGTACTGGACGAAGAAGTCCGAGATGGCCATCACCAGGAGCGTCGGGGCCGGAAGGTCCGCGCCGAAGTTGGTGAACACCTGCTTGAACGCCGGAATCACGAAAATCATGATCACCGCGGTGATGACGAACGCCACGACGATGATCGCGGTCGGGTAGAAGAGCGCCGCCTTGATCTTCGACTTGATCGCGAGCATCTTCTCCTTGTACGTCGCGAGCCGGTCGAGCAGCGTCTCCAGGATACCGGCCTGCTCGCCGGCCTGGACGAGGTTGCAGAAGAGGGCGTCGAAATAGAGCGGCTGCTTGCGGAAGGCGGCCGCGAGACTGGAGCCAGTCTCGACGTCTGACCGGATGTCCATCAGTAGCTTGGTCACACGCGGGTTCGCGTGGCCCTTGCCCACGATGTCGAAGGACTGCAGCAGCGGCACGCCCGCTTTCATCATTGTCGCCATCTGGCGCGTGAAGAGCGCGATATCCTTCTCGGTGATCTTCCTGCCGCCGCCGAGGCGCTGTTTGCGCACCTTGGTGACGTTGATGCCCTGGCGGCGCAGCATCGCGTGGACGACGTTCTTGCCGCCGGCGCGCATCTCGCCCTTGATCGCCTTGCCGGCGCGGTCGCGGCCCTCCCAGACGAAGACCGGCTCTTTGATCACGTCGCGCTTGAGTGCTCCAACTGCAGTAGCCATAAGGTTGCCTCTACCGGTTATTCGTTCGTTACCGCCATAACCTCCTCGAGGGAGGTCAGGCCCTGCTTGACCTTGAGCAGCCCGGACTGGCGCAGATCGCGCACGCCCTCGAGCCGCGCCTGGTCGGCGATCTCCAGCGCATTCCCGCCGCGCATGATGAGCCGCCGCATCTCGTCGGATATCGGCATCACCTGGTAGATGCCCACCCGGCCCTTGTAGCCCGACCCCTTGCAGCGCTCGCAGCCCGTGCCGGCGAAGGGCCGCCACGAGCCGTCGATCTCGTCCTCGGTGAACCCTGCGTCGAGCAGCGCCTCGATCGGGATGTCCGCCGGCCTCTTGCAGGCGCAGAGCCGGCGCGCCAGGCGCTGGGCCGAGATGAGGATGACGCTCGAGGCGACGTTGAACGCGGGCACGCCCATGTTCACGAGCCGCGTGAGCGTCGTCGGCGCGTCGTTCGTGTGGAGCGTCGACAGCACCATGTGGCCGGTCTGCGCGGCCTTGATCGCGATCTCGGCCGTCTCGATGTCGCGGATCTCGCCGACCATGATGACGTCCGGGTCCTGGCGCAGGAACGCGCGCAGTGCGCTGGCGAACGTCAGCCCGGCCTTCTCGTTGACGTTCACCTGGTTCACGCCCGGCATGTTGATCTCGGCGGGATCCTCCGCCGTAGAGATGTTCACGCCCGGCTTGTTGAGGATGTTCAGGCAGGTGTAGAGCGAGACGGTCTTGCCGCTGCCGGTGGGACCGGTCACGAGGATCATGCCGTACGGGCGCCCGACCGCCTCGAGCAGCGACTGCTTCTGGTCGGGCTCGTAACCGAGCGCGTCGATGCCAAGCATCGCGGAGGAGGGGTCGAGGATCCGCAGCACGAGCTTCTCGCCGTGCAGCGTCGGGAGCGTGCTGACGCGGAAGTCGATCGCGCGGTCGCGCGCGAGGACGAGCTTCATCCGCCCGTCCTGCGGCACGCGCTTCTCGGAGATGTCGAGCTTGGAGATCACCTTGATGCGCGAGGCGATCTTCTCCTTGAGCATCAGCGGCGGCTGCGTGATCTCGCGCAGGTCGCCGTCCACCCGGTAGCGGATCCGGTAGAAGCGCTCGTAGGGCTCGAAGTGGATGTCGGAGGCGCCGTCCGCGATTGCGTCGAGCATCACCTTCTGGATGAACTTGACGATCGGGGCGTCGTCGACCTCCTGCGCGGCCGCTTCGGCGGCGGCCGACTGCTGCTCGTCGTCGCTGAACTCGACCGACAGGTCCTCGTCGACGAGCTGCTTTAGCGAGACGTCGCTGCGTTCGAGGATCCGGTTGAGAAGCGCGCGGAGCTTGTCGTCCTCGACCACGATCGGGTCGATGGACATCGAGGTCTGGAACTTGACCTCGTCGAGCACCTGGCTGTTCGAGGGATCCGAGACCGCCATCGCGAGCCGGTTGCCGCGCTTGCGCAGCGGCAGCGCCCGCCGCTCGCGCATCAGCTTCCGGTCGACGAGATCGAGCGGAAAGGCGTACGGGTCGAGCGCCTCGAGGTCTGCCAGCGGCAGCCCGAAGACGTGCGAGGCGAACTCGGCTATCTCGAGGGGGCTCATCTTGCGGCTCTGGATGAGCTGCTCGATGAAGGCCGCGCCCGCGTTCCGGGCCTGGACCGACACCTCCTCGGCGATGTTCTCGGGGAGCCGCCCGTGCTGGACCATGGCCCGCGCGAGGCCGCTCAAAGCGCTGCCGTAGCTTGGATTGACTGCCATCCCCCCGCCGGACTCCCTACCCCCCTTGAGAGTCGGATGATGCATCCCCCCCGGATGCCTTGTAAAGCCTAAAGTTTCACACCTAAGGCCATGAAGGAAGGCTTGTTTTGCCTCTGCGCCGGGGGCCGCCGCGCCACCCGGATCAGGCTGGCCTCAGGCCGCCCGAGCGGTGATGGGTGGGGCGTGGGGACGGAACAGGCGCACCGTCTTGACCACCCGGTCCTGGGTCTGGACGACTTCCATCGGGACGCCGGCGATCTTCAGGCTCACGCCCGCCTCGGGGATGTCCTGGAAGTGCTCGAGGATCAGCCCGTTTAGCGTCTTGGGGCCGTCGAGCGGCAGCGCGAGCCCGAGCTTGCGGTTCAGCTCCCGCAGGCTGCTCGCGCCCTCGACGAGCGCGCTGCCGGAGTCGTCCCAGGCATACGCCGAGGTCTTGACCGGGGCCGCGGTCGTGAACTCGCCGATGATCTCCTCGATGATGTCCTCGAGCGTGACCAGCCCCTGAAGTTCGCCGTACTCGTCCACCACGAGCGCGAGCCGCTGCCTGTTTTCCTGGAAGTACTGGAGCTGCGCCAGCGCCGGCGTTTCGGTGGGCACGAAATAGGGTTCGGCAAGCAGCTCCTCGAGCGCCGCCTTGTCGAGCTCGCCCTCGCGCAGCAGGGACAGCGCGCGCCGGATGTGCAGGATGCCGACGACGTTGCCGAGTTCCCCGCGGTAGGCGAGGAGCCGCGTGTGGTAGCTCGTCGCGATCTGCTGCGCGAGGTCCTCGGCGGATGCGTCGAGGTCGATCGCCTCGAGCTGCGCGCGGGACGTCATGACGTCCTCCACCGTGATCCGTTCGAGGTCGAACAGGTTGACGAGGATCGACGCGTACTTCTTGGGGATGTAGTGGCTGTGCTCGAGCACGAGGGAGCGCAGCTCCTCCTGCGTCAGACGCTGCGGCTCGCCCGATGCACCCGGTCGGATCCCGAACAGACGCAGTATCGCGGACGGGAAGAGGTTCACGAACCACACCACCGGGTACATCAGCTTCAGCAGCGGGCCGAGCAGGTATGCGAGCGGCAGCGCGATCTTCTCGGGGAACGTGGCGCCGAGCACCTTGGGCGTGATCTCGGAGAACACGACGATCAGGAAGGTGATCGCCCCGGTCGCGACGGCAAGGGCGAGCTGGTTCTGGCCGAGCAGCTCGATCGCAATCACGCCGGTCAGCACCGACGCGGCGCTGTTCACCAGGTTGTTGCCGACCAGGATGACGCCGAGCAGGCGGTCGGTCCGGGCGAGGAGCTCGCTCGCGCGCCTGGCCGCACTGTTTCCGAGGCGGACCATCGCGCGCAGCCGATAGCGGTTGAGAGCCATCATGCTGGTCTCGGCGATCGAGAAGAAGGCCGAGATGACGAGCAGCACCGCGAGCGCGACGAGCTGCGCCGTCAGGGAGATGTCGATCAAGGGAAGCGGCGGCGGGGAACGCGACGGCGACAGTATAGCTCTGCCGGACGCCGTGCGGCGCGCGCGGTCAGCCCAGGCTGCGACTGAGCACGACCTCGAGCACGAAGCGGCTACCGACGTAGGCGATGAGCAGCGTGACGAAGCCCGCGAGCGTCCAGCGCAGTGCCTTGCGCCCGCGCCAGCCGTAGCGCCACCGCCCCGCCAGCAGCAGTCCGAAGATCACCCAGGAGATGACCGCGAACAGCGTCTTATGGTTGAAGCGGAACGCGCGCCCGAACACTTCCTCGGAGAAGACGGCGCCAGTGATGAGCGTCAGCGTCAGCAGGACGAAGCCCAGGCTGAGGATGTGGAACAGCAGCCGCTCGAGCGTGAGCAGCGGCGGCAGGCTCGATAGCGGCCCGGCGAGCAGGCCCGGCCCGCCGCCGTGGCGCTCGGTCCGTCCGCCGGCGTCGCGCTTGCCGGCGCGGAACCGGTCGCCGTGCAGGGTGCCCTCGAGCAGCGCCATCAGCAGCGCGTGCATCGCGCCGATCGTGAAGAGGCTGTAGGCGATCATCGCGAGGGTGAGATGCGCGCGGAACCCGAAGCCGTGCGCGTACGGCGGCGCCGGGAGGCCGGGGAACAGCGCCGGTAGCACCACGCATACCGCGGCGAGCGGCAACACGAGCGCCTGCATGCCTTCCAGGTTCACGAACGCGGCCTCGAACCAGTAGATGATCACCGCGAGCCAGAGCGTGACCGACAACGCCTGTCCGAATCCGAAACGCAGGTCCGGCGCGGCAAACAGCCCGTCGTAGAGCAGCCAGGTGTGGAGCGCGAACGGAACGAGGATCGCGACGCGCTCCCAACGCTCGAGACCGGGTGCGCGCGGCTCGGAGGCGTGCCAGCGCGTGCGCCAGAAGTGCGCCGCGAGGCCGGCGTAGAGAAGCGCGGCCAGCGCGTACAGTAGAATCCCGCCCATCGCGCGGCGATTATCCCACCCTTCCGCGCCCCGAACGCCTCCGACGATGCTCGACAATCTCACTCAGCGCCTCGCGCGTGCGATGAAAACGATCCGCGGCGAGGCGCGCCTCACCGAGGCGAACATCGGCGACGCGCTGCGCGAGGTCCGCATGGCGCTCCTCGAGGCCGACGTGGCGCTGCCGGTGGTGAAGGAGTTCATCGGGCGCGTGAAAGAGAAGGCGCTCGGCGAAGAGGTGATCGGCAGCCTGACGCCGGGCCAGGCGCTGGTGGGCGTCGTGCATCGCGAGCTGACGGCGCTGATGGGCGGCGCGGCGGCGGAGCTCGACCTCGCGGTCGCGCCTCCTGCGGTCATCCTGATGGCCGGCCTGCAGGGCTCGGGCAAGACGACGACCACCGGAAAGCTCGCGAAGCTGCTCAAGGAGACGCTGCGCAAGAAGCCGCTCCTCGTGTCGTGCGACGTCTACCGTCCGGCGGCGATCGAGCAGCTCAAGGCCCTCGCGGCGCAGGTCGGCGTCGATTTCGTACCGTCCGCGGCCGGCGAGAAGCCGCTCGACATCGCGCAGCGCGCGCTCGCTCACGCGCGCACGCACTACAACGACGTCCTGCTCGTCGACACCGCGGGCCGCCTCGGGATCGACGAGGCAATGATGAAGGAGATCGCGGAGCTCGAGGCGACGCTCAAGCCCGCGGAGACGCTGTTCATCGTCGACGCGATGCAGGGCCAGGATGCGGTTAACGTCGCCAAGGCGTTCGGCGACGCGCTCCCGCTCACCGGCGTGGTCCTCACCAAGCTCGACGGCGACGCGCGCGGCGGCGCGGCGCTCTCGGTCCGGCACGTCACCGGAAAGCCGATCAAGTTCGCCGGCGTCGGCGAGAAGCTGGACGGGCTGGAGCCTTTCCATCCGGAGCGGATGGCCTCCCGGATCCTCGGCATGGGCGACATCCTGTCGCTCGTCGAGGAGGCGCGTAAGGGCGTCGACGAAGTCGAGGCGAAGAAGCTCGCCGAGAAGTTCAAGAAGGGCAAGGGCTTCGACCTCGAGGACTTCAAGGGCCAGATCCAGCAGATGAAGAAGATGGGCGGCCTCGCGTCGCTCGTCGACAAGCTCCCCGCGCAGTTCGCGCAGGCCGCGGCGCAGTCGCCGCAGGCGCTCGACGACCGGGCACTGCGACGAGTGGAGGGAATCATCAACTCGATGACGCCGCAGGAGCGCGCGAAACCCGAGCTCATCAAGGCGTCGCGCAAGCGCCGCATCGCCACCGGCGCCGGCGTGCCGGTGCAGGAGGTCAATCGCCTGCTCAACCAGTTCGCCGAGATGCAGAAAATGATGAAGCAGATGCAGAAGGGCGGACTGCAGAAGATGATGCGGGCGATGAAGCACCTGATGCCCGGCGGGCCGCGGTGACGCTCGCATCGGACTGACTTGGGGGAGCAACGAGCGGGCGTTGCCTCCTCGTTCATGCACTTGCGGGCTGCAGGGAATGATGATGCGGGCGATGAAGCAACTGGTGCCCGGCCGGCCCCGCTGATCCCCGCCCGATCAAGGGCTTGGGTACCTACCCGGGCCTGCCTCGCGGCCGAAAAACCCTTGCCAATCAGTCGCTAAGTCCCTTACAATCGCTGTCTTTTTTCGCCCCCGGTTGCCTCCCAAGTTGGGCAAGTCCGCGGGCAGTCCGGAGTGGAAAATATGGTTGTGATTCGCCTCGCGCGCGGCGGCGCCAAGCACCGCCCCTTCTACAACATCGTCGCGGCGGACCGCAGGTTCGCCGCGACCGGCCGCTTCATCGAGCGCGTCGGCTTCTACGATCCCAAGGCGCCCGCGGGCCGCGAGAGCTTCCGCGTGGACGGCGCGCGCCTGGCGTTCTGGCAAGGGAAAGGCGCGCGGCTCACGCCGACGGTCGCCCGCCTCGTGAAGTCCCTTGGCAAGCCGAAGGCCGCGGCCCAGTAACTTGATCACGATGGGGCGCATCGCCGCGCCCTATGGCGTGAAGGGCTGGATCAAGGTTGCGCCATTCACCGCCGCGCCCGACGCGCTGACCCGCTTCGGCCGCTGGTGGATCGGCGGAACGGACGGCTGGGAAGAGGTCGAGATCATGAAGGCGGTGCGGCACGGTGCGAGCGTGATCGCGCAGTTCGCCGGCTGCGGCGACCGCGAGCAGGCCGTGAAGCTGCGCGGGTGCGAGGTGGCGGTGGCGCGCGAGGCGCTGCCCGCCCCGGCGAAGGACGAGTACTACTGGGCCGACCTCGTCGGCCTGGAAGTCGTGAACGCGGAGCGCGAGTCGCTCGGCAAGGTGACGGAGCTCTTTTCGAACGGCGCGCACGACGTGATGCGCGTCGGCGCGGGCAAGGGCGGGCGGCTGGTGCCGTTCGTGCCGGCGGTGGTGCGCAATGTCGACCTCGCCGGCGGAAGGATCGAGGTGGATTGGGGACTGGACTGGTGATCCAGTTCGACTGTGTGACGCTGTTCCCGCAGATGCTCGCGGTGGTCGCTGATTTCGGGATCGCGCGGCGCGCACGGGAAGAAGGGCGGTGGAGCCTAGCAACGTGGAACCCGCGTGACTTCACCACGGACAACTACCGCACGGTCGACGATCGGCCGTACGGGGGCGGGCCCGGAATGGTGATGCTTGCCGAGCCGCTCGAGAAGGCGATTTGCGCGGCGCAGGCGCGGGTCCCGGAGAAGCGGGCGCGAGTGATCCTGCTCTCGCCGCAGGGCGCGGTCCTCGACCACGCGAAGGTGATGGCGCTCGCGGGTCTCGAGCGCATCGTGCTGGTGTGCGGGCGCTACGAGGCGGTCGACGAGCGGCTCGTCCGGCGCAGCGTGGACGAGGAGATTTCGGTCGGCGACTACGTGCTGTCGGGCGGCGAGCTCGCGGCGATGGTGCTGATCGACGCGGTGGTGCGCCAGCTGCCGGGGGCGCTGAACGACGCGCAGTCGGCGGCCCAGGAGTCGTTCGTGGCCGGGCTGCTCGACTGCCCGCACTACACGCGGCCCGACGTGTACGAAGGCGAGCGGGTGCCGGAGGTGCTCGTCTCCGGGCACCATGCGGAGATCGAGCGCTGGCGGCTGAAGCAGGCGCTCGGAAGGACGTGGCTTAGGCGGCCCGACCTGATTGCGAAGCGGGCGCTGAGCGAAACGGAAAAGTTGCTGCTGGCGGAGTTCCGCGCGGAGCATGAACGAAGCGAGTAGGAAGAAACCCGCCGCCGGAAGGCGGCGAGTTTCCTGGGATCGGGGTTCGCGAGGGGGTGTTCCCCCGCGCGGCGTACCAAACTAGAAAGGAAACGACCATGAACCTGATCGCGCAACTCGAGCAGGAAGAGATCAAGCGCCTCGGCCGGCACCTGCCGGAGTTCGCGCCCGGCGACACCGTCGTGGTGAACGTGAACGTGAAGGAAGGTGACCGCAAGCGCGTGCAGGCCTACGAGGGCGTCGTGATCGCGAAGCGCAATCGCGGCATCAACTCGTCTTTCACCGTCCGCAAGGTCTCGTCGGGCGAGGGCGTCGAGCGGACCTTCCAGACCTACTCGCCGCTCCTCGCCTCCGTGGAAGTGAAGCGCAAGGGTGACGTGCGGCGCGCGAAGCTCTATTACCTGCGCGCCCGGACCGGCAAGGGCGCGCGCATCCGCGAGAAGCTCGCCAAGCACGCGCAGCAGGAAGCGGCCGAGTAGCGGCGCGTTCCATCCTTCCTCCGCGAGCGCACGGCGTTGACGAATGTCACGACTGTGAGGAGGAAACGGCGCCGTGCGCGTCAGGCGCCCTCGACGCGTTGAAGCCTCGACGCTCTAGCGCGCGAGCTCCGCGAGCAGTCGCTCCATGAACGATTCGCACAGCGCGACCTGCTCGAGCGCGATGAACTCGTTCGGCTTGTGGGCCTGCTCGATCGAGCCGGGACCGCAGATGATCGACGGGATGCCGGCGCGCTGGAAGAGCCCCGCCTCGGTCGCGTAGGCGACCTTCGCGACCGATTGGTTGCGCGCCAGGGCCTGGGCGAGCGAGGTCACGCGGTCCTGCTCCGCGCGCTCGACCGACGGGTCGAGGCCCGGAATCTCGGCCTTCGTCTCGAACGAGATGAACGTCTCCGGGTCGACCGCGCGCATTTCGGGGAGCAGGACGCGCTCCGCGTAGGCCTTGATCTCGGCCTCGAGCGCCTCGGGGTCGGCTCCGGGCAGGTAGCGGAACTCGAAGTGAACCTCGCAGTCGCGCGGTACGATGTTCGACGCGGTACCGCCCTTGATCACGCCGGTTTGGAGCGTGGTGAACGGGACGTCGAAACCGTTGTCGCGCTGCTCGCAGTCGCGCATGCGCTCGGCCATATGGCGGATGTAGACCACGAGCTTCGCCGCGTACTCGATCGCGTTCACGCCCTGCGGGGTGAGCGCCGAGTGCGCCTCCCTGCCGCGGAAGCAGCACTTGTACGCGCGCTTGCCCTTGTGCGCGACCACCGGCTGCATGCTGGTCGGCTCGCCGATGATGCACCCGGCGGGCCTGACGCCCGCTTGCGCGAGGTCCGCGATCAGCCCGCGCACGCCCATGCAGCCCAGCTCCTCGTCGTAGGACAGCGCCAAGTGCACCGGACACTTGAGGTCCGCGGCCAGGAAGCGCGGCGTCATCGCTAGAGCGCAGGCGAGGTAACTCTTCATGTCGGCCGAGCCGCGGCCGTAGATGCGGTCGTCCTTGAGGGTCGCCTTGAACGGATCGGTGTCCCACGGCTGGCCGTCGACCGGCACGACGTCGCTGTGGCCGGATAGCACGATGCCCGGCCGCGTGCCCTTCTGGATCGTCGCGAAGAGGTTCGCCTTCTTGCCGCTCTCGTCGTAGGTGAGGCGCGACTCCACGCCGAATCCCCCGAGCCAGTCGCGCACCCATTCGATCAGCCCGAGGTTCGAGTCGCGGCTGGTGGTGTCGAAGCCGACGAGGCGCTGGATCAGTTCCCAGGTATCGGCCTTGATCATTGGTGGGGCGTCACGCTTCATTGGCGACCTCGATGTCGGACGCCGTCGAGCCGGACGGCGAATCGTTCAGGTGGCAGGCGGAGAGCCGGCCCGGTGCGATCTCCCGTAGGGCAGGCCGTTCGATCTTACACCGCGGCATCGCGTGCGGGCAGCGCGGATGGAAATGGCACCCCGGCGGTGGCGCGAGCGGCGACGGGAGCTCGCCCTGGATCGCGGCGAAGCGCTTGCGGCGCACGTCGAGCTGCGGCACCTCGGCGAGCAGCGCTTGCGTATAGGGGTGGTTCGGCTCGTCGTAGAGCACCCCGGTCCGCGCGGTCTCGACGACGCGGCCGAGGTACATGATCACGACGCGGTCGGAAAGGTGCCGCACGACGCCGAGGTCATGGCTGATGAAGAGATAGGTAAGCCCGAGCTCCTCCCGCAGCCGGATGAAGAGGTTGAGCACCTGCGCCTGGATCGACACGTCGAGCGCCGCGACCGCCTCGTCGCAGACGAGGAATTCCGGCTTCACCGCAAGCGCCCGCGCGATGCCGATGCGCGCGCGCTGACCGCCGGAGAACTGGTGCGGGAAGCGGCGCATGAGCGTGGCGTCGAGGCCGACGCGCTCGAGCAGACTCGCGACGTAGTCGCGCTGCGCCGCCCTGTCCACGAGCCCGTGCACCAACGGCGCCTCGCCGACGATGTCCAGCACCCGCATGCGCGGGTTTAGCGACGCGTACGGGTCCTGGAAGATCATCTGGATCGCGAGTTGCACGCGGCGGCGCGCCTCGGTCGCGAGGGTCGCCACGTCTTCACCGCGCCAGAAGCGCCGGCCCTCGCTCGGCACATGGAGCCCCGCCGCCAGCCGGCCGAGCGTTGACTTGCCGCAGCCCGATTCGCCGACCAGCCCGACGACCTCGCCCTGCCGGATCGCGAGGTCGACGCCGTCGACCGCCTGCACGACCTCTTCGCGCAATCCTGCCCCGAACACGTTTGCGATCCGCGCGGTGGCGTCGAGCGTCTTGACGAAGCACTTCGAGATGCCGCGAAGCTCGAGAAGCGGAGGCGGTTCGCTCATGCCCGCGCTTCGTCGACCGCGTGGATTGGATGGAAGCAGCGCACGCGGCGGCCGTCGAGGTTGTACAGCGGCGGGTCGGTGAGACAGGTCTCGGTGGCGCGGCTGCACCGCTCTCGGAACGCGCAGCCGGGCGGCAGATTCGCGAGCGACGGCGTCATGCCGGGAATCTGCGCGAGCGGGGCGCCGGGGAGGTTGCGGCTCGGCACCGAGTCGAGCAGCCCGCGCGTGTACGGGTGCATCGGCGCATCGAGGACCTGGTCAACGGTACCCTGCTCGACGATCCGGCCGGCGTACATCACGCACACCTCGTCGGCGAGGCCGGCGATCACCGCGAGGTCGTGCGTGATCCAGATGAGCGCCGTGCCGCTCTCGCGGCACAGCTTCTGCACCTCGGCGAGGATCTGGCCCTGGATCGTCACGTCGAGCGCCGTCGTCGGCTCGTCGGCGATGACGAGGTCGGGTTTGTTGAGCAGCGCGATGGCGATCGCGACCCGCTGCCGCATCCCCCCCGAGAACTGGTGCGGGTACGCCCGCAGGCGCTCGTCGGGCGACGGGATGCCCACCCGCGCGAGCGCGTCGCGCGCTCGCTCGCGTGCGGCCTGCTCGGACACCGGGTTGTGCGCGCGGACCGCCTCGATCATCTGCGTGTCGATACGCAGGACCGGATTGAGCGTCATCATCGGGTCCTGGAAGATCATCGCGATGCGGTTGCCGCGAATCGAGCGCCACTCCGCCGGCGCGAGCTTCCGCAGGTCGCGGCCCTTGAGCAGGATGCTCCCCGCGACGATGCGTCCAGGCGGGTCGACCAGGCCGAGGATCGAGAAACCGGTGACCGTCTTGCCCGACCCCGACTCGCCGACGAGCCCGAGGATGCGGCCCGGGTACACCCCGAACCCGACGCCGTCCACGGCCTTCACCACGCCGTGGCGGGTGAAGAAGTGGGTGCGGAGGTTCTCGACCTTGAGCGTCGGCTCGGTCATCCGACTTGGGTTCAGCGCTGCAGCCGGGGGTTCAGCACGTCGCGCAGCTGGTCGCCCACGAGGTTGATGCTCACGATCGTGACGAGCAGCGCGATGCCGGGGAAGAAGCTGATCCAGTACTTGCCCGAGAGCAGGTACGTGAAGCCGTTCGAGATCAGCAGCCCGAGCGACGGCTCCGTGATCGGCAGCCCGAGACCGAGGAACGAGAGCGTCGCCTCGAGCGTGATCGCGGCCGCCACCTGCACCGTCGCAACCACGATCAGCGGCGGCAGGCAGTTCGGCAGCAGGTGCCCGAAGACGATCCGCGACGAGGGCAGGGCGAGGCACGTCGCCGCCTCGACGTACTCCTTGCGCCGCTCGACGAGCGCCGATCCCCGCACGGTGCGCGCGTAGTACGCCCACTGCACCGCCACCAGCGCGATGATGATCTTGTCCACGCCCTGCCCGAGGACCGCGAGCAGGATCAGCGCAATGAGAATCGCGGGGAAGGAGAGCTGGATGTCGGCGACGCGCATGATGAACGAGTCGACCAGCCCGCCGAAGAAGGCCGCGAGCAGCCCGAGCGTCGCGCCGAGGGCGAGCGCGCAGAGCGTGGCCGTCACGCCGACGCCGATGCTGATCCTGAGGCCGTAGAAGATCGCCGACAGCATGTCGCGGCCCTGGTCGTCGGTGCCGAGCCAGTACGTCATCTTGCCGTCGCCGGCCTGCGCCCCCGGCGGCATGCGACTGTCCAGCACGTCGAGCTGCGCGAGGTCGTACGGGTTCTGTGGCGAGACGAGCGGCGCGAACACGGCCGCAGCCAGGATGGTCACGAACACCGCCAGGCCGACGATCGCGATGCGGCTCGCCGCGAAGTCCGTGACGACGCGGCGGAACGGCGTGTCCTCGGAAAGCCCAGCCGCAGCCACGGAGGACACGGAGATCGCGGAGGAATCGCTCGTTGGCGGGACGTCTCGCCCTTCCAGATCCATCTCTGTGCCCTCTGTGGCTCAGCTCTTCGCGTCAGCCAGGCGCACCCGCGGGTCGAGCAGCGAGTAACAGAGGTCGACCAGCAGGTTGATCGCGATGAAGAAGGTCACGATGATCAGCAGGTAGGCGACGATCACCGGCCGGTCGAGGACGTGGATCGAGTCGATGAGGAGCTTGCCCATCCCGGGCCAGGCGAAGATCGTCTCCGTGACGATCGCGAACGCGATCAGCGTGCCGAACTGCAGGCCGGTCACGGTCACGATCGGGATCGCGATGTTCTTCAGCACGTGCACCCCGATCACCCGCGCGTCGGAGAGGCCCTTCGCGCGCGCGAACTTCACGTAATCCTGCATCAACGCCTCGCGCGTGCCGGCGCGCGTGAGCCGGATGACGAGCGCGAGGTTGAAGAGCGCGAGATTGGTCGCCGGCATGATCAGGTGCTTGATGCCGTCCCAGGAGAGGAACGATACCGGAACGCCGAGGAGTTCCTGCGTCGGCCCGCGGCCGCTCGACGGCAGCCAGCCGAGGTCCACCGAGAACACCATGATCAGCATCAACCCCACCCAGAACGTCGGCAGCGAGAAGCCGAGAATCGAGCCGGTCATGATCGTCTTACCTGCGACCGAGTCGGGCTTGAGCCCCGCCCACAGCCCGAGGGGGATGCCGAAGACAATCGCGATCAGCATCGCTGTAACGGCCAGCTCGAGCGTCGCCGGCATGCGCTCGAAGATCAGCTGGAGCGCCGGCACGTTGAAGACGAACGACTTGCCGAGATCGCCGAGGATGGCCTGCTTCAGGAACACCAGATACTGCTCCCAGAGCGGCCTGTCGAGCCCCAGCCCCTTGATCGCGCGCTCGATGTCCTCCTGGTCGGCGTTCGGGTTGATGAGGATGTCGACCGGGTTGCCGATCGCGTACACGCCGGCGAAGACGAGCAGCGACATGACGAACAGCACCACGACGCTCTGCGTCGCGCGGCGGATCAGGTAGACGAGCACGCGTGCCCCCCTCGGATCTTCCTGCTACTGCGCGCGGAACTGGTGGGCGAGCGTGTACTCGTCGGTGCGCGCGGTGTACCCGAGGCCCTTGCGCATCGCCCAGCTCGAGATCTGGTGGTGGAGCGGGATCAGCGCGTAGTCCTGCATCGCGACGGTCATCGCCTCGCGCGCGATGCCCTCGCGCTTCCCCTCGTCGAGCGTGGCGAGCGCCTGCGTCACGAGGCGGTCCAGGCGCGGGTTCGAGTACCGGCCCCAGTTCCAAGTCCCGAAGCCCTTCTCGGCGTCGAACGTCGCGATCACTGTGCGCAGCGCGAGGTCGCCCGAGAACGAGCCCCAGCCGAGCATCGAAACGCCGAACTCCCGATTGCGCGCCTTCGTCGTATAGACGTTCCAGGGCAGCGTCTGGACCCGCGTGGCAATGCCCGCACGCACCAGCATCTGCGCGATCGCCTGCGCGACCTGGTCATCGTTTACCCAGCGGTTGTTGGGCGCGTGCAGGACGATCGAGAAGCCGTTCGGATAGCCCGCATCGGCGAGGAGCTTCTTCGCGCCGTCGGCGTCGAACGGCTCGGGCTTGAGCTCCCGCGCGTGGCCGAACACCTGCGGCGCGACGAGGTTCGAGGCCGGCAGCGCCGCACCTTCCATCACACGCTCGACGATCCCCTGCCGGTTGATCGCCATCGAGATCGCCTTGCGGACGCGCACGTCCTTGAACGGATTGCGGTCGAGCGGCCGCCCGGACCTGTCGGTGAGCCCGGGGACGCGGTCACGCGACTGGTCGAGGTGCAGGAAGATCGTCCGCCACGAGACCTTCTGCGCGACCTGGAACTTGGCGTTGGCGCGCAGCTTCGGCAGGTCCGCGGTCGGCACCTGCTCGATGGCGTCCACGTCGCCGGAGAGCAGCGCCGCGATCCTCGCTGGATCGGTCGGCATGATCCGCAGATCCACCTTGTCCCACGCGGGCCGCGTGCCCGAGTACTGATCGTGGCGCGCGAGCTCCATGCGATCGCCGCGCTTGAACGACACGAAGTAATAGGGGCCGGTGCCGATCACGCCCTTTCCCTGGTTGAACTCCTCCGTCCGCACGCCCTCGGCCGCGCGCTTCGACACGATGAACACCGAGTGCAGGTCGTACGGCACCATCGCGTACGGACCCGCCGTCCTGAGCCGAACGGTGTAGCGGTCGACCACCTGCTTGGACACGATCGGCCGGGTGAAGGGCACGAACGAGCCAGGGCTGTTCACGATCGTCGCGGGCCGGTTGAGCGAGTACACCACGTCCTCCGCGGTCAGCTCGGACCCGTCGTGGAACTTCACGCCGCGGCGCAGCCTGAACTCCCAGGTCGTGGCATCCGTCGCCTTCCACGACTCTGCGAGGCCGGGCACGAGCCGCGCGTTCTCGTCCACCCGCGTCAGGGCGTCGAAGATGTGCCACGCGACGAGGTTGTTGGGCCCGGCGTTCAGGAAATGCGGATCCATCGACGTCACGTCTGCGGCGAGGCCGATGCGCAGGTCGGCAGCGTGGACCGAGACTCCGAGGACGAGGGCGACGACGAGCGTGGCGAGAATGCGCATGGCGGCCTGCCGATGTGAACGCCGCGATTGTAGTGGAGGCTCGCGCGGGCCGTAACATGCGCGGTAACATCGGCCCGGTGAAATCCCTTTTCGCGTTGCCCGAAGACGCCCGCCGCGAGCTCCTGAGCATCGGACCGGTCTGGGGGCGAGACATCCAGAGGCATCGCGATCGCGTCTTCGCGCTCTACGGCGCATTGCTCGAGCGCGCGCCCAAGGCCGGCATGATCGTGACGCGCGACGTGCCCTATGCCGTCCACCCGCGTCAGCGCCTCGACGTCTTCCGGCCCGACGGCGCGCGCGATGCGGACATCGTCATGTTCCTGCACGGCGGGGCGTTCGTCCGCGGCGACAAGCGCGTGACGCCGGACGTCTACGACAACGTGCTCTACTGGTTCGCGCGCCAGGGCTGCGTCGGCTTCAACGTCGAGTACCGGCTGGCCCCCGAGTCGCAGTATCCGGGCGGCGCGACCGACGTCGCGCTTGCGGTCGCGTGGGTGCGCGCCCACGCGCGCGAGTACGGCGGCAATCCGGCCCGGGTCTTCCTGATCGGCCACTCGGCCGGCGCGACGCACGCGGCGGCCTACGCCTGCGATCCCGTCGTCCGGCCCGCGGAGGGCCTGGGCATCGCAGGCCTGGTGCTGATCAGCGGCCGGCTGCGCGCCGATGCGCGGCCCGACAATCCCAACGCTGCGGCGGTGCGGGCCTATTTCGGCGACGACGAGTCGCTGTACGAGCCGCGTTCACCGACGACGCACGCGGCGAAGCTCGACGTGCCCGTGTTTATCGCGATCGCCGAGCACGAGAATCCGCTGCTCGACGTGTACGGCGCCGAGTTCCTGCACCGCGTGAGCGCGGCGCGCGGCCGCGCGCCGCGCTTTATGCGCCTGCCCGACCACAACCACATATCAATTGTCGCGCACTTCAACACCGAGGAGGAGATCCTCGGGCGCGAGATCCTGGAGTTCTTCGCTGCAGGGCGCTGATTCACGGGAAGCGCCAGAAGGGGCGCGAGCTGCGCTCGAAACGCGATTGCTACGTTAACCGCGAATTAAGCGGCGCGGCAAGCCGCGTCCGCTTCAATCCGCGCGGTTATTGCGCCACGTTCTTCGTGGCGCAATTACGGTCATTGAGGCCGGAAGAGGAACGCGAGGGTGTACTCGTCAGTCCGCGGCGTATAGGTGACGCCCTTCTTGGTCGCCCAGGTGTTGATCTGGTGATGGAGCGGGATGATCCCGAGCTCCGTCATCGCGATGCCCACCGCCTCCTGGATCATCTTCTCGCGGCTCTTGTCGTCGATGGTCGAGAGCGCTTTCTCGAGCAGGGCGTTCACTTTCTCGTTGCCGTAGCGGCCCCAGGCGAACTCGCCCCAACCCTTCTCGGGAATGTAGGTCACGAGGTGCGCGCGCAGGGGCGAGGACGCTTCAGCGGTCGAGGCGCCCCAGCCGAGCATCGCGAAGCTGAACTCGAGCTTGCGCGCGCGGCCGAGGTACGGGCCCATCGGCATCGTCTCGACCTTGGTCTGGATGCCGACGCGCGCGAGCATCTGCGCGACCGTCTGCATGATCTGGTCGTCGTTGACGTAGCGGTTGTTCGGGCCGTGGATGGTCATCGCGAAGCCGTCCGGATACCCGGCCGCGGCGAGCAGCTTCCGCGCGCCCGCCGGGTCGTACGCGTCCGGCTTGAGCGCCGGGTTGTGGCCGAACATCGGCGCGGGCACGAGGTTCGCCGAGGGCAGGGCGAGCCCTTCCATCACGCGATCCTTGATCGCATTGCGGTCGATTGCCTTCGAGATGGCCTGCCGCACGCGCACGTCCTTGAGCGGGTTTTTGTCGAGCGGCTTGCCGGTCTTCTTGTCGAAGACGAACGGCGACTGGTCCCGGAACTGGTCGACGTGATAGAAGATGATCCGGTGCGAGGTCTTGGTCGAGGTCTGAAAGTTCGGATTGGTCTTCAGCTTCGCGAAATCGGCTGTCGGGATGTTCTCGATCGCGTCCACGTCGCCCGAGAGCAGCGCCGCGACCCGCGTCGGGTCGCTCGGGATGATGCGGAACGTCACCTTCGTCCACGCCGGCTTCTGGCCCCAGTAGGCGTCGTTGCGGGCCATCTCCACCCGGTCTCCGCGCTTGAAGGACACGAGCTTGAACGGGCCGGTGCCGTTCATCGCCTTGCCCGAATTGAAGTCCGCGGTGCTCGCGCCGGTCGCCGTCTTCTTCGAGACGATGTAGATCGTGTTGATGTCGTTCTGCAGCTGCGGGTGCGGCGCGGCGGTGACGAAGCGGATCGTGTGCGGATCGACGACCTGCACTTCCTTGATCGCCTTGGTGTACGTCGTGAACGGCCCCGGGGAGTCGGGGATCTTGCCGACGCGGTCGATCGAGAACGCCACGTCCTCCGCCGTGAAGTCCGACCCGTCGTGGAACTTGACGCCCTTGCGCAGCTTGAACTCCCACGTCGTCGGATTGATCGTCTTCCACGACTCGGCGAGCCCGGGAATGAGCCGCGAGTCGGGATCGAGGGTGATCAGCTTCTCGAAGATGTGCTCGGCGATGTTGTTGTTCGGAAAGAGGTTGACGTAGTGAGGGTCCATCGATGTCACGTCAGCGCCCATTGCGATGCGGAGTTCCTGCGCTACAGCGGCGGGCGAGACGGCGGTGGAGAGGCCGACGGCGAGCGCCGTCAGCAACTTGCGGAGAGTGTTGGGCATGTTGTTTCCCCCGAGAGTTGGCTTGCGGCGGGGATTATAGGGCGTCGCGGCGCGGTGCTCGGCTGTCGGATGTATGGCGGTGGTGCGACCGACCGCAGGGAATCCTCACCCGACGCCTCGGCTGATCACGATCGTCTCGCTAGCGGCCGCATGCGCCCATACAATAACGTCGCCGCCTCGAAAGCCTGCCGCCCCCAAGACTCGCGTCCGCGATTAAAGTGGACGCGGGCACGTTGTCTCTTCTGCTAGGGCTGTAGTCAGTCGCGAGCGAAGTAAGCGTCAAGGTCCGCGATCCAACGGCTCCGCGTCGTCTCGTCCGCGAACGACGACTCGAAGCTCGTGCGCGCGATCCGGTGCCAGTCCGCAGCCGACAGGTCGAGCGCATCCTGCACCGCGCGGATGTTGTCGTTGACGTATCCGCCGAAGTAAGCGGGGTCGTCGCTGTTGACGGTGATCGCGAGGCCGGCAGCGAGGAGCGCCTTCAGGTTGTGGCGGCGCATGTCCGGGAACACACGCAGCTTGATGTTCGAAAGCGGGCATACGGTGAGCGGGATCCGTTCCTCGCGCAGGCGGTCGACCAGCCGCTCGTCCTCCAGCGCGCGCACGCCGTGATCGATGCGCCGGACCTGCAACAGATCGAGCGCCTCCCAGATATAGGCGGGCGGACCTTCTTCGCCTGCGTGTGCGACGCACGGCAGCGCGAGCTCGCGGCAGCGCGCAAACACGCGCTGAAACTTCGACGGTGGATGGCCGAGTTCCGAGGAGTCGAGTCCGACACCGTGAATGCGCGCAAGGTGCGGCATTGCCTGCGCGAGCGTCGCGAACGCATCGGCCTCGGGCAAATGCCGCAGGAAGCACATGATGAGCCGCGAGCTCACGCCCAGTTTGCGTGCGCCATCGTGAAGCGCACGCTCTAGACCGTCGAGAACGACCTCGAATGGCACGCCCCGCGCCGTGTGCGTCTGCGGGTCGAAGAAGATCTCGGCGTGAACGACGTGATCGGCGGCGGCACGCCGCAAGTACGCAAGTGTCAGGTCGTAGAAGTCCTGCTCGTGCAGCAGCACGCTCGCGCCCGCGTAGTAGATATCGAGAAACGACTGCAGATCCTGAAACTCGTAGGCGGCGCGCAATGCCTCCATCGAGTCGTAGGGGAGACGGACGTGATTGCGCTCGGCGAGCACGAACGCGAGCTCAGGTTCGAGCGTTCCTTCGATGTGCAGATGCAGTTCGGCTTTTGGCATGCCCCACGCGATGCCAGCAATGCTCCGCTTCATGGCGGTCTCTCCGAACAGAAAAGGACGGTCGCTGCGTCTCTAGCGAGCGGAGCAAAGGCCGCCAAACCGCTGGCCCCAAGGGAAGCGGCTTCGCAGTTGACGACGCTTAGCCCACGGACGCACCGGCTCGCCTGAAGGCAAGCCTCCACGCAGCGCTTAAGCGTACAACGGATCGAAGGTGATGTAGCTCCACTCGCGCGTGATCGCCCCGTCGCGCGCGACGAGCTGCAGGATGCTCGGCCGGTTGGCCTTGGCCCACAGGCGCGCGTAGTTGAGCGCGAGCTCGCGGTTCGCGAAGAAGTGCGGACGCTGCGCCGATGACTCGAGGCGGATGGTCCAGCCGTACGGGTCCGCGGGCGCGACGGTGAAGACTTTGACGCGGGCAGCGTCTGCCATGTTGTGTTCTCCCTGGCGGTGAGGGAGACAAAGCATCAGCCGGGCCAGACCCGGCACCAGGGCCCGGCAATGTGCGCTTGTTCACGCCGGGCCTCATGCAGCAGCGCGATGAGCGTGCAATGCGGCACCCTGAGCTTCGTCGGCGAGGTGACGGGTGACGGCCCGAGTCACGTTTCCGACGCTGGGGGTCAGTCCGGGCGCGCGTGCCGGGCCGCCGCTCGCAGTCCGGTATGCTTTCCACGCCCCTCCGGCTGGGCCGGGGTGCAAAGGAGGAGGGCGCTGTGGACTTCCAGAGCTTCTTCGACTATCCCGGACAGGCGCCGTCCGCGGACGCTCGCGAGCTCGTGTTCCTGCCGCGCCTCTCGCCTGAGGGCTGGGGCAAGCTCCTTGCGCGCACCGGCTCGCAGCGCTTCCGCAAGGGCGAAGTGGTGGTGCGCGCAGGCGAGACCCATCCCGCGCTCTACATCGTCGCGACCGGCAGCCTCGAGGTGATCGGCGAGGGACGGCGCGGGCGGGAGCGCCGCATCGCGGTGATCGAGCCGGGCTCCGTGTTCGGCGAGCAGTCGTTCTTCGACGGGCTGCCGCGCTCAGCGACCGTGCGCGCGCTGAGCGACGGCGAGCTGCGCAGCCTCACGCGCGAAGCCTTCGGGGTGCTCGCCGCGCGCGAGCCCGACCTCGCACGGATGATCCTGCTCGACCTCGGGCGGATCCTCAGCCTGCGCCTGCGCAGCACGAGCGCCCTCGCGGCACGCCTCGCGGAATGAGCGCCGTCCCGGGCGGTCCCGAGACCGAGTTCCCCAACTACACGCGCCTGCCCGCGTACCTGCCGTCGCCCGCGTGGCATGCTTTGCGCGCGCTCTCGGTCGCAGCCGTGCTGGCGCTCGTCGGCGTCCTGATCTGGCGCCCCGAGATCGGTCTCACCGTCGCGTGGGGGGTGATCATCCCGCTCGCGCCGCTGCTCTTACTCGCCGCGCCGGGCGTGTGGCGCAACGTGTGCCCGTTCGCGACGCTCAACCAGCTGCCGCGCCTCGCCGGCTTCACGCGCGGGCTGGTGCAGACGCCGCGCATGCGGGAGTACGCGTACGTCATCGGCATGGCCGCCCTGCTCGCGATCGTCGGCCCGCAAGCCGCTCCTCAACCACTCCGGCATCGCCACCGCGGCGCTGATCCTCGGGATGATGGGGCTCGCGTTCCTCGGTGGGGTCGTGTTCAAGGGCAAGAGCGGCTGGTGCTCGAGCGTCTGCCCGCTGCTGCCGGTGCAGCGGCTCTACGGCCAGACGCCGCTCCTCACCGTCGCCAACACGCACTGCCAGCCGTGCGTCGGCTGCAGCAAGAACTGCTACGACTTCAACCCGACCGTCGCCTACCTCGCCGACCAGTACGACGACGACCGGCACTACGTCGGATACCGGCGGTTCTTCGCGGGGATCTTCCCTGGATTCGTGTTCGCGTACTT
This sequence comes from Burkholderiales bacterium, assembly GCA_035456405.1. GTDB lineage: Bacteria > Pseudomonadota > Gammaproteobacteria > Burkholderiales > SG8-39 > JAGVSZ01. The sequence goes on along the minus strand of DATIDG010000087.1, from coordinate 6,487 downwards.
CAACGTCCCCGACCCGCCGGCGATCGGGGTCGGCGAGATGGCCCTGCAGTTCGGGCTGTACGCGGGAGCCAGCCTCGCCGTGTTCGCCGCGCTGGAGACGTTCCTGAAGACGACGCCGGGGAAGCTGCCCGCAGTGTTCGGGATCTTGGCCTTTAACGTGTACTACTGGCACGCTGTCCCGCTGCTTGCCGACGCGATGGAGAGGCTCACAGGCCGTCCCGAACCCGAATGGCCGGTGTGGCTGGTGCGCAGCCTGTTCGCCGCGCTGAGCCTGTGGTGGCTGTGGCGGACCTTCACCACCGAGCAGCGCTTCGTGCGCAAGACGGTGGAGAACACCGCCGGGCAGAGCGCGAAGCTCGGCGCGGGCGCGGCCGCGGCGTTCGCCGCGGAGAAGAACCGCGCCGCGCTGGAGATCACCTTCGTGCCCGATGGACGCCGCATGGGCGCCGAGCGGGACGCGACCGTGCTGGAGCTGGCGGAACGCTGCGGGATCGCCCTCGAGTCGGGCTGCCGCATGGGTATCTGCGGCGCCGATCCGGTGGCGATCGTGGCGGGCCTCGACAACCTCGCGCCGCCCGGTGACGACGAGCAGGCCACGCTCGCGCGGCTCGGGTACGCGCCCAACACGCGGATGGCCTGCTGCGCGCGCCTGCGCGGACCCGTCTCGGTGGCGCTCAGGCCGGAAGCGGCAACTGCGCCCGCGCCGCCGGCCGCCGTCCGCTGCGACGGGTCGATCAAGCGCATCGTGATCGTCGGCAACGGGATCGCCGGCATTACCGCTGCCGACTTTGCGCGCCGCACGCACCCCGAGTGCGAGATCCACGTCATCGCCCGCGAGCGCTTCGCGCTCTACAACCGCATGGGCATCACGCGGCTCATCTACGGCCGCTCCGCGATGCAGGGGCTCTACCTCCTGCCGGACGCGTGGTACGCCCAGCACGGCATCACCTTGTGGCTCAACACCCTGGCGAAGGAGCTCGACATGGCGGCGCGCGTCGTCGCGCTCGGCACTGGCGAGCGCCTCGAGTACGACCGGCTCGTGCTCGCGATGGGCGGACGCGCCTTTCTGCCGCCGGTCGAGGGCTTCGGTGGGCCCGGCTGCTACGTGCTGCGCGACGCCGACCACGCGATGCATATGCGCGACTAGGTCCAGCGCCGGCGCGCGCGTCGCGCGGTGGTCGCGGGCGGCGGACTGCTCGGCCTCGAAGCGGCGGACGGGCTGCGCCAGCTCGGCCTCGAGGTGGTGGTGCTGGAGCGCGGCGGATGGCCGCTGCAACGGCAGGTCGACGAACGCGGCGGGCGGCTCCTGCACGGTTACCTCTCCGGCCTAGGGATCGGGGTCCTGACCGAAGCAGGAGCGACGCGTATCGAGACCGGTCCCGCCGGCGTGACCGCCGCGACGCTGAAGGACGGCCGCACGCTGCCTTGCGAGGTGTTCGTCGCGTGCGCCGGGATGCGCCCCAACGTCGAGCTCGCGACCCAGGCCGGCATCCGGGTCGGAAGGGGGATCCTCGTCGACGACCATTTGCAGACGAGCGCGCCGGACGTGTACGCGGCCGGCGATGTGGCGGAGCACGCGGAGCGCGTGTACGGGCAGTGGCCGGCTGCGGCGGCGCAGGGCGAGGCGGCAGGGGTGAAAGCCGCCGGCGGCGACCGGCCATACCGCGGGACGGTGCCGGCGACGCTGCTAAAGATCGTTGGCGCGGAGCTCGCGTCCGTCGGCCGAATCGAGTCCAGAGCGGGCGACGAGGTGATCGCGCTCGAGGCCCCCGATGAGTACCGTTACGCGAAGCTCGTCGTGCACGGCGACCGGATCGAGGGCGCCCTGATGATTGGCTACGGGCAGGACGCAGGGCACATCACCGAGGCAGTGAGGTCAGGACGCAGCGTTGCCGCCGAGTTCGGAGACTTGCGGCGCGGCGCGTTCGCCACGCTCGCCTGACGGGCGCGGGCGACGCCGCTGGTAGAATGCCTGCGCCATGAGCCTTTCACCGATCCCCGAGATCATCGACGAGATCCGCGCTGGCCGGATGGTGATCCTGGTCGACGACGAGGACCGCGAGAACGAAGGCGACCTCATCTTCGCGGCCGAGTTCGTGACGCCCGAGAAGATCAACTTCATGGCGAAGCACGGCCGCGGGCTGATCTGCATGCCGGTCACTGAGGGTCACGCGCGCCGGCTCAACCTCGCGCCGATGGTCGCCTCCAACCGCTCGGTGCACGGCACGAACTTCACCGTGTCGATCGAGGCGGCGAGCGGCGTCACCACCGGTATCTCCGCCGCCGACCGTGCGCACACGATCCGCGTCGCGGCCGCCGCGACCGCGCGGGCCGACGACATCGTGCAGCCCGGGCACATCTTTCCGCTCATCGCGCAGAACGGCGGGGTGTTGGTGCGCGCCGGGCACACCGAGGCCTGCTGCGACCTTGCGCAGCTCGCCGCGCTGTACCCGGCGGCGGTGCTGTGCGAGATCATGAAGGACGACGGCACGATGGCCCGGCTGCCGGACCTCGTCGAGTTCGGCCGGGCCCACGGCCTCAAGCTCGGCACCATCGCCGACCTCATCCATTTCCGCAGCCGCACCGAGTCGCTCGTCAAGCGCGTCACCGAGCGCACGATCGAGACTGCGCATGGCCCGTTCCGCCTCGTGGCGTTCGTCGAGAAACTCTCGAACGCCACGCACCTCGCGCTGGTGCGCGGCGAGATCGACCCGAAGGGCGAGACGCTCGTGCGGGTGCACGAGCCGCTCAGCATCCTCGATCTCCTCGACAGCGGCACCAGCACGCACTCATGGTCGTTCAACGAGGCGCTCGCGCGAATCGCTGCGGAGGGCCGCGGCGTCATGGTGCTGCTCAACTGCTCGGAAAGCGCGGGTCAGCTCATCGAGCGCGTTTCCGAGCCCGCGAAGCCGCCGACCCCGGCGCGGGCGAGTCTGCTCACCTACGGCATCGGCGCGCAGATCCTGCGCGAGCTGAGCGTCGGCCGGATGCGTCTGATGGCCACGCCGCGCAAGATGCCGAGCATGGCCGGCTGGGAGCTCGAGATCGCCGGCTACGAGAGCCCGGTCCGCTCGGACGCGCAATGAACGAGATCAAGCCCAGCCTCGACGGCACGGGGCTGCGCGTCGGTGTCGTCCGCAGCCGCTTCAACGAGGAGTTCGGCCGCGCCTCGCTGGAAGCGTGCCTCGTTCGCCTCATGGAGCTCGGCGTGCACGAGCGCGACGTGACGGTGGTCAGCGTGCCCGGCGCCCTCGAGGCGCCGCTCGTGCTGCAGAAGCTCGCCGGCACCGGGCGCTATGACGCGCTGATCGCGCTCGGCGCGGTGATCCGCGGCGAGACCTACCACTTCGAGATCGTGTCGAACGAGTCCGCCGCGGGCCTCAGCCAGGTCCAGCTCGACACCGGCGTGCCGGTCGCGAACGGCATCCTCACCACCGACACCGAGGCGCAGGCTGCGGCGCGCGCAGCGGCCAAGGGCCGCGACTGCGCCGCGGTCGCGGTCGAGCTGGCGAACGCGCTGCGCGCCATCGAGCGGAACCACAAGTAGGCGCGGCTCCCATGAAGTCCGCACGACGCCGCGCGCGCGAGTACGCGCTGCAGGGCCTCTACCAATGGCAGGTCGCCGGCAACACGGCGCCCGACATCCGCGCGCACCTCGCCGCCGACCCGTACTTCGCGAAGGCCGATGCGGAGTACTTCGACCAGCTCCTCGCCGGCACGATCGCTGCGGGCGAGGACCTGAAGCGCGAGATCGAGCCCGCCCTCGACCGCAAGGTCGAGGCGCTCTCGCCGGTCGAGCGCGGCATCCTGCTGCTCGCGGCGTGGGAGCTGAAGCACGCTCCAGAGGTGCCGTACCGCGTGGTGATCAACGAGGCCATCGAGCTCGCCAAGGAGTACGGCGGCACCGACGGGTACAAGTACGTGAACGGCGTGCTCGACAAGCTCGCGCCGCGGCTGCGCCCGAACGAAAGACAGAAGACCTAGCTGCCTTTTCATGCTCTCGGAATTCGAGCTGATCGCGAAGTACTTCACCCGCCCCGCGCGCACGGCCGCGCTCGGCGTCGGGGACGACTGCGCGCTCGTGCGGCCGCCGACCGGCCTGGTGCTCGCGCTCACCACCGACACGCTTTCTGAAGGCACGCACTTCCTGCCGGGCGCGGACGCGCACCGTCTCGGATACAAGTCGCTTGCGGTGAACCTCTCCGACCTCGCGGCGATGGGCGCCGACCCGCGCTGGTTCCTGCTCGCGATCGCGCTGCCCGATGCGGACGAGGCGTGGCTCGAGGCGTTCGCCGCAGGCATGTTCGCGGCCGCGGACGCTTACGCGATCGAGCTCGTCGGCGGCGACACCACGCGCGGTGCGCGCACGATCACGATCACCGCGATCGGCACGCTGCCGGCCGGTTACGCGTTGCGGCGCGACGCCGCGCAAGCCGGCGACGACGTGTGGCTGTCCGGCTCGACCGGCGACGCCGCGCTCGGCCTCGCGCATCTCAAGGGCCGAGTCGCGCTTGCCCCCGAAGCCGCGGCGCGCTGCATCGCGCGGCTCGAGCAGCCTGCGCCGCGCGTCGCGCTGGGCCAGCGACTGCGCGGCGTCGCCGCGGCGGCGATCGACGTCTCCGACGGCCTGCTCGCGGATCTCGGGCACATCCTCGAGCGCTCGAAGGTCGCGGCGGAGATCGACTACGCCGGCCTGCCGCGCTCCGCGGACCTGCGCTCGTGCGCGGATGCGGCGCTCGCCGACGAGAGCCTCCTCGCGGGCGGCGACGACTACGAGCTCGCCTTCACCGCGGGGCCGGAGAAGCGCAAGGCGGTCGAGGCGGCAGGGCAGGCTGCGGGCGTCGCCGTGACGCGCATCGGCCGCATCGTTGCCGGCGCGCCGGAGGTCCGCCTGCTCGACCCGGCCGGCAAGCCGCTGCACGTCGGGCGCCGCGGGTTCGACCACTTCCGATGAGCTGGCAGGCGGCCGCCCGGCCCGGCGCCGGATTCCTGGTGGCCCACCCGGCGCACTTCATCGCGCTCGGGCTCGGGACGGGACTGTCGCCGGTCGTGCCCGGCACGCTCGGCACGCTCCTCGCCTTCCCCCTCTACGCCGTGCTCGCGCAGCGGCTCGCGCCGGAAGGGGTTGCAGTCGCGATCGCGGCGCTCTTCGCCATCGGCATCTGGGCGTGCGGCCGCACCGGCCGGGACCTCGGCGTGCCGGACCACGGCGCGATGAACTGGGACGAGGTCGTCGCGTTCCTCGGGGTGCTCCTGCTCGCGCCTGCAGGCCTCTCGTGGCAGGTGGCCGCGTTCCTCCTGTTCCGGCTCTTCGACATGACGAAGCCGCCGCCGATCCGGCACCTCGAGCGGACGGTCAAGGGCGGCTTCGGCGTGATGCTCGACGACGTCGTCGCGGCGTTCTATACGCTGCTCGCGCTCGCGGCCGCGAAAAGGCTGCTCGGATGACCCTGGACGAACTCGAAGCGATCGCTGCCGCCGTCGGCGCCCGGCTGAAGGAGAAGGGTCTCGTGCTTACGACCGCCGAGTCGTGCACCGGCGGCTGGGTCGCCCAGGCGATCACCTCGGTGTCCGGCAGCTCGGACTGGTTCGACCGCGGCTTCGTCACCTACTCGAACGAGGCCAAGCGCGAGATGCTCGGCGTGCGACGCGGGACGCTCGAGCGCCACGGTGCGGTCAGCGAGGAGACGGCGCGCGAGATGGCCGCGGGCGCCCTCGCCGCGAGCCGCGCGCAGATCGCGGTCGCGATCACCGGCGTCGCCGGCCCCACCGGCGGCTCGCCGCAGAAGCCGGTCGGCATGGTGTGCTTCGCGTGGGCGGTGCACGGCGGCCCGGCCGACGCGGCCACGTTCCGCTTCGACGGCGATCGCGAATCTGTGCGGCGCCAGTCGGTGGTCGTCGGCCTGCAGGGCGTGCTGGATCGTACCTCCGGATGACTTGACTCGCGACCGGCGCGGCGTAGGATCCGCCCAAACACCACGACACCCACGCAGCTCGCCGGAGAGGAAGCCGGATGCCGGAACGCGCGGGCAGGGGCGAGCCCCTGCACGGTCTCTTCGAGGATTTCGCCGCGGCGCTCGCCGACAGCGGTATCCCGTCCAGCCTCGTGTCTCCCGAGCTGCTGCAGCGCCTCGCGCAATCCAATCGCGCGCTGCTGCAGCGCTATCAAAGCCTGCTTACCCAGCACTCCGGTGACGATTCGCTCGCCCAGCAGCACCAGGAGCTCGTGAAGGCGGCGCTGCTCTGCTGGCTCGACATGGGCAAGGCCTTTCGCACGTACCGCGAAAGCGTCATCAGCGCCCAGTCCGCCCTGGTCACCCGCTACCTCGAGCTCATGGACCAGGCAGCCGGAGATCGCGGAGAACCGAAGACCTGACGACCGCATGCGCGAGGCCCTGCGTGGGGCCGCGCGCGAGTGAGGGGAGGCAATGAGCCGTACTTTGCGCCCTGGCGGCGCAATCGCGATCGTCGGGATGGCCTGCCGGTT
>DATIDG010000086.1:0-35672 GCA_035456405.1 Burkholderiales bacterium | reverse complement strand
GTCGTCCCGCTCCGCGCCTTCGTCGGCGATGGCGTCGACCTGCTCGGCGAAATCCTCGATCGAGTCGAACCGCGCGCGCCGCCGAATGCCGTCGATCGCCTTGAAGCGCCCGGCCGACACGAGCCAGGCGCGCGGGTTTGCGGGCACGCCGTCGCGCGGCCACTGCTCGAGCGCCGCGCGGAACGCGTCGTGCAGTGCCTCCTCGGCGAGGTCGAAGTCGCCAAGCAGGCGGATCAGCGTGGCGAAGACCCGGCGCGATTCGGCGCGGTAGATCGCCTCCGCGGCCTCGCGCGCGCGTGCGGCATTAACCTCGCTCACCCGTGGCAGCGCCCTAATTTGCCTGGATCTTCGCCGCCTTGACCACGCGCCCCCACGTGGCGAGCTCGCTCTCCATGTACTTCGCCAGCTCCTCGGGCGTGCCCGGCTTCGCCTCGACGCCCTGGTGGTCGAACTGCTCGTGCACGTCGGGCGCGCTCAGCGCCTGCACCAGCTCGCGATGGAGTCGCGCGAGGACGTCCTTCGGCGTTCCCGCCGGGGCGAGGTACGCGTACCAGTTGGTAGCCTCGTACCCGGGATAGCCCGACTCGGCGACCGTCGGGATGTCGGGCAGCAGCTTTGTGCGCGTCACGCCCGTCGTGGCGATCGCCCGCACCTTGCCCGCCTTGATCTGTGAGCCCGACGAGACGGGCGTCGCGAAGATCGCCTGGATCTGCCCGCCCAGCATGCCCTGCATGGCGGGCCCGCCGCCCTTGTAAGGAACGTGGACGATGTCGATCTCCGCCATCATCTTCAAGAGCTCGCCGGCGAGGTGGCCGGCGCCGCCGATGCCCGAGGAGCCGTAGCTGATGGCACCCGGCTTGTCCTTCGCGAGCTTGACGAACTCGGCGAGCGTGCTCGCCGGCACCGACGGGTTGACCACGAGCACGTTGGCGAACACCACCGCCATCGTGATCGGCGCGAGGTCGCGCATCGGATCGTAGGGCAGCTTCGCGACGATGTGCGGGGCGACCGCGAGCGACCCCACCGAGCCGAGCAGGATCGTGTAACCGTCGGGTTGGGCGTGCGCAACGTGGTCGGTGGCGAGATTGCCGCCGGCCCCCGGCTTGTTCTCGACCACGACGGACTGGCCGATGCCGTCGGCCATCTTCTTCGCGACGATGCGCGCGACCGTGTCGGTGCCCCCGCCCGGCGCGAACCCGACGACCATGGTGATCGGCCGGGACGGATAGCCGCTCTGCGCGAAGGCGACTTGTGCCAGCGCCGCGAGCGCGACCGCGAACGAAGCTCGGACCATGCTTGCCTCCCCCCTTTCAGTCTTTGCCGGACCGCCACATGCCGAAGATGATCCACAGGCTGTTGAAGAACGCCACGACGTAGCCCACCGCCCCGATCATCCCCAGCAGCGGGATCCCGAACACGTCGGGGCCTTCGCGCACCGTCATCACGATCGAGGAGCCGATGACGAGCGAGGCCGTCATGATGCCCATCGTCGCCCGGTCGAGCGTGCGGTCGAGCTGGCGGCCGAAGTGGTCGAGGCGCTTCAGGTCGAGGTCGATCCGCGTCTTGCCGCGGCGCGCGTCGCGGATCAGCCGCGCGAGATCGCGCGGCACGCTGGTGACGAGGCTCGCGACCTGGGCGAGCGTGTTGCGCCCCCTGCGCGCGATGCCCGCCGGCTTGTAGCGCTCCGTGAGCGCGCGGCGCAGCATCGGCGTGAGGTGGTCGAGGATGTGGAACTCCGGGTCGAACTGCCGCCCGAGGCCCTCCATCGTGATCAGCGCCTTGAACATCAGCGTGAGATCGGGCGGCAGGACGATCGAATGCCGGCGGATGATCGCCGCGAACTCGCGCACGAGCGCCCCGATGCGGATCTCCTTGAGCGGCACGCCCTCGTAGTCGTATACGAGCTCGTTCACGTCGGCGGCGAGCCGCGCCTCGTCGACATACGCGTCGCCGGCCCAGTCGAGCAGCACGTCGAGCATCGCCTCCTCGTCGAGGCGCGCGAGGCCCGAGAGCAGGTCGACGACCTGGTTGCGCCGGACTGGCGAGAGCCGCCCGACCATGCCGCAGTCGATCATCACGATGCGGTTGCCGGGCAGGAAGAGCACGTTGCCGGGATGCGGGTCGGCGTGGAAGAAGCCGTCGATGAGGATCATCTTCAGCGTCGACTCCACGCCGCGCGCGGCGATCAGCTTCGGATCGAGCCCCGCGGCCTTGACCGCCGCCAGGTCGGTCCCGGGAACGGCGTCGACGTGCTCCTGCACATTCATGACCTCGCACGTCCATTCGCCATAGACCTTCGGGATCACGATGTATGGGTCGCCCTCGAAGTTCTTCGCCAGACGCTCGACGTGGCGCGCTTCCACCGCGAGGTCGAGCTCGCGCTCGAGCGAGCGCGCGAACTGCGCGGCGATCTCGGTGGGCTGGTAGCGACGTGCCTCGGGAATCTCGGACTCGACGAGCTGCGCGATCTGCGCGAGCAGCCGCAGGTCCGCCTCGACCTTCGGGCGGATCCCGGGGCGGCGGATCTTCAGGACGACGGGCGTGCCGTCCTGAAGCCGCGCGCGATGCACCTGTGCGATCGATGCCGAGGCGAGCGGAACCGGATCGAGGTCGCGGAACACCTCGAAGGGCGAGCGCCCGAGCGCCCGCTTGAGCTCGGGCTCGAGCTCCGCGAACGCGACCGGCGGCGTGTCGGTCAGTAGCTTCTCGAACTCGGCGATCCAGCTCGGCGGGAAGAGGTCGACGCGCGTGGCCATCAGCTGGCCGAGCTTCACGAAGGTCGGCCCGAGCTCCTCGAGCGCGAGCCGGGCGCGCGTCGCGGGCTCGAGGCGCGAGCTCTCGTTGCGCGCGCCCCAGTTCAGCATCTGGCCTGCGCGTTCGAGAACGCCGGCGATGCCGGCGCGGCGCACGAGGTCGCCGAGCCCGTGGCGGATGAAGACCGACGTGATCTCGTGCAGGCGCGGGAGGTCCCGCATCACGCCGACCGTCTCCCGCAGCATCACGAGCCCTTCGGCGGTTCCTGCCCGGCTTTCGCGGATTCCTTGTTCGGCTGCGGCGGCGGCGCGCGCAGCGCATCGGCGAACGCGCCGAGCACGCCGCTCGCGACGAGCGCGAAGCGCTGGCCGACCTGGCTCGCCACCTCGAGGCCGGCGATTGCGGCATCGAACGATGCCGCGGAGAACTTCTGCGCGAAATCGCCCATCGTCAGCGCGACCTGCTTGCCGGTCTCGGTGCCGGTGCGCCGCGCGGTGCGCAGCGCCTCGCGCAGCTCGGGCTGCACGCGCGCGCTCGCGCCGTCGGCGACCAGCTCCGCGGTCTTCAGGAAGTCCTCCTCGAGCTTGCGCAGGTTCGCGAGCGCCTGCTTGAACTCCGCGTCGGAGAAGTTCCGGCCGCTCCTGGCGAGCTGCTTGAGCGCGACGTCGCCCGCCTCGGCGGAGGTGCGCAGCGCCTGGTCGAGCCCGCGCAGCGCCTCGGACATGGCGAGGCGCATGTCGCCGCTCGACTTCTCGGCGCCCACCGCAATGCCCTCGGTGACGGCGCGGACGACCTCGCGCATGCCGTGCCGGTCGAAGCGCTGGCGTTGCAGCGCGAGCAGCGTGAGCTCGTGCACCTTGGCGCGGATATCCGTTCCCTGACGGACCGTTTCGCTCGTGGCATCCCGGATGTTCGATGCGTCCTGCGGGGCGGTCTCGGCCATGGCTCCTCCCGTTGCGGGGGCTGGGACCCGCCTATATTAGCCCCGCCGCGCCCCGCCCTGGCGTGGGCGTTGCCGGCCACGCGCGGGACGCGCGAGAATAGCCCCCCTTGCCTGCCGCGCACGAGGAGACCTCGATGTCCGCCGTCCCGAAACACCCGACCGAAAATGCGGTCGGCGCCGATCGCCAGGCCTTCTACGACAGGATCGACAAGGCGAACGTGACGCCGCTATGGGAGGTGCTGCACAGCCTGATCACGGCCACCCCCAACACGCCGTGCAAGCCGTATCTCTGGAAGTGGGAGACGGTGCACCCGTGGATCCTCGAGGCGGGGAAGCTCATCACCGCGAAGGAGGCCGAGCGCCGGGTGCTGATCCTCGAGAACCCGGGGCTGCGCGGGCGCTCGCGCATCACGCACAGCCTGTACGCGGGGCTCCAGCTCATCCTGCCCGGCGAGATCGCCCCAGCGCACCGCCACTCGCAGTCCGCGCTGCGCTTCATCGTGCACGGCAAGGGCGCCTACACCGCGGTCGACGGCGAGCGCGTCACGATGAGCCCCGGCGACTTCATCATCACCCCGTCCTGGACCTGGCACGACCATGGCAACCCCTCGGCCGAGCCGATGGTGTGGCTCGACGGCCTCGACATCGCGATCGTAGAGCTGTTCGATGCGCAGTTCCTCGAGCGGCCTGCCGAGGCGTCGCAGGAGACCACGCGCACCTCGGGGGAGTCGTTCGCCGCCTTCGGCAACACCATGCTGCCGGTCAACCACAAGCCCAAGTCGCGCACCTCGCCGCTCTTCTGGTACCCGTACGAGCGCACGCGCGAAGCGCTCGCGACCCTGGCGAAGAGCGCGCCGCTGCACGCCTGCTACGGCCACAAGCTCAAGTTCACCAACCCCGCCACCGGCGGCTGGCCGATGCCGACGATCGGCACTTTCATGCAGCTCTTGCCTGCCGGCTTCGGCGGCAAGCCCTACCGCTCGACCGACTCGACCGTCTACTCGGTGGTCGAGGGGAAGGGCCGCGTGAAGATCGGGGCCGAGGCATTCGAGTGGGGCCCGAAGGACACCTTCGTCGTCCCGTCCTGGATGCCCTGCACGCTCGAGGCGGACGCGGAGAGCGTGCTCTTCTCGTTCAGCGACCGGCCGGTCCAGGACGTGCTCGACCTCTGGCGGGAACAGGAGGGCTAAGAAAGGGTGATCCAGGGCGGCCCGCCGCGCTTCTTCTTCCGCCGCACACCGCGGGCTACGCGACGAGGGCCTCCGCGAGCAGCCTCGGAGAATTGATCTACACGCCACCGAGCGCCTTGCCAAAGAAGGCCCCGAAGTGGGGCCGATCGCCGGTGACCAGCGCATCGCACTCCAGCCGGATCGCGGCGCCAAGCACGGGTCGGTCCTTCTCCGCGATCGCAGCCGTCACCTCCAACGCCGCGGGGTGAGGCTGCGCTGCGGCGAGGCGCACGCGCGTGAGCAAGGCGCTCAGGGCGGGGACGCCTTCGGGCGCCTTCGCGACGAGGTTGCGGCGCGCCTCTTCCATGACGTAACCATCCGCCCAGCACTCGTGTCCGGCTTCGATCGCCAGGGTGAGCAGTCGTCTTACGGCGCCATCGGACTTGGCGGCGGAGAAGAGCACGTTGGTGTCGAGGAAGATCCGCATCCGCGCCCGGTCAGCGGACAGGTTTCAGCTTCTTCCTCCGGCGCAGCACCTTGTCGAGCTCGGCCTCCGCCGCGTCGAACTCGCGGATCCGCTCGTCGGTGTAGATCTCGATCGGCAACGTGACTGCGGGGCGCAGAAGCAGCCCTTCCGGCGTCGTTTCCGCGATGAGCTGATCGTCGCCCTTGATGCCGAGGGCCTGGCGCAGCTTGGCGGGCAGCGTCACGACGCCGCGCCGGGTGACCGTGAGTGTGGTTTTCATTTCTGCAGAAATAGCAGAAATGCAGTGGAGCAGCATAGGCACAGGAGATGGCGTCGCGGGGGGAAAGGCCGGCTGCGGCTTTCCTGCTGCGCCGCCCCGTGAAAAACGCACTCCGACGGCGGCGGCCCGGCATGGCCGATGCTTCGCGGAACGCCCATATTCGGGAGGAGGCGGGGCCGGAGCCATGCGAACGGTGCTGGTGATCAACTCCAAGGGCGGGTGCGGCAAGACGACCGTCACCACGAACCTCGCGAGCTACTACGCCGCCACCGGCGCCAGGGTGGCGATCAAGGACTACGACCCGCAGGGCTCCAGCCTGCAGTGGCTGAAGTCGCGTCCGACGCACCTGGCGCGGATCCACGGGGCGAACGCGGCACCGCAGAAGGGTCATGTCCTGAAGAGCCTGCAGACCTGGCTGCCGCCCGAGACGGACCTTCTGCTCATCGACGCCCCCGGCGGGGTGAAGGGGCTCCTGCTGCAGGAGCTGATGGGCAAGGCCGAGTTCGTCGTCATTCCTGTTGGACCGTCGTCGATCGACGTCCACGCGACGGCCGATTTCGTGAAGGACCTCTTCCTCCTGGGCCGGGTCCGGACGCGGAACACCAAGGTGGTCGTCGTCGCCAACCGGGTCCGGAGCTCGATGCCCGTGTACGAGCCGCTCGAGCGATTCCTGAAGTCGTTGAGCCTCCCGTTCCTGACCCGGATCCGGGACTCCGACGCCTACATCCGCGCCGCCGAGCAGGGCCTGGGCGTCTTCGAGATGGATGCGCACGAGAGCGCGACGGAGCGGCAGGAGTTCCTGCCGATCCTCCGCTGGCTCGACAGCCACATCGCCGCCGGCGCGATCGCAGCGGACGGAAATGTCGTGGCCCTCGCGGCCCGACGCCAGGCGGCGGTCTAGCCCCGCGCCTGCGCGAGCTTCAATCCGACGATCTGGGCGATCACCACCGCCAGGTAGAACTGCGCGGTCATCACCTCGAACCACGTCAGCGTGTTTGCGAGCGGCGCGACTGCCGTGATGTCGCTGTAGCCGAGACTCGTCATGGTGTTGAAGCTGAAATAGTTGAACAGCGCGCGGCGCAGGTGCCAGTCCTCGAGCTGCCACCGGATCTCCGAGTTCACGCTGAACGAGCCCGGCGCGAGCAGCTCGGCCACCGCGTACAGACTGCCCCACGCGACGCCGAGCAGGAGATAGCCGGCGAACGCGCCGAGCACCCCGTCGAGGCTGACCGCGCGCCCGTGGAAGATGTCGCGCACGATCACCGCTACCGCGAAGGCGAGAAACAGCGCGACGGAGAGGAAATACGAGACCGCGTACCCCCCGATCGCCCCGTCCGTCAGGGCATATCGCGCAACGTCGAGAGCGATTGCGGGGAGCGCCAGCACGGCCGCGACCTGCCGTTCCCAGCGAAAGCCGAACACGACGAGAAACACGCCGACGGCCACGGCGGCGACGAGGAGGTCGTAGGCGAGTCGCGCGGCGGTGCTCTCGCGCGCGACGAGCGGCTGCGTGACCAGGACCGCGATGATCGCGGCAAGCAGCAGCAGATGCTTGTGCTCGCTCAGCCGGTTCATCACCGGGCGCTTCCCCCTAGCGCGCGGCGTCGCCGGGGGCGAGCGGCACCTCGCGCTGGAGGAGGTCGCACTCGTGGCAGGCAGACTGCCCGAAGGGATCGTTCGACGGCAATCGCGGTCATCGGTCGCCCGAGGCCGGCCGGGATCGCTCCCTCGTCACCGACCGCGGATCTCGTCGAGGCGCCCGGAACTGCGTCGTCGGGGAATCGGATCGCGTCGTTCGCTCGTAGCACGTGCAATCCCCCGGGTCCCGGTGCCAACGCGTGCGAGTATTCGCTGCCCCGTCGGGCGCGGAATACGACCTTGGTGCTACGCGGGCGCTCGAACTCACCAGCGTGCCCTCACCGCGGACCGGCAGCGGCGGAGCGGCGCGGTTCAGGCAGTCCGCTCGCGGGATAATCGATCGTCCGCGCGAGCCGGGCCACGCGCTCGGGCGGGAATTCGGGGAACGGCAGCGCGCCCTCCTCGCGCCATCGACGCACGGCCGCCTCGGCCTCGCGTGCACGGTCCGGGTCAAGGCCGTCGGCGCCCCGATGCAGCGACATGGACGGAAGGGCGAGTCCGGTGCCGCTCTCGGCGAGGATGTCCAGGATGCGCAGATACACGTCCTCGCGCACGGCCAGGAACTGGTTGTAATCCCTGGTGCGCACGTAGGCGAAGATCTCGACCTCCAGCGAGTCGGATCCGAAACCCACCAGCCGCACCCGCGCCGGATCGGGGTCGATCATCGGGTGCGCGTAGAGCAGCTCCCGCACCCTCACGAGCACGTACCGGAGCTGGTCCGGCGTCGTCTCGCGCCGCAGTCCGAAGGTGGTGCTGAGCCAGATCCGGTCGCGCTTGGCGAAGTTCTCGATCTGCAGCGTGGCGAGCTCCGCGTTCGGAACGGAGATGAGTGTGCGTTCGAGCGTGCGGATGCGCGTCGACCGGAGGCCGATCGCCTCCACGGTGCCGACCTGATTGCCGAACCGGCAGAAATCGCCGACCTTCACCGGCTGGTCGGCGACCAGGCTCACGCCCCCGAACAGGTGCTCGACGGTCTTCTGGGCGGCGAGCGCAATGGCGATCCCGCCCACGCCCAGCCCGGCGATCAGCGCGGTGACGTGCACCCCCGCCACCTCGAGTAAGGAAAACAGACCGAGCGCGAGCACCACCAGCGTAAGACCCCGCTGCGCGAGCGCGATCAGCGCGATCGTGGCAGGCTCTGTCCGCCGCTCCGCGTCCTCTCGTAGATTCCCGCCCGCGAGATCGATGACGCGCAGGATGAGCCAGGCGAGCCCTACCACCACCAGCATCTCCTCGGCCTTCGCGAAGGCGGGCTGCACGGCGACGGCCAGGGAGAGCACGCGACGCGAAACGTGGAAGAGGGTCACCGCGACCAGGAGGCGGAGCGGTGCGGCGGCCCGCTCGGCCACCCGCGGGGTCAGCGCGAGACGCGAGTGCGTGGCAAGGGGACGCAGCAGGCGCAGACTCGATCCGACGAGGATCCAGGCGAGGAAGAAAGAGGCCGGGACGAGGGCGAGCAGCGCGAGCCACTGCCACAAGGCGATCTCGAGGAGGCGCGTCTCGATGAGCACCGGCGGGAGGATCTCCCCCACCGGGCCGTGACCGAACTCCTCCTGGTAGAGGCCGGGAATCCGGGCGACGGTTGCGGTCGAGAACTGCCACACCGGGACGCCGTCCTCGCGCGGGACACGCTCGAGCAGGACGGTGACCGGGCCCTTCTTGGTCTGGATGCGGCCGACGACGTCGCGACTGGGCGGTTGCCCATCGTCCGTCGTGCCGCCCGGCTCGTCGGAGAAGTCGTCGGGATGCAGTGCCAGGTTCTGATCCAGGACGACGCGGAGATGGCGGGCAAGGACCCGGCCCTGCTGGGCCGCCTCGGGCGCCGCGAGCGCTCGGAGGTCGAGATAGGCCGTCGCACGCTTGTAGTCGCCCGCATTCGTGGCGGAGAGGAAGCCCGCCATGGTCCCCCGCGGCGTGCCTCGCCCGAACTCCTCCGGGGGCGCAGTGGGTCGAGCGACCGTCTGGAGTGGGGTCGGCTGCTGCGCGCTCGGGATGCCGGGTCTCGGCGCGCTGGCCCCCGGACCCGCGGCAATCGCCCATCCCGCCGACAGCAGCAGCGCCGCGATCAGCGCCGCCGCATGCCAGCCCTGACGCGCCGGTGCAGCACCTGGAAGTGAGATGAAACCCGGCATCGACATCTCCTCTCGATCGTCGCCGCCACGCGCGAAGACCTCCGCCTCGAGCGGCGTCAGGGCGTTGTAGCGAGCCGGCCTTTCGCCTGCCGAGAAGACAGGCCGCCAGCGCGGAAAATACGTACCTTAGTGTTACGGGATGGCGCCGGGAAACGGGCGGCTTCGGTCGGGTCTACCGTCCCCCGGTCACCGGCACCGTGAGCACAGGCCCCACGCCGGTGCTCGGCGTCTGCGCGCCGGCGAGCAACTGCAGCATCGAGAACCACTGCTTGCTCAGTTCGTCCTCGTTCGCGATGAAGTACCAGCGGCCGCGGTATTCCACAGCCACCCGCGCTTGTGCCGGCCGCTCTGCCGCGACGTGAATGTGGATGCCCCGACCTGCCGGACCGGACACCGGGTAGCGGATTGCACCCACCGCATCGGCGGGCAGCTCGATGCTCGCCGCCGCGAGGCGCATGAGCTCGAGCAAGGACCGCGTCTCGATCGCGATCGCGCCCGGGTCCGGCGATCCGACGGACAGGCGCACCGGGATCACGACGTCGTCGCCTTCGCGCAAAGGCCGCTGGATGCCGAGGAGATCGAGCAGCCGCGCCACCTCGCGCGAATTATGCGGCGAGTAGCTGTGCAGCACCACCGCGTAGCCCGTCTGAGCGCCGGCGAGCCGCACCCAGTAAAGCGTGCCCCGGCGCTGCAGCTCGCCCGCGAGCGCGGCGATCTGCAGGAACCGCGGGTCGGTCACGAGCGTGGGCGGATGGAGGAACTCGGGATTACGGAAGTTGTTCACGCGCCGCACGATTGCCGTCCAGGCCGCCTCCTGGGAGTGCGCGAGGTTGATCATGAGGATCGCGAGATCGAGCGGCACCTCGGCCGCGAACTGGCGCACCAGACTGTCCCCGCTCACCGGCGTATAGCTGATCGTCGGGTTCTGCTCCGTGGTCAGCGTGCCGGCGATCGGCACGAGATTCCCCGCATAATTGCTTGCGGGACCGGCGCCCACGTTTACCGTGCCGCTCGCCCTCACCGAGACGTTGGCGGTGACCGAGGACACGGTGAGGAAGCCCACGCTGTCGCCGAAGCGCAAGCGCACGATGTTCTGCAGGAGCTGCTCGTCGTTGGTCGTGAGGATCGCGTCGTTGTAGGCGGGCCGGCCGGACCGGATGATCTCCGGGCCGAGCCAGGCGCAGCCGGCGAGCGCCGCGGCGAGCCCGAGTGCGGCCGTTCCCACGATCTTTCGCATGGTTCCCTCCGTCGCTGGTGTACCCGCGGAGCGCGCGGGCGATATCACGGGCGCTGCCTCGCAGTTCCACCGGCCGCTGCCCCGCGTTGGGGGAAATACGACCTTCGTGTTACGCGAGCACGCCGGCAGCCTGGTGCTTCAATCGGCTAACGGTACAGCAGCCGGCTGCACCCCGAGGCGCTCGACCATCCGCACCAGGTCCGCGACCGAGTCGGCGCCCGTCTTCTCCATGACGCGGCCGCGGGAAGGCTCCGCATCATTGCGACCTCGGGCGCGCGGCGCTCGTCGCTCGCGCCGGAGATCCCGACATTCAAGGAGCAGGGGTTCGCGACCGTCGAGGGCACGGGCTGGGCGGCGCTCGTCGCGCCGCCGGAACGCCCAGGCGGTGATCGACCGGTGGTCGAGCATGATCGCGGCCGCGCTGCGGACGCCCGAGCTGCGGGAGAAGCTGATCGGCGTAGGCGTGGAGCCGACCGGAACCACACCCGAAGGGCTCGCGGCGATCATCGCGGCCGACACCGCGCGCTGGGGTCCGATCATCAAGGCCGCCGGGTTCACCGTCGAATAGCGCGATCCGCGCGTCCCGCCCCGGGGCGCGCGTCACTGCACGATCTGGTTCAGCAGCTTCTGCGACTCAGCCTGGTACTGGGCCTCGGTGATCAGGCCCTGCGACTGGAGCGACTTCAGCTCCTTGAGCTTGGCCACCGCGGCGGCCTGGGCGCCCGATACCGCCGGGGCAGCCGCGGGCGGCGGCGTGACCGTCTCGGTCACGTTAACCGTCGGGACCGGCGCCGGGTACGCGACCGGGACGGGGGCCGAGTAGTACGGTGCGGGCGGATGGTAGTAGGCCGACGCCGCCGCCGCGCTCACCGCTGCTGCGCCGCCCCAGACGACCGTGCGGTAGGCGGTGCGCCGCGCCACGCCGGCGAACGAGAGGGGCGTGAACGGCAGTCCGATGATGTCGATGAAGAGCGACGCCGGCCCGCCCCCCCTTCGGAATCGTCCCCGAGATCACCGTGACGTCATAAGTGAGGTCGTTGCCGCTCAGGCGCGGGTTGCGCAGCGTCACGACGACGTCGGCGAGCTCGTCCTTGCCCTTCTCGAACACCGACAGGGTCGCGTTCGGCGGATCCTTGAGGAAGCTGTCGGGGCCGTTCTTCCAGAACTGGAGGTATTCCTCGGTGCGGTAGTGGCCGGCGATGCGCACCGGCCGGTCGGAGAAGAACAGCGTGGTCGGGCTCAGGCCCTTGAGCGTGAGCGTGCTCCCCCCGCCGCCGAGCTCGACGCCGGCCGCGCCCTGCACGAAGAGCAGCTGTGCCATCTGCGGCGCGGCCGTGGGCGCCTGTGCGTGCGCGGCCGTCGGAGCAAGCGCAGCAGCGGCCAGGATCGACGCGGTGGTGGCGAGAGCTCGCAAGAGCCGTTGCATGGAAGCCTCCTTGGATGGGTTTGCGGTCGCTGCGCTGCAGACCACGCGCGTCAGTGCAGCTCGGAGTCCTTGAAGAACTTGGTGCCCGAGAGCGTGAGCGACGCCGCGAGCCCGGTGTCGGTCAGCTGGTAGAGATAGGTGAGGGTGTCGCGCGCCATCTCGCGCACCTGGTTCCGTTTCTGGATGAGCGCAGCCTCGTCCTGCGCGACAGCGGGCGCGGCAAGCGCGAGCGCGCCCGCGCTTGCCGCGAGAACCGAGAGCACGAACCGGGAAAGCATGATCGTCCCTCCTTGGGCCACGCCGAGTCGGCAGCTCAGAACCGGAAGTTCGCCCCCAGCGCGAAGCCGCCGAAGCTGATGTTGTCGATCAGCTTGTCGCCCCCTTCGCTGTAATAGAGGTAGCGGTAGTCGAAGATGATGTCGCCCCACTTGAACGCGTACCCGATGCCCGCCGCCCCCTGCCAGGTGAAAAGGTCCGATGCGCCCCCGAGATCGACGTAGTAGTTCACGAACCAGTCGCTCTGTCCCAGCTTGGCCCGCCCTTTCGCCCCCACGATCGCCGCCCAGATGTCCTCGGACTTCTCCGCGTTGCCCGAGCGCGGAAAGGTCAGCGTGGTGTTGGGGAGGGTCACCGTCGCGGTGAGCTGCCAGTCGGTCTTGGCCGTGATGCCCAAGTAGCGGAACCCACCGATGACATCGAGACTCGCCTTGCCCTCCACGGCCGCGTAGCCGCCCACCAGCGTCCACACGTCGCCCCGCAGGGAGCTCTGGGCACCGGCGTTCAGCGAACTGGTGGAGACGTTGATCGGCCCCGGACCGGGGTTGAAGTCGACGCTGCGCACCGCGCTGTCGGCCTTGGAGAAATCGAGATAGATGTAATCGGTCGCAATCAGCCACCGCCCCTTGCGCGCTTCGCCGTTGATCATGAAGGCGAAGTCGAGGTTGTCGAGCAGCGTGTCCGCGTCGACGCTGACGTTGGCGGTGCCGCCGTTCACCGGCGGCGGCCCGAAGCGCAGCTTCCCGTCCACGCTCGGCAGCCACAGGTAGGGCATGACCGAGAACTGCCAGGGCGGGGCATCGGGCTGTGCAGAGGCGCCGAGCGGTGCGAGCAGCGCCGATGCCGCGAGCGCGGCGCTGCAGAACGTGCGAGCTTTCATGTTTCCCCCGTGATTGATCTATGCGGCACTGGCGACCGTCGCGAGTGCCCTCCGCTTACAGCACTTCGGCAGCAGGAACTGGATCTGGAAGCGGATCGACCAGTCCGGCCCGTTGTCCGGCGCGACCACGTTGTAGTAACTCTGCAGCTGCAGGTTCACCGGCAGCCGGCCGAAATGCACGATCTTGCCGACGCCGCCGCCGACCGGCACCGTCCATTGCTGGCTCGCCTCCGCCTTCCAGTCGGCGGTGATGACCGGCGACGAGGTCAGATACCAGCCGTCGGGCAGGTTGTAGTTGAGGAACGGCTGCAGCAGGAAGTTGTTGTACGTCGGATCACTGCCGCCGCCCACCGACCACACGATGTTCACGAGGAAGCCGTACACCCAGGGGTCGCCCTTCTCCAGGTGCAGCGCCACGAACGACGGTCCAAGGCCCCAGCGGTCATTGCCGAGCCGGTCACTGCTGTTCATGGGCAGCTGCCCGATCGCGCCGACGCCCTCGGCGTTGCTCGGTGAGGCAAATCCGGTGAACTGGATGTCGCCCAGGCCGGTGGTGGTGCTCTCGCCCGGGACGAAGCCCGGCTGGGTGATGATCGGAACGATGGTGCGGGTGATCAGGTTCCAGTCCTTGCTCAGCTCGAACGGAATCACCGGCTGGGAGTCCAGCACGTTCTGCGTGCCGTCGCGGGGCCCGACGTTGAAATTGGTGTTGTTCTGGAACGGGATGCTGATCAGGTTCGCGAGCGGGTTCTGCGCGGCCTTCGCGAGGGCTTCGGTGCTATGCAGCGCCGCCGCCGGCGCGGCGAGCACCAGCGCGCAGGTGGCCGCTGCGATGGAAGCAGAGCGATTCAACTGTCGAGTCCCGTTTCAGCGAACGCGCGCCGTCCCGGCGCCGCTACCGTGCGGCCGCCGCGAAGCACGCCGGGGAGCCGAGCTGGCAGACCACGATGTAGGTCTTGCGCTGGCCGCACCCTTCCACGCCGACGGTGTACTCGGCGCGCTCTAGCCCGCCCCAGACGACCGGCTGGAGCACGTTGCTCGAGAGGATCGTTCCTGTGGCCTTAGGGCAGTTCATCTCGAACTGTCCGCGGCGCGTCGCTGCCTGCGTGGCGACCGTCTGCTCGCCAGCGAGGATCTGCGCGTCGGACTGACAGCCCGGGACGACGAGGCCGGCCAGGCAAAGCGAAGCAAACGCGAGCTTGCTCATCATCGTCCTACCTCCAGTAGACGGCGCGCCGGTACGCCGTCCGGCGCGCGACGCCGGCGTACGAGATCGGGGTCAGCGGCATGCCGATGATGTCGATGAAGAGTGACACCGGCCCGCCCTTGGCGGGCATGTTGCCCTCAAGAATCTTGACGTCGTAGGACAGGTCCTCGCCCTTGAGCACCGGCTTGCTCAGCACGACGACGATGTCCGCCCCTACCTTGTCCTTTTCCAGGATCGACAGGTTCGCGTTGGGGTTGTCCTTCGAGAAGCTGTCTTTGCCCTCGCTCCAGAACGGCACGAACACGCGCGTGGGCATGTTCCCGGCGATGCGCTCGGGCCGGTCGGTGAAGAAGATCGTGACCGGGCTGATGCCCTTGAGCGTGAGCTTGCCGGTGCCCTTGTCGTAGGTCATCGATCTTGCGTTCTGCACGAACAGGAAGTCGGCTTCCTTCGCACCTTCCTTGGGGGCTTGTGCCACTGCCGACCGGAGCGGCGCCGCCGAAGCAATCAGGGCCGCAGCGGTCATGAAATTGCGTCGGGTAGTCATCCTGGGTCTCCTTGCGGGACGTATTCGCGGAACGGCCCGGGTTCATCCGCCGATGACGGGATGGATCACCAGCTCGGCCCGGCCGTCCTCCCACGTGCTGCGGGGATTGCCCGACGCGCTCACCAGGATCGCCGGCACGCCCATGCCCAGGAGCTGGACCCGGACCGCCTCGGCGCGTTGCTGCGCGAGCGTCTCGCGCGCGGCCGCGCTGCCGCCCTTGTCGGGATGGCCGATGACGGTGATTGTGATCTTGCCGTAGGTCTTGGCCACCGAAGCGACCTTCTGGAGCGCCGAAAGAAATGCGGGATTGACGACCGCAGACCCGGGCGCGAAGCGCGTGTTGCCGGTCATGTTGACGAGCACCGCGTGGTTCTTGAGGAGCTCGACGCTCGCGTTGCCGGCATTCACCTCGGGCGCGAGCACTTGCGCGAGGTTCTGCTTGTGCGTGTCCATGTGGTGGCCGATCAGGCCGCCGGCGAGTGCCCCGCCCGCCGCCCCGATCAGGATGCCGACCGCGGGATCGGCGTGATCAACGAGGCCGCCGATCAAGGCGCCGGTGGCCCCGCCGAACAAGGCGCCCTTGCCCGTGTCGGTGCCCATCACCCCGCTCATGCCGCCGCCCGCGCCACCGTTGCCGGCGCAGCCGGCGACGAGGGTCCCGGCAAGAACGGCTGTAGAGATTGCGCGCGCGCAACGCCCGCCGTTACGTTTCATGGTCATTTTCCGATCTCCGATCTCCACGAGTGACTTCGTCGCGGCGCGCGGCTCACTTGACCATCTCGTTGAGCACCTGCTGCGACGCCTTCTGGTATTGCGCCTGGGTGATCAGTCCCTCGCTCAGCAGCGACTTGAGCTGCTCGAGCTTCTGCGTCGTCGCCGATTGCGGCGCCGGTGCGGCCGGTTTCTCGGTCACCTGCACGTTCACCGTCGCGGGGGGCGGGGGCGGTGCGGCCGCCCGCGCCGCCGCGGCCGATGCTTCGGCGCTCGCGGTGGCCGCGCCGGCGGCGGCCACGGTCGCGGTCGTCCCGATGATCGCCACGCGCCGGATGTTGCGCCGCCAGAAGCCGAGCACGTCGATGAACAGCACCGCATCGCCCGCGGCCTGCGGCACCGTGCCCTCGATGATCGTGATGTCGTAGATCAGGTCCTTGCCCTGCATGCGCGGGTTCCGGAGGTTGATCACCGCGTTCTGAAGGTCCGCCTTGCCGACCTCGAGCATCGAGAGCGTGGCGTTCGGCGGGTTCTTGGCGAAGCTGTCCGGGCCCTCGCTCCACAGGTGCAGGAACTCGTCACGGGTGTGGTAGTGGCCGGCCATGCGCACCGGCCGGTCGGTGAAGAACAGCGTCGAGCGGGCGATGTTCTTCATGCGCAGCGTGCCCTTGGCCTTGTCGTACTGGATGCCGGTCGAGTTCTGCACGAACAGCAGCTCGACCTTCTGCTGCGAGATCGAAACCGGCGTCGGCTTGGCCGGCGCGGGCTTGGCCGGGGCCTGCGCGAAGCCGGCCTGCGGCAGCGCGATCAGCGCGGCGAGCGCGAGGGCGAGCAGGCGTCGGGCGCGAAGCGGGGATCGGTTCACGAGGGCCTCCGGTTGGATGGATCGAGGTGGCGGCGTGCCGCTCAGGGCTGCGCCGACACGTAGACCAGGTTGTTGCCCTGGAACGCAGCCCGGTAATAGACCCCGGGCGCGCAGTTGTAGTACTCGACGCCGCCGATCGGAGTGGCGACGCAGCCCGCGGGCAGCGTCCGCACGACCGTTCCGATCGGCACCGGTCCCGCCGCCTGCGGGGGCGGCGGCGGGGGCGGCGGCTTCGGCTGCGCGGCGGCAGTGGCCGCAGCCGCCGAGGCGGTAGCAGCCGACGCCGCCGTGGCTTCCACTGCCACCACCCGGCGCGTCGTGCGCCGCGCAACGCCGGCGTAGGACATCGGCGTGAGCGGCGCGCCGATGATCGCGGCGGCTTCCCGCACCAAGTCGATTCCGAACGGTGCCTCGGGCGCGACGTCGGCGAGGAACAGCGTGACGAGCGAGGTGCCGAACGCCACGGGCTTCAGGACGCGCTTCATCACTTGCCTCCTTGCGCCGGCGCGCCGCCGGACGTCAGCTGCAGGAACTCGATCTTCTTCGCGTCCTTCGCCGGGGTGAACGCGAAGGTGCCATCCGCGAACTTGGGCGCCGTGTTCCAGTTCGTCATCTGCACCTCGAACTGCGGCGCGCCGGCCACCTTTGTCGAGGTGATGACGAACCGGCGCGGCAGCGGCCTCGCGCCCTCCTGGATCCAGATCTGCCAGTCGACGTCGGCGTTGCGGAAGGCGAGGTGGTCGCAGCGCACCCCGCCGACGACGCCCTTGCCGACGACGAAGCCGGACTGCACGTCGCGCATCAGGATCTCGTACGCGTTGCGGTAGAGCAGATCGCCCGCCGGCGCGATGATGTCGAGCGAATCGCGCGCGTAGTCGAGCATCGCCTCCACCGTGTCCGGCGCCGCGACGGTGGCGTAGACCTTCTGGTCCGGGTTGTACAGGCTCAGGTTCTTGCCATCGTAGTAGAAGGCTTGGTTCACGAGGTCGCCCTTGCGCCGCGCGATGAGCTTGTTCGGGCGCTGCACCGACGCCGACGAGCCGGTGTCGAACTGCAGCTTCTGTCCAGACTGAAGCACCACCTCGATCGTGCTCGTCGTGTCGACTGTGAACGCCTTGAGGCCGGCGAGATAGTCGGTTGCCTTCTTGAAAATGGCAGTCGCCTGGGGGTCGATTCCGGTCGGCTGCGCGACCGCCACCGCGGGGAGTGCGCCGGCTGGAAGCAGTGCCAACGCCATCGACAGCCGCACCGCACGCGAGACTCGGTTGAACATGCCGTTCATCTCCACTTTGTCATCCCCCGACGGATTGCGGTAACGCTCAATTGAGCTCCTTGTCCTTCCAGTACTTGGTCCCGGCGACCGCGCCGCCGGCCTGCAGCCCGTTCTTGGTCAGCGTGTAGTACAGCCCGTCGGCGATGACCTGCTCGCCCGCGGCGCCGCCCGCGGTCTTGCCGCCGGCGCCCGCCGCGGCACCGCCGCCCCCGGCGAACTCCCAGCCCTTGTTGACGAACTCCTCCAACGCCTTGGCCGTCTTGAAGACGATCAGGGTCTCGAACTCACCCCCGCCGACCTGCAGGCCCGCGCTCACCTGCGCCATGTCCATGAAGGTGTCCTTCTTCGTCTTGGCGTCGTGCGCGAGCCCTTTTCCGCCGGACCCGCCGAGCAGGAACGTGAATCCGTAGCTGGTGAACACGGCGTAGCCCGGCGCCTTGGCCACCTCGCCCTTGAGCTTGGGCTCGGCCTTGTAGAAGCGCTCGAGCGAGGTCTGGGCGACCTTGCGGATCTCGGCCTGCTTCTTGGCCTTCTCGGACTGGGCGAACGCGGTGCCGGCGGCGAGCGAGAGCATCAGCACGCTGGCGGTGAGCAGATGAAGCACTTTCATGGTCGTTCTCCTTGCGTTAGAAATGGGGGTGGCGACGACGGCGATTAATCGCGTGCCTTCCTCTCGTGCGCCGTCTGCATCAGCTTCTTCTCGTCCTCCGGCGTGTCGGTCGTAGTGGACAACCTGATCCAAGAAATCGCATTGGCGTTCGGGTTTCGACCTTGTCGGGCGATGCGACGCCTGGCGGCATCGGCGTCGAGAACTTGAGCTGCGGGTCGGCCGGCGGGCTGCTCAGCGGCTGCGCGCTCGCGTCGACGGAGAGCAGCGCAGTCATCGTCAGTGCGAAGGCAGCGATGAGCCTCATCTCAATTTTCGGAACGAAAGACAGACAACGGTGCGGGACCCGGGCCGAAGCGCAGACCGTGCGCCGCACGCACGGTCTGCACACCTTACCGGCGCGATCAATCGCGCTTGGTCTTTTCCTGCATCGCCGCCTGGAGCTTCTGGATGTCCGCGGGCGACAACTGCGGGCGGTCGACCTTGATCGTCAGCTTGTTGAGCTTCGCGGTCAGCGGGAACGGAGGCTTGTAGTCCGCGTCGTTCACGCCGGTGAGCGTGTCCGAGCCGATGTCGAGGCTCTCGTCCCACTGCAGGATCATCGGCAGCGTGCGCTTCATCTCCTGGGTCGCGACCACCTTGCCGTCGACCTTGAGCGTGCCGGTGCCGGGGCGGCCGAGACCGCTGAAGCTGTTGAACGCCAGCGTGCCCGCCCCCAGCCCATCGTACTTGAACTCGAACTCGATCGTGTGTCGCCCCGGGGAGAGCGCCTCGGGTCCTTCCCACTTGATCCGCTCGAGGTCGACCAAGTTCCACAGCCAGACCGGTTTGCCCTTCAGCAGGTAGAAGCCGTATCCGGAGAAGCGCCCGCCGGAGGTCAGGATCATCCCTTCGGCGCCGCCCTGCGGGACCTCGATGTCAGCGGTAACCGTGTACGACGTGTTGAGCAGCAACGGCGAATCGCCCTGCGGCAGCCCGACCATCGGCCGCGTGTAGACGAACTCGGTCCGCCCGGCGGTGATGTTCGGTCGCGGCGCGACCATGCGCGCCGCCGTCGACGCGTCCATCGGGAACACCTGGTACTTGCGGGCCTCCTTGATGAACATCTCCTTCAGCTCCTTGACCTTCTGCGGGTTCCTCGCGGCGAGATCCTCGGTCTGGCTGAAGTCCTTGTTCAGGTTGTAGAGCTCGAGCACCTGGTTGTTCAGGGGATCGATGTTCGCGGCACCGTAAACCTCCCACGGCGCACGGTTGACCTTGGTGCTCAGCATCCAGCCCTCGTGATAGAGCGCCCACTGGCCGAACATCTCGAAGTACTGTGTCTTGTGCCGCGTTGGCGCCTTTGCGTTGGCTGCGTCGAAGGTGTAGGCGAAGCTCGTACCCTCGATCGGCGCCTGCTTGATGCCGTCCACCATCTCGGGCGCGCGGATGCCGGCAGCTTCGAGCAGCGTCGGCACGACGTCGATCACGTGGATGAACTGCTCGCGCAAGCCTCCCTTGTCCTTGATGCGCGCCGGCCAGGACACGACCATATTCTGGTTGATGCCGCCGAGCCTGGACGCGTTCTGCTTGAACCAGTCGAAGGGGGTGTCGAACGCCCACGACCAGCCCGCCGACATGTGGTTGTAGGTGTGCTCGGTGCCCCACACGTCGTAGAGCTTCATTTGCACGTCGACCGGCACGCTGACGCCGTTGAAGAACGCGACCTCGTTCGGCGTGCCGATCGGCCCGCCCTCGGCGCTGGTGCCGTTGTCGCCGTTGATGTAGATGACGAGCGTGTTGTCGAGCCGGCCGAGGTCCTGGAAGTGCTGGATGACGCGCCCGATCTCGTAGTCGCTGTACGCCGCGTAGGCGGCGAACACCTCGACCTGGCGGATGAAGAGCTTCTTCTCGTCCGCGGTGAGCTGGTCCCACGGCTTCAGGTGCTCCTTCGGCCATGGGGCGAGCTTGGCGTCCTTCGGGATCACACCCAGCCGCTTCTGGTTCTCGAAGATCCGCTCGCGCAGCTTCTCATAGCCGTCGTCGAAGAGGTGCATCGCGGCGATCTTGTCCACCCACTCCTTGGTTGGGTGGTGCGGCGCGTGCGTGGCACCCGGCGCGTACTTGATGAACAGCGGCTTGGAGGGGTCGATCTGGTGTATCCGCGTCATGTATTCGATCGCGTCGTCCGCCATCCCGGTGACCAGGTTCCAGCCCGGCTTGCCCTGGAACGGGTAGATCTGGGTCGTATTGCGGAAGAGATTCGGCGCCCACTGGTTCGCGTCGCCGCCGACGAAGCCGTAGAAGTACTCGAAGCCCATGCCGCTCGGCCACTGGTCGAACGGCCCGACCTGGCTCGCCGTGTAGACCGGGGTGTTGTGGTTCTTGCCGAACCACGACGTCGCGTAGCCATTGTCGAGCAGGATCCGGCCGATCGTGGCCTTGTCCTTGGCGATGATGCTGTTGTAGCCGGGGAAGCCAGTCGACTGCTCCGAGATCACGCCGAACCCGGCCGAGTGGTGGTTGCGCCCGGTGATCAGCGCGGCCCGCGTGGGCGAGCACAATGCGGTGGAGAAGACCCGGTTGTAGCGCAGACCCTCTTTCGCGATGCGCTCCATGGACGGCGTCGGGATGACCCCGCCGAAGGTGCTCGGCACGCCGAAGCCGGCGTCGTCGGTGATGATCAGCAGCACGTTGGGCGCGCCCTTCGGCGGCACCACGCGCGGCGGCCACCAGTACCGCGACTGCAGCGCGTCGTCCTTGATCACGCCGCCGAACTTCGGGTCGGGCGGCGGCAGCTGCTTGCCGCTGATGGTCGACCTCGCGCTCGGCGACCCGAGCGTGCCCGTGACCTGCTGCGCCACCGCGAGCGCCGCCAGCAGCACGCCGGCGATCGAGACGATAAGAGACGCGACCCATTTGCTCGTTTTCATGGTGCTTGCTCCATCTTGATGTTGCACTTCCGGGTCAACCGCAGGCCCGCCCGATTGCGGCGAGCAGGTCTTCCTTGTCGAACGGCTTGTAGAGCACCGCCACCGGCGCCAGCGTGGCGAGCGACTCGCCGATTTCGCCGGGCTCGAGCGCGGTAATGAAGATCGTGGGCAGATCGCGCCGCTCGTCCATGAGCGTCCGCTTGAACTCGCTGCCGCTGATCCCGGGCAGGTCCACGTCGATCACGAGGCAGGCGTCGCGCTCGGGAACGCCGCGCGCGAGCAGAGCCTCCACCGACCGGAACGCTTCGACCTCGAACCCTCCCAGGCGGATCGTCCGCGCGAGCGCGCGCCGCAGCGAGACGTCGTCGTCGACGAGCAGCACGTGCAGTCCCCGGGGTCGCGGCGCCAACACGGCGCGAGTATTCGCGGGCCTCCCCTGTCGCGAAATAGGACCTTGGTCCTACGGGGAGGCGACAGGGGGAGGCACGCGGAAAGCGCAGCGCTCGCGCGCATCGCGCCGCTCAGCCGCCGATAACGGGATGGATCACCAGCTCGGCGCGCCCGTCTTCCCAAGTGCTGCGCGGGTTGCCCGACGCGCTCACCAGGATCGACGGCACGCCCATGCCGATCAGCTGCAGCCGGACCGCCTCGGCGCGCTGGCTCGAGAGCCGATCGCGCTCCGCCTGGCCGCCGCCCTTGTCGGGATGGCCGATCACCGTGATGGTGATCTTGCCGTACGTCCGCGCCACCGATGCGACCTTCTGCAGCGAACCGAGGAACGCGGGGTTGACCACCGCCGAGCCCGGCGCGAAGCGCGTGTTGCCCGTCATGTTGACGAGCACGCCGTGGTTCTTGAGGAGCTCGACCGACGCGTTGCCCGCGTTGACCTCGGGCGCGAGCACCTGCGCGAGGTTCTGCTTCTGCGCGTCCATGTGGTGGCCGATCAGCCCGCCGGCGAGCGCGCCGCCGGCCGCGCCGATCAGGATCCCCACCGCCGGATCGGCGTGATCGACGAGTCCGCCGATCAGCGCGCCGGTGGCGCCGCCGAACAGCGCGCCCTTGCCGGTGTCGGTGGCCATCACGCCGCCCGCGCCGCCCATTCCGCCGCCGGTGCCCGCACACCCGGCGGCGAGCATCGCGGTAACGATCGCCGCCGCAACGCCGCGCGTGGTCGCGAGCCTGCCGTTGCTCCGTTCCATGGTTCGCCTCCGCTCGGGTGGAGATGCCGAGGCGCGAGTATCGGCCGCGCCCCTGGGGGCGGAAAATAGGACCTTGGTCTTACGGGAACGTGACGGGCCGCGCGCCCGGCTCAGTTGCGCGCCGCTGCGCGCGCCGGCTGCAGCCCGAGGCGCTCCGACATCAGCACGAGGGCCGCGACCGAGTCGGCGCTCATCTTCGCCATCACGCGGGCACGATGGATCTTGATCGTCTTCTCGGCGGCGCCGAGTCGGTCTGCGATGACCTTGTTGAGCAGCCCCGCCACAACGAGGGCGAACACCTCCCGCTCGCGCGGCGTCAGCGAATCGTAGCGGGCCTGCAGCTCGGCGCCGTGCTTGCGGGCGCCCTCGAGCTCGCGGCTCCGCGCGAGCGCCTCCGCGATCCCGGCGAACAGCTCGCCCTTGGTGAACGGCTTCGCCAGGAAGCTGACCGCGCCGGCCCGCATCGCGTGCACGCTGGTCGGGATGTCGCCGTGACCGCTGATGAACACCATCGGCAGGTCGCGGCGCGCCTGCGCGAGCGAGGCCTGCAGGTCGAGGCCGCTCAATCCGGGCATGCGGACGTCGCTCACGATACAGGCCACGCCGGTCTCGCGCGGGGCGCGGTCGAGGTATTCCTGCGCCGAAGCGAACGTCTCGACCCGGTAGCCGGCCGCCTCGAGCTGGCGCTCGAGCGCCCGGCGCATCGACGGGTCGTCGTCGATGACGAGGACCGTGCCGCCGGTCCTGGTGGGCGCCGCGACGCGCGGCGCGGGCCGGACCGCCTCCGGCGGCCGCGCGGGCAGCTCCACCCGGAACGCGGTGCCGCGTCCGGGCGTGGAGCTGACCGACAGCGTGCCGCCGTGCGCCGCGACGATGGTCCGGCTGATCGCGAGCCCGAGCCCCATCCCGCCGGGCTTGGTGGTGAAGAACGGCTCGAAGATCCGCGCCAGCGTCGACTCGTCCATTCCGCGCCCGGAATCGGTCACCTCGACGCTCACGCCCGCGTCGGACGGTCGGGCGCGCAGCGCGACCCGGCGTGCGCCCGGCTCGTTCGCCGCCACCGCGTCGAATCCGTTCAGCAGCAGGTTCAGGATCACCTGCTGGATCTGCACCCGGTCGCCGACGAACTTCGGCAGCGCTTCCGGCACGTCGAGCGTCACCCCGATGCCCTTGTCGGCCGCCTCCTTGCCCGCGAGGCGCAGCACTTCCTCGATCACCGCGCCCAGGTCGAGCTCGGTGCGTTCCACCTCGCCGCGGCGCAGGAAGCGGCGCAGCTGCTGGATCAGCTCGCCCGCGCGCCGGTCGTCGGCGACGATGTCGGCCACCGTCGCGCGAACCTCGTCGAGGTCGGGCGCCGCCGCGTCGAGGAGTTCGGAGGCGGTCTCCGCGTTGGCGAGGATGGCGGCGAGCGGCTGGGTCAGCTCGTGCACGAGCGAGGCAGCGAACGCCCCCATCGTGCCGACCCGCGCGGCGTGCGCGGCATGGGCCTGCGCCTCCTGCTCGCGCCGTTCCGCCTCGCGGCGCGCGAGCACGCCCGCGAACACCTCGCCGAGGAGCTTCACGCGCGGGACGAGCACATCCGGCCACTCGCGATCCTCCTGCGCGGACGCGAAGGAGAGCGCGCCGACGACCGCGCCGGACACCGCGAGAGGCACGATGACTCCCGCCCCTACGTAGTGCGCCTGCAGGCCCGGCAGGTCCGCAGCCGCCTCGGGCGGCAGGTCCGCGCGGCTCCCGAACCGGACGAGCGAGCCCCCGACGAGCCGCGTGCTGAGCCACGGCGTGACGTACGCGCCCACCGCGTCCGGCGGCGTCGGCGCGCCCTCGGCCACCCAGCGGCGCGCTTTCCTGAACTCGGCCTTGTCGCCGACGCGCTGCCACAGGGTGGCTCGCTCCGCGCCGAACACGCGCGCGAGGTCGCGCAGGCCCGCCTCGATCACCTGGTCCTGCTCGGATCGCCCGGCGGTGAGGAGCGCCGCCAGAACGTCGGACATCGTGCGCTCGAACGAGATCGCCGCGTCGAGCGCCTCCTGCGCGCGCTTGTGCGCGAGGGCGTTGCCGAAGATCGTCGCCAGCACCCGGACCCGTCCGACGAGCGCCTCCGGCCAGTCGCGGCTGCGCCGCAGGCAGCCGATTGCAAGCGCCCCTTCGACGATTCCGGCCACGCTCATGGGCATCGTCAGGTTCGATCTCACCCCAACGCGCTGGAACGATTCCCTGTCAACCGCGGCTTCCGGCGGAAGGTCCTCGACTCGCGGCACCACGACGGCGAGGCCCGACCGGATGCGCCGGAACGCCCAGGGGTAATTCTTCGCGACGGATTTCGGGGGCACCACGGGCACGCCGTCCATCGCCCACGAATGGGTGATGTCCACCGCATCGCCGGTCGCCGACAGGCGGATCAGCTGGCTCCGGTCGACGCCGATGATGCCGACGATCTGCCGGAGCGCGTCGATGATCGCGTCGTCGATCTGGTTCGCGGGAAGGTTGATGAACCGCGCCGACAGCTCCGCCAGCAGCCGCTCGAACTCGGGCAGCTCGCCTGCGGGCGTGACCTGGGAGGCAAAAGCGCCACGGGGGTCGGGTTCGCGCATCGGGGAGGGCAGAGCTGAAGTCCTTCGACGTGCCGCTTGCCCTCCTATTATGCCCTTTGGACCCCGTGCAGCGGCGTCCCTAGCGGAAGCGCTCGTCCCGCTGCGTCGAGGAGTAGACCGAGACCAGGCGCGAGATCACCACCGCCATGTAGAACAGCCCAGTGATCGCTTCCACCATCGTCAGCATCCGGGCGACCTTCGAGACCTGCGTGATGTCGCCGTAGCCGACCCTGCAGAGCGTGATGAAGCTGAAGTAGAAGGCGCTGAAGCTGTCCAGCGCCGCTGGCGCACCCGCGGCGGAAGGCCTGGGCCACCGCGAGGTATGCGGGAGCCCAGATCAGGCCCAGGATCATGAATCCCGAGATCGCGGCGCAGAGAACGGCGGTGTCCACCGGCGGGCCGCGCACGACGAAGGCAGGCAATCGCACGACGACGAACACGAAGAAGGCGATCGAGGCGACGAGGAAGACGGACGGCGGCAGGAAGCTGGGATAGAGATGGTCGAGCCACTTGCCGCCGAGCGCCGGCGCAAGGAGCACCAGCGCGATGCCCAATGCCCTGCCCCGTCCGCCGACCGCCAGCACGGCGGAGACCATGACCACCGACAGCAGCACCGACTCGACGAGGTCGCCTTGCGGCAGATCCTGGACGAAGGGCGCGGACACGATGAGCAGGACCAGGGCGACCAGGAGCTCTGCGCCGGTATAGCGGGGAGGCCTCAACGCGCAGTTAGAATCGATTTCGACGAAGGAAGTCGGGCACCAACAAGCGGCAATGTACCCTTTCGTCCGAGCTTCGAGGAGGCGTCGTGAGCAGAATCGGATCCGTCCTTGCAAGAGAGATTCGGGAAGCCCTGCCGCCGTTCGTTTTCTTCCTGTTCCTGTTCCACATGGTGGCGCTCACCAAGGCCGTGGCGCTCGGCGACTACCGCATCACCGCCCTCCGCGCCACGGTCGCGACGGTAGGCGCGCTCATCGTCGCAAAGGCGATTCTCCTCATCGAGGCGCTGCCGATCTCCGGGCTCTTTCCGGAGAAGCGGATGGTCCAGGTTCTCTGGAAGACGCTGCTTTTTGCCGCGGCCGCGCTTCTCTTCCGTTTCATCGAAGAACTCGTACCGCTGATATCGAAGCATGGAGGGATCGGTGCCGCCGCCAGCGCGTTGATTGACGAGGTCTCCTGGCCGCTCTTCTGGGTCGCGGCGCTCTGGATTCTCGGCGGCCTGCTCCTCTACTGCATTGCTTCCGAGCTCGTGCGAGCGATCGGGCCCGCGAAGGCTAAGGCGGTGTTCTTCGGCACGCCCGGCGGAGGATCCGCTACTTCGGGAACATGAACTGGATCTGGAAGCGCAGCTGCCAGTCGGGGCCGTTGCCGGGCGCGACCACGTTGTAGTACGCGCCGAGCTGCATGTTCACCGGCAGCCGCCCGAAGTGGAAGATCTTGCCGACGCCGCCGCCGAGCGGCACCGTCCAGCGCTGGCTCGAGTCGGCTTCCCAGTTCGCGGTGATGATCGGCGCCGAGTTGAGGTAGAGGCCGCCGGGGAAATTGTAGTTGAGGAACGGCTGGAGCAGGAAGTTGTTGTACTTGGCGTCGTTCCCGCCGCCGACCACACGTTGTTGACGAGCGCGCCGTACACCCACGGGCTGCCCTTCTCGAGGCGCAGCGCCACGAAGGTCGGCCCGAGACCCCACCGGTCGTTGCCCAGACGGTCGCTGCCGTGCGTTGGCGCCTGCATAATCGCGCCGGCGCCCCAGATCACGCCCTCCGCGCTCGCCGGCGAGAGGAACCCGCTCAATTGGAGGTCGCCGAGCCCGGTGGTGGTGCTCTCGTTGGCCGTGAAGGCGGGCTGGGTGACGATCGGCAGGATCGTCCGCGTGATCAGGTTCCAGTCCTTGCCCAGGCTGAACGGGATGACCGGCTGGATGTTCAGGATGTTCTGCGTGCCGTCGCGGGGACCGTAGTTGAAGTTGATGTTGTTCTGGAACGGCACGCTGATCAGGTTGGCAATCGGGTTCTGGGCGAGCTTCGCGAGCTGCTCGGCGCTCAGCTTCTCCTGGGCGTGCGCCGGCGCGCCGCCGACGAGGCAGGATGCGGCGCCGACCGCGACGATGCTCGCCTTCACGCAGGTCGTCAGGTTGTTCATTCTGGCCCCCTCCTGGACGGCGCGAGTATTCGCCAGCCTGCCGGGGCAATGAATACGACCTTTGTCCTACAAGCGGCCCGAGGCGCACGCCCGCGCGCAGACCGCAATTCGATTCAACCGGAAACGGCTATCCTTGGGCCCCACCACTCGTAACCTGTAACCACCCCCGTGTCACCCGCTCGCCTGTTCCGCCTGCTGGTCGCCGGCGCAATCGTCATGACGGCGCCCGTGGCCGCTCACGCGCAGATCGGGGGGAAGCAGCCGATCCGGATTCTCGTCCCCCTCCCCGCCGGCGCCACGTCGGACATCGTCGCGCGCCTGGTCGCCGACGGCATCCGGGACGCCGTCGGCCAGCCGATCATCGTCGAGAACAGGCCCGGCGCATCCGGGCGCATCGCAGTCGACGCGTTCAAGAGCGCCGCTCCGGACGGCAACACCCTGCTCCTCGCGCCCATCGCGGTGCCGGTGATCATCCCGCTCGTATTCAGGAACGTGAACTACGACGCGACGAAGGATTTCGCGCCGGTCGCGCAGGTCGCGAAGTTCGAGTACGCCTTCGCGGTCGCCGCAAATCACCCGGCCCGGGACCTGGCCAAGTTCGTCGCCTGGTCGAAGGCGAATCCGGCGCCCGCGAGCTTCGGCTCGCCGGGCGCGGGCAGCCTGCCGCATTTCCTCGGCGTCGGGTTCGGCCGGTCGGCGGGCATCGAGCTGGTGCACGTCGCATACAAGGGGGCTGCGCCGGTCGAGGCCGACCTGATGAACGGCCAGATCACCGCCGGCGTCAGCGCGCTCTCCGACTTCGTTCCGCTGCATCGCGCCGGCAGGCTCCGCATCCTCGCAACGTCGGGCGCCGCGCGCTCGCCGCTCCTGCCGGCGGTGCCGACGTTCCGGGAGCAGGGCTATCCGGCGGGCGAGCTGGTCGGCTGGCACGGCGTGTTCGCGCCCGCGGGAACGCCGCAGCCGGTGGTCGAGCGGCTGTCGAGCGCGATCGTCGCGGCGCTCCGTACGTCCGAGGTCCGCGAGAAGTTCCTGATGTTCGGCCTCGAGCCGACCGGAACGACGCCTCAGCAGCTCGCTGCGATCGTGGCAGCCGACATCGCGCGCTGGGCGCCGATCATCAAGGCGACGGGGTTCAGCGCCGAGTAGCCCCGTCCACGCCGAGGGGTCCGTGCGGATGCCGGTCGAAGGCTCGAATTACCAACCAGCCGGGTGACAATTGTCACCCGAAAGCGTAAGCTGGCGTCCATGAAGACCGTCACCATCCGCGACTTCCGTACCCGACCGAAGCAGGTTCGCGATGCGCTCAAGCGCGAGCGTGAGGCAGTGCTCACCGCAAACGGCGCCCCAGTGGCCGTGATGATTCCGGTGGACGCCGGAACGATCGATCAGACGCTCGAGACGCTGCGCCGCGCGCGCGCGCTCGAGGCCGTACGCGTCATCCGGCAGGCGAGCCGGGCGCGCGGCCTCGCCCGCATGTCGAGCCGGGACATCGACGCGATCATCGCCAAGACCCGCAAGGCGCGATCCCGCAGCCGGGCGGGATGAGGGTCGTGATCGATACCAACGTTCTGGTTGCCGGGCTGCTGTCGGCCGCGGGGCCACCGGGTTGGATCGTCGAAGCGGCGCTCGCGGGCGAGCTCGAGCCCGTGTTCGACATGTCGATTCGCCAGGAGTACGCGGACGTCTTGCGGCGCCCCGAATTCAGGTTCCCCGCAGCACGAGTCGACGATCTGCTCGCGGCGCTCGACCAGTTCGCCTTTCATGTGGCGGCCCCGCCGCCCTGGCCCGTCGCCCTGCCCGATCCAGATAACGAGCCGTTTCTCGCCGTCGCTGCCGCGACGGGGAGCATTCTGGTGACAGGCAATCTGCGCCACTTTCCCATCGCCAGCAGGCGAGGCGTATCCGTCCTGACGCCGCGCGAGCTCGTCGATCGCATCAAGGCCGGCAAGACGTAGCATGCGCGGAGGAGGCGAGCATCAAGCCCACATTGCAGGTCGATGCATGAAGACACTTACCATCCGAGTTTCCGAGGCGCTGGCGGCCGACATCGAGGCCGAAGGCCGCGCACGCAAGCTCGCGAAATCCGACGTTGTCCGCGAGCGGCTAAGCCGTCGCCCGGGCCCGCCTGGCAAACAGCGCGAATCGCCCCATGCCATCGCCGATCTCATCGGCTCCGTGGAACGGTACCGCCCGATCTGAGCACGCGGCGGAAGCGCTACCTCAGGACGACGGGTGGTAGCCAGAAGCGCGCTCGCTGATAGTAACTTCGCTCCTATTCGACGTGGCGGGCTTCACCGCGGAGTAGGCGCGTCCGCTCCGAGCTCGCCCGCGAGGCGGGCGAAGTCGCGGTTCTCCGGCTCCAGCTCGCGCAGCAGCCGGGTGTGCTCGCGCGCCCGCGCGAGGTCCCCGGCGGCGCGCTCGTAGGTCGCGAGCGCGAACAGGATCTCGCGGTCGTAGGGATGGCGCGCCAGTGCCGCCTGCAGCGTCGTCATCGCCTCGGCACGCTTCCCGGTGTCGTGGAGCGCGACCCCGTACACGTAGGCGAAGCGCGCGTCGTCGGGCGCCAGCTTCGCTGCCTGCGCGAGCTCGGCGACGGCCTCGCCGGCGCGCTTCTGGCGGACAAGCGCAAGCCCGAGCGCGTGGTGCGCCGGCGCCGACTGCGGCGCGCGTTGCAGCACATCGCGGATCGTGCGCTCCGCTTCGTCCTCGCGCCCGGTCGCGCGCTCCAGGTCGGCGAGGTTCAGCGCCGCCTGCACGAACGTCGGATCGAGCTCGAGCGCCTTGCGGTACGCCGCTGCCGCCTCGACCTCCCGGCCGCGCGTGGCGTGGAGATTTCCGAGCGCGGTGTGCGCCTCCGGGCGGTCGGCGTTGAAGCGCTGTGCCGTCACGTACTCGTCGAGCGCACGTTCGAACCGCTTGCGATCGTCGGACGAGAAGCGCGCCTCCGCCTCGCCCGCGAGCGCGTGCGCCGCCTCCATGCGCACCTGCCGCACCGGATCGTCGAGCATCCGCGCCAGGAGCTGGGCGCGCGTGGGCGCATCGGCGCTCGACAGCGCGCCCACCGCCGCGGCACGGACCGACGGATCGGGATCGTTCAGCGCGTTGCGCGCGGTCGGCAGGGTGGCAGGGTCGAGGTACCGCCCAAGCCGCTGGACGGCGCTCGCGCGGACGAACGCCGGCTGCGCGCGATCCTCGGCGATGCGAATCAGCTCGCCCGCCGCGCCGGGCGCGCCGCGGTCGGCGACGCTCAGCCCCTCGGCAAAGGTCTGGAACCCGGGCTTCTCCTGCGGGAACCACTTCGCGAGCGCGTCCGCCGCCCACTTCGCCGATTCCTTCGTGTGGCACCCGTTGCACGCGTTCGGCACGCCGAGCGCGATTGAGCGATCGGGCCGCGGGATACGGAAGCTATGGTCGTGCCGCGGGTCGACCACCATGTAGGTCGTCGTCGGCATGTGGCAGGCAGCGCACTCGGCACCCTTCGATCCCGCGGCGTGGTGCATGTGCTCGGGGACGTCGTACTTCGCCGGCGCATGGCACTGCGCGCACGCCGCGTTACCGGGCGCTCGCAGCTTCGCCGCATGGGGGTCGTGGCAGTCCGAGCACGTCACGCCCTGCGCATGCATCCGGCTCTGCAGGAACGAGCCGTAGTTGTACACCTCGTCGCGCATCTGGCCGTCGACGTGGTAGAGCCCCGGCTCGATGAGCGCGGCGCGGAACGCGTCGCCGAACGGCTGGCCCGGGTGCCACGCGTCGGAGAACTGGCCGCGGCGCGCGTGGCAGCGCGCGCAGGTCTCGATCTCGCGCTGCGTGTCGCGCGGCTTCGAGCGTGCGGCGTTGCCGGTCGCCGGGTCGATCGCCCACGACGCGCCGCGGCGCTCGTCGAGTGCGACGACGAGCCCCTTGCCGGCGTCGAAGCGCTTCCAGTCGCCCTCCTTCCGTGCCCACGCGACGTGGTCCGAGCCCGGCCCGTGGCAGGCCTCGCACCCGACATTGAGGTCGGTCCACGTCGTGTTGAACGCGCCCGTCTTCTCCTCGTAGCCTTTGCGCAGGTTCGTCGAGTGACAATCGGCGCACTGGTAGTTCCAGTTCTGGTCGATGCCGGTCCAGTGCAGCGGGTCGCCCGCCTTCAGCTTCCGGTCGGGATAGAGATGGAACCAGCGCTGGCCGCCCTCTGCCTTCGGACGCGAGTCCCACGCGATACCGAGCGCCTGCAGCCGACCCCCGGGGAGCTCGATCAGGTACTGCTGCAGCGGCGCGACGCCGAAGGTGTACCGGATCTCGTAGTCGGCGGATTTCCCGTCGGGGCCGTCGGTGTTGACGTAGAACTTCCCGTCGCGCTTGAAGAAGTTGGAGGTCGTGCCCGCATAGGTGAACTTCGCATTGTCGAAGTTGCCCAGCACGGTCTTATCGCTCGCGACCTCCATCGCGCGGTCGTGCTGCGAGCCGCGCCACGCTTCGACTTCCTTCGCATGGCACGCCGCGCACGCCGCGCCGCCGACATAGGTGGCTGCAGGGAGCGGCGGAATGCCCGGAGCGGTCGCCACGGGCGTTGCGGTGGAGCGCGCGGTCTCGCGATTCGCGAACATGACGTAGGCGGCGATCGCGGCGACGGCAAGCACCGCGGCCCCGAGCGCGCGCCGCAGGTGCGCCCGCCCGGCCGTCCGCTCCGGCGGTGGCGCCGGCGGTGCCGGCGCGGGAAC
Source organism: Burkholderiales bacterium (assembly GCA_035456405.1). Taxonomy (GTDB): domain Bacteria; phylum Pseudomonadota; class Gammaproteobacteria; order Burkholderiales; family SG8-39; genus JAGVSZ01. Next base: position 3,716 of record DATIDG010000086.1, on the reverse strand, counting down.
GGGAGATCGTGCTTTCGCCTTGCGGCGGGAACCGCGCTTCTTGCTCAAGGGAGATGACCGTGCGACGCCGGACTACGGCGGCGCGAAGGATAGCATCCGGCCGCAGTGCGCAGGAGCAAGCGCCGGGGCCTACGTGTCGCCTTCCCGTCCCTTGATCCGGCACGCCGTCGTCCGGCCGGATCACTCGAACGCGAAGAGCCTCTTCCAGTCGTCCTTCATGCTGACGACCACCCAGCCTTTCTTCTTCGCCTCGTCGTACAGCGCCTGGGTGAAGGTGCCGACCTTGCTGGCGGGAAGTCCCTGCGCCGGACCGTAGGCGTACTCGCGCTTGGCGTCGTCGTGCAGCACGAGCATCGCCAGCCGGGCACCGTCGCCCGCCTTCGTGTACTCGAGCATCTGCCGGTCGCCGGTGGAGTTGCCGAACGCCACGACCGGCCGCCGGCCGATCATCAGGTGGATGCCCTCGGGCTTGCCGGCGTTGTTGTCGTTGAGCAGGAGCTTTGGCTCCTTGGTGAGAAAGGGCTTGCCGTCCTTGCCGTAACCGTACTTCGTGCCGCCGGCGGTGCCGACCACCTGCTCCGGCGGAATGCCGTAGGTCGCTTCCGAGTAGACGCGCACGAAGTCCTGGCCTCCGCCGGTGACGATGTAGGTCTTGTAGCCGTTGGCGCGCAGGTGCTTCATTAGCTCCTGCATCGGAAGGTAGGTGAGCTCGGTGTACGGCTTCTTCCAGCGCGGTTCCTTCGCCTCAGCCAGCCATTTCTTCACTTCGGCCTGGAACGTCTCGACGGGCATGCCGGTCGACGTGACGGCGAGGATCTTGATCAGGTCCGCCTCCGACAGCTTGGCGATCGCAGCGCGATTGCCCGACATCACGGTCTTGAACGGCTCGACCTTCGCGAGCTCGGGCTTCGCCTTCACCACCGCCGGCACGCGATCGAGGACGAACATCACCTGCGAATACATCGGGTGCTCGACCCACAGCGTGCCGTCCTGGTCGAAGGTCGCGATGCGCTCCGCGGGCGGCACGAACTGCGGGCTGCCCTGCGTGGTGGTCGCCTGAACGAAATCGACGATCGCCTTCTTCGCCGCGCCGTCGTTCCAGGAGGGCAGCGGGTCCGCAACCTGGGCGCCGGCGGCGAGCGACCAGGCGAGAACGAGCCACAGGAATCGGTTCGCACGGCGTGCGCCCGCGGGGATCTTCGTCATGATTCGTCTCCTGCCAAAGAAAGGACGGACGATCGGGTCGCCCGTCCTGACCACCACGGGACGCCTAATTGCCCGTAGGCAGCGGGATGTTCACGCCTTCCTTCTCCAACTGGTCCCGGAGCCACTGGAACTGCTGGTACTTGGAGAGCTCGACCGGGCCGGTGTAGCCCAGGCTCTGCAGCTTCCGCGGCGGGTACTGCACGTAGGTCTTCACCAGGTTCTTGATCTCCTCGCCGATGGTGACCATCGTCCAGGTGCGCTCGGTGTAGTTGTTCATGAAGATGTCGTAGCGCTCCTGCGGGTCCTGCCAGAGATCGAAGACCTGGGGCACGATGGCGACGTACTTCTCCGCGCCCTTCCAGCCGAGGTTGGTGTCGACCGCGAGACCGCCGGTGGGGACGCCGTTGTCGCCGCGGAGGTTGAACACCGCCTTGTAGTTGCCCACGCGCGTCGCGCCGGGCGTCAGCTCGTTCTCGGTGAAGTAGAACCAGGACTTGCGCGCGGACTTGCCGGTCCCGAACAGCACCGGCGACATGTCGAAGCTGTCGAAGACGATCGGCTTGCCCTCGCGGTCGTTCTTCGGCAGCTGCACGCCGGCGAGACCGACGAAGGTCGCCATCAGGTCGAGGCCGCCCACGATGTCGTGGTTCCTGCTGCCCGGCTTGATCCTGCCCGGCATGATGGCGATCGCCGGGACGCGGTTGCCGCCCTCGCGCACGGTTCCCTTCGTGCCGCGGAAGGGCGTGTACCCGGCATCGGGATAGACGTCCTGCCATGCGCCGTTGTCGGTCGTGTAGAACACGAGCGTGTTCTGTTCGAGGCCGAGCTCGCGCAGCTTGTCCATGATCCGGCCGATCCGCGCGTCCAGCTCCACCACGGAGTCCGCGTACTTGGACTTGGACAGCGACTTGTGCACGTAATCCGGATGCGGCAGGTTCGGCTGGTGCACTTTCATGAAGTTCACGTTGATGAAGAACGGCTTGCCGGAGTCCTTGGCCGCCTTGTCGAGGAACTCGAGCGCCGCCTTCTCGACGTAGCCGTCGAAGAAGGGAATGCCGACGACGCCCTTCTCGGGCGTGTCGACGTACTGCCCGTTGATCTTGAAATCCTCCGTAGCCTTCTGGCCCGCCCTGCCCGACAGGGAGCCCTTGGTCACCTTCTGGAAGAAGGCGCGCAGCTCGGGATCCATGTCGGGGAACCAGGTCGGGTCGCCGTAGGTGTAGGCATTGAGGTGGTAGAGGCCGACGTACTTCATCTCGTCGTAGCCCTGCGCGTTGGGCAGCGCGTAGTCGGCTTCGCCCAGGTGCCACTTGCCGGTGAAGTAGGTCTGGTAGCCGCCCTGCTTCAGCACCGACGCGAGCGTCCATTCCGCCGCCGGCAGCCCGCCGCCCTGGCCCTGGAAGGCCACCGTCGTCATGCCGCTGCGGTTCGGAATGCGCCCGGTCTGCATCGCGGCGCGGCCGGGCGTGCAGCTCGGCTGGGCATAGAACGAGAAGAACGTCATGCCCTCCGCGGCCATGCGGTCGATGTTAGGCGTCGGCATGCCGCGGCCCTCGCCGCCGCCGTACGGGCCGAGATCGCCGTATCCGGTGTCGTCGGACACGATGAAAAGAATGTTGGGCTTCGCCCCCGTCTGGGCCGGCGCCGGCTCCGCAGCCGCCAGCATCACGCCGGCCGCGGCGAGGAATGACCACAACAATCGCTTCGCACTCATACATCAGCTCCTTTCTGAACGTTGCAGGGATAATCCCTTGTGACAACCTCGGCAGGGGGCGCCGTCATCATCGCCTTGCAGGGTCGATCGCCGCCTTGACGGCATCGAGCAGGTCGTTGCCACGAAACGGTTTGACCAGGAAGGCCGCCACGCCACGCCGCACCGCCTCCTCGCGCAGGCCCGGTGTATCGTGCGCCGTGATCATTATGATGGGCAAACGACTGCCCCGCGCCCGTAATTCAGTCAGCAGGTCGAGACCGGAGATCCCGGGCAGCTTGAGGTCGCTGACCACGCATTCGGCCCCGTCGTGGGCACCCCCGGCCAGCAGCGCCTCCGCCGACGCGTAGGTGCTGCACTCGAAGTTGGCGGTATAAAGCAGGCGCTGGATCGCTTCCCTCATGCTGGCGTCGTCCTCCACCAGGAGCACCTCCCGGCGGGCGGCCGCCCACATCGCCCGCTGGCGCGCAGCGTGGTTAAGCACCAGCCGACTCCCCAACGGGTGGGATGGTCATGCGGGCAATTATCACGAATGAATGCCAAGGACACCAATGGCCGAAAGGGCAAAATAATTTGCCCGAAAGGGCAATGTGACTGTCGGGACGGCGGACGAATAGGCTAGGAAAACGCGGGCGAGATCCTCCGGGTTCCCAGTCCGTTCGTCCCGAGTAGCGTCCCAGCCGCGTAACGAAGGAAGTAGCGGCCCAGCCGCGTTTCGAGGGACGATCGGCAGACTATCCGTCGGATAGGTGTCGCAGCCGCTCGGCCAGCCGGCCGAGTTCGGCCGCAGAACCAGCCT
>DATIDG010000085.1:0-10656 GCA_035456405.1 Burkholderiales bacterium | reverse complement strand
GACCTCATCCAGCGCACCGAGACCGAGCTCCTCAAGACGCCCAACCTCGGCCGCAAGTCGCTCAACGAGATCAAGGAAGTGCTCGCTGCGCGCGGCCTCACGCTCGGCATGAAGCTCGAGAACTGGCCGCCCGCGGGCCTGGAGAAGCTGGCACCCTGAGTCATCGCCCCCTGTCAAAGGGGGCGACGCGGGAAGTTTGGACGACCCGCGCCGTTAGCGGACGGTTGAGTTTCGGTTTCCCGATCTCTGGAGGGAAACCGAGTTTCAACCGGAACTGATTTAGGGGGCAGGGGGATATATCCCCCGAATTTAACCACCCTGTAAGAGAGACGAACGATGCGTCACGGTCACGGACTGAGAAAGCTGAACCGCACGTCGAGCCATCGCGTGGCGATGTTCCGCAACATGACGAACTCGCTGCTGCGGCACGAGATGATCAAGACCACGCTGCCGAAGGCGAAGGAGCTGCGGCGCGTGGTCGAGCCGATGATCACGCTCGGCAAGACGCCGTCGCTCTCGAACCGCCGCCTGGCGTTCAACCGCCTGCGCGACCGCGAGATGGTCGCCAAGCTTTTCAGCGAGCTCGGGCCCCGCTACGCCAAGCGCAGCGGCGGGTATCTCCGCATCCTGAAATCGGGGTTCCGACTGGGCGACAACGCGCCGATGGCCCTGGTGGAGCTGATGGACCGCCCGGAGCCGAAGGAAGAGGAAGCGAAGGGCGAGGCGAAGAGCTGAGCGAGCGCCGCGCGCGCACTCGAGGCAAGGCCGGGGCGACCCGGCCTTCGTCGTTTCAGCCCCGTAGAATCGCCGCATGGCGATCTGCCTCTTCACCGACTTCGGCGCGGGCGACCTCTATGTCGGGCAGGTCGAGGCGGTGCTCGACAGCCGGGCGCCCGGCGTCCGCGTCATCCATCTGCTGCACGAGGCGCCCGCCTTCAACGTCGCAGCCTCCGCGCATCTGCTCGCCGCCCTGGCCGCCGGACTGCCCGGCAGTCATGTCTTCATAGGCGTGGTCGATCCCGGTGTCGGCTCGGATCGCGGCGCCGTTGTCCTGAGGGCCGCCGGGCGTTGGTACGTCGGCCCGGACAACGGGCTCTTCTCGGTCGTCGCAGCCCGCGCGGGGTGCTGCTCGGTCTGGCGCATCGACGGCGCGCCGCCCGCGGCCTCGCGATCGTTCCACGGGCGCGACGTCTTTGCACCGATCGCGGCCGCGCTCGCGCGCAACGACTTCGAGAGCGGGCGCCTGACGCCCGTCGACGGCCTCGCCGTCCAGCTCGCGCGCGAGGACCTCGCCGAAGTCATCTACATCGATCACTACGGCAACGCGTGGACGGGCTTGCGCGCGGGCGTCCTGCCGCGCAACCGGAAGCTCGCCGTCGCCCGCCGCGAGTTGCCGTATGCCGGCGTGTTCGGCGAGGTGCCGCCGGGCGCGGCGTTCTGGTACGAGAACTCGAGCGGCCTCGTGGAGATCGCCGTCAACCGGGGCAGCGCTGCGGATCGGCTCGGGCTCGCGGTAGGGATGGCCGTTGCGTCGCAGTGAGCGACGCATTGTCCGCCACGCGCTCGCGTGTGGCGCGGTGCAGCAGCGCGGGGCGGGCCCGTGATGTTGACAGATTTCCGGTGCGGCCGGGATTGCCGATGCATACTTCGAGACTACGACCGTCGAGGAGGATCTCATGAACAAGCGATCATCGGCGTGCTTGACCCTCGCGGCCGTTCTGGGCGCCCTTCAGCTGGCGTTCGCAACGGACGCGTACGCCCAGGCGAGCCGCCCGCTGCGCGTGATTTCGGAGCAGACCGTCGGCGGATTTGCGTTCCCCGAATCGGTTGCGTACGACCCGGCTGCCAAGGTCCTGTATGCGAGCGAGTTCGGCTCGAAGCTCGATCCGACGCTGAAGGACGGCAAGGGCCGGATCAGCAAGATCTCGTTGAGCGGAAAGGTCCTGGAGCAGCAGTTCCTGCCCGCGGCGGGCGAGGTCCTAAACAAGCCCAAGGGTATCTGGGTAAGGGGTGACCGGCTGTGGGTCACCGACATCGACGTCGTGTGGATCTTCGACCTGAAGACGAAGCGCGGCCGGAAAGCGGCGCTGCCAGGCGTGAAGTTCGCAAACGACCCGGCCGTCGTCGGCAACGTCCTATTCGTCAGCGACAACCGCAACGACCAGCTGGTGCGGGTGGAGCCGGCGGATTTCCTGAACGCCAAGAGCGAACCCAAGGTCACGACCGTTTTCTCGGGGGCGCAGGTCAATCCCAACGGCCTCTATCCGGCGCGCGATGGCATGCTGCTGATGGTCGGTTTCGTGGCCCCGGACAAACCACGCGCGATTTTCGCGCTCGGTGTGAGCGGCCAGATCAAGGGACTCTCCGAACCCATCGGGCGCATGGACGGCATCTACGAGATGCAGGACGGCATGCTGCTCGTCACGGACTGGAACTCCGGATCGCTCTTCAGCTGGAGCGAGAGCGCCGGAATGCAGAAGCTCGCGACCGGATTCAAGGGGCCGGCCGATTTCTGCGTCGTTCCTTCTGCGACGGGGCTGACGGTCGTCGTGCCTGACCTGGTCCAGAGCCAGCTGCGATTCATCCGTCTGGGCCGATAGCGGACGAGGCGATCCCGCAACTGCGCCCTGCCCCCGGGTGGCGCGCGACGGTCGGCGTATGATGCCGCATCGACCGCTCGACCCGACGGAGCACGATGCGCATCCAAGCCTGGCGCCCGGCTGCATGGCTCGCCGGCCTCGCGGTGCTCGTCGCCGCGGCGGTCGCCCCGCGCGCCGCCGACCACCCGGTCGTGATCCTCGAGGTCGACGGGGCCATCGGTCCGGCCACCGCCGATTACGTGCACCGCGGCCTGGAGAAGGCCGCAGCGCGCGGGGCAGCGCTCGTGGTGCTCCGGATGGACACCCCCGGTGGCCTCGACACCTCGATGCGCGACATCATCAAGGACATCCTTGCCTCGGACGTTCCGGTCGCGGCTTATGTCGCGCCACATGGCGCGCGCGCGGCCAGCGCGGGCACCTACATCCTCTATGCCTCCCACGTCGCAGCGATGGCGCCCGCGACCAACCTCGGCGCCGCGACGCCGGTCGCGATCGGCGCGCCCGGCGGCGGCCCGGGTGACGGCGAGAAAGCGAAGGACAAGGGCGATGCGAAGGACGAGCCGCGCTCGCCCGACGCGATGACGAAGAAGCAGGTCAACGATGCGGCCGCCTACATCCGCGGCCTCGCGCAGCTACGCGGCCGCAACGCCGAATGGGCCGAACGCGCGGTGCGTGAGGCGGTCAGCCTCTCCGCGACAGATGCCGAGCGCGAACGCGTGATCGACGTGGTCGCTCCCGACGTGGAGGCGCTCGTGCGCGCCGTCGACGGCCGGGAGGTGACCGTGCGCGGGGAGGCCCGGAAGCTCGCGCTCGCGGGCGCGCAGGTCGAGACCATCGCGCCGGACTGGCGCACGAAGGTGCTGGCGGTGCTCGCCAACCCGAGCCTCGCCCTCATCCTGCTCCTCATCGGCATCTACGGGCTCTGGTTCGAGTTCTCCAACCCCGGGTTCATGTTCCCGGGGGTGATCGGGGCGATCTGTCTCCTGCTTGCGTTATTCGCGTTCCAGCTCCTGCCGGTGAACTACGCGGGCCTCGCGCTCATCTTCCTCGGGCTCGGTTTCATGATCGCCGAGGCGTTCCTGCCGAGCTTCGGCTCGTTGGGAATCGGCGGGGTGATCGCGTTCGTCGCCGGGGCCGTGCTCCTCATCGAGTCGGACGTTCCGGGGTTCGGGATCCCGCTGTGGCTGATCGCGGGGCTCGCGGCCTCGAGCGTGGCGTTCGTGCTCCTCGTTGGCGGGCTCGCCGCGCGCGCCCGCAGCCGTCCGGTGGTCAGCGGGCGCGAGGAGCTCGTCGGCGCCGGAGGCGAGGTACTCCAGGCCGCCGAGGGCGAGGCCTGGGTGCGCGTGCACGGTGAAACCTGGCGCGTGCGCAGCCGCGACCGGCTCGCGCCGGGGAGTCGGGTGCGTGTCACGGGCGTCGACGGCCTCGTGCTCGAGGTCACGCCGGAGAAGGAAGGCACCTAGTAGGAGAACTGAGATGCCGTTCGATTTCGGCTACATGCTGGGCGTCGTGGTCCTCGCCCTCGTCGCGTTCGTCGTCTCGTGCTTCCGCATCCTGCGCGAGTACGAGCGGGGGGTCGTGTTCATGCTCGGTCGCTTCTGGAAGGTGAAGGGACCGGGGCTGGTCGTCGTCGTCCGCGGCATCCAGCAGATGGTGAAGGTCGATCTCCGGGTCGTCGTTTTCGACGTGCCGCCCCAGGACGTGATCACCCGCGACAACGTTTCGGTGAAGGTGAACGCGGTAGTGTACTTCCGTGCCGTCGATCCGCAACGGGCGATCATCCAGGTCGAGAACTTCCTCGCCGCGACGAGCCAGCTGTCCCAGACGACGCTGCGCGCGGTGCTCGGTAAGCACGAGCTCGACGAGCTGCTCTCGGAGCGCGAGCGGCTCAACCTCGACATCCAGCGCATCCTCGACGCGCAGACCGACGCCTGGGGGATCAAGGTGACCAACGTCGAGATCAAGCACGTCGACCTGAACGAAACGATGGTGCGCGCGATCGCCCGACAGGCAGAGGCCGAGCGCGAGCGGCGCGCGAAGGTGATTCACGCCGAAGGCGAGCTGCAGGCCTCGGCGAAGCTGCTGGAAGCGGCGCAGATGCTGGCCCAGGCGCCGCAGGCCATGCAGCTGCGCTATCTGCAGACCCTGACCCAGATCGCGAGCGACAAGAGCTCGACAATCGTTTTCCCGATGCCGATCGACATCTTCAGCGCCGTCCTCGGCAAGCCGGGCGAGAGCGGTTGACGGGCTCTGCCGCGGGTCGCCCCCGCGACGGCCGCTGTCAATTGTTGATCGCGCCCTGGTTGACCCAGAGCTTGAGGAGCTCGAGCTCGCGGTCGCTCAGCTTCTGGCGCCCGTGAGGCATGCGGATCGATTTGTCGACGCGCCCCTCGACGAGCATGTTGAATGCGCTGGTGAAGGCGTCGCCCGGCTTGATGAGCGGCCCGAACCTGCCGCCTTTCATCAGCGTGTCGTAGCTCGTGAGGTCGAGCCCGCTCGCCTCGTACCCCTTCTGCCCTGGTACGTGACATTCCAGGCAGTGCTTTTCTAGGGTCGGCCGGACGTCGCGGCTGTAGCTGACCGTCCCGGGTCCGCATGCCGCCAGGAGCGCAGCGCCCGAGACGATCGTGGCACGGAAGACCAACCGATTGAGGATCATTCGACACCTCCTCCCGCAGGTGAGAGAGACATCCCTGGTGTCGAAGCTTCAGGTGGGAGTGTTATAGGCCGCACTCCTCAAGGCTGAGACTGGACGAGGGACGTACAGGTTCCATGCGGGACGACGCGCGATCGGGCGTGTGCAGCAGCCGGCCGGCCAAGCCACGCCGAGGGCCGGGGCACGGCCATCGCCGCAACCGAGGCCGTCCAGCCGCGGCGCTCAGGACACCAGGATCACGCGGTAGTCGTTGACGTTCGTGCGCGTCGGGCCGGTGACCACCAGCTCGCCGAGCACACTGAAGAAGCTGTACGCGTCGTTGGTCGCCGCGAGCCGCCTGGGATGCAGGCCGGCGCGCTCGGCCCGCGCGAGCGAGTCGGGCGCGAGGAAGGCGCCGGCGTTGTCCTCCGAGCCATCGATGCCGTCGGTGTCCGCGGCGAGCGCATGGACGCCGTCGAGGCCCGCGAGGTCGAGCGCGAGCGCGAGGAGGAACTCGCTGCAGCGCCCGCCGCGGCCGTTGCCCCGCACGGTGACCGTGCACTCTCCGCCCGAGATCAGCGCGACCGGCGGCGCGAACGGCTCGCCGTGCGCCCTGACCTGGCGCGCAAGGGCGCCGTAGACCTTCGCGACCTCGGACGCCTCGCCGGTCACGCTGTCGCCGAGCACCGCCGGCGTGATCCCGCGGGTCCGGAAGAATTCCGCCGCGGCGCGCAGCGACTGCTGCGCCGTCCCGATCACCTTGTTCTCGACGCGCGCGAAGACACGGTCGCCGGGCTTCGGCGTCTCGGGGATCTCGCCGCGCGCGCCGCGTTCCAGGTACTCGACGATTCTCGGCGGCGCCTTCACCTGCCAGCGCGCGAAGACGTCGAGTGCGTCCGCGTAAGTGGTCGGGTCCGGCGTGCACGGCCCCGAGGCGATGTGCGTCGGGTCGTCGCCCGTCACGTCCGACACCACGAGCGCGACGATGCGCGCCTTGCACGCCGCGGCGAGCCGCCCGCCCTGGATGAGCGAGAGGTGCTTGCGCACCGTGTTCATGTCCTGGATCGGCGCGCCGGAGCGCAGCAGCTCCCGCGTCGTCGCCTTGAGGTCGTCCATCGTGACCCCGTCGGCCGGCAGCGAGAGCAGCGCCGAGCCGCCGCCCGACACGAGCGCGAGCAGGAGGTCGTCGGCGCCGAGACTCTGAGCGAGCCGCAGGATCTCGCGCGCGGCCGTTTCGCCGCTCTCGTCCGGGACCGGATGGCCCGCCTCGACGACCTTGATGCGGTTCGTCAGCAGTCCGTGCCGGTAGCGCGTGATCACGATCCCGTCGAGCGGGGCGGACGCCGGCCAGTGATTCTCCACGGCCAGCGCCATCGACGCGGCGGCCTTGCCGGCGCCGACCACGACCGTGCGTCCCTTCGGCGGCGCGGGCAGATGCGCGGGCAGGATCCGCAGCGGGTCCGCGGCGGCGACCGCGACGTGGAACGACTCGACGAGCAGGCCGTTCGGGTCCATCGGCAGACGTTATCAGCGATCGGGAGGCCGGGGGAACTCGCCGTCCGGCGTCGCGACGGAGGGCGGTGCGCCTCGCGCCGCGCCGCGCCAGATGTGGAGGTACCAGAACGCCGGGACCGCGAGCGGGTAGAAGAACATCATCGCGAACACCCAGGTGACCCGGTGCCCCACCCGCATGCTCTGCAGGCCGAGCGCGATCGCCGCCTCGATCAGGAAGATGGCCAGCGCATTCAGCGCGTGCAGATGGATCACGAACACCTCCAGCCCCGACGGCGTCACGTGGCCGCTGCCGGGGGGCGGGTTGAGCGCGAATTCCCCGGCGAGCGCTGCGAACGCGTACACCGTTCCCCACATGGCCATCAGGCCGAGGACGATCTTGACCGGAACGGGCATCGTGGCGACGGCACGGCCGCCGGAGCCGCTGGCGGCGCGCCCGCCCGTCGCCCGCCGGCGCGCTCCGCTCCGCGCTACAGCCCCATCATCTCCATCGCGCCCCTGAAGAGCGCGCTCGACGGGTCCGCGAGACCGTCGAGGATCGAGAAGTGATGGTCGTAGGGGCACGGGATCTCGGCGGCCACGACCTTCTTCCATTTCGCCGCGAACGCCGCCTGCTGCGAGAGGAAGGGCGGCAGCTCCTTGCCGCCCGCCGCGAGGTAGAGCGGGGCGTCGGTCGCCGGCGGGTACGAAAGAGGGCTCACCTTCTCCGCCTGGGGCGGCTTGAGCCGCACGTCGTCGTTGACAGACGGCACGTTGACGAGGTCGCGCAGGTCGTAGACGCCGCTGATCGCGAGCCCGCCGCGCACCACCTTCTTCGGCAGATCGCGCTGGAACACCGGGAAGAGCGCGGCCATCGCCATCGCGGTGAGGTGCCCTCCGGCCGAGTGGCCGGACACGTACAGGTTGCCCAGCGGCGCGCCGAAGTTGGTCCCGTTACGGTAGAGCCACGCGCACGCCTGCAGGATCTGCCGCACGATCTCCTCGACCGTTACTGCCGGGCAGAGCGCGTAGTTCGGCACCGCGACGGTCACACCGTTCTTCACGAGCTCCGCGGCGACGAACGAGTGGTCCTTCTTGTCGAGCGCGCGCCAGTAGCCGCCATGGATGAACATGAGGCACGCCCGGCTTGCACCCTTCGGCAAGAAGATGTCCATCTTCTCCATCGCGTGCGACCCGTACGGCACGTCGAGGTAGCAGCGCGCGCTCCCGCGCGACTCGGCCGACCGCGCCGCCCAACGGTCGAAGTACTTCTGGAAATCCGCGACTGCGGCCCGGTTGTTGTACTGCGACTCCCAATAGGCGACGTCTTTCTTCATCTTCTCCTCGCTGGTCTTCACGACACGAGGGGCCACACACCCCCTCGTGCTCCCCAAAGTCGGCAAGACCACTGCCTTCGGCACCGGTCTCGCTCCCTTGTTAATCGGGCACGACCGCCGTCACTTCGATCTCGACCTTGGCCCGGTCCTCCATCAGCGCGCTCACTTCCACAGCCGTCATGACCGGGAAGTGGCGCCCGATCACCTCGCGATAGGCCGCGCCGAGCGCTTTCGCCGAGTCGAGATACTCGCGCTTGCTCGTCACGTACCACGTCATGCGGGTGATGTGCTCGGGCTTCGCGCCCGCTTGGGCGAGCACGGCGACGATGTTCTCGAGCGCCTGCCGCGCCTGCGCCGCGAAATCCTCGCTCGGGAAGCGCCCCTGCTCGTCCCAGCCAACCATGCCGGCGACGAACACCTGCCGCCCGCGCGCGGCGATGCCGTTCGAGTAGCCGCGCGGCGGCGGCCAGCCGGCCGGTTGCAGGATTTCCATGGAGCGATGCGCGGGTGCGGACGTGCGTTTGCGCGCGATTATGCTCCACGACGTTGCGGCGTGCAGGAGCGGGGGCTCGGCATGATTTGCATGGCCGTTCTGGGGGAGCGCGCGATGAGCTGGGGCGTGCCGCACGTCGCGGGTTACTACATCTCCGAAGACGGCGACGCGGGCACGTCGGGGAGCGCAGCGCTGGAGCGCGCTGCCGGCCGCGGCGTCAACTGAAGGTGCTACCCTCGCGCGCTTCCGGGCGGAATGCGCCGCCCGACGATTCCTGCGGAAGTTCTGGAGTCCTTGTCATGACTCGATGCATTCCTTCGACGTGCGCGCGCCGGCTGCTCGCCACGCTCGTTCTCGCCGCGTCCGCCGCGATCGTTCCGGGCCCGTCGGGCGCGCAGAGCCCGGGTGCGGAAACGCCCGGGCGCCCGCGCATCGGCCTCGCGCTCTCGGGCGGCGGCGCACGCGGCGCGGCGCACATCGGCGTGCTCAAGGTGCTCGAGAAGCTGCGCGTCCCCGTCCACTGCGTTGCGGGCACGAGCATGGGCTCGGTCGTCGGCGGCGCCTTCGCGGCGGGCACGACCCCCGCGGAGATGGAAGCGATCATCACCAAGACCGACTGGAACGTGGTCTTCGTCGACCGCCCGCCGCGCGGCGAGATCTCGATCCGCCGCAAGCAGGACGACTACAAGCCCCTCTTCGCGCCCGAGTTGGGGTTCCGGGGTGGGTCGATCCTCCTGCCGAAGGGCGTCGTCGCGGGCGTGACCATCGAGAGCTTCCTGCGCTACCTGACCGAGCAGGCGCGCGACATCCAGGACTTCTCGAAGCTGCCGGTCCCGTACCGCGCGGTGGCGGCGGACATCGCGACCGGCGAGGCGGTAATCATCGACCGCGGAAGCCTCGCTCAGGCAATGCGCGCGAGCATGGCGATCCCGGGTGCGGTGGATCCGGTCGAGCGGGACGGCCGGCTGCTCGTCGATGGCGGCATCGCGAACAACCTGCCGATCGACGTCGTCCGGAAGCTCTGCGGCGACGTCATCATCGCGGTCAACATCGGCACGCCGCCGCTCAAGCGCGACGAGATCACCTCGGCGCTCAGTATCGTCAACCAGCTCGTCAATCTGCTCGGCAAGGACAGCGTCGATCGCCAGCTCGCCACCCTGACCCCCGCCCGCGACGTCCTGATCTCGCCCGACCTCGGCGACATCTCGGCCTCCAGCTTCGAGCGGCAGGACGAGGCGATCCGGATCGGCGAGGCGGCCGCCCGGGAGATGACCGACGCGCTCAAGCGCTACAGCATTCCCGAAGCCGAGTACGCGGCGCTCCGGAAGACTCAGGTCGTCGCGCGCGGCAGTCTTGGGACGGTGGAGCAGATCCGATTCGAGGGCATCGAGCGCACGAACGCGGAAGTGCTAGCGGCGCTCGTCCAGTCGAAGCCAGGCGAGGAGCTGACGGAAGAGAAACTCGCGGCGGACCTGCGCCGCATCTACGGGCGCGGCGACTTCGACGGGGTGGACTACCGCATCGACCGCGTGGGGCCGACGCCCGCGCTCGTTTTCAGCGTGCGCGAGAAGTCGGTCGGCCCGAGCTATCTGCGCTTCGGCCTCGGCCTCGCCTCGGACTTCCAGGGAGAGAACTACTTCAACGCCCTCGTGCAGTACCGGCGCACCTGGATCAACCGGCTCGGCGGCGAGTTCGTGGCCGAGGCACAGGTGGGTCAGAATACCTATCTTTTCAGCGAGTTCTATCAGCCGATCGAGGCGCGCGCGCGATTGTTCGTCGCGCCGTACGGGCGCATCGGCGAGTACACGCGGGGCGTGTTCGTCGGCGACGACCGCGTCGCCGAGTACCAGGTGCGCGAGGCGCTCGGCGGCCTGGATCTCGGCACGACCCTCGGTACCTGGGGCGAGCTCCGGCTCGGGCCCGTGTGGCGCCGTTTCGACGCCGACGTTGATACCGGCTCGCCCATCCTGCCCGACGTGAGGGTCAACGCCAGCGGCACGCGCGCGCGGCTCGTCGCCGACCGGCTCGACACGCCGTTCTTCGCCCGCTCGGGACACCGTCTCATGGCGAATGCCTTTGCCGGGATGAGCGCGCTCGGCG
>DATIDG010000084.1:0-110218 GCA_035456405.1 Burkholderiales bacterium | reverse complement strand
CCGGATCGCGGCGCTGGTCGCGCGCCGCGTCGCCACCCGCGAGCCGCTCGCCTATCTGTTGCGCGAGGCCTGGCTGCAGGGCCATCGCTTCTACGTGGACCGGCGGACGATCGTGCCCCGGTCGCACATCGCCGAACTCCTCCCTGCGGGCCTCGCGCCTTGGCTGGGCAGACCATCGCCACGGCGGATTCTCGATCTCTGCACCGGGTCGGGATGCCTCGCGATCCTCGCCGCGCTCGCCTTCCCGCGGGCTCGCGTCGACGCATCCGACGTCTCCGCGGCCGCGCTCGCCGTTGCGCGCAAGAACGTGGCGAGCTACCGGCTCGGTCGGCGTGTGCGTCTGGTGCGATCGGATCTCTTCGCCGCACTGGGGAAAACCCGCTACGACCTGATCCTGTGCAACCCGCCGTACGTGCCCCGGAACGACATGCGGCGGTTACCCCCCGAGTACCGTCACGAACCGGCCCTCGCGCTGGCGAGCGGGGACGACGGGTTGGATTTCGTGAGGAGGCTGCTCGCCGAAGTGCGCGACAGGCTCTCCGACGAGGGCCTGCTGGTCGTCGAGGTTGGCGAGGGACGCCGCATGGTCGAGCGCGCGTTTCCGGATGCGACGCTTGACTGGCTGACGACCTCCGGCGGGACCGGGCTCGTCTTTCTCGCGACCGCAGCCGATTTCCCGAAACCCGCCGCAGTGCAGGCGCGCCCCCGCAGAGGGGGCGCTTGAGATTGGGAGATTGGAAGAAGGGGAGTTTGGGGTGGCTAGTGGGTATCGAACCCACGACCCTTGGAATCACAATCCAATGCTCTACCCCTGAGCTATAGCCACCATCGAAACCTGGACTGGCGCGCCCGACAGGACTCGAACCTGTAACCGCCGGCTTAGAAGGCCGGTGCTCTATCCGGTTGAGCTACGGGCGCCTGACCGGACCTGTCGAACGCAATCGCAACCTGGTCGGGGTGGAGAGATTCGAACTCCCGACATCTTGCTCCCAAAGCAAGCGCGCTACCAGGCTGCGCCACACCCCGAAAGGTGCGGAATTCTACGCGTGCCGGCGTGGGACGGTCAAACCGGGAGGCGAGGCGGCCGGCGCTTGGGATTATTTGCCTTGCCGGCACCCCCGGGTTCTGGTATCAAGCGCCATCCTTTCTGGAGCGCCTCAGGAGGTACTCCGAATGCCGGTCGAATCGCTTCGGAAGCAGTTCCCGCCCTACGTCCCGAAGAAGGGCGAGGATTACATGTGCGCGCGCCAGCGCGCGCACTTCAAGGAGATGCTGAGGGCGCTGCGTGAGGAGCTGTCCGCGGACATCGAGCGCACGGTGCACCAGATGCAGGACGACCAGACCGTGTTCGCGGACCCGAACGACCGGGCGAGCCAGGAGTCGGACATGGCGCTCGAACTGCGCAACCGCGACCGCGAGCGCAAGCTGATCAAGAAGATCGACGAGACGATCGGGCGCATCGACGCGGAGGACTACGGCTACTGCGAGAGCTGCGGGGCGGAGATCGGCCTGAAGCGCCTGGAGGCCCGGCCGACCGCCACGCTGTGCATCGACTGCAAGACGCTCGACGAGATGCGCGAACGACAGGTCGCGAAGTAGCCAGTTTCCCGAGACAAGAAGGGGCGCCGTGCGGCGCCCCTTCGCGTTTCTGCGGCCGCCCTCCTACTGCGAGGTCTCTGCGGTCTTCTCCTGCTCGGCGACGGCTTTCATCGACAGGCGCACGCGGCCCTTCTCGTCCGCTTCGAGCACCTTGACCTTCACCTGTTGGCCTTCCTTGAGGTGATCGGCCACGCTCGCGACGCGCTGGTGGCTGATCTGCGAGATGTGCAGCAGGCCGTCCTTGCCGGGAAGCAGGCTCACGATCGCGCCGAAGTCGAGCAGGCGCAGCACCGTCCCGTTGTAGATCTTGCCGATCTCTACCTCCGCGACGATCTCCTCGATCTTCTTCTTGGCCGCCTCGCCGCCCTCCATGCTGACGCAGGCGATGCTGATGGTGCCGTCGTCCCCGATCTCGATCGTCGTGCCGGTCTCCTCCTGGATCCCGCGCACCACTATGCCGCCTTTACCGATCACGTCGCGGATCTTCTCGGGATTGATCTTCAGCTTGATGATGCGCGGCGCGAAGCTCGAAATCTCGGTGCGCGACCCCTCCAGCGCCTGCTTCATCAGGTCGAGGATGTGCATGCGCCCTTCGCGCGCCTGCAGCAGCGCGACCTGCATGATCTCCTTCGTGATCCCCTCGATCTTGATGTCCATCTGCAGCGCGGTGATCCCGCGCTCGGTGCCGGCCACCTTGAAGTCCATGTCGCCGAGGTGATCCTCGTCGCCGAGAATGTCGGTCAGCACGGCGAAGCGGTTGCCCTCCTTGATCAGGCCCATCGCGATACCGGCGACGTGTGCCTTGAGCGGGACGCCCGCATCCATGAGCGCCAGGCTGCCACCGCAGACGCTCGCCATCGACGACGAGCCGTTCGACTCGGTGATCTCGGAAACGACGCGGATGGAATAGGCGAACTCTTCCTGCGGCGGCAGCATCGCTGCCAGCGCGCGCTTGGCGAGCCGGCCGTGCCCGACCTCGCGCCGCTTCGGGGCGCCCATGCGGCCGGTCTCGCCGGTCGCGTAGGGCGGCATGTTGTAGTGGAGCATGAACCGCTCCTTGTACTCGCCCTGGATCGCGTCGATGATCTGCTCGTCGCGCCCGGTGCCGAGCGTCGCCACCACGAGCGCCTGCGTCTCGCCGCGCGTGAAGAGCGCCGAGCCGTGGGTGCGGGGAAGGACGCCGACCCGGACCGAGATCGGACGCACGGTCCGGGTGTCGCGCCCGTCGATGCGCGCTTCGCCGTCCAGGATCTGGTTGCGGACGATCTTCGCCTCGAGGTTGAACAGCAGGTCCTTGACGTGATTCGATTCGGGCGGGTTCTCGCCCGCCGCCAGCGCTTCGAGCACGCGCCTGCGGATGTCCTCCAGGCGGGCGTTGCGGGCCTGCTTCTGCTTGATGCTGAATGCTGCGCGCAGATCGGCTTCCGCCAGCTCGGCAGCCCGGGCCACGAGAGTGGCCTCCGCGGCCGGCGGCTGCCAGTCCCAGGCCGGCTTGCCGGCCTCGTCGGCGAGCTCGTTGATCGCGTTGATCGCGGTCTGCATCTGCTGGTGGCCGAACACGACGGCGCCGAGCATCACCTCCTCGGACAGTTCCTGCGCCTCGGACTCCACCATTAGGACCGCGTGCTCGGTCCCCGCCACGACGAGGTTGAGGTTGCTCGACTTGAGCTGCGTCGCGGTCGGGTTCAGGACGTACTGGCCGTCGAGATAGCCGACGCGCGCCGCGCCGATCGGACCGTTGAACGGGATGCCCGAGAGGGTGAGGGCCGCCGAGACGCCGATCATCGCCGGGATGTCCGGGTCGACCTCGGGGTTGCACGACAGCACGGTCGCGACGACCTGAACCTCGTGGTAGAAGCCCTCCGGGAAAAGCGGCCGGATGGGCCGGTCGATGAGGCGCGACGTAAGGACGTCCTTCTCCGACGGCCGTGCCTCGCGTTTGAAGAAGCCGCCGGGAATCTTGCCCGCGGCGTAGTACTTCTCGATGTAGTCGACGGTTAGCGGGAGGAAGTCCTGCCCCGGGCGCACCTGCTTCGAGCCGACGACCGAGCAGAGCACGACGCTGTCGTCCATGTTGACGAGCACCGCGCCGCCCGCCTGGCGTGCGATCTCGCCGGTCTCCAGCGTCACCTGATGCGCGCCGTAGGCGAAAGTCTTCTTTACTGGATTCACTGCCATCTCCTTTCCTGCTCAGCGGCCGCGCGGCCGGCGGCCGGCACGCGCAGGCGCGCTCGTTCCGGGGCGGCGGGAGACGCTAGGACGATGAAAAGTACAACGCCCACGGGTGCGGACCGCGTGGGCGTCGGGGAAGTCACTTGCGGAGGCCAAGCTGCTCGATGAGTTTGCGGTAGTTCTCGGAGTCGGTCCGCTTGAGGTAGTCCAGCATCTTGCGCCGCTGGCTGACCATCTTCAGCAGCCCGCGCCGCGAGTGATGGTCCTTGACATGGGACTTGAAGTGCTCGGTCAGTCCGTTGATGCGGGACGTAAGGAGCGCAATCTGCACCTCGGGCGAGCCGGTGTCGCCCGGCTTGCGCTGATGCGTCTCGACGATCTTCGCCTTCTCGGCGGTGGTTACAGCCATGCACTCTCTCCCGGAAACACGAAATTCTAGCTCGGAATCAAGGGTGTTCACAAGCCTAGTCAGCCTCCTGCCGGAGCAGCCGGCGCGGTCGCACCCAGCCGTCCGTCCCGCAGTCCCCAACGCCCAGGAGGGTTCCGCTCGGGTCGTAAGCCCGGAGCCGCCCGGCGGGGGCGGCGGGGGATGCCGCGACCGGCTGGCCATGCGCAAAACGTGCCGCTGCGGCCGGCTCCAGGGTGATCGCCGGTAGCTCGGACAGCAGGACGTCGACCTCGAGCAGCATCCGGAGCAGATCCGCCTCCGTCACCGCCTCGAGCGCGGCGAGGGTGTGAGCGTCGGCCAGCCGGAACGGGCCGACTTCCGTGCGCTCGAGCCCCGCAAGGTGCGCGCCGCAGCCGAGGGCGGCGCCGATGTCCTCCGCCAGCGTCCGGATGTAGGTCCCCTTGCTGCAACGGACGTCGATCCGGAGCCGGTCTGCCGAGAAGGCTTCGACGCTCAGCGCGTGGATCCTCACCACCCGCGCGGCCCGCTCTACCGTTTCCCCCGCCCGAGCATAGGCGTAGAGGGGCCGGCCGGCGCGCTTCAGCGCGGAGTACATCGGCGGCGTCTGTTCGATCCGGCCCACGAATCGCGGCAGCACCGCGTCGAGGTCGCTCCGGTCCACGGCGACCGGGCGGCGTTCGATCACCTCCCCTTCCGCGTCGCCCGTCGAGGTGCGCACACCGAGAACGATGCTCGCCCGGTAGCGCTTGTCCGCGTCCAGCAGCTCGCCGCCAAACTTGGTCGCGTCACCCAGGAGCACCGGCAGTAACCCGGTCGCGAGCGGATCGAGGGTGCCCGTGTGCCCGGCGCGCTCGGCGCGGAACAGCCGGCGCACCCGCTGCAACGCCGCGTTGGACGTCAGCCCGTGCGGCTTGTCGAGCAGCAGCACGCCGTCGACCCGGCGCCACTCGATCCGCGGCGCTCGCGCTCCCACCGGCGCGCGCTCCGGACTCAACGCGTCCGGGACGAGCGGCGGCGCGGCTTGGCGCGGGCGACGTCCGACGCCACTGCTTCCTCGATGAGATGCGTCAGCCGGATGCCCGACTCCACCGATTCGTCGTAGACGAAGTGCAGCTCGGGCGTGTTGTGGACCTTCAGGCGCGCACCCAGCATCGAGCGCAGAAAGCCGCTCGCCCGCCTGAGCCCTGCGTGCGCCTCTCCGCGCTGCCCCGCGTCGGCGAGCGAAGTGAAGAACACCTTGGCGTGCGCGAGATCGGGCGAGACCTCGACGCCGGTGAGCGTGACCATCCCGACGCGGGGGTCCTTGAGCTCCGTGCGCAGGATGTCGGACAGCTCGCGCTGGATCTGGTCGGCGACGCGGCGCAGCCGCTGGACATTGGCCATGGCCGAACGGCTGTGAGACCGCGCTAGAGCGTCCGCGCGACTTCCTGGACTTCGTAGACCTCGAGCTGGTCGCCGACGTTGATGTCGTTGAAGCTACGCACCGACAGGCCGCACTCGAATCCCGCCTTCACTTCGCGCACGTCGTCCTTGAAGCGCTTCAACGAATCGAGCTCGCCGTCGTGGATCACCACGTTATCGCGCAGCACCCGGACTCTCGCCGCGCGCCGCACGAGGCCCTCGGTGACATAGCAACCCGCCACGGTGCCGACCTTCGAGATGCGGAACACTTGTCGCACCTCGACCAGCCCGAGCACGTTCTCCTTCTTCTCGGGCGCGAGCATGCCGCCGAGCGCGGCCTTCACCTCGTCCACCGCGTCGTAGATGATGTTGTAGTAGCGGATGTCGATGCCTGCGGACTCGGCGAGCTTGCGCGCCGCAGCATCGGCGCGGGTGTTGAACCCGATGATCACCGCCTTGGACGCGAGCGCGAGGTTCACGTCCGATTCGGTGATGGCCCCGACACCGGCATGCACGACGGTGACCTTCACCTCTTCGTGCGACAGCCGCGACAGCGCGTGAACGAGGGCCTCCTGCGAGCCTTGGACGTCGGCCTTGATTACGAGCGGCAGGACCTTAACTTCGTCCTCCTTCATCTGCTCGAACATGTTCTCGAGCTTGGCCGCCTGCTTCCTCGCGAGCTTCACGTCGCGGAACTTACCCTGGCGGAACAGCGCGATCTCGCGCGCCTTGCGCTCGTCGCCGAGGACGACCATCTCGTCGCCGGCGTTCGGGACGTCGGAGAGGCCCTGCAGCTCCACCGGAATCGAGGGGCCTGCCTCGGTCACCGGCTGCCCGGACTCGTCCAGCATCGCGCGCACGCGGCCGAACACCGCTCCGGCAAGGAGCACATCGCCGCGCTTGAGCGTCCCCGACTGGACCAGCACCGTTGCGACCGGGCCCTTGCCCTTGTCCAGACGCGCCTCGACGACCGCACCTTTCGCGGGCGCGTCCACTGGCGCCTTGAGCTCGAGCACTTCGGCCTGCAGCAGGACGTTCTCGAGCAGGTCATCCACGCCCTGACCAGTGCGCGCCGAAACCGGCACGAACGGCGACTCGCCGCCGTATTCTTCCGGAACGACGCCCTGCGCGACCAGCTCCTGCTTCACGCGCTCCGGGTTTGCCTCGGATTTGTCGATCTTGTTGAGCGCGACCACGAGCGGAACGTTCGCCGCCTTCGCGTGATGGATCGCCTCGATCGTCTGCGGCATCACGCCGTCGTCGGCCGCTACGACCAGGATCACGAGATCGGTGACCTTCGCTCCGCGCGCGCGCATGGAGGTGAACGCCTCGTGGCCGGGGGTGTCCAGGAAGGTGATGACGCCACGCGGTGTCGTCACGTGGTATGCGCCGATGTGCTGGGTGATGCCACCTGCCTCGCCGGCCGCGACCTTGGTGCGGCGGATGTAGTCGAGCAGCGACGTCTTTCCATGGTCGACGTGACCCATGACGGTGACGACCGGCGCGCGCGGCTTCAGCTCGGCCGCGTGATGCGCCGCCTCGTCCACGAGATAGGCCTCCGGATCGTCGATCTTCGCGGCGATCGCCTTGTGCCCGAGCTCCTCGACGACGATCATCGCCGTCTCCTGGTCGAGCACCTGGTTGATCGTCACCATCTGCCCGAGCTTCATCAGAGACTTGATGACTTCGGCCGCCTTGACCGACATCTTGTGCGCCAGGTCCCCGACGGTGATGGTTTCCGGCACGTGGATGTCGCGGATCGTCGGTTCGGCCGGCGGCGCGAATGTCTTCGGTGCTTCCTCGGCGTGCCGGTGCCGGCCCACCTTTGGCTGGTGCCACCCGCTCGCACCGGCGACGTCGCCGCGCGTCTTGATCGTGCGCTTCTTGGCTGCCTCGTCCTTCCAGACGGTGACCTGCGGCTTCTTCGCCTTCTTCTCGGCGCCCTCGGCGGTCTTAACCTTGTGGAGCGTCGTATCGGCCGGCGCAACCGGTTGCGCCGCGGCTTTAGCAGCCTCCTCTGCGGCGCGCTGCTCAGCCTCGCGAACCTCGGCCATTCGCCGCTCGTGTTCCTGCTTCTCGGCGATCTCCGCCGCTTGGCGCGCGGCCAGCTCGGCGTCGCGCCGCTGCTCCTGTTCGCGGAGCTCCGCTTCTCGGGCGTCGACCGCCGGCACTACAGGCGCCAGCGCGGGCGCAGCGGACACCTCCGGCGCCGGCGCCGCCTCGCCCGCCTCACGCTTCACGAACACGCGCTTCTTGCGCACCTCGACCTGGATGGTGCGGGACTTGCCGGATGCGTCCGCCTTTTTGATCTCGCTCGTCTGCTTGCGGGTGAGCGTGATCTTGGTCTTCGCGTCGGTCGCGCCGTGCGCCTTGCGCAGGTACTCGAGAAGCTTGGTCTTGTCCTGCTCGGTGAGCGTGTCGTCGGCCAGTCGCTTCTCGACCCCGGCCGCCTTCAGCTGCTCGAGCAGCACCGCCGGCTTGACTTTCAGCTCGCCGGCGAACTGTGCAACGCTCGTCATCGCCATCGGCTACCTCACTCCCCGCCTTCGAACCAGTGGGCGCGGGCCTTCATGATCAACTCCCTCGCGCGCGTCTCGTCAACGCCGCCGAGCTCGACCAGTTCGTCGACCGCAAGGTCGGCGAGATCGTCGCGCGTCTTCACTCCGCCGGCCGCCAGCTTCGCCGCGAGCCTCGTGTCCATGCCTTCGAGCGCCAGCAGATCCTGCTCGACGCCCTCGATCGATTCCTCGCTCTTAATCTCCTCGACGAGCAGCGCGTCCTTCGCGCGGCTGCGCAGCTCGTTCACCGTCGCCTCGTCCAGACCCTCGATCTCCAGCATCTCGTTGATCGGGACGTAAGCCACCTCCTCGAGAGTCGAGAAGCCCTCCTGGATGAGCAGGTTGGCGAGGTCCTCGTCGACGTCCAGCTTCTCCACGAACAGCGCACGCACCGACGCCGACTCCTCGTCCGACTTGCGCTGCGACTCCTCCTGGCTCATCAGGTTGATCTGCCAGCCGGTGAGCTCCGAGGCGAGGCGCACGTTCTGGCCGCTGCGGCCAATCGCGATCGCGAGGTTCTCCTCGTCGACCACGACGTCCATGCTGTGCTTCTCCTCATCCACGACGATCCCGGACACTTCTGCGGGCGCCAGCGCCCCGATCACGAACTTCGCCGGATCCTCCGACCAGAGCACGATGTCGACGCGCTCGCCGGCCAGCTCCTGCGTCACCGCTTGGACGCGCGAGCCGCGCATGCCGACGCAGGTGCCGATCGGATCGATGCGGCGATCGCTGGTGAACACCGCGATCTTCGCGCGCACGCCCGGGTCGCGCGCCGCGGACTTGATCTCGAGCAGGCCCTGCTCGATCTCCGGAACCTCGAGGCGGAACAGCTCGATGATGAACTCGGGCGCGGTGCGCGAGAGGACCAGCTGCGGACCGCGTAGGCTGCGATCGATGCGCAGGACGTAGGCGCGCACCCGGTCGCCGACGCGCAGGTTCTCCTTCGGGATCATCTGGTCGCGCGGCAGGACCGCTTCGACGCGACCGACCTCGATGATGGCGTTGCCGCGCTCCATGCGCTTGATCGCGCCGGTGGCGAGCTTGTCGCCGCGGCCGAGGAAGTCCTGCAGCAGCTGCTCGCGCTCGGCGTCGCGGATCTTCTGCAGGATCACCTGCTTGGCCGTCTGTGCGCCGATGCGGCCGAACTCGATCGTTTCGAGCGGCTCCTCGATGTAGTCCTCGACGGCGACGTCGCCGTACTCCTCCTTCGCCTTCGACAGCGGAATCTGGTGCGCAGGGAACTCGACCGCGTCGTCGGGCACGACCTGCCAGCGCCGGAACGATTCGTACTCGCCGGTGTTGCGGTCGATCGCGACCCGCACCTCGACGTCCTCGGTGAAGCGCTTCTTGGTCGCGGAGCCGATCGCCTGCTCCAGCGCGCCGAAGACCACGTCCTTGTTGACGTTCTTCTCGCGCGCCAGCGCATCCACCAGCAACAGCAGTTCACGGCTCATTACGTTCGATCCTCTCAGGGCGACTTGACGGCACTGGGGACACTTCCCCGCGCGCCCCCTTGGTCTTCCCGCCCGGCGATCCCGCCGGGCCCTTCATCAACTCCGGCACCAGCCGGGCTTTCTCCATGTTCACAAAGGCAAGCGGCAACACAGCGCCGTCGACCTCGAGCTCGACCCCGGAGTCGCTCGCGCCGCGCACCGTGCCGACGAAGCGCCTGCGACCGTCGATCGGTACGCGCATCCGCACCTCGGCCGTCGCACCGCTGAAGCGGCGGAAGTCGGTCGGCTTCTTCAGCACGCGATCGAGCCCCGGCGAGGAAACCTCCAGCCGCTCGTAGTCGATGCCTTCCACCTCCAGCACGCGCTGCAGCTGGCGGGTCATTCGCTGGCAATCGTCGAGCGTGATGCGCCCCACTCCACCCGCCTCGTCTACCGGCCGGTCGATGAAAATGCGAAGCAGCCGCCCGCGCGGCCCGCGCTCGACGTCGACCAGCTCGTAGCCAAGCCCGATCGCCGTCGATTCAATGAGTTGCTGAATGCTCGTTCCTTGCGCCACAAACAAAAAATGGGCTCGCAGCCCATCCCCGTAAAACAGTGGGAGTGTAGCAAAGAAGGCCCTCCCGGACAACGGGATAGCCGCGACGATCCACCCTTGGCGCGAGGTCAGCCCCGCCTGGGGCCCCAGCGGTAGGATTGCTGTGCCCGGCGCGGCCCCCGTCGGGGACTCTCCGGGCTCATCGGCCGCCCGGCCTCGCCTGGTGCCATGCCCAGCGCGTCCTGGATGCGGCCGATCTCCGCCGCGTCGAGCTCCCGGTGCTGGCCGCGCCGCATCCCGGGGGGCAGCGCGATCGGCCCGAAGCGCACCCGCATCAGGCGCGTGACCCGCCGGCCGAGCGCCTCGAAGATCCTGCGGACCTCGCGGTTGCGCCCCTCCCGCAGGACGACGCGATACCAGCGATTGCGCCCCTCTCCGCCCTCGTCGGAGAGCGACTCGAAGCGCGCCGGCCCATCCTCGAGGAGGACGCCCTGGGTGAGACGAGCCGTCTCTTCGCCGGAGAGCTGACCGTCGACCCGCACCGCGTACTCGCGCTCGATTTGGTAGCGGGGATGCATGAGACGCGCGGCCAGGTCGCCCGATGTCGTGAGGACGAGGAGCCCGCTCGTGTTGTAGTCGAGTCGGCCCACCGCGATCCAGCGCCCGCCGCGCACGTGGGGCAGCCGGTCGAACACCGTCGGCCGACCCTGGGGATCGTCGGCGGAGACGATCTCGCCGGCGGGCTTGTGGTAGATGAGGACTCGCGGCACCCGCGTTTCCCAGCGCGGGGCGAGGAGCCGGCCGTCGACCTTGACCCGGTCGGCGGACGAGACCCGTTGGCCGAGCGTCGCGGGCGCGTCGTTTACCGTGACGCGGCCCGCGCCGATCCACATCTCCATGTCGCGGCGCGAGCCGAGGCCGGAGCGCGCGAGGACCTTCTGGAGCTTTTCGGTCGGCGTCGGCGGCGCGGCTATGCGCCGCTCAGGCGGCGGAGGCGACGGGCGGAGTCCCGGCCTGCTCGTCGACCGGGTAGTCGGTCGCGGCGGACGCCGGGGCTTCGCCGGTCGTGGCAAGCTCGAGGCTCTTGCTGATTTCTTCAAGGGGCGGCAGCTCCTGCAGCGAGCGCAGGCCGAGGTCGTCGAGGAATTTCCGGGTGGTTGCGTAGAGCGCCGGCCTGCCCGGCGCATCGCGGTGCCCCACCACGTCGATCCAGCCGCGCGCCTCGAGTGTCCGGATCACGCCGGGGGAGACGGTCACGCCGCGCACGTCCTCGATGTCCCCGCGGGTCACCGGCTGCCGGTATGCGACGATCGCGAGCGTCTCGAGCACCGCACGCGAGTACCGCGGCGCCTTCTCCGGACTGATCCGGTCGAGGTAGGTCTGGAACTCCGGGCGAGTCTGGAAGCGCCACCCGCTCGCGAGGTTAACCAGCTCGATGCCGCGGTCGCGCCAGTCCTCGCGCAGCTCGTCGAGCAGCCGGCGCAGCGTGTCCGCTCCGATCTCCTGGTCGAAGAGCTTGCGCAGATCGGCGATTGAGAGCGGTTCCTGGCTCGAGAGGAGCGCCGTCTCGAGCACGGTCTTGGCATCGGTAGGGCTCAGCATGTTGCGGTCATCTGTCCGTCAGGGTGCGACGTGCGGCGCGGCGGTGTTCGCGTCTCCGCTCTCCCCCGCGAGCCGCACGTAGATCGGCGCGTAGGCCTCGGCCTGCGTCACCTCGATCAGGCCCTCGCGCGCGAGCTCGAGCAGCGCGAGGAAGTTCACGACCAGCACCGCGACGCCGCGCCACGGCTCGAACAAACTCGCGAACTCGCAAAAGCCCGCCCCGGTCAGCTTCCGCAGGATGAGCGTCATATGCTCCCGCACCGACAGCTCGTCGCGCGTCACCTTGTGGTGGCGGCTCAGCCTGGCCCGGGCGAGCAGCATTCGCCACGCGTTCTCGAGGTCGTGGACGTGCACCTGCGGCAGGCGCTTCACGATCGACTGCTCGATCCACACCTCCACGGCCGTGAAGTCGCGGTCGCACTGCGGCAGGGCGTCGAGCTTCTGGCCGGCCGCCTTCATGCGTTCGTACTCGAGCAGCCGACGCACCAACTCGGCGCGCGGGTCGAGCCCCTCCTCGGCCGCGTGCGGGGGCCGCGGCCGCAGCAGACGCGACTTGATCTCCATCAGCATCGCCGCCATCACCAGGTACTCGGCCGCCAGTTCGAGGTTATTGCGCCGCATTGCCTCGACGTACTCGAGGTACTGATACGTGAGCCGCGCCATCGGGATGTCGAGGATGTCGACGTTCGCCTTGCGGATCAGGTAGAGCAGCAGGTCGAGCGGCCCCTCGAACGTGTCGAGGAACACCTCGAGCGCGTCGGGTGGGATGTAGAGATCCGGCGGCAGCTCCGTCAGCGGCTGCCCGCGCACCCGGGCCACCGGCTGCGGTGCGTCGCTGGAGTGGATGAGCTCTAGAGGCATTCGAAGGACCCGGACCTACGCGTAGTTTAGTCCCATCGCCTCGCGCACCTCGCGCATGGTCTCGCGCGCCAGCTCGCGAGCCTTGTCGCAGCCGTCCGCGACGATGCTGCGCACCAGAGTCGGGTCGTCCAGGTACTTCTGCGCGCGCTCGCGCATCGGGCCCTGCTCGGCGAGTACCTTGTCGATCACCGGCTGCTTGCACTCGAGGCAGCCGATGCCGGCGCTGCGGCAGCCCTTCTGGACCCACTCGCAGGTCTTCTCGTCCGAGTACACGAGGTGGAACTGCCAGACCGGGCATTTCTCCGGGTCGCCGGGATCGGTCCGCTTTACGCGCGCCGGATCGGTCGGCATCGTGCGGATCTTGCGCGTCACGCTCTCGGCGTCCTCCCGCAGCCCGATCGTGTTGCCATAGGACTTCGACATCTTCGCACCGTCGAGGCCGGGAAGCTTCGAGGCCTCGGTCAGCAGGACATCGGGCTCGACGAGGATCATGCGCCCGCCGCCTTCGAGATAGCCGAACAGCCGCTCGCGATCAGCAACGGACAGGTTCTGCGCTTCCTCGAGCAGCGCACGCGCCGACTCGAGGGCCGCCTGGTCGCCCTGTTCCTGGAACTTCGTGCGCAACTCGCGGTAGAGCCGCGCCTTGCGACTCCCGAGCTTCTTGACCGCGGCCTGCGCCTTCTCCTCGAACCCGGGCTCGCGGCCGTAGACGTGGTTGAAGCGCCGCGCGATCTCGCGCATGAACTCGACGTGCGGTACCTGGTCCTCGCCGACCGGCACGTACTTCGCGCGGTAGATCAGCACGTCGGCGCTCTGCAGCAGCGGGTAGCCGAGGAACCCGTAGGTGGAGAGGTCCTTGTCGACGAGCTTCTCCTGCTGGTCCTTGTACGTCGGCACGCGCTCGAGCCAGCCGAGCGGCGTGATCATCGAGAGCAGCGCATGCAGCTCGGCGTGCTCGGGGATGCGCGACTGGATGAAGAGCGTCGCCTGCGCCGGATCGATGCCGGCCGCGAGCCAGTCGATCACCATCTCCCAGACGTTCTCCTCGATCACTTCCGGAGTGTCGTAATGGGTGGTGAGCGCGTGCCAGTCGGCGACGAAGAAGAAGCACGGGTACTCGCTCTGAAGGCGCACCCAATTCTTGAGCGCCCCGTGGAAGTGCCCGAGGTGCAGGTTGCCGGTGGGGCGCATGCCCGAAACGACGCGCTCCGGGACCATGATCAGAGCGTGCCCAGCAGCGGCAGCTGGAATGCGTTCGCGATGAGCTGGATCGAGCCGGCGACCATCGGATACATCACGACGCCGAGCAGGTTGGTGAACATCAGGGCGAGCAGAATCGGGAAGCCGAGCGGCTCGAGCCGCGCGTAGCTGTCGGAGACGCGCGGCGGGAGCAGGCTCGCCACGATCCGCCCGCCGTCGAGGGGCAGGATCGGCAGCAGATTGAGCAGCATCAGCACGACGTTTACCTCGACGCCGGCGCGGCTGATCAGGAACAGCGGCACGGTGAAGTAGTTCTCGGGCATCATCACCGCGACCTTGCCGACGAGCGCCCACCCGAGCGCCATCGCGAGATTCGCTCCGGGGCCGGCGGCCGCGACCCACATCATGTGCTGGCGCGGGCGCCGCAGCGCGTGGTAGTTGACCGGCACCGGCTTCGCCCATCCGAACAGCATCCCGCGCCCGCCGCTCCACGACGTCGCGAGGAGGATGAGGAGAGGGACGAGGATGGTCCCGACGAGGTCGATGTGGCGCATCGGATTGAGGCTGACGCGACCCAGGACGAACGCTGTCGTGTCGCCGAAGTGCTTCGCCACGTAGCCGTGCGCCGCCTCGTGCAACGTGATCGCGAAGACGACCGGCAGGGCGTAGATCGCGATGGTCGAGACGAGGCTTTCGATATTCATCGGCTGGGATGGCGGGGAAGCTTTAGATTCTAGCAGAGTCGCTCTCCGCGCTTCGCGGAGAGCGCGCGCATTCAGCGCACGAAAGGCGCGGTCGGCCCCTTGCCTGCGCGCACGACCTCCGGCGCCGCGCCAGTCAGGTCCACCACGGTGGTTGGCTCGGTTCCGCACGGACCGCCGTCGAGCACGAGATCCACCTCCCGCTCGAGACGCGTGCGGATCTCGCCGGCGTCCCCGAGCGGCGCGTCGTCGCCAGGGAGCATCAGCGTGGTCGAGAGCAGCGGCTCACCGAGCTCCGCGAGGAGCGCCAGCGCGACCGCGTGGTCCGGAACGCGCAGCCCGATCGTCTTGCGGCGCGGGTGGAGAATCCGGCGCGGCAGGTCCTTTGTGGCCACGAGGATGAACGTGTAGCTGCCCGGCGTCAGGGCCCTGAGCAGGCGGTACTGCGCGTTGTCGACGCGCGCGTACGTGCCGAGCTCCGACAGATCGCGGCACATCAGCGTGAAGTGATGGCGCTCGTCGACGCGCCGGATCCGCCGCAGCCGCTCCATTGCCCCCTTGTCGCCGACGTGGCAGCCAAGCGCGTAGCAGGAATCGGTCGGGTACGCGATGACACCCCCGCCGCGCACGATTTCCGCCGCGCGCGTCAGCAACCGGGGCTGCGGGTGGGTCGGATGGATTAGGAAGTACTGGGCCAATCGGGCTCATGCAGGACACCTCCCCTAGGTGTTCTGCACGTGTTCTTCATCGTCCTGCTACGCCCAGTCGTACCACACCGGCTTCAGGTCCGCCGGCAGAAGCGGCAGCTGCCCGAGGTCGATCCCGCTCTCGTCCGGCCCATGGAAGTCCGAACCGCGCGAGGCGAGGAAACCGAACTCGCGCGCGAGTTGCGCGAACTCGTGATACTGCGCGCGGGTGTGGCTGCCGGTCACGACCTCGATCGACTCGCCGCCGGCGGCCACGAATTCGGCGAGAAACCTGCGCAACTCCTCGCGGGTAAGCCTGTAGCGCCCCGGGTGCGCCACGACCGCGCGACCGCCGCTCGCCCGAATCCAAGTCACCGCATCGGCAAGCGCGGCCCACTCGTGCGGGACGTAGGCGGGCTTTCCGGCGACGAGATACCGGTGGAACACCGACTTCACATCGCGCGCGACGCCCTGTCCCACGAGGAAGCGCGCAAAGTGGGCCCGGCCAACCAGGTTCGGGTTACCGGCATATGAGTACGCGCCCTCGAGGGTGCCCGGGATGCCGAGCGCGTCGAACTCCGCCGCGATCCGTTCGGCGCGCCGCGCGCGGCTCGCACGCACGTGCTCAAGGCCGCGCGCAAGCGCGTCGCTTGCGGGATCGATGCCGAGGCCGACGATGTGGACGGTGATGCCGCCCCAGGTGATCGAGATCTCGACACCCGGAACGAGGCGAATGCCGCACTGCTGTGCGGTTGCCTCCGCTTCGGCAAGGCCGGTCAGATCGTCGTGATCGGTGAGCGCAAGGACGCTAACGCCGTTCGCCGCGGCGCGCCGCACGACCGCGGCAGGGGTCAGGACGCCGTCCGATGCGCTGGAATGGCAGTGCAGATCGAAATTGTTCGCGACCGGAGCGAGCATGCGGCAATTCTAGCACTCGCCTCTCGCGCCACTTCCTTCCCGATCAGCGCAGCAGGAAGTCCTCCACGATTCGGGCGAGCGCCTCGGGCTGATCGTGATGCACCATGTGACCTGCGTCCGCGAGCGTGTGCGCGGTGAGCGCCGCGAAGCAGCGCTTGCGCGCCTCGTACGCGGACAGGTCGATGCGCAGATGCTTCAGGGTCTCCGACTCGGCCCCCTCCACCCAGAGCACCGGCGCCTTCACCTTGCGCCAGCACGCCTCCGCCTCCTCGATTCGATACAGCACGGGATTCACGCGCTTGTGGGCCGGGTCGCTGCGCAGTCCGACGCGCCCCTCCGGCGTGGGAATGCCCCAGTGGTGCGCGAGAAACGCGGCGCGGTCCGGCGCGAGGCGCGGATTCGATTGCCGCAGCCGCTTGGCGAGATGCTGCATGCTCGCGTAGTCGCGAAAGCGCTGGGGCTCGCCGAGCTCTGCGAGCCATTTGCCATAGCGTTCCGGCGCCTGATCGGGCGCGTTTCCGCGCAATCCGAACCCTTCGAGGTTCACGAGCTTCGCTACGCGCTCCGGCCGCACCCCCGAGTACAGGCTCGCGACGTTGCCGCCCATGCTGTGCCCGAGGAGGTTCACGGGCTGCTGCGGCGAAAAGCGCGCGAGCACCGCATCGAGGTCCGCAATGTAGTCCGGGAACCAGTAGCTGTCCGCCCCGCTCCATTGCGTCAGGCCATAACCGCGCCAGTCGAGGGCGATCGAGTGCCAGTCGCCTTGGAGCGCGTCGACGAAGAACTGGAAGGACGCCGACACATCCATCCAGCCGTGCAGCAGGAAGAGCTTGGGGTGCGCAGCATCGCCCCACGACCGGCAGTGGTAGCGCAGGCCCCGGATGTCGACGAAGACGGATTCGCTCGGCTTCATGCTTGCGTTCGCGTGCGGGGCACGATGCTAACATCGCGCCGATCACTCCTGGAGACACGCATGCCGATCTACTCCCTCGGCGAGTGCAAGGTCGAGATTCGCGGTCCGGATGTCTACATCGCACCGAACGCCTCCCTCATCGGCTCGGTCATCGTGGGCAACGAATGCACCTTCTGGTTCAACGCTGTCGTGCGCGGCGACAATGACCTGGTCACCATCGGTGACCGCACCAACGTGCAGGACGGCTGCGTGGTGCACCCCGATCCGGGAATTCCGGTCACGATCGGCTCGAACGTGTCGGTCGGGCACATGGCGATGGTGCACGGCTGCACGATCGGCGACGGCAGCCTGATCGGGATCGGCGCGGTGATTCTCAACCACGCCGTGATCGGCAAGAACTGCCTGGTCGGCGCGAAAACGCTAATCCCCGAGCGCAAGACCTTCCCGGACGGTGTGCTCATCCTCGGTCAGCCGGGGAAAGTCGTCCGCGAGCTGCGGTCCGAGGAGCTCGAGATGCTCCGTCAGTCCGCGGAGAGCTACGTCAAGAAAGGCAGGCGGTACCGGAGCGAGTTCGCGCCGCGAGCCCGCTGATCAACCCCCATATCGGTTCCGCAGCACCCGGTGCAGGATCTTGCCGGTCGCGGTCCTCGGCATTTCCTCCTCCCGGATGAACGCCACCGAGCGCGGGCGCTTGTACCCCGCGATCTTGTCCTTGCACCAGTCGAGGATCCCGGCCTCGGTGGCCGTCGCGCCGTCGTGCAGGACGATTACCGCGTGCACCGATTCGCCCCATTTCTCGTGGGGTACCCCGATGACCGCGACGTCCTTCACGTTGGGGTGCGTGCCGAGGAGGCTCTCGACCTCCGAGGGATACACGTTCTCGCCCCCGCTGATGATCATGTTCTTCTTGCGGTCGACGATATAGTAATAGCCGTCCGCGTCGCGGCGCGCCATGTCGCCGACCGTGCAATAGGCGCCGCGGAAGGCCTCGGCCGTCTTCTCGGGCAGGTTCCAGTAGCCGCTGAAGGCATACGGCGTTCGCGAATACAGCTCGCCGACGTCTCCCTCGGGAACGTCATTCCCGTCTTCGTCGAGCAGGCGCACCTTTCCGGTTCCGGTGAACTCCCGGCCGATCGAACCGAGCTTGCTGAGCTGCTCGTCCGGGCGGAGCAGCGTCACCCATCCTGCTTCGGTCGAGCCGTACAGCTCGTACAGCTGGGAGTTGCGGAAGTGCTCCATGATTGCAAGTTTGGTCTCGCGGCGCGCCGGCGCCGAGGAGATCAGGAGCTTGGTCACGCCGGCGGCGTCGTAGCGCCTTTTCACTGCCTCGGACAGTCCGAGCGCCATGATGTAGTGCGTGGGGACGAGCGACGTGAAGGTGACGTGCTGGTCGGCCAGCGTCTTGAGCAGATGCTCCGCATCGTAGCTCTTGCGATCGTAGACCACGCAGCTCGCGCCGCAGTACGCGAACGCGGAGTAGAAGTAAAGCGAGTTCGCGTGGCACATCGGCATCACGAGGAGCCCGGCATCATCGCGGGCGAACCCGAAGTCGAGCGCCGTCACGAGCGCGATGAGGGCCGCGGCTTCGTGGCTTCGGATCGCCCCCTTCGGATTGCCGGTCGTGCCGGAGGTGTACATGAATGCCCACGCGTCCGCAGGCGAGACCGGTACTGCAGGCTCCGTCGCGGCACCTCGCCCCAGCAGGTCCTCGTAGGCCCGATAGCCGGCCGGGCAGGGTCGACCGCCGAAGTGCACGTAATGAGTTGCGGGAATGGAGAGGTCCGCCCGGACAGGCTCTACGCGATCCAGCAACTCGTCCTGCACGATGAACGCTTTCGCGCCCGCGTCCTGTGCGATGTACCGCACCTCCGGGCCCAAAAGGCGAAAGTTGACCGGCACGACCACGAGCCCCGCCTTGGCCACCGCCGCATAGATCTCCAGCCACTCGACGCAGTTGTACGCGAGGACGGCGACGCGGTCGCCCTTGCGCAGCTCCAGGCCCAGCAACCCATTCGCCAGCCGGCACGACCGCTCGTTCCACTGCCGGAAGGTCATCGCGCGCGCGAGGTCCCGTGCCCCGATCTTGTCGGGCGTCAGCGCGGCGTG
This sequence comes from Burkholderiales bacterium, assembly GCA_035456405.1. Lineage (GTDB taxonomy): Bacteria > Pseudomonadota > Gammaproteobacteria > Burkholderiales > SG8-39 > JAGVSZ01. The sequence continues at coordinate 91,100 of DATIDG010000084.1, read as the reverse complement.
CGCGGCGACGACCTCGCCCAGGTTGAGGAGCAGACTCACGATCGACGGCGCGTCGGTGTTACCTCTCGCCGCGACGTCGCTGCTCCGCGTCGTCCCAAGCGGTGAGGGCCTGGTAGTCCGGCACCCACCCCAGCCCCTTGCCCGCGTCGGACGACAGCGCATGCTGCGTGATGACGACGTCGATCAGCGCCGGCGCCTTCGCGAAGGCCTCGCGCAGCGCCGGTCCCAGCCGCGCCGGATCGGTGACCCGCTCCGCATGCAACCCGAACGCGCGCGCCATCATCGCGTAGTCGGAGTACTGGAGTGTCGTTCCGACCACGCGCCCGCCGTAGTTGATCTCCTGGTCGACGCGCTCGATGTTCCATGCGGCGTTATTGGCGACGATGAAGACGGCCTTCGCGCCGTGACGCTTCGCGCTGTCGATCTCCATCGCGTTGATACCGAACGCGCCGTCGCCGGTGATAACGACCACCTGCCGGCCCGGGAAAGCGAGCGCAGCTGAGATGCCGTACGGCACGCCGACGCCCAGGCAGCCGAATGCCCCGGAGTCGAGATAGGTCGAGGCATTGAGCCCCATCCGCGCGAAGCTCAGGATGTCGCCGCCGTCCGCGATCGTGACGGCGTCGGGCGCCAGCACCTCCCGGAGCGCGGCGAAGATGCGGTTGGGATGCATGTGGCCGTCCTTTCCGGCCGGCGCGGTCCCAAGCGAGTCGGCATAGCGCGACGAACGCTGCAGGTGCTCGCGGCGCAGCGCTTCGGCCCATCCGGCATCGACCCCCTTCGGGTCCGGCGGGACCGCGTTCACGAGCTCCGCGATGGCGACGGCCGGGGTCGCGAAGATCTCGACCTCGCCGCGGCGGTTCTCGCGCAGCTCCTCCCAGCAGTCCGCGATGCGCACGAACCGCGCGTTCGGAAGGACCGCGGGCGAGCCGTACCCCATCTGGTAATCGAGCTTGCGCCCCACTATGACCACGAGGTCCGCCTCCTGCATGGCGCGAGCGCGCACCGCGCCGACGACCGAGCGATGCTCCGCGGGCACCAGTCCCCTGCTCTCCTGCGTGTCGAGATACACGGCGGCGGTCCGGTCGAGAAGCTGCGTCAGCTCGCGGCCGGCGCCGAGCGCGCCTCGCCCGGTCATGACCAGCGGACGCTTCGCGCCGCCGATGAGCTCAGCCGCGCGGCGAATGTCGGACGGGTCGGGGGGAATCCGGCGTTGCGCTCGGAGGCGCAGGTGCTCGTCGAGCACGAGACTCGGGTGGACGGTCTCGCGCAGCACATCGGTGGGGATCTCGACAAACGCCGGGCCCGGCGGACCGCCGTCGCCGAGCGCTGCGCTCGCCGCCTTATCGAGGTCGCGCACGACGTTGTCCGGGACCCGCAGCGTACGGGAGAGCCGCGTGACCGGCTGCATGATCTCGGTGTGTGCGACGCCCTGCAGCGGACCCAGGTCGTCCTGCGGCCGTGGTGCGCAGCCGCCGATGAGCAGGACGGGAACGCGCTCCAGCTGCGCATTCACGATCGCGGTCACGCAGTTGGTGACGCCCGGCCCCGCCGTGACGAGCGCGACGCCGAGCTGCCCGGTGAGCACCGCGTGGGCATGTGCCATGTGCACAGCAGCGCCCTCGTCCCGGACGTCGACGATGCGCACTCCGCGCTGCCCGAGCTGGTCCCAGATCGGCTGGATGTGGCCGCCCTGCAGGCCGAACACACGGTCCACCTTGCGGGCCACGAGGAAATCGACGACGAGCTCGGCGACCGAGCGCGCTGCGGGTTGCGACATTTCACGCCCTTTCGAAAAGTCCGGTCTGGACCCAGGTACGCCTCCCTGGACCTTGGCGTCCGCCGCGACGATTATCCCGTGGCGGCGCCTACCCCGCCGCTTCGCAAGGTCACTTCGGGGCCATGCGGATCGCGCCGTCGATCCGGATCACCTCGGCGTTCAGCATCGGGTTCTCGATGATGTGCTTGGCGAGCGCGGCGTACTCGGACGGCTTGCCGAGCCGCGAGGGGAACGGCACCTGCTGCCCGAGCGAGTCCTGGACCTCCTTCGGCAGGCCCTCGAGCATCGGCGTGAGGAAGATTCCCGGCGCGATCGTGCAAACGCGGATGCCGCTCCGCGCGAGGTCCCGAGCGATCGGCAGCGTCATGCCGACGACCCCGCCCTTCGACGCCGAATAGGCCACCTGTCCGATCTGCCCGTCGAACGCGGCGACCGAAGCGGTGTTGACGATCACACCGCGCTCGCCGTCCGCATTGGGCTGCCCCTTCGCCATCGCGTCGGCCGCGAGCCGGATCATATTGAAGGTGCCGATCAGGTTGATCGTGATCACCCGCGTGAACGAGGCGAGCGAGTGCGGGCCTTCCTTGCCGATGGTCTTCTCCCCGATCGCGATCCCGGCGCAGTTGACCAGGCCCTGCAGGCCGCCAAAAGTCTTGACCGCCGCCTCGACCGCCACCTTGCCGTCGATCTCGCTCGTCACGTCGCATTTCACGAACCGCGCCTTCGCGCCGAGCTCCTTCGCGAGCGCCTCGCCCTTGTCCGCCTGCAGGTCGGCAATCACGACGTTCGCACCGCCCGCAGCGAGGATACGGACCGTTCCCGCGCCGAGGCCCGATGCCCCGCCGGTAACGATGAATGTGCTCTTTGCAAGATCCATTTCGATTCCCTTCGTTTGCGTTGACTCAGATCCGTTCGATGATCGTCGCGGTCGCCATGCCATGGCCGATGCACATCGTCTGCAGGCCGACCGTGCCGCCGGTAGCTTCGAGCCCGGCCAGCATCTTGGCCATCAGCCCGCCGCCAGTCGCGCCGAGCGGGTGACCGTGCGCGATCGCCCCGCCCCACGGGTTGAGCTTCTCCGGCGCCGCCCCAAACTCGTGCGCCCACGCGAGCGGCACGCATGCGAAGGCCTCGTTCACCTCGAACCAGTCGACGTCCTTCACCGCGAGCTTCGCGCGCTCGAGCGCGAGCCGCGTCGCGGGAATCACGCCGTCGAGCTGCATCGTCGGGTCCGAGCCCACCACGACCCGCGCCAGGAAGCGCGCGCGAGGTTTCAGGCCGTCCGCCTTCGCGGCGTCGCGGTCGGCGACGAGCACGGCGGAAGCGCCGTCGGAGATCTGGCTCGAGTTCGCGGCGGTGATCACGCCGTTCTCACGGAAGACGGTCTTGAGCGTCGCCATCTTGGCCGGATCGATGCGTTCGCGCACCCCCTCGTCGCGGGTGACGTCGATCTTTGCGCCCGCCTCGTCCACGCCCGGGGTCGGGAGGATCTCGCGGTTCCGACCGCCTGCGAGCGCCTGCCAGGCGCGGCGGTGGCTCTCGGTCGCGAACTCGTCCAGCGTCGCGCGCGTGAGATGCCACTTCTCGGCGATGCGCTCCGCGCTCTCCCCTTGGTGGATGATCTCGTGCTGCCGGAACAGCTCGGGGTTGAGCCCGTTGAAGCCACCGTGGCGGCCGTCGGGATCGATGTCGAAGAACATGCGCACGCGCGTCATGTTCTCCACGCCGCAGCCAATCGCGTAACGCGCGTCGCCAGCGGCAACCGCCTGCGCGGCGAAATGCACGGCCTGCTGGCTGGACCCGCACATGCGGTTGAGCGAGACCGCCGGCACCGACACCGGAAAGCCCGCGAGCAGAACGCCGAGGCGCCCGACGTTCGCACCCTGCTCGCCCGCCTGCGTGACCGTACCGCAGATGACGTCCTCGATGCGGGCCGCAGGCAGGCCGGCGCGCGCGACGAGCCCATGCAGGGCATGTGCGAGCAGGGCGTCGGGTCGGTTCTCGCGGAATGCGCCGCCGCGCTTGCCGAAAGGCGTGCGGACGGCGTCGATGACAACGGGCTCGGCCATGGCGGGTTCCTCCGAATTTCGAATTATGCCGCCTGGCGCCCGCGCGCGAACTACTTCCTCTTCTTCTCGTCCTTCTCCTCGACGACCAGGAGCGCGCTGCGCTCGCGCAGCAAAGGCTCGACCGTCGCCTTCGGGAGCAGCACGGTGAAGGCGCCGAGCGACCGCTCGCGCTCGAGCTTCTCCTTCATCGCCGCCTGGCGCTCGGCGAAGGCCTTGTCTTCCTTGTCCTTGTCCTCGGGCTTCTCGCCTGCGCGCGCCTCGCGCTTCTCAGGCACGGCTCCGGAGACCGACGCCTTCGCGTAGTAGCGGTCCTCCGGCGCGGCCTTGCCGATCCGCAGCTCGTACGCCCAGCCGTCGAAGGTCTGCGCGCGCACGATGGTCGGCCGGTCGAGGCCCGTATCCGTGTCGCTCACGCCCCCCGCGGCGTCGGCGATCTGCATCGAGTACAGCGCGCTCGCGCCGTCCTGCGCCTTGCCGCCGTCCAGCTTCCCGGGTCCCGACAACTTCCAGCCGGAGGCCTCGTCGGGACGCTCGACGCTCCAGCGCTCCTTGCCGTCGGGCCCAAGCACGGTGAGCGACCTCAACCGTTCGACCTTCAGGTAGTCGCGCGCGAGCCACTGCCGCGGCTTTGCCGCGACGGCCGCGAAAGGCTCCGCAACGACGTTCATCCGCTCCGGATCGGAGGCGACGAGCACATAGCGCCCGGACGGAATGCTTTCCCCGCCGAGCCCGGGCATGTTCGCCTGCTTCGTCGCCTTCTTTCCGAGCACGAGCGCCGCGAGCGATTTCCCGTCGCGGCCCTTCAGCTCGAGCCCGGTGCCGACCTCCTCCGGTTTCGCGCCGCCCCCGGGCGCGGCGAGCTGCATTCGAGGCCGGAGCGCTTCGGTGATGCTCTCGGCCTGGATCACCTTCAGTGCCTCGAGCTTGAGGAGCAGATCGCGGATCGCGCCGAGGTCGGCCGGATAGCCGCCGCGCTCCTTCACCGTCCAGCCGCGGTCGGTCCGGACCAGCGTGACCGTCGCGGCCGGCTCCACGATCTCGATCTGCGCGACGTCGTCGACCCTGAACCCCGCGAGCAGCTTCTGCCCGACGCGGCTGTCGGCGACCTCGTACCCGGTAGGCTGCCACTTCAGCACGCCCCACACGCCTGCGGCGAGCACCGCAAGCGCGACGAGCACCAGGATGAATTGATTGCGAGTCATCGTCCGGCCGCCTCTAGTGGGCGGCGCGGCGCCGCCGGCGCACCAACGCGATCGCGAGCCCTGCGATCGCGACGAGGAGCGGCATCGCCCCGATGTTGACGACCTTGGTCCAGAACTCCAGCGCCTCGGTCTCCGAGCGCAGCTCGCGCCGCACCTCCTTCAGCTCGCGCCGCGTCTCAGCGGCACGCTTGCGGAAGTTGTCGACTTCGGCCTGCTGCTCAGGTGTGAGGATCGCCCCGGTAGCTGCCGGGCCTTTCGTCTTCTGCAACGACTCGAGCTTCTTGCGCGTCTCGTCGAGGCTCTGCTCGAGGCTGTTGATCTTGCCGAGGTAGGCCTGCGCGGCCTCGGCCTCCATCTGCTTCACCACGGTGAACGGACGTGCCGCCGTGGCGCGACCCCGCAGGCCGATCAGATCCGGTTCGCCGGCGAGCTGCTCGACCAGCGCCTGGACCAGCGCCAGGTTGCCGTTGATCGGGATCGCCACCCGCTGACCGAAGATCTCGCGGATCTGCACTGCGGCGCCGTCGTTCATTAGGTCGGTGTCGCCGATCAGGACGACGCTATTCTCCTCCTTGGACTCCTTCAACACCGGACCGGCGTCCGGCGCCTCCGCGGGTGGCTTGCCCTTACCGTCGTCCTTGCGCGCCGGGCGGCCGTCGGGGAACGCGGTCTTGAACTTGCCCGACAGGCGCACCGCGAGCGGAAACTCCTTGCCCTCCGACTTGAACCCGCGCTCCGCCTCCTCGCCCCGCTTCATCGCGTCCGCGTTGTCCACGAGGTTCGCGAGCGGCGAGGTGCGCATCAGCACCGTCTGCGTCAGCCCCTCGACCGGCGTACCGGTATACGCGCCGGCGAACGCCATCAGCACCGTCCCGAGCGAGCTCGTCGTGACGTCGTCCGGGTTCAGCGCGTCGCCGTCGAGCTGGATCACCGCCGGCACGGCGCGCGGCCCGGACCCGGCCCGGTACTTCATGTCGAGCACGACCTTGTCGGCCGAGAACTGGAGCCCCCAGCCCTTGAGCAGCTTCTCCAGGTTCGACGAGCTCGGGCCCATTGCCGCCAGCGGGCCGGGCTGCTGGTCGAAGTACGCGTAGGGGTCCAGGAACACCACCAGCTTCCCGCCGCGCAGCACGAACTGGTCGAGTGCAAACTGCGGCTGCTCGGTGACGTGCTTCGGGTGGATGACGACCAGCGTCCTGATCTCGTCGTCGATCTTCTCGACGTCCGTGCCGACGCGCTTCACGTCGAAATCGCGCTGCAGCTCCTGGACGAAGAGCTGCGGTTCGGAGCCCTGCATCCCCATCATCGGGTTCATCGGCATTCCGAACACCGGCAACCCGCTCATCACGCCGACGACCGGCTTGTCGGTCTTGGTGACCCGCCCGATGGCGCGCACCAGGTCGTACTCGAGCAGCCGCTCGCGATCGGGCGCGAGCGCCGGAATGGCGATCTTCTGGTCGGCCTGGCTGACGGCGAGCCCGAGGTAGAACTTCTCGTTCGAAGGCGCGACCTGGGCTTCGACCCCGTCGACGTTGGCCGAGTCCTCCGCGTCGGAATCGGGCTGCGGGTTGAGCTTCTCGATCAGGACCTTGCCGTTCGACGCGGCGCGGAACTCGCGCAGCAGGTCTTCCACGCGGGCGGCGAAGACGCGCGTCGCGACCGGGACGTTCTCGTCGCCCGAACTGAAATAGAAGCGCACCCGGACCGGCCCTTCGAGCTTCCCCAGGACCTTCTTCGTCCCTTCGGAGAGCGTGTACAGCCCGCCCGCGGTGAGATCGACGCGCGCGGGCGCCGCGCCGAGGATGAAGTTCAACGCGACGAGGCCGGCAAAGACCGCGACCACGCCCCCGATGGAGTACACCCAGCGCTCAGTGTTTTTCTTCATGGTTCAGCCTAGCCCGCGCGCTGGGCGCGCAGGACGACGCCCGTCACGAACAGCGCAAACCCGATCACCGACGCGAAGAACACGACGTCCCGCGAGTCGAGCACGCCCTTCTGGAACCCATCGAAGTGGGTGAGCACACTGAATGCCGCCACGCCTTCCACGAACCACGGCGCCGCCCATCGCGCCAGGAGATCCGTGACTGGCGGGAACCCGACGAGCACGAGCAGCAGACAGATCACCACCGACAGGATGAAGCTGACGACCTGGTTGCGCGTCATCGCGGAGGTTGCCGAGCTGATGGCGAGGTACGTGCCCGCCAGGAGCAGGCTGCCGACGTAACCGGCGACGATCACGCCGTTGTCCGGGTCGCCTAGGATGTTGACGGTCAGCCACACCGGGAAGGTGAGTGCGAGCGCGATGCCGAGAAACAGCCACGACGCCAGGAACTTGCCGACGATCGCCTGCCAGGTCGTGATCGGGAACGTGAGCAGCAGCTCCATCGTGCCGCTGCGGCGCTCCTCGGACCACAGCCGCATGCCGACCGCCGGGACGAGAAAGAGGAACAGCCACGGCATCCACATGAAGAACGCGCCGAGCGAGGCCTCGCCGCGGTCGAAGAACGCGCCGAACGTGAAGGTGAAGAACCCCGCGAGCAGGAGGTAGATGACGATGAACACGTACGCCACCGGCGAGTCGAAGTACGCCGCGAGCTCGCGCTTCACCACCGTACGGATGTTGGTCCAGGCGCTCATGCGGCGGCCGCCTCCGCGGTTCTGGCTGCGTCGCGCGCCGTGTCCGACCGCGTGATCGCGCGGAACACGTCGTCGAGGCGTCCTTCCTCGGTGTGCAGCTCCTCGATCGTCCAGCTCCACCGGCCCATGACCTGCTGCGCAATATGCGCCGCGAAGGCCGAGTCGAGCGGCGACCCGTCGGGATACGCCCGGACCGCGACCTTGGCGCCGTCGGCCAGCACGATTTCCGCCCGGGCAACGCCCGGCAGCCGAGAGAACGCCTGCTGCACGGCGTCGGCCTGCGGACCGCGCAGGGTCATCAGCACCGCGCCGGCGCGGTCGGAACGCGCCTTAAGCTCGTCCGGCGTGCCGTTCGCGACAATGGCACCGCGATCGATGATGATGGCGCGGCTGCACGCCGCCTCCACCTCCTCGAGGATGTGGGTCGAGAAGATGATCGCCTTGTTCGCCCCCATCCGCTTGATCAGCGACCGGACCTCGTGCTTCTGGTTCGGGTCGAGGCCATCGGTCGGCTCGTCCAGGATGAGCACCTCCGGGTCGTGGATCAACGCCTGCGCGAGGCAGGTGCGGTGGCGGAAGCCCTTCGACAGCGTGTCGATGCTTTGGTGGAGGACCGACTCGAGGAAGCAGGTCTCGACCGCCTTGCCGACGGCGCGCTTCTTCTCGTCGCCGCGGAAGCCGCGCATCTCGGCGGCGAAGCCGAGGAACGACGCGACGCTCATGTCATGGTACGACGGCGCCGACTCCGGCAGGTAGCCGATGCGGCGGCGCGCCTCGATCGGCTTCTCCGCCACGTCGAAACCGCAGACCTCGACGCGCCCGGACGTCGGCGGGATGTAGCCGGTGATCATCCGCATCGTGGTGGACTTACCGGCGCCGTTCGGGCCGAGGAAGCCGAGCACCTCGCCGCGCTCGACCTGGAACGAGACCTTGTCGACCGCGGTCTTCGGCCCGAACGTGCGGGTCAGGTTGTCGACCTTGATCATCGGTTTCCTCGGTGCTGGCGCATTGGGACGTCTGGAAGTGTCTCGAGACCGGGGTCAGGTGTCGCCACCCGGTGACGGGGGCCGTTTCGGCCCCGGCGCGGGCGCGACGTTAGGCTAAACCGCCGCGCAAGGCAAGCCCCGCCTGCCGGACGCCTCGCAAGGTCAAGCGCCGCCCGCGCGCAGGAGCGCGGTCGCCGCGGCGTCGACGCTCCCGTGCTGCGACAACGCGACGCCGAACCAGTTCCGCGCCTGCTCGCGGGTGTAGTACCCCTTCGCGACGTCGCGTGCAACCTCGTCCGGCGCGCGCCGGAACGGATTCCCGAATCCCCCGCCGCCCGGCGTGGACACCTCGATCACGTCGCCGGCGTCGAGGTGGATGTCCTGGTCCTTCGACAGGTGGAGCGGCTCGTAAGCCCCCGACTGGCGGACCACGCGAACCTTGTTGACCCCGCCGTCCCTCCCGCCGCGGGCGCCCTGCGGTCCGTAGCGGCCATGATCCATCACCATCGAGGCACGCGCCTCGCCGCGCCGGAGCCGGAACTTGTAGTTGACGCCGAACCCGCCGCGGTGCTCGCCCGGCCCGCCGGAGCCTTCATGCAGCGAATACTCCTCGAAGAGCACCGGGTAGTACTGCTCCATGACCTCGATCGGAGTGGTCTTCGAGATGCCGATGGTCGAGCAGCCGTTCGAGATGCCGTCGCCGTGCGCGGAGCCGCCGTAGCCGCCGCCCGAGATCAGGTACATCACGTACGAGCGCTTGCGCGCCGGGTCGTGGCCGCCGACCGACAGGTTCCCCGACGTGCCCGCCGGGGCCGCGAACAGCTGATCGGGGATCGCCTTCACCAGCGCGCCGAATACCGCCTCGGCGATGCGCTGGCTCACCTCCGCCGCGCAGCCGGACACCGGCCGAGGGTAGCGCGCGTAGAGAAAGGTGCCTTCCGGATCCAGGATCTCGAGCGGCTCGAACGTCCCCGAGTTGATGGGCACGTCCGGGAAGACGTGCTTGATCGCGAGATAGACCGACGACTTCGTGGTCGCGATCACGCTGTTCATCGGACCGCGGCACGGCGGCGACGAGCCAGACATGTCGAATGTGAGCGTCTCCCCGCGCTTCGTGACCTTCATTGCGACGCGCAGCGGCTCGTCCACGACGCCGTCGGAGTCGACGAACGCCTCGCCTTCGTATGCGCCGTCGGGGATCGCCGCGATCTTCGCGCGCATCTGCTGTGCGGCACGCGCCTTCAGCTCCACGATCGCCCGATCGAACGTGTCCGCACCGTAGCGATCGAGGAGCGCCGTCAGCCGGCGCTCGCCGATCGCCAGCGCGGCGGCCTGCGCCTTGATGTCGCCGATGCGCTGGTCCGCGATGCGGATGTTGGACAGGATGATCGAGAGGATCTCCTTGTCGAGCGCCCCGCGCTTGTAGAGCTTGACCGGCGGCAGGCGCAGTCCCTCCTGCTCCACCTCGGTCGCATTCGCCGAGAAGCCGCCCGGCACGATGCCGCCCACGTCGGGCCAGTGGCCGGTGTTCGCGAGCCAGCACCACAGCGCGCCGTGGTAGAAGAACGGCTTGACGAACTTCACGTCCATCAGGTGAGTGCCGCCGAGGTACGGGTCGTTGACGATGAACACGTCGCCCTCGTCCAGCACCACCCCGTCGGCCCGCACCCGGTCGATCACCGCCTGCGTGGAGAACTGCATCGTTCCGACGAACACCGGCAGCCCGAGCTCGCCCTGGGCGATCAGCTCGCCCGAATCGCGGTGGTAGATCCCGTCAGAGCGGTCCATCGTCTCCGAGATCACTGGACTGAAGGCCGCGCGGCAGAACGCCAGGTCCATCTCGTTGCAGACCTGCTGCAGGCCGTTCTGGATGACGGCCAGCGTGACCGGATCGATTGCGCTCATGACGGGATTCTAGACGGTCACCACGAGATTCCCGAGCCGGTCCCGGGCGACGCGGCAGCCCGGCTCGATGAGCGTCGTGCAGTCGAGCTGCTCGATCACCGCCGGCCCCTCGAACGTCGCCTCCTCCGGCAGCCACTCGCGGCGATACACCGGCGTCTCGAGCCAGCCCACGTCGAACCACACCCTGCGGCGTTCGACCTCGGCGTCGCGCAACCCGGCGCGCGGCTCGCCATGCGCGACCGCCTCGAGCGACACCGGGCGGCGCCGCCCGATCGCGGCCGTGTGCAGGTTCACGAGCACCGGCCGGATCTCCTTCAGCTCCACCTGGAACCGCTGCCAGTAGGCCGCCTCGAAAAGGCGATGGAGCCCATCGCGGGGAACGTCGCGCGCCGGCAGCGCGACGGTGAGGATGTGGCTCTGCCCCTGGAACTGCATGTCGGCGCGATGCACGAAGTCGATGCGCTCGACGCCGACCCGCTCGCGCTCGAAGGTCACTCGCCCTTCGGCGATCTGCTCGTCGAGGACGCGGCGCACCAGGTCGTCGGCGACTTCCGGCAGCGGGCGGTTCACGGTGCGCACGAAGTCGTGGCGCACGTCGGCCACTGCGCAACCGAGCGCGTTGGTGAGGCCCGGCCGGGCGGGGATGAGCACTTTCGGGATCGCGAGCTCGCGCGCGAGCGCGACTGCGTGGAGGGGGCCCGCGCCGCCGAACGCGATCAGGGCGAAGTCGCGCGGGTCGTGGCCGCGCGCGAGGCTCACCATCCGGATCGCGCCTGCCATGCGGTCGTTCGCGATGCGGATCACCGCCGCGGCGGCCTCGTCGGCGCCGAGCCCGAGCGGCTTGCCGACCTGGCTCTCGATCATGTCGCGCAGGCGGTCCATCGGCACCGGACGCTCGACCGCGAGCAGTCCCTTCGGATTCAGGCGGCCGAGCGCGAGGTTCGCGTCGGTGATCGTCACGCGCTCGCCGCCGCGGCCGTAGCAGATCGGCCCGGGCGCGGCGCCAGCGCTCTCCGGGCCGACCTGCAGCATCCCGGCCTCGTTGATGCGCGCGATGGAGCCGCCGCCGGCCCCGATCGTGTGCACGTCCACCATCGGCACGTGGATCGGCAGCGCGTACTCGAGCTCGAGCTCGGTCGACACTTCGGGCCGGCCGTTCTGGATCAAAGCGACGTCGGTCGAAGTCCCGCCCATGTCGTAGGTGATAACGTTCGGCATCCCTGACCGCGTGGCGGTATACACCGACGCGATGACGCCGGAGGCCGGACCCGACATCACGGTGTTCACCGCGGCTTCGGCAGCGATGCCGGCAGCGACGGTTCCGCCGTTGCCCTGCATGACCAGCAGCTCGGCGCCGAAGCCGCGTTTCGAGAGCTCGTTCTGGAGCCGCTCGAGATAGCGATGCAGCACCGGCTGGATCGCGGCGTTCACGGTCGCGGTGACGCCGCGCTCGTACTCCCTGTACTCGGACAGGATCGCATGGCCGACCGTGACGTGGCCGTTCGGCCACAGCCGCCGCACGATCTCGGCGGCGCGGCTCTCGTGCGCCGGGTTGATATAGCTGTGCAGGAAGTGGATGACGACCGAGTCGGCCCCGAGCTCGAGGAGCCGCCGTGCGGCCTGCTCCACGGCAGCCTCGTCGAGCGGGCGGACCACCGCGCCGTCCGCGTCCATGCGCTCGTCGACCTCGAGGCGCAGCTCGCGCTCGACCAGGGGGCGGAAGCTCCCCGTCAGGCCGTAGGGCCGCGGACGCGTCCGTCGCCCGAGTTCGAGGACGTCGCGGAAACCGCGCGTCGTGATCAGGCCGACCCGGGCGATCTTGCGCTCGAGCATCGCGTTCGTCGTCGTCGTCGTGCCGTGCACGATCGTGCTCACCTGCGCGAGGCCGATGCCGGTCCTTTCCAGCGCCACGAGCACGCCGAAGGCTTGATTGTCGGCAGTGGTCGGGACCTTCGCGAGGCGCACCTCGCCGGTCGCCTCGTCGACGAGGACGAGATCGGTGAAGGTGCCGCCGACGTCGATGCCTGCAATCCGGGTCATACCGCCAGATACTGCGTCCGCACGTCCTCGTTCGCGGCCAACTCCGCCATCGTGCCCGAGAAGCGGATATGGCCCTTCTCGATGATATACGCGCGGTCCGACACCTCGGTCGCGAAGTGCAGGTTCTGCTCCGACAGCAGCACCGACAGCCCTTCGGCCTTCAACTCGCGGATCGCCGCAGCCATCTGGTCGATGATCACCGGCGCGAGGCCCTCGGAGGGCTCGTCGAGCAGGATGCACGACGGATTGCCCATCAGCGTGCGCGCGATCGTCAACATCTGCTGCTCGCCGCCGGACGTGCGGCCGCCGGGACGGTCGGTCATTTCGGCGAGATTCGGAAACAGCCTGAAGAGGCGCTCCGACGTCCAGGTCGGCGCCCCGGCGCGCGGCGCCTGCCGACCGACCTCGAGGTTCTCCATCACCGTCAGGTCGGTGAAGATGCGCCGGTCCTCGGGGACGTAGCCGAGGCCGAGCTCCGCGATCTCGTAGGGATCGAGGCGATCGATGCGCTTCCCTGCGAAGGTGACCTCCCCACGTGCGGGGCGCACCAGGCCCATGATGCTCTTCAGCGTCGTCGACTTGCCGGCGCCATTGCGGCCGAGCAGCACGACCACCTCGCCCTTGGCGACCTCGATCGACAGATCGGCCAGGATGTGCGCCCGGCCGTAGTAGGTGTCGAGATTGCGAACCGCCAGCATCAGTGCCCCCCGCGCGAACCGAGGTACACCTGCTGCACCTCGGCGCTCGCCCGGACCTCCGCCGGCTTGCCCGCGGCGATGAGCCGCCCGCGGTTGAGTACGATGATGCGGTCGGCGTGAGCGAACACGACGTCCATGTCGTGCTCGGTGAAAAGCACCGCAATGCGGCGCTCGCGCACGATCTCGGCGGTCAGCGCCATCAGCGCGATACGCTCCTTCGGCGCCATGCCCGCGGTCGGCTCGTCCATCAGCAGCAGCCGCGGCTCGTTCGCGAGGGCCACCGCGAGCTCGACGCGTTTGAGATCGCCGTACGCGAGCACCGAGCACGCGCGCTCGGCCTGCTCGTTCATCCCGACGCGGGCGAGCAGGCGATCGGCCTCGTCGCGGTAAAGGCTCGCGGCGGGGCGCCACCACTCGCGCAGGCGGCGGTGGTGCGCGAGCAGCGCCATCTGCACGTTCTCGCGCACCGTCATCGAGGCGAAGGTCGCGGTGATCTGGAACGTCCGCCCGACGCCGAGCCGCCACACCTCGCGCGGCCGCAGGCCGAGGACCTCACGCCCCTCGAAGCGGACGCTCCCGGCGTCGGCCGGCAGCTGGCCGTTCAACATGTTGAAGCACGTCGTCTTTCCGGCGCCGTTGGGGCCGATCAGGGCGAGCAGCTCGCCCGCCGCGACCTCGAAACCGACGTCGCGCACGGCGTGCACGCCGCCGAACGACTTCGCCAGATGCGCGACGGCCAGGACGGCGGTCATTCCGGGTCCCTTCCGGCGAGCAATGCGCGCAGCCCGCCCACGATGCCACGGGGAAACGCCAGGACGAGCACGAGGATCGCGAACCCGAGCACCGCGCGCCAATAGTCCGTGCCGCGCGCGATCGTGTCCTGCAGCCAGGTGAAGAGCGCCGCGCCCACGACCGGGCCGCTGAGCGTCTGCACGCCGCCGAGCAGCACCATCACGAGGGCGTCGATCGAGCGCGACACCGCCATCGTCGAGTCGGGCGAGATGCTCCCCTTTGAGAAGGCGAACAGACCGCCCGCGAGGCCCGCGAACGCGCCCGCGACGACGAACCCGGCCCACTGCAACCGCCGGACGTCGATGCCGATCGCGTCCGCCCTGAGCGGCGAATCGCGGCCGGCGCGCAGCGCATAGCCGAACGGCGCGAACAGCATGCGCCGGAGGCACAAAATCGCACCCGCGCAGAGCACGAAGGTGAGGATGTAGTACGCCGGCTTAGGCGCGAGCCACGGCGCGGGCCACACGCCGACGATTCCGTTCGAGCCGCCCGTGAACCCGTCCCACTGGAACACGATCGACCACGCGATCTGCGCGAAGGCGAGCGTCAGCATGGCGAGGTATACGCCGGAGAGGCGCACGCAGAACCACCCGAACAGAACTGCGCCGATCGCGGCGACTGCCGGTGCGGCAAGGAGCGCCGCCTCCATCGGCCAGCCGGCCGCCTTCAGTAGCAGCCCTGCGCCATAGGCGCCGAGGCCGAGGTACGCGGCGTGTCCGAACGACACCATCCCGGCCGGCCCCATGAGGAAGTGCAGGCTCGCCGCAAAGAGGGCGAACACCAGGATGTCGATCATCAGCACGAGCGTGTAGCCCGTGGTGGCGAGCGGCAGCGCGGCGAGCGCGGCGATTGCGACGATCGCGCCCGCCCTGTACGCCGCACCCGCCGGCCGGATCGGCTGTTCGACGAACTCCGCGGCGGCGCGCTGCGCACCCTGCGGCCGGCCGAGCAGCCCCTGTGGCCGCAGGATCAGCACGATCGCCATGACGATGAACTCGACCACGAGCGTGAGCTTCGAGAACGAGAAGGTCGTGCCGAACGCCTCCACGGTGCCCAGCCCGATGCAGAAGGCCTTGATCAGTCCGATAAGCAGCGCGGCGAGGAATGCGCCGGGAATGCTGCCGAGCCCGCCGACCACGACCACCACGAAGGCATCGGAAATCGCCGTCAGATCGAGGAAGAGCTGCGCCGGCTCGCGCGGGACCTGCAGCGCGCCGCCCAGTCCGGCGAGAAAGGCGCCGAGCGCGAAGACGCCGGTGAAGAGCCACTTCTGGTTCACGCCCAGCGCGCCGACCATCTCGCGGTCCTGCGTCGCTGCGCGCACCAGCGTGCCCCAGCGCGTGCGGTTGAGCAGCAGCCAGAGCGCGCCCAGCACCAGCGGCCCGATCGCGATCAGCGCGAGGTCGTACTCGGGAAACGGCTTGCCGAAGATCTCGACCGATCCGCGCAGCCCCGGCGCGCGCGGCCCGAGCAGGTCCTCGGCGCCCCACGCCCGCAGCACGGCGTCCTTAATGACGAGCGTCAGCGCGAACGTGGCGAGCAGCTGGAAGAGCTCCGGCGCGTGGTAGATGCGCCGGAGGATCAGCATCTCGATCAGCGCGCCGGCGAATGCGACCGCCAGAGCCGCACCGAGCACGCCGCCCCAGAACCCGAGCGGCGTAACGCCGAGCTTCTCGATCAGGCTGTACGCGACGTACAGCCCGAGCATGTAGAGCGACCCGTGCGCGAAGTTGACGATCCGCGTCACGCCGAAGATCAGCGACAAGCCGACCGCGATCAGGAACAGCGTGGACGCGCTTGCCAGCCCGTTCAGGAACTGGATGAAGAAGGACGCGAACATTGGGAAAGGCCTGATTTATGGCCACGGGGTGTCGCGAGTCAGCGCAACTGGACGAGCGTGGACAACATGAGGTGGCGATTTACGTCGGCGCGCACCTGGTCCGGCATCCGTCGGAAGGACCTGATCGGAGCTTCGATAATGAAAAAGGGACAGGCTGCCCTGTCCCTTCAATGGCGACGCCTTTGGATCACGGGTGCGGCACGGAACGGCGCCTTTCGGCAGGCGACATCGCGAGGACATACGGGGTCAGCCGTTGTCGCATGGTGCCCGCGCTCGTCCAGCTGCGCTGCCTCGCGACGTTACGTCGCACGGTTATCACTCGGAAGGACGCATCTTCTTCACGTCGGCGTCCGGCGGCAGGAACTTGGCGCCGTCGGCATACGACCAGGAGGTCATCACGCCCCTGCCGTCCTTCAGCCCGATCCTGCCGACGTACGCGCCCATCGTCGACTGATGGTCGAGCGGCCGGTAGGTGATCTGCCCGAACGGGGTTTCGACCTGCAGCCCCTTCATCGCCGCGACGAGCTTCTCGCTGTCGAGGCTGCCCGCTTTCTTCATCGCGGCGACCGCGGTCATGACGGTCGAGTACCCCACGATCGAGCCGAGGCGCGGATAGTCGTTCCAGCGCTTCTGGTAGGCAGCGAGGAATTTCTTGTGCTCGGGCGAGGTGATCGCATTCCAGGGATAGCCGGTCACGTACCAGCCGTTGGGGGTCTCGTCCTTGAGCGGATCGAGGTACTCGGGCTCGCCCGCGAGCAGGTTGAACACCTCGCGCCCCTTGAACAGGCCTCGCGTGTTGCCCTCGCGCACGAAGCGCGTCAGGTCCGCGCCGAACAGCGACGAGAAGATCGCATCGGGTTTCGCGTCGGCGATTGCCTGCACCACGGCCCCGGCGTCGATCTTGCCGAGCGGCACCGCCTGCTCGATCACGAACTCCACGTCGGGTTGCGCCTTCTTCAGCAGCTCCTTGAAGGCGCGCGTCGCGGACTGGCCGTACTCGTAGTTCGGGTAGACGATCGCCCAGCGCCTCTTCTTGAGCTTCGCCGCGTCGGGCACGAGCATCGCGGTCTGCATGTAGGTGGAGGGGCGCAGGCGGAAGGTGTACTTGTTGCCGTTGTCCCAGACGATCTTGTCAGTCAGCGGCTCGGCGGCTATGAAGAGCACCTTCTTCTGCTTCGCGAAGTCGGCCACCGCCAGCCCGACGTTCGACGCGAACGTGCCCATGATGAAGTGCACGTTCTCGCGCGTGAGCAGCTCCTCGGCGATGCGCACCGCCTCGCCCGGGTTGCCGTTGTCGTCGCGCGAGACGATCTCGAGCTTGCGGCCGAACACGCCGCCCGCGGCGTTGACCTCCTCGACCGCGAGCTCCCAGCCCTTGCGATAGGGCTCCAAGAACGCCGGGAAGGTCTTGTAGCTGTTCATTTCCCCGAGCTTGATCGCGCCTTGCGCCGTCGCCGGGCCGGGCACGCTCGCCCCGAGCGCCAGAAGCGCCGCGCCGATCAGCAGTCGCCTACGCACCGTCATGTTCCCTCCTCTTCGTGTCGATGCCGCCCGAGGGCCGCACTATACCTACTGCGCGGGCCCGTGTCCGCCCACCGGAGAACGCTGCAAGAAGGGGCCACACCCCGATTTGCGAATCCCCAGTCCCGATGCAAGACCTTGGCGAGCCGAGGTCTTGCCGCGTTCTCCTAGTGCAGCCGCGCCGCCGCCGCGACCCCGCCGACGACGCGCACGCGCGATTGCAACACGATCACAGCGCCCCAGACGAGGCCGCGCGCGAGCAGCGCCTCGGCGCACCGCGCGCCGCCCGCCAGCGCCGCCTCGACCGCGTCGTCCGGCAATGTCCCGACGTCCACGGTCACCGCCAGGCGCCCCAGGTCCGTGTTGTCGTCCACCTCGAATGCGGGCCGCCGCCGGACCGCCGGGTGGTCGACGTTCACGTCATTCGCGACCATCGTCGCCGCGGCGTCGGCCGCCGCGGCGGTCGCAGCCAGAACCGTCACGCTGTCGGCGATCCCGCGACTCCAGCTCCGCCCGCGCCAGCCGCTCGTCGCCACGCCGCGCACCGGCATCGTGTGCCGCAATTCGAAGGTGCCGTCCACCGCGACGCGATGGCCGTGGCGCGTCGCCCGGTCAACGTCCGCGACCAGCCCGATCCGGAACGACTCGCCTGGCCCGAGGTGTAGCGCGATGTCGCCCCCATTGTTCACATAAGCGCGGCTGACGCCGCCCTCCGCGACGAGCTCACCCAGGATCTCCTCGGCCACCGCTCCGGCCACTGCGGCCATCGGCGTGATGAACACGTCGCCAAACGGCAGGCACGCTGCGACCATGCGCCGCGCCACGATGCCCTTGAGGTCACCTGCGCGCGCGACCTCGCCCCGCAATGCCGGAAGCTCGGCGACCAACTCGTCCAGTACCGTCCCAAATCGACTCCACGCACGCTCGTGTGCTGCCGCAACCGCCTTCTCGTCGCCGAACGCCTCGAGCACCAGGTCGATCGGCCCGTGCTGGAAGTGCCAGCGGCGCGCGTCAAGGCGTGCGCGGGTCGGGCCCATTCAGCGGCCACGGGTTGGCAGCGTCCCAAGCTGCTACGTGGTGCCGCTCGCGCGCGAGAATCTCGGCGAGGGGCTGCAGCCGGTCCATGTGCCCGCCGAGCGCCGCATAATCAGCGCGGCGCATCGTGAACTCGATCGGCGCGACGATCGCGGGGGTAGGCACCCAGCCGAACGAGTTTTCCGGCATGCGCATGACATCCGCCATCACCATGATGCCGCCGCCGGGCCAGATGTAGGCCGGCGCTCCCCCGCAGGTCACCCGCGTGACGAGATCCTTGATCGACCGGGTCAGCGCGATCGGATTCTCGGTCACGCCGGCGCGCAGGCTCCCGCCCGCCCCGCCCAGGAACAGGACGGTGCACAGGGCCGGCTCGCAGTTCTCGCCGATGCGCTCGACGACCTTCATCACCGGCGCCGGGATCTCCGCCGGCACCATGCGCAGCTCGTCGTCCAGCACGAAGTACGCATGGTCCTCGCCGGTCGTCGAGACCATGAGGATGCGCTCCCCCGGCCACGCCTCGCCACGGTCGATGGCCTTGATGATCCTCAGCGGATCGGTGATGTCCGTTCCACCCCACCCGAGACCCGGATTCGCGACCTGGAAGTAGCGCCCCGGCGTCGACTTGCGCCCGATCACCTTGATCCCGCCGGGCCGCATATCGAGGAAGCGACCGGCCTGATGCTCCGACAGCACGCCGGTGATGTGGTCGTCGACGACGATCACCTCGTCGACGTGGCCGAGCCACTGCCGGGCGAAGATGCCGATCGTCGCCGAGCCGCAGCCGACGCGCATGCGCTTCTCCTCGGCGCCATTGATGACCGGCGCCTTCCCCGCCTGCACGACGAGCTGCGCGCCGCCCTCGATCTGCATGTCGACCGGCCGGCGGTTGCCGAGCGCCATCATCACGTCGCATGTGACGCGGCCCTCCTTCTTGCTGCCGCCGGTGAGGTGGTGCACCCCGCCGAGCGACAGCATCTGCGAGCCGTACTCCATGGTGGTGACGTGCCCGACCACTTCGCCCTGGCAGCGCACTGGCGCGCATTCCGGGCCGAGGTAGCGGTCGGTGTCGATCTTCACCTTGAAGCTGCAGTAGCTGAATATGCCCTCGGTGACGACGGTCACCATGTCGACGCCCGCCTGCTGCGAGGACACGATGAACGGCGCCGGCTTGTAGTCCGGGTAGGTCGTGCCCGACCCGACGCCGCTCACGAACACCGGCGCCTTCGCGGTCACGCTTCCGTCCCACAGGCCCCCGTCGTGGAACGGCACGACCGCGCCGTGCTCGTCCAGCGTCCGCGCCATGAGGAGCAACGGATCGACGCGCGTCAACGTTCCCCGCACGTTCGCGTAGCGGTCGCACGCGCCGGCGCGCCCTTCGCTGATCTGGCACAGCACCGGGCAGGCGTTGCAGACGATCTTCCCGGGCTGCGCCTGGAGGGTGCCCTCGCCGGAGGACTCGCTTACCGGATCGGCGTGCGTCGACATGGCTCAGAAATGCTGGATGTGCAGCCCGCCGTCGACGTGGAACGCGTCGCCGGTGTTGAACGGGAGCGCGCCGCTCGCAAGTGCCGCAACGGTGCGACCGACGTCGGCGGGCTCGCCCCAGCGCCGGACCGGCGTGAAGCCCTCGGCGATCAGCTTATCGTAGCGCTCCTTCGCAGGGGCGGTCATGTCGGTGCGAATGATGCCCGGCCGGATCTCGAAGCACATGATGCCCGCATCCGCGAGCCGCAAGGCGAAGAGCTGGTTCATCATCGTGAGCCCGGTCTTCGCGATGCAGTACTCCGCCCGGTTCGGCCCGGCGATGCGCGCGTTCACGGAGGAGACCGTCAGGATCGAGCGCGACGGGTCGCCCACCGAACGCGATTCGGCCAACATCCGTTTCGCGACCGTCTGGGTCAGGAAGAAAGTGCCGCGCAGGTTCACCGCCAGCAGCTCGTCGAAGCTCTCCTGCGTCACGTCCAGGATGTCGCCGCGCACCTTGACCTGGATGCCGGCATTGTTCACGAGGCAGTCGAGCGCGCCGTAGGCGCCAAACGCCTGCTCCACGAGTCGCGCATGACCGGCGAGATCGGCGATCGAGCCCTGCACGAACGTCGCGCGCCGCCCCCTGCTGCGGACCGCCTCGAGCGTCTCACGCGCCGCAGTGTCGTCGATTGCGTCGTTGACGACGAGATCGAAGCCGGCGTCGGCCAGCGCATACGCGATGCCGCGGCCGATGCCGCGCCGGGCGCCGGTCACGAGGGCGATCGGAGAGCGTCCTGCCATCTCAGCCGAGAGTCATCAGGAGCGCCGCGCGGATTCGGTCGGGCGTGGCCGGCGCGTGGCGCAGCCGCACGCGCGTCGCGTGGTGGATCGCATTGAAGATCGCGGGCGCCGTGGGGATCAGCGCCGGCTCCCCCACCCCCTTAGCACCATGCGGCCCGAGCGGCTCGGGGTCCTCGACCAGGATCACCTCGATCGGCGGCACGTCGCCGAACGTCGGGATCAGATAGTCGTGCAGGTTCTCGGTCCTGCCGGCGTGAAACTCCTCCATGAGCGCGAGCCCGATGCCCTGCGCGATGCCGCCGTGGATCTGCCCTTCGACCTGGGTCGGGTTGATCGCGCGGCCGACGTCGTGCGCGGCGACGATGCGCGCCAGCTTTACGGTGCCGAGTTCCAGGTCGACTTCCACCTCGGCCATCTGCGCGGCGAACCCGTAGGTCGCGTACGGCACACCCTGCCCGTCCTGGTCGAGCGGCACCGTGGGCGGATTGAAATGACCCTCCGCCGACAGCACGTCCCCGCGCGGATCGCGCGGCAGCTCGGCGAGGTCCACCCGATGCTCGCCGTCGGCATCCGTGGCGATGAGCGTTCCGCTCTCGAGCCGCAGCCGGGCGTCAGGGCGCGCCTCGGCGAGGGCGATCATCTTCCGCCGCAGCTCGGCACCCGCGAGGCGCGTCGCGTTGCCCGACACGAAGGCCTGCCGCGACGCGGACGTCTTGCCGGCGTCGGCGGTTAGGTCGGTGTCGCCCATCACGGAGTCGATGGCGGCCATCGGCAGCCCGAGCGCGTCCGCCAGGACCTGGGCGAGGATCGTGTTCGACCCCTGCCCGATGTCTACGGCCCCGTTGTAGAACAGGATGCGGCCGTCGGGCCGCAGGCCCGCGCGCATCGTGGAGGGATTGGCGATGACCGTGTTGCCGATGCCGTACCACATGCACGCGAGCCCGGCGCCCCGCCGCACGCCTTTCAGCCGGCCGGCCGCCTCGGCGCGGTGGTTGAACGCCTCCGCGCCGAGCACGGCCCTCTTCCAGCGGGGCCGCAGGGCATCGAGGCACTGCGCCAGCCCCGCGCTCGCCTTCAGCACCTGACCCGTCGCCGTGGCTTGGCCCGCGCGAATCGCATTGCGGTGGCGGAACTCGAGCTTGTCGATGCCGGCCCACTCCGCAAGCTCGTCGAGCAGTGCCTCGTGGACGATGGTCGACTGCGGCACGCCGAAGCCGCGGAACGCGCCGGCGACCGGTCCGTTTGTGTACACGGCCCGGGTCAGCGCGCGGACATTCGGGACGTAGTACGGCCCGGACGCGTGGATTGGCACCCGGTTGGCGACCGTGTTGCCCCACGACGCGTACGCACCGGTGTTGAAATCACCGGCGAAATCCGCCGCAACGAGGCGCCCGTCGCGATCGCAGCCGAACCGCGCCTTCATCTGCGCAGGATGGCGCTTCGTCGTCGACGTCATCGACTCCGGGCGCGTGTACGCGCCGCGCACCGCGCAGTTGAGCTTCCACGCGGCGACCGCCAGCAGCGGCTGGATGGAGATGTCGAGCTTGCCGCCGAATCCGCCCCCCACCGCCGACGGCACGATATGCACCTGAGTGTCCTTGATGCCGAGGATGCGCGCAACCTCCTCACGGTCCATGTAGGGCGTCTGGGTGCAGGCGAAGATCCGGATGCGGTCGCCGACGCGTTCGGCGAAGCCCGCCTCCGGCTCGATGTACGCGTGCTCGACGAAGCTCGTCGTGAACTCGCCCTCCGCGACCTGCGCGGCGGTCGCGAGGGCCCGCTCGACGTCGCCCTTCGCGACACGCCCGCGGATCAGCACGTTGTCTGGATTGCGCGCGTGCAGCGGGTCGGCGGTGTGCTCGAGCGCGTCTTCAATCTCGGTCTGCGGCGTCTCGGGCGTCCAGCGGACCGGAATCTCCGACTCCGGAATTCGCAAGACCTCGCTCATCTCGCCGACGAGGCAGAGCACCGCCTCGCCGCGGAAGCGCACGCGTCCCTCCGCGAGCACCGGCTGGTCCTTGACGTCGGGAAAGATTCCGAAGCCGTTCACCGGCACGTCTCGCGCGGTCACGACGTCTACGAGCCCGGGGTATCTCGCCCGCAGCGGAGCGAGATCGCCGATCTCGAAGCGCGCCTTTTCGTGCGGCGACCGGATCGGCCGCAGCCAGAGCGCCCCCTCGGGCCAGCGGTCGGCGCCGTAGCGCTCGGCGCCGGTCACCTTGGTCGGGCCGTCGGTCTTGGGCGCACGCGCGCCCACCGCCGCACCTGCGTCCGGCTGCACGAGCGCCACATCACCGCGTGCTGCCGCGAGCACCGCCTCCACGATCTTGCGATAGCCGGTGCAACGGCAGAGGACCCCGCCGAGTGCATCGAGCACCTCTTCCTCGCGCGGATGTGCGTTGCGCGCGAGGAGGCTCGTCGCCGCCATCAGCATCCCCGGGGTGCAGATCCCGCACTGCGCGGCGCCGTGCGCGAGAAAGGCCTGCTGCAGCCGGTCGAGTCGGGTGCCGCGCGCCAGCCCCTCGACGGTCTGCACCGTGCGCCCTTCCACCTGGGCCACCGCAGTCAGGCAGGCGCAGACCTGGCGTCCGTCGACGAGCACCGTGCAGGCCCCGCAATCGCCGGCATTGCAGCCGACCTTCGTGCCGGTGAGCCCGAGCGACTCGCGCAGGACATCGGACAGTCGGTCGGACGGCCGCGCTGCGACGCGCCGCGGCACGCCGTTGAGCATGAACGAGATCTGCGCGGCGCGACCTTCGAGCTCAGCCGGCTTGTTCACGCGCAAGCTCTTCCAGCGCGCGGGCGACGAGCGTCCCGACGGCGTCGGCGCGGTACGCCGCCGTGGCGCGGACGTCGGTGATCGGCGCCAACGAGGCAAGGTGTTCCGGCCGAACGGCCGCGCCGATGCCGGGCGCGAAAGTACGACCGACAAGGGCGGCTTCGATCGCGTGCAGACGCTGGGCTGCGGCTGAGCAGGCGCCCACGGCGATCCCGCAGCGCGCGATTACGCTCTGCGCGTCCGTCTCGACGACTGCGGCCACCATCGCGATCGAGATGACGAGGTACTTTCGCGCGCCGAGCTTGAGGAACGTGGACCGCGCGCGGTCGCCCCACTTCGGCACGAGCACAGCCGTCAGCAACTCGTCGGCCGCGCAGGCAGTCTTGCGGTTGCCCTGGATGAACTCGCGCAATGGCAGCGTGCGCGTGCCCCGCACCGAATGCAGCTCGACTCTCGCATCGAACGCGAGCAGCGGCGGGACACCGTCGGCGGCCGGTGAGGCGTTGCACAGGTTGCCGGCGACCGTGCCGGCGTTCTGGATCTGGATACCGCCGACCTCCCGCGCCGCGAGCTTCACTGCAGTGAACCAGGCAGGCAGCGTCGCCTCCAGGAGGTCGGTCCACGTCGTGAGCGCCCCGATGCGGAAGTGCCCTGCCTCCTCGCGCACGCCGCGCAGCTCGGTTAGTGCGGTGATGTCGAGGACGTCCTCCTCGATCGTCCGACCGACACGCGCGGGATAGAAATCGGTGCCGCCGGCGAGCACCGCGCACGGCCCGGCGGCGCGGGCACGCAGCGCGTCGTCCAGCACGGTCGGGCGGTGATAGCTCCTCATGATTACGCGGCGAGAGGTCGGCCGACTGTAGCCGAAGGCCGGCGAACGTACAACCAGCGGCGGCTCAACGGGCGCTTGCGCCGGGGGCCGCGGAGCCGGATCATCGACACGGAAACCGACGAGGAGGCCAGCATGGAAACCGCCGCACGCTACGACCAGCGCGCCCGCTACGACGCGCTGATGGACGTGATCCGCACTCGCATGACGACGCGCCAGTTCGACCCGTCCTACGTCGTCCCGCGCGAGCACTACGAACTCATCCTCGAGGCCGCGCGGCACGCGCCCTCCGGCGCCAATGCGCAGCCCTGGCACTACGTCGTGGTGACCGAGGCGGCCACCAAGAAGGCGATCGCCGACTACTTCGTCGACGAGGCGCGCAATCGCGCGAAGCTGCACATGAAGTTCCCGACGCCGAACTATCGCGGGCTCGAGACCGCGCCCGGGGTCATCGTGATCGCGAGCGACTTCCGCTGGACACGCGCCTTCCCGGTGCTCAACGACGGCTCGGCGCTCGACCGCCAATACCAGGAGAACGCCGAGCGCATCCTGCTGCAGTCGGTCGCCGCGTCGACCATGTCGGCCCACCTCGCCGCGGCAGCGCTGGGATACAACGTCTGGTGGGTCACTGCGATCGGGCAGGAGAACGCCCAGAAGGCCATGAAGCCCCTGCTTGGCATCCCTGATGACCTCGCGATCATCGACATCTTCTGCTTTGGGCCGCCGGCGAAAGCCCCCTACAAGCGCTGGAAAAAGACCCTTCCCGAGATCATGTCGTGGGACCGCTTCAACTCGGCCAACCACATGACGACCGACCAGATCGACGCGTGGGTGCGGGAGAAGCGCCACCAGGTGATGTACCGCGACGAGACCAAAGTCGATTGAGTGCGGCGCCCGCCGGGCGACTGCACGGCTTGATCTGGTGCACACCGGCAGCGCGGCGCGCGCCGGTATAATAATTTGCTTTTGCGGGCACTCCCGCGAGGAACCGCGATGACGCACATCGTCACCGAGAGCTGCATCAAGTGCAAGTACACCGACTGCGTCGATGTGTGCCCGGTCGACTGCTTTCACGAGGGTCCGAACATGCTGGTCATCGACCCGGACGAGTGCATCGACTGCGCGGTGTGCATCCCGGAGTGCCCGGTCAATGCCATCTACGCGGAGGAGGACGTGCCGGAGGACCAGAAGGAGTGGCTCGCGCTGAACGCCGAGCTCACCAAGCTATGGCCGGTCATCACTGACAAGAAGGACGCCCTTGCCACGGCCGAGGAGTTCAAGGACGTGCAGGGCAAGAAGGATCTCCTGGAGCGTTGACGCTTCCGCGCCGGCGCCGCTGACCGCCGCGACCGCCACGCAATGCTGAAGCTCCCGCACGGGCTCGCCTTCGAGGATCTCTACCGGCGCGAAGGCCTTGTCCGGCTGGACAGGCACTTCCTCGACTTCCTCGCGAACGCCGACTCTCCGCTCGCCGCGCGCCTCGTCGCGGCGCGCGCGGCCCCCGACGCGGTCGCGCCCAAGGACGAGTCGGCGCTGATCCTCGCGCTCGCGCCCCATCTAGAACGCTTCGTGTCGCAGCTCTTCGGCATCGCGGACGAGTGCCTCGCGCTCGCGCGGCGCCACGACGAGAGCGCCCCGCTCTATTCGGTCAAGCGCCAGTTCGTGCAGCGCCGGGCCGCGACCAAGATCAAGCCCGAGGAAGCGCAGGCGCTCGACGGTCCGGCGCTCGAGCGCGAGTTGCGCCGCATGTTCGGCGGGCGCTTCGACGAGCTGACCTACGCCCAGTACGTGACGCGTTGGCTGGCGCATGAGGCGGACCGTCAGCGCGAGCTCGACCTGGCGCTACGCTATGCGGCCTGGGCGCTGCACACCGAAGAGGGGCGCGAGCACGTGCGCACGGGCGTGCTGTTCAAGGCCCCCGCAAAGACCGATCCGTACCACCTGCTGGTGCATGCGGAGCAGTTCGACCTGCATGACGCGCCCGCCTTCCGAATCAAGCCCGACCATCTCCGGCGGCGCGAAGGCTTCAAACTGACCGATCCGGGCACCGGCCTGGTGGGCGCGCTCGACCAGGCGAACTACTGCATCTGGTGCCATACCCAGGGCAAGGATTCGTGCTCGAAGGGCCTCCGCGACAAGCCGCCGGCCCAGGCGCCCGAGCGAGTCGTCTACAAGAAGAGCGTGTTCGGAGTCACCCTCGCCGGCTGTCCCCTCGACGAGAAAATCTCCGAGTTCCACACTGCGAAGACGCAAGGTCTCGCGATCGCCGCGCTTGCCATCATCACCGTCGACAACCCGATGGTCGCGGCGACCGGCCACCGGATCTGCAACGACTGCATGAAGGCCTGCATCTACCAGAAGCAGGAGCCGGTCGACATCCCCCAGGTCGAGACGCGCACGCTGAAGGACGTGTTGCTGCTGCCCTGGGGCTTCGAGATCTACAGCCTGCTCACCCGGTGGAACCCGCTGAACGTCCGCCACCCGCTGCCGCTCCCCGCCACCGGCCGGCGCGTGCTGGTCGTCGGCATGGGTCCGGCCGGATTCAGCCTCGCGCACCACCTCATGAATGACGGGCACACCGTGGTCGGCATCGACGGTCTCAAGATCGAGCCGCTGGCGGGCGAGCTGTCTGGGGTGCGTCCGGACGGCGGGCGCGTCCGCTTCGAGCCGATCCGCGACGCGATGAGCCTGTACGAGCCGCTCGACGAGCGCGCGATGGCCGGCTTCGGCGGCGTCGCCGAGTACGGCATCACCGTCCGCTGGGACAAGAACTTCCTCAAGCTGATCCGCCTGCTCCTGCAGCGCAGGAGCGAGTTCGCGCTGTTCGGCGGGGTGCGCTTCGGCGGTACGATCACGCTCGAGGACGCCTTCGCGGCGGGCTTCGATCACGTCGCGCTCTGCATGGGCGCCGGCAAGCCGACCACGCTCGACATCCCGAACGGGCTCGCGCGCGGCGTGCGCACCGCTTCCGATTTCCTCATGGCCCTGCAGCTGACCGGCGCGGCGAAGCGCGACTCGATCGCGAACATGCAGCTGCGGCTGCCGGTGGTCGTCATCGGCGGCGGGCTCACGGCAATCGACACCGCCACCGAGTCGCTCGCGTACTACGTGGTCCAGGTCGAGAAGTTCCTCGAGCGCCACGAGGCGCTCGCCGCCGAGCTCGGTCACGACGCGATCCGGGACAAGTGGAACCCGGAGGAGCGCGAGATCGCCGAGGAATTCCTGTCGCATGCACGGGCGATCCGCTCCGAGCGCCGCAAGGCGGCGAACGAGGGGCGCGCGCCGCGCATCGCCGAGCTGCTGCGCCACTGGGGCGGTGTGACGATCGGATACCGGCGGCGCCTGGTCGACAGCCCGTCGTACACGCTCAATCACGAGGAAGTGGAGAAGGCCCTCGAGGAGGGAATCGTCTTCGCCGAGGGACTGACGCCGCTAGCCGTGGAGATCGACGACTACGGCGCTGCGAGCGGCATCCGCTTCAAGCGCCAGACGCGCGGTGCGGACGGAAAGTGGGTGAGCGCGGGCGAGCTGCGCCTGCCGGCGTGCACCGTGTTCGTCGCCGCGGGCACCCAGCCGAACACGGTCCTCGCGCGCGAGGACGCGGCGCACTTCCAGCTCGACGGAAAATACTTCCGCGCTTGCGACGAGGACGGCAACCCGGTGAAGCCGGAGTTCTCGCTGTCCAAGCCCGCGCGCCCCGATGTGCTCATGTCGCGCCTGGCCGACGGACGGTTCGTGTCCTATTTCGGCGACCTGCACCCGTCGTTCTTCGGTAACGTCGTGAAGGCGCTCGGCTCGACCAAGCAGGGCTACCCGGTCATCTCGCGCGTCCTCGCGCGGCGCGCCCCGGCGAGCGCCGATACCGACACCGCGTTCCTCGGCCGGCTCGAGGGGGATCTGCGCGCCACCGTGCACCAAGTGAAGCGGCTGACCCCGACCATCGTCGAGGTGATTGTCAAGGCGCCCGCCGCCGCGCGCCGCTTCCAGCCGGGCCAGTTCTACCGCCTGCAGAACTTCGAGGCGCTGTCGCCGGAAGCCGAGGGGACGCGCCTGCAGATGGAAGGCCTCGCGCTGACCGGCGCGTGGGTCGACCGCGTGCGGGGCCTGGTGTCGACCATCGTGCTCGAGATGGGCGGCTCGAGCGATCTGTGCGCGATCCTCCGCCCCGGCGAGCCGATCGTGCTGATGGGCCCAACCGGCAGCCCGACGCACATCGAGGCCGGCGAGACGGTCATTTTCGCCGGCGGCGGGCTCGGCAACGCGGTGCTGTTCTCGATCGGCCAGGCGTTCCGCGCCAAGGGTTCGAAGGTGCTCTACTTCGCCGGCTACAAGCGGATCATCGACCGCTACAAGGTCGAGGAGATCGAGGCGGCGGCCGACGTCGTGATCTGGTGCTGCGACGAGGCACCCGGCTTCGAGCCGGGCCGCCCGCAGGACCTCGCATTCGTCGGGAACATCGTGCAGGCGATGGAGGCGTACGCCTCCGGGCGCCTGGGCGCGACGACGCTCAAGATGGAGGATGCCGACCGGATCATCGCCATCGGGTCCGACCGCATGATGGCCGCGGTGGCGCGCGCACGGCACGCGGTGCTCCAGCCCCATCTGAAGCCGCACCATTTCGCGATCGGCTCGATCAACTCGCCGATGCAGTGCATGCTGAAGGAGATCTGCGCCCAGTGTCTGCAGCCGCACCGCGATCCGCAGACGGGCGTGACGAGCTACGTGTTCTCGTGCTTCAATCAGGACCAGCCGCTCGACTGCGTGGACTTCCACGCGCTCTCGGAGCGTTTGCGGCAGAATTCGCTGCAGGAGAAGCTCAGCGCGCAATGGCTGCGGCACTGCATGCCGGCGCTACCCGGCGACCGCACGCGCGTCTAGACAAAATCCGCCGACCCTTCAACAATACCGGCCTCGTTCGCAACAAGACAAGGGAGGAGACGTTGGACGCCGTCCGAATTGAGCGCGTGTATTCCGCCTACTCGCGGGTCTACGACCGCGTGTTCGGGAAGGTCTTCCAGGATTCGCGCGTCGTGCTCGCAGCGGCGATCGACGCGCGGCCGGGCCAGAGAGTCCTCGAGGTGGGTGTCGGCACCGGTCTGCTGCTGCCGCTCTACGCCGGGCGCTGCAGCGTCAGCGGCATCGATCTCTCCGAGGGCATGCTCGCCAAGGCGCGGGAGCGCGTCGAGGAGCTCGACCTGCCGGGCGTGACTCTCGAACGCATGGACGCTGGCGCGATGAACTTCGCCGACGACAGCTTCGACACGGCGGTCGCGGCATACGTGGTGACCGCGGTGCCGGACCACCGCGCGGTGATGAACGAGATGGTGCGGGTCGTGCGCCCCGGCGGGCGCATCCTCCTGCTCAACCATTTCGTGAACGGCTCGCCGGCGCTCGCGGTGTGCGAGCGGGCGGTGTCGCCGATCTGCGTCCATCTCGGCTTCCGCACCGATCTCTCGGTCGACCAGGTGCTCGACGACCTGCCGCTGACGGTCATTCGCGACAAGCGGGTGAAGCCGCTCGGGATGTGGCACCTCGTCGATTGCCGCAACGACAAGCAGACGCGGCGCGCCGTCTAGAAATCTCTCACCCCTGCCGCGTCGCCGGGGCCTCGGCGGCCGCCCAGTGCGCGGCGTGCGTCCACGTGCGCACGAACTGCTGCTCGACGGCGCGCTGCATCGCCTCGATCGGAGCCGGCCGCCCGGCGAGGGCGAGCGACTTGAACCCTCGCAGCAGGTGCGGCGGGCGCGCCGCGATCGCGTCGGCAAAGCGGTTGCGTGTAGCCTGCGCGCGCCATAATCGCAACACCTGCCACTCTGGAGGCACCCATGGAGCTGCGACTCGACGGCAAGAACGCGCTTGTCACCGGCGCATCGTCCGGGCTCGGCTGGCGCTTCGCGAGCGCCCTTGCGGAGGCCGGCGCGCACGTCGCGCTCGCTGCACGGCGCACCGACCGGCTCGAGGCCCTCGCCGGCGAAATCGAGCGCGCCGGCGGCCGGGCGCACCCGCTCGCGATCGACGTCACCGACGTCGCCTCGGTGCGCGCCGGGGTCGCGGCCGCCGAGGCGGCGCTCGGCCCGCTCGACATCCTCGTGAACAACGCGGGGGTGAGCGTCACCAAGCCGGCCGGCGACGTAGAGGAGACCGACTACGACTTCGTAATGGACACGAACGCCAAGGGCGCGTTTTTCGTCGCGCAGGCCGCCGGGCGCGCGATGATCGCCGCCAGACGGCCGGGGCGCATCATCAACATCGCGTCAGCGGCAGGCCTGCGCGTGCTAGGCCAGCTATCGGTGTACTGCATGTCGAAGGCGGCGGTGATCCACATGACGCGCGCGCTCGCCCTCGAGTGGGGCCGCTACGGGATCAACGTGAACGCACTCTGCCCCGGCTACATCGAGACCGAGATCAACCGCGACTACTGGGAGACCGAAGGCGGGAAGAAGCTGATCGGCATGCTGCCGCGGCGCCGCGTCGGCAAGCCCGAGGATCTCGACGGATTGTTGTTGCTCCTCGCGTCGGAGCACTCCGGGTTCGTCAACGGCGCGGTGATCGCCGCAGACGACGGCTTGACGGTGTGATTACTTGGGCCTGCGCCGCTCGGTGGGCAGTTCCGGCACCCCGCCCGCCGTTGCCGGCGCGGGCGGCGGCGCCACCTGCACTTTCGCCAGCCGGTCGGCGAGGGCCGGGTTGACCGGGCGCAGCCGCTGCACGGTGTACTCGAGCTCGCTCCGCCGGCCGAGCTGGGCGTAAGCGAGACCCGCGTCATACAACGCCTCGGCGAACCGCGGGTTGCGCTGGATCGCCTGCTCGTAGAAGGCGACCGCGCGGTCGGGCCGCTTCAGGTCGTTGAAGCTCGCGCCGAGCAGATAGTAGGTCACCGGCGAGTCCTGGTTGATGCGCAGCGCGTTGTCCAGGGTGCGGATCGCGCGCTCGGGCTGGCCCATCGAGCGATAGGACTGCGCGAGCAGATTCCAGGCAGTGATGTCATCCGGGCTCGCGCGCACAGCGTGCTGGAACTGGTCGGCCGCGCGCTCGTACTGCCCGAGCTGCGAGTAGGCGTAGCCGGCGACCACGCGCCAGTCGGGGTTGGTCGGGTCGACGGCGATGTTTTCCTGCGCGAACTGCGCGATGCCGTTCCAGTCGCCCTTCTGCTCGAGCTCCGCGAGCCGCTTGCGATTCGGCTCGTCCACGCCCTTCATGTTGTTGAGCAGGGTCGTGAACGTCCCCTCGGGAATGAGGCTCAGAATCAGGCTGGCGGCGGGAGACATGCAGCCTGCGAGCGCCGCCACCAGGGCGAGCGCCGCGGCGCCGCGCCGCCAGTCAGTCGCCTTCGCTTTGATAGACGTAGCCCTTCTGCGGCACGCGCGACTCTTGCACCCGCCGCTGCTGGTCGAGATCCAGCTTCCGGTCCCACCACAAGGAGCGGCCCCTCGCCTGTTCGTCGAGGAGCTGCGGCTTCTCCCGCAGCAGGTCGCGGATGAGGCGCGTCGCGTCTGACTCGTAGCCCGCCTTGATCTTCTTGCCGAACATGCCCGTGTGAATGCGGATGCGAAGACGGGGCGGATTATACCCGGGGGCCCGCACCTGGGAATCAACTATCGTAGCCGATTCCTTGAAAAACAAAAGCTTCCGCCCTGACCTGGCCTAGGCCTTGCATTTTTGTTCAGGCCTGTATATAAATGCAGTAAACGCCCCCGCACGAGTGGGCGTTGTTTATCCCGCGGATTGGAGCGGACGGCAAGCCGCCGCTCAATCCGCGCTGCCTTCGAGGAGACGACCATGGATCAAGAGAAAGCACTCGGTATCCTGCAGAGCCTGTCGAACGGCACCGATCCGTTCACCGGCAAATCGTTCTCCGCCGACAGCCCGTACCAGCACCCGGATGTCGTGCGCGCGCTCTTCCAGGCGGTGCGGGCGATGGAGAGCGCCGTCGCCGCGCAGAAGCGGCAGGCCGCCCGCCCTGCCGGTGGCAATTCGGGCAAGCCGTGGTCGAAGGACGAGGACGAGCGCCTGCTCGACGCCTTCGACCGGGGCCAGTCGGTCGACGATCTCGCCAGGGCGCACAGCCGCAGCCGGCTCGCCATCGAGGCACGGCTCGCGCGGTTCGGCCGGGTGCCGATGCCGGCCGGCGTCCGGGCGATCGCCGGCGGCGTGCAGGCGCGGGAGTCGATCCCCGCCCAGTACGCCCCCCGCGCCTAGGAGCCGGACATGAAAGAACTCACTCCCCGCCAGACCGAGATCCTCCAGCTCATCCGCGACACCATCGAGGAGACGGGCTTCCCGCCGACGCGCATGGAGATCGCGCACATGCTCGGCTTCGCCTCGCCGAACGCGGCCGAGGAGCACCTGCGCGCGCTCGAGCGCAAGGGCGCGATCGAGATCCTCGACGGCACCGCGCGGGGCCTGCGGCTCAGGGAGTCGCTCGGGTTGCCGCTCGTCGGCCGCGTCGCCGCCGGCGCGCCGATCCTCGCCGAAGAGCACGTCGTCGGCCGCTACTCCGTCGATCCGAACCTCTTCCGGCCGCGCGCCGACTACCTCCTCAAGGTGCGCGGCATGAGCATGCGCGACGCCGGCATCCTCGATGGCGACATCCTCGCCGTGCACAAGACGGTCGACGCCCGCTCGGGGCAGATCGTCGTGGCGCGCCTGCAGGACGAGGTGACGGTGAAGCGCCTGCGCCGCCGCGGCGCCACCGTCGAGCTCCTGCCCGAGAACCCGGAGTTCAAGCCGATCGTGGTCGACACGCGCGAGACGCCGCTGGCGATCGAGGGCATCGCGGTCGGAGTCATTCGCAACCGCGCGCTTTGAAATCGCACCCGCATCCGCATCAGATTCCCCGATGGGGCTCGCCGACCCCACCGTCCCGCTGGCCGCGCTGCTCACCCGCCCCGACATCCGGCGCGGCGACGCGCTCGCCCGGGTGGCGAGCGCGAGCGTGCCGACCGGCTTCGCCGCCCTCGACGCGGAGCTGCCCGGCGGCGGCTGGCCGACCGGCTGCCTCACCGAATTGCTGCCCGCCCACGAGGGCATCGGCGAGCTGCGCATTCTCGGCCCGGCGCTTGCGACCCTCTCGCGCAAAGGCAAGCGGCTCGCCTGGATCTCGCCGCCCCATCTTCCCTACGCGCCGGCACTCGACGCCGCCGGCATCGCGCTCGCCCGGCTCCTGATCGTCAGGACCGCCGCCGCGCGCGATGCGCTGTGGGCCGCCGAGCAGGCGCTCGCCTCCGCCGCCTGCGGCGCAGTGCTCGTCTGGCCCGGCGCCGTGAAGTACGCCGAGTTGCGCCGCCTGCAACTCGCCGCCGAGAAGACGCGAGCGCTCGCCATGCTGTTCCGGCCGTCGCGCGCCGCCGCCGAAGCGTCGCCCGCTGCACTGCGGCTCGCGCTCGCCACCGCCGCCGGCGCTCTGGCAGTTCAGATCCTCAAGCGGCGCGGCGCCGTCTGCGAGCGCCCGGTGATCGTCGATCTCGACTCCCGAACCGACGCCCTCCTCCCTCGAGTTCCCCGTGCAGTGGATCGCGCTCCACCTTCCCAATCTCCCGTTCGAAGCGCTCACCCGCAGCCTTGCGACGCCTGAGCCGCAGGCGGTCGCGGAGCATCATCGGGTCATCGCCTGTGACGGCAAAGCGCTGGCGCGCGGCGTGCGACCGGGCAACGCCGTCTCCGCCGCGCGCGCGCTCGCGCACGACCTCCTCGTCCGGCCGCGCGATCCGGCCAGGGAGACCGAGGCGCTGCTCGGTCTCGCCGGCTGGGCCGCGCAGTTCACCCCCGCTGTCGCGCTCGAGCTCCCCGATGCGCTCGTGCTCGAGGTTTCGGGCAGTCTGAAGCTCTTCGGCGGCGTCGACCTCATCCGCGCGTCCCTGCGCGAGGGCTGCGCGCGAATGGGCTTCACCGTGCTCGTCGCGTGCGCCCCCACCGCGCGCGGGGCGGCGTGGCTCGCGCGCGCCGGCGTGGAGCGATACATCGGGCGCGCCGATGCCCTCCCGGCCGCGCTCGCCGCCCTGCCCGTCCGCATCGCCGTGCGCGCGGCGGACACGCTCGAAGCGCTGCACGCGATCGGCGCCCGGACGGTGGGCGACCTCGCCGCGCTGCCGCGCGACGGGCTCGCGCGCCGCCTCGGCCAGCAGCTCCTCGACGACCTGGACCGTGCGTACGGGCGGCTTGCCGACCCGCGCGCGTTCTACGTGCCGCCGGCGGAGTTCCATGCCCGCCTCGAGCTGCCAGCGGAGGTCACGCAGGCAGAGAGCCTCCTCTTCGCGGCGCGGCGCCTGTTCGTGCAGCTCGAGGGTTTCCTCGCCGCGCGCGCCGGCGGCGTGCGGCGGCTGGAGCTGCGCCTCTTCCATCGCGCGGCAGCTGCGACCGTCGTGCCGATCGGCCTTGTCGCGCCGAGCCGCGCAGCGAGTCACTTCACCCTGCTCGCTCGAGAGCGGCTCGGGACCGTCGTGCTGCCCGAGCCGGTGCGCGCGCTCGCGCTCGCTGCCACCGATGTCGTTCCGCTGGCGGGCGGGAACATCGCGCTCTTCGCCGACGAGAGCGGCAGTCCCGAGGACTGGCCGAAGCTCGTCGAACGCCTGCGCGCGCGGCTGGGCAGCGTGGCCGTGCACGGCGTTGCCGTCGCCGAGGCGCACCGTCCGGAGCATGCGTCGCAGGTGCGCGAGCCGATGCCCGCCCAGGAAAAGGGAAAACGGGAAACGGGAAGAGTCGGGCTCCGCCCGTTCTGGCTGCTCGCCGCGCCCCGGCCGCTCGAGGAGATCGGCGCGGAGCCGCACTGCGGCGGCCCGCTGAAGCTGCTCGCCGGACCGGAACGCATCGAATCGGGCTGGTGGGACGGTGACGATGTCGCACGCGACTACTTCGTCGCGCAGACCGCCGATCACGCGCTCGTCTGGGTGTATCGCGCCCGCGGCGCGGCGACGGGGTGGTTTCTCCACGGACTGTTCGCGTAGTGAAGCTCCGATCGAGCTCTTTCAGCCCTTCCTAAATGCTGCCTGCTTACGCCGAGCTGCACTGCCTCACCAACTTCAGCTTCCTGCGGGGCGCCTCGCACCCCGAGGAGCTGGCCGAACGGGCGCACGCCCTCGGCTATGCGGCGCTTGCGATCACCGACGAGTGCTCGCTCGCCGGCGTCGTGCGCGCGCACATTGCGGCGAAGGAAGCCGGCCTCAGGCTGCTGGTCGGATCCGAGGTGCAGCTCGCCGGCGGACCGAAGCTCGTGCTGCTCGCCTGCAACCGCTCCGGGTACGGCAACCTCTCCGAGCTGATCACCCGGGGCCGGCGCAGCGCCACGAAGGGCAGCTACCGCCTTGTCTGCGCCGACCTCGACGGCGGCCTGGCGGATTGCCTCGCCCTGCTCGTGCCACGCGGCGCGCCGGACGATCCCGCCCATGCCTGCTGGACGGCGGAGCGCTTCCTCGGCCGCGCGTGGATCGCGGCCGAGTTCCTCTGCGGTCCCGACGACCGCGCGCAGCTCGATGCCTTGCGCGAACTCGCGCGCAGATCGGGGCTGCCGCTCGTCGCGGCGGGCGATGTGCACATGCACGTGCGCTCGCGGCGGCGGCTGCAGGACGTCCTCACCGCGGTGCGCCTCGGCAAGCCGGTCGCCGCGTGCGGCCGGGCGCTCCACCCGAACGGCGAGCGCCATCTGCGGCTGCGGATGCGGCTCGCGCAGCTCTACCCGCGCGGGCTGCTCGCGGAGACGCTGCGCGTCGCCGAGCGTTGCGCCTTCTCGCTCGACGAGCTGCGCTATGAGTACCCGGAGGAGGTCGTGCCCCCCGGCGAGACGCCCACCTCGTGGCTCCGCAAGCGGGTGGAGGACGGGCTGAGGTGGCGGTTTGGAGCCCGGGAAACGGAAAGGGGGGAGCAGGATCCGACGCCCCGGCAGGTGCGCGAGCTCATCGAGCACGAGCTGCGACTCATCGCGGACCTGGGGTACGAACCCTACTTCCTCACCGTGCACGACATCGTCCGCTTCGCGCGCAGCCGCGGCATCCTGTGCCAGGGTCGCGGGTCCGCGGCGAACTCGGCGGTGTGCTACGCGCTCGGCATCACCGAGGTCGACCCGGCGCGCATGTCGACGCTGTTCGAGCGCTTCATCTCGAAGGAGCGAAACGAGCCTCCCGACATCGACGTCGACTTCGAGCACCAGCGGCGCGAGGAGGTGATCCAGTATCTCTACGCGAAGTACGGCCGCGAGCGGGCCGCGCTCGCCGCCACCGTCGTCACCTACCGCACGAAGAGCGCGGTGCGCGACGTGGGCAAGGCGCTCGGCTTCGATGCTGCGCAGGTCGACCGCCTCGCCGGCTCGCTCGCGTGGTGGGACGGCCGCCGGGCGCTGCCCGAGCGCATCGCCGAGGCCGGGCTCGATCCCGCGAGCCGGCCGGTCGCGCAGCTCGTCGAGATCGCGGGCACGCTCATCGGCTTCCCGCGCCACCTCTCGCAGCACACCGGCGGGTTCGTGATCGCGCGCGACCACCTCTCGCGCCTCGTGCCGATCGAGAACGCGGCGATGCCCGAGCGCTCGGTGATCGAGTGGGACAAGGACGACCTCGACGCGCTCGGCCTGCTGAAGGTCGACGTGCTCGCGCTCGGCATGCTCTCGGCGATCCGGCGCGCGCTCGACCTCATCGCCGCCCGGCGCGGCCGGCCGTTCACGATGTCCGACGTGCCGCCGGAGGACCCCGCAGTCTACGAGATGATCCGGCGCGCCGACACGATCGGCGTGTTCCAGATCGAGTCGCGCGCGCAGATGTCGATGCTGCCGCGCTTGCGGCCTGCGTGCTTCTTCGATCTCGTGATCGAGGTCGCGATCGTGCGTCCCGGGCCGATCCAGGGCGGCATGGTCCATCCCTATCTCCGCCGCCGCAGCGGCGCGGAGCCGGTCACCTATCCGAGCGCGGCGGTGCGGAGCGTGCTCGAGCGAACGCTCGGGGTGCCGATCTTCCAGGAGCAGGTGATGAGCCTCGCGGTCGTCGCCGCCGGCTTCACGCCCGGCGAGGCCGACCGGCTGCGGCGCGCCATGGCGGCGTGGCGCCGCAAGGGCGGGCTCGAGCCGTTCGAGCAGCGGCTCAAGGACGGCATGCGGGAACGCGGCTATTCGGACGAGTTCGCCGACCAGATCTATCGCCAGATCCTCGGCTTCGGCGAGTACGGCTTCCCCGAATCGCACTCGGCGAGCTTCGCGCTGCTCGTCTACGTGTCGTCGTGGATCAAATGCCACGAGCCGGCCGCATTCCTCGCCGCGCTGCTCAACAGCCAGCCGATGGGCTTCTACGCGCCGTCGCAGCTCGTACAGGATGCGCGGCGGCACGGGGTGGAGGTGCGACCGGTCGATGTGTGCGCGAGCGAATGGGAATGCACGCTGCAAAGCCGCGACCCGCCCGCCGTGCGCTTAGGGCTGCTGATGGTCAAGGGCCTCACGGAGGCGGGCGCGCACCCCATCGTCGCTGCGCGCGCCGAGGCGCCGTTCGCGGACGTCGCCGATCTCGCCCGCCGCGCCCGGCTCGATCAGCGCAACCTCAAGTGCCTCGCCGCCGCCGGCGCGCTCAACGCACTCGCCGCTCACCGGCGCCGTGCGTACTGGGACGTCGCCGGGATCGAAACGCGGCCGCACCTCCTGCGGGAGGCGCCCGTGTGCGAGACCGCGCCCGCGCTCGCCGCGCCCACCGAGGGCGAGGACCTTGTCGCCGACTTCGCGAGCCTGGGCTTCACGCTCGGGCGCCACCCCCTCGCGCTGCTGCGCGACCGCCTGCGGCGCATGGGGCTCGCGACCGCTGCCGAGGTGCGCGGGGCGCGGCACGGCCAGATCCTGCACGCCTGCGGCATCGTCACCGGCCGGCAGCGTCCCGGCACCGCGTCGGGCGTGGTGTTCGTGACGCTGGAGGACGAGACGGGCTGCGTCAACGTGATCGTGTGGCGCGAGCTGGGCGATCGCCAGCGGCGCGAGCTGCTCGGCGCGCGCCTGCTGACGGTGCACGGCGTGATCGAGCGCGAGGGCGACGTCGTGCACGTCGTCGCGCGGCGCCTGGTCGACCAAAGCGAGCTGCTCGGGGCGCTCCTCACCCGCTCGCGCGACTTCCACTAGCCCTGCGCCGGCGTACACTGGCGGCGTGTTCGACGACACGCTGAAGCTCATCCTTTCGCTCGGCGAGCGCCCGCCCCGCGTTCGCGGCCCGCAACGCCTGACCGAGCTCTTCCACCGCCTCGCCGCCGCCGCGGGCCCGGTCGAGGCGAGCCAGGTCGAGGATCTGATCTGGAACGTGTGGATGGCGCACGACGACCCCGATGCGGAGGACGCGCTGAGCCGCGCCACCCAGGCGATCGCCGCGCGCGAGCTCGATGAGGCCGAAGCGATTCTCGACGCGCTCGTCGAGCTCCATCCCGACTACGCCGAGGCCTGGAACAAGCGCGCGACGCTGTATTTCCTGCTGCGGCGCGACCGGGAGAGCGTCGCCGACATCCGTCGCACGCTCGAGCTCGAGCCGCGCCACTTCGGGGCGATCTGCGGCTTCGGCCAGATCTGCCTGCGGCACAACGACCGCGCCGCCGCCCTGTTCGCGTTCGACGCCGCCCTACGCGTCAACCCGCACCTCGGCAGCATCCGCGCCGCCGTGAAGGAACTCTCGGGCGAGCGCGACGGACCGGTGCAGTGACGCCGGGGCCGGCGCTAAACTTCCGCGCATGTACGCCGAGACGCTCAAGCTGATCGGGATCGGCCCAAAGCGGCGCCCGTCGCCGCGCCTGCATCGCGCCCTCGACGCGCTGCTGCGCCGGCTCGCCGACCTCGCCGCGCCGCTCGCGAGCCGCACGGAGGACGAGATCTGGGCGTTCTGGATGCGCTACCCGGACCGCCGCGCGGCGGCGGAGCTCGAGCGGGCGACGCGCGCCATCGTCGCGGAGGACTACCCGACGGCCGAGGCAATCCTGCGGCGGCTCGTGTCCCTCCATCCCGGGTTCGCCGAAGCCTGGCACAAGCGGGCCACGCTCTTCTACATGCAGGGACGCGACGAGGAGAGCGTGCACGACTTCCACCGTACGCTCGTTCTCGAGCCGCGACACTACGGGGCGATGCTCGCGTTCGCGGAGCTGTGCCTCGCGAACGGGCGCGAGGACGCCGCGCTGTTCGCTTTCGACGCGGCGCTGCGGATCAACCCGCACCTCGCGGACGCCCGGCGGCGCTTCGAGGCGCTGCTCGCGCGGCCCGGCATCCGGCCTCACTGAGCGAGGACGCTCTTCAGCGCACCGTCCAGCCGGGCGAGCATCAGTTCGATCTCGTCCGCCGAGACGGTCAGGGCGGGCATGAAGCGCAGGGTGTCCGGCCGCGGCGAGTTCAGCAGCAGCCCGTTCGTGCGCGTGTGCTCGGCGACTTTCGCGCCCGCGTCGCGACCGAGGTCGAGCGCCATCAGCAGACCCCGGCCACGCACCTCGCCCAGGCCGTGCATGCGCGAGAGTGCAGCGAGCCCCTGGGCGAGCTGGCGTCCTTTCGTCGTCACCTCGTCAAGGAAGCCGGGGACGAGCAGCGTCTCCAGGACCGCCATTCCGACCGCGGTCATCAGCGGATTTCCGTTGTAGGTCCCGCCCTGATCGCCGTGCTCGAAGCAGCACACCGACTCCTTCGCGAGCAGCGCGGCGAGCGGCACGCCCCCGCCGATTCCCTTCCCCAGGGTCATGATGTCTGGTTCGATGCCGGCATGCTCGTAACCGAACAGCTTGCCGGTCCGCCCCATTCCGGTCTGCACCTCGTCGACGATCAGCAACAGGCCGCGCTCGCGCGTCAGCGCGCGAAGCGCGCGCATGAAGTCGTCGGTCGCGCCCAGCACGCCGGCCTCCCCCTGGATCGGCTCCAGCATCACGGCCACGGTCCGCTCCCCGATCAGGCGCTCGACCGAGGCGAGATCGTTCAGCGTCGCTTTCGGAAACCCGGGCACCTTCGGTTCGAACAGCGTGTCCCACCCCGCTTTGCCCGACGCCGACATCGTGGCGAGCGTGCGCCCGTGGAAGGCGTGGTCGAAGGTGACGATCTCGAACGCGCCGCCGCGGAGCTTCGCCCCCCACTTGCGCGCGAGCTTGATCGCGCCCTCGTTCGCCTCGGCACCGCTGTTCGCGAAGAACACGCGGTCGAAGCAGGAACGCTCGACGAGCCGCTGCGCGAGCCGCGCGCTCGGCGCATTCCAGAACGCCGGGCTCGGGTTGATGAGCGTCGCGGCCTGCGCCGCGAGCGCATCGGCAATTTCCTTCGGGCAATGGCCGAGCGCGTTCACCGCCCAGCCTTGCACGAAGTCGAGGTAGCGGCGCCCCTCGTGGTCCCAGATCCACGAGCCGTCGCCGCGCACGAAGACGAGCGGGGGCCGCGCGGTGATCTCCATCAGCGCATGCAGCGGAAAGTCGGCGAGATGCATCTTCGAATCCTCGGTCACGGGTCGGAAAAGACGAAGGCCACAGGGAGCGCCTGTGGCCTTCGCGGAAGTCGGCTGACTCTGACTACCGTCGTCGCGCGCACGGACGCGTCTCGTCCATCGCGGAGCGGCGTCGGAATCTGGCGGGAGCGTTCATGCCGCTAGTGTGCCGAACGAGGCGCCGCCCGGTCAACCCGCCCCGTACATGAACTCGCGCGTGAGCGGCAGTGGGTTCATCCCGGGCCCGCCCTGCTTGCACGCGAGCGCCTGGTAGATGTTGATCCAGTTGTGGGCGAATCCGTACGCACAGCCGGCGAGATAGACCGACCAGATCCGGTAGCGGCGCTCGCCGGCGATCTCCCGAGCGCGCGCCGCGTTCGTTTCCAGGTTGGCCGCCCATGCCGCGCAGGTCTTCGCATAGTGCCGGCGCAGCGACTCGACGTCGGTGACCTCCAGCCCGGCCGCTGACATCTCCCGCAGCACCAGCCCGATGTGCGGCAGCTCGCCGTACGGAAAGACATAGCGTTCGATGAACTCGCCCGCCCCCATGCCCACTGCGCGGCTCTCGTGATCGACGGAGGTGATCCCGTGGTTCAGCGCGAGGCCGCCGTCCTTCAGGAGGCGGTGGATCTGCCGGAAGTACGGCACGAGGTTCTTCAGGCCGACGTGCTCGAACATGCCGACGCTCGCGATCTTGTCGTATCCGCCCGCATCCGGGATGTCGCGGTAGTCCTGCAGGCGCACCTCGCACCGGTCGCCGATCCCGCGTGCGCGGATCTCGTCGCGTGCGTGCTCGAACTGGTTCTTCGAGAGCGTGACCCCGACCGCCTGCGCGCCGAACTTCTCGACGGCGCGCATGATGAGCGCACCCCAGCCGCACCCGATGTCCAGCAGCCGCTCGCCCGGCCGGAGCCGAAGCTTGGTGAGGATGTGATCGAGTTTCTGCTC
Source organism: Burkholderiales bacterium (assembly GCA_035456405.1). Classification (GTDB taxonomy): domain Bacteria; phylum Pseudomonadota; class Gammaproteobacteria; order Burkholderiales; family SG8-39; genus JAGVSZ01. Next base: position 49,380 of record DATIDG010000084.1, on the reverse strand, counting down.
CTGCGCGACGTCGAGCGTATCAGCCTCCGTGCGGTAGTACGCGCACGAGTAGACCATGCTGCGGTCGAGAATCAGCCGATAGAAGTCGTTCGAGACGTCGTAGTGGTACTCGATCGCCTTCTTGTCGACGCGACGGGTGTGCCTCGAGCGCCTGAGCGGCGCGAGCACCTTTGCCTCCCCGACCGCGCGGACGAAGCGTTCTCCGGCATGGAACGCCTCGCTGACCCGCCCCTCGAGGTCGATGTGGCCCTCGACGTAGGCCTCGCCGAGCTTCATCAGGTCCGGCGATCCGAGATAGCGCAGCGCGCGAGGCGACGGGACGACGAGGGTAGTGGCGGGATCCGGACCGAGCTCGTAGCTGCGGCCCGTCCAGAGGCGGATGCGCAGCGGCACGGGCTCCGTCGCACGGACCCGCTCGACGAGCTTCCCGAGCCGGCTCTCCACGACCCGGCCCCCGCGGACGCTCCCCACCAGTTTTCCGAGAGCGCTTTCAAGCAACATGGCCACCCCCAACGGCAGACACGCCCAAGAATCTTACACCGGCCGCCGCGCCCTGCCAGTCGGCCGTGTGGCGGAGGCGCGGCGCTCCATCTAGAATCCGTCGCCTCGGCGCCTGCGCGGCGCTGCCGTCCCGGGAGACGCCGCAATGAGCGACATCAAGGTGCGCCGCATCCACTCGCTGCCGCTCGACGAGGCGCGGACGGCCGCCGAGAAGGTCGCCGCGCGGCTGAGGAAGGACTTCGACCTCGAGTACGCGTGGAAGCGTCACGTGCTGCACTTCGAGCGCACCGGCGTGCACGGCGAGCTGCACGTGACCGACCACGACGTGCGCCTCGAGGCGCGGCTCAGCTTCCTGCTCGCGTTCCTCAAGCCCCGCATCGAGCGGGAGATCGACGAGCAGTTCGACAAGTACTTCGCGGCGCCAGCCGCGAAGAAGCCCGCAGCGAAGAAAGCCGCTCCCGCGAAGAGGCGGACCTGAGGGTCCGCGCTAGCCTCCGAGCGACTTGACGAGGTCGATGTACTTCTTCATTGCCTCGTCCTGCGACATCCCCTTCGTCTTGGCCCAGGCGTCGTACTTTGCGCGCCCGATCATGTCAGTGAAGCCGGGCCGCTTGCCCTGCACGTCGCCCTCGGCACCCTGCTTGTAGAGCGCGTAGAGCTGCAGCTTCACGTCGTTGCCCGGGTCGTCCTTGAGCTTCTTCACCGCGGCCGCGGCGTCCGCGAACTTGTTCTTCAGGTCGCTCACAATGGCCTCCTTGCCGATTCCTGCGAGGCGGCGGCCCCGCACGCTCGGCTATTATAGGGACCCGCCCGCCCCGCGCCGCCTCATCGCGAACAATGCCGAACCGCAGCCGAATGTCGAGCGTGGACACCGCCTGGCTGCGCATGGACCGGCCGACGAACCGAATGGTGATCGTCGGCGTGCTCCTGTTCGACCAGCCTGTCGACTACGAGCGGCTGAAGGCCACCTTCGAGGCGCGCTTCGCGCGCTTCGACCGGTTCCGCTGCCGGCCGGTCGAGGATGTGACCGGGGCGTGGTGGGAAGAGACCCCGCGCTTCGATCTGGCGAAGCACGTGCGTCGGGCGCGCGTTCCGGGCAAGGGCGGCCCGGAGGCCCTGAAGCGCTTCGTCGCGAAGCTCGTTGCGCGGCCCTTCGACCCGCGCCGCCCGTGGTGGGATTTCACGCTCGTCGACGGCTACGACGGCGGGTCGGCGATCGTCTCGCGGATCCACCACAGCTATGCGGACGGCATCGCCCTGATCCGGGTGATGCTCTCCCTCACCGACGGCTCGCCCAACGCCCCCGTCGCGCGCGGGCGGTCGGCGGTCCGCGCACGCGCCGCGCGCCAGGAAGACGGCGGGTTGCTCGGCCAGTTCCTTGAGCCGTTCACCGGCATGGCCGCCCAGGCGCTGCGCGTCTCCGGGGAGGTTGCGGAAAAGGGCCTCGAGGCCCTGCTCAACCCGGAGAAGGTGGTGCAGTACGCGCGGATCGCGGCGAGCGTCGCCGGCGAAATCGCACAGCTCGCCACGATGCCGGACGACTCGCGCACCCGATACAAGGGCAAGGCGGGACCGGAGAAACGCGTCGCATGGACCGAGCCGGTCCCGCTCGACGAGGTGAAGGCGGTCGGCAAGGTGCTCGACTGCTCGGTGAACGATGTCCTGCTCGCCACCGTCGCCGGCGCGCTGCGGCGCTACCTCGTGGACAAGGGCGACCCCACCGAGGGCGTCGAGCTGCGGGCGCTGGTGCCGGTGAACCTGCGCGCGAACGAGTCGGAGATCAGCCTCGGCAACAGGTTTGGGCTGGTCACCCTCCTCCTCCCCGTCGGCGTCGCCAATCCGCTTGCGCGTCTCTACGAGGTGCATCACCGGATGGAGGCGCTGAAGGGGTCGTACCAGGCGGTGGTTGCGTTCGCGCTCCTCGGCGCCGCGGGGATCGCGCCGAACGTGGTGCAGCAGCAGGTGCTCGACCTGCTCGCGAACAAGGCGACCGCAGTGATGACGAACGTGCCCGGGCCGCAGGAGCAGCTCTACATGGCCGGCGCCCGCCTCAAGCAGATCATGTTCTGGGTGCCGCAGTCGGGCGACATCGGCATGGGCGTCTCGATCCTCTCCTACAACGGCGGCGTGCAGTTCGGACTGATCACCGACGCGGCGCGTGTGCCGGACCCGGAGAACATCATCGCGCATTTCCGGCCGGAGTTCGACCGACTGCTGATGACGATCCTGATGGAGCCGTGGGACGTGAAGCGCGACCCGGCGCTCGTAGAGCGCGAGCTGCGGGCGGTGCTCAAGCGCCGCAAGCTGGCGACCCGCAAGCCGCGTAAGGCACGACCGGCGGCGCCGGTCGCCGCAGCGTCCGGCGCCTGACGCCGCCTCAGTCCTCCAGCTCGGCTTTCGCCGCCTCGACGTCGAGGCGCTCCATCGCGTCCATCGGTTTCTGCTTCGCCGCCTCGGCGTAGAGCTTCTCGGCGTCCTTCATCCTGTCCTTGCCGAAGAGCAGGACGAGTCCGTTCGCGTACTCGATCCGCGCGATCGCCGACTCCGGATTTAGCTTGAGCGCCTTCTGGAAGTGCTCGACGGCGGCGTCCTTGCTCGCCCCGTAGGTGAGCTTCCCGACCATTCCGCCGACCTTGCCGATGATCTCGGCGTGCCAGGTCCCGAGGGCGATGTGCGCGTCGGCATGCTTGGGCTGCAGCTTCACGGCCTTGTCCAGGGCCTCCCTGATCTTCCCGCCGAGGCCCTGCGCGAGGGCCTTGGCGATCGAGATCTCCTGCCCGTAGCGCCCGGCGGCCATCGCGTAGAAGTAATGCGCGTTGGCATCGCGAGGATGCGCGCTCATCGCCTCTTCGCCCCGCTCCATCGCCTCGTGGAAAAGCTTCGCCTTCCTCGCTCCCGCCTTCTCGAGGTACGTGGCGTAGATCGCCTGGGCCTTGTTGGCGACGTTCGATCCCGCCGGGCCCGCGGCCAGTCCCTCTTCGATCGCCCGTCCGAAGTCGCCCTGATGGTAGGCGCGCCACGCCTCCTGGACCGCCTCCTCCTTCGGGAACGGCTCGCAGTCGCCCTTGTGCAGGCGGTCCCAATGCTTCTTCAGGCTCGCGCCCTCGTACACGTACGCCTTTTCGGGGTGCGGGAACTTCGTCCAGCTCGTCTTCGCCATCTGCCTCTCCTCGCCGTCCGGGCGTTCAGGTCGATACGTATGCCTCCGCCAGCCGCTCGAACAGCGCCCTCGAGCGGTCGGCGAGAAACGGCGCCACGAGCGACATCACCTGGTACGCGCCGCGCGCGATCATCTCGCCTTCCTGGAGGTTGCGCGGATTGCGCACGTACTCGTACGACGGCCAGTAGGTCGAGACGACCACCATGTTGGTCGCGAGGGCGGCGATCTCGCCCCGCCGGGCGCGCAGCTCGCCGCCCGCCGCGAGCCCCTCGCACAGCGCGGTGGCGGTGCGGACCTTCTGCTCGAGCAGGCGCTTGAAGTGGACCTCCAGCAGGCGGTTGCGCGACAGCAGGTCGTTCAGGTCGCGATACAGGAAGCGGTACTTCCATATCGCCTCGAACAGCACGTGCAGGAAGAGCCACATGTCCTCCACGTTCGCCTGCCGCGCCGCAGGGGCGGCAAGCACGCCGTCGATCTCGCGCTCGAACGTTCCGAAGATCGTGTTGACGATCTCGTCCTTGCTGCGGAAGTGGTAGTAGAGGTTGCCCGGGCTGATGTCGAGCTCGTCGGCGATGACCGTCGTGGTGACGTTCGGCTCGCCGAAGTCGTTGAAGAGCTTCAGGCTCGTCTCGAGGATGCGCTCGCGCGTGCGGCGCTTCGGCTTGCGCTCCATTCGGGCGGGCTCGGGCGGGGCGCGAAGGATAGCACGCCGCCCCGGCCGGTCAGCCGGGCGCCGGGGCGTAGCTCGCCAGCCAGCGCTCGAGGTCGTCGAGCGACTCGGCCAGGCGCGCGGTCGCCTCAGTGGCCGCGATCAGCAGGCGCCGCCGCCGCATGCCGCGCACGAGATGCCGGTCCGGATCGGTCAGCACGTCGACGCGGATGCCGACGCCGTGGCGCGCGAGGATGGGCGCGAGCACGTGGCGCCGAGCGAACAGCTCCTTGCGTGTCTTCTGGTAGGCATGCTCCGCCAGCCGCCGCCGGCTCGCGTAGCTGAACATGTTGGTGAAAAACATCTCGGCATCGTGCTTGTTCGGCTCGAACAGGACGACGTCTGCATCCCGGAACTCGCGCTTGTAGCGTTGCATCCCGACCTGCATCCGGGAATACACCATCGCGCGCAGCGTCTGGGCGAGCACCACCGGCAGGCCGCCGTCGACGAGCCGCCGCGGGGCACGCCCGTCGGCAATCGGAATGCGGCTGTCGTAGGGCACCAGCGGGTTGATGCACAGCAGGAGCTTCGCGCCGTGCTCCAGGGCAACCGACGCGTGCAGCGTGCGCTTGAGCGCGCCGTCGACGTAGAAGCGCCCGTCGATCTCGACCGGCGGGAACAGGCCCGGCAGCGCGGAGCTCGCCTCGACCGCGCGCGAGATCGGCACGTGGTCGTGGCCCTCGGCACCGAACGCGACCGGCACGCCGGAATCGAGGTCGGTGGCGATGAGAAAGAGCTTGCGCGGCAGCTGGCGGAAATCGTTCGTCCGGCCGGGCACCGCAAACAGGCGCTGCAGGAAGCGGTGGATCGCGTCGTTGTCGAACAGCCCGGTCGGTATCGCCCGCCCGACCTGCGCGAAGGATTCCATGAACGCATGCGCCCCGGGCTGGGTGAGGAAGCGCCAGACGGAGCCGGCGAGGAGCGGCGGGAGCAACGCCGCGCGCCGCGCGAACTCCCGGAATGCCGGTCGCAGCAGCAAGTGCGGCGCGAACGGCTCGCGATGCGACTCGCTCTCGATGAACATTCGGCACATCTCGACCGGCGCGATGCCGTTCGCGAGGCCGGCGGCGATGAAGCTGCCGGAGCTGACGCCGACGTAGACGTCGAGGTCGTTGAAGTCGAGCCCGTCGAGGCTGTCGGCGAGCGCGGCGAGCGCACCGACCTCGTAGATGCCGCCCAACGGACCGCCGCCGGCGAGGGCGAGACCGGTCTTGGCGCTGCGCTTTTTCACCTCGGGCGGGGTCATCCCGTCGAGTGCAAGGATCGCGGCGGCGATTACTTTCTCACCGCGCGCTTCGCGCGAGCGGCCTTGGTGCGCCCCGAATCGAGCTTGCGAACGCTCGCGGTCAGTTCCTCGACGCGCTTCGAGAGGTTCTGGATGTCGCGGTTCGTCGGGACGCCAAGCTTGTGCAGCGCCCGCGCGACGCGGTCTTCGAACACCTGCTCGAGCTTGTCCCACGTCGCGGTCGCGCGAGCCGTCGCTTTCGTGGCCGCCTTCTCGACCGTCCCGGTAACCGACCCCATTCGCATCTGGGCGAACTTGCGGGTCCGACCCTCGAGGTTCTTGCCTTCCTTGACCAGGGCATCGAAGACCTTCGCGCCCTCCGCCTGCGCCTTCCCGAACGCACCCAGCCCGGCGAGCCAGATCTGCTGCGCTGAATCCCGCACCGTCGCCGCAAGCTGGTTGTCCGACGCGCCTTCCGCGAGTCTCTTGAGCTTCTTCACCATGTCTGTCTCCAGTTCTCGAAGGCCGGCGAGCCGACGCGGGCCTCATTCCGCCGGTCTTTGCTGCCGACGCTCAAGGGGCATTCTAGGTCCTCGGACTAGAACCGACACCCTAAAATCCGGGCGGCGCCCGCCGGCGGTGCCGGCCGATTTCGCAGGATCTATAATCCGCCGCCCCACCCCCCGCGCACCCACCGCGCACCCGCGAGGCCTGGCCGTACAAGGAGGATCGAGCATGCATTACTTCGTCACCGGTGCGACCGGCTTCATCGGCAAGCGGCTCGTCCGCAAGATCCTCGAGCGCAAGGGCACGACCGTCCACTTCCTGGTGCGCGACCGGTCGGCCAAGCGCATCGCCGATCTCCTCGACTACTGGGGCGTCGACGAAACCCGCGCGATCGCGGTACGGGGCGATCTCGCCCTGCCTGGGCTGGGGATCACGTCCGCCGAAAGGAAGAAGCTCGAGGGCAAGATCAAGCATTTCTTCCACCTTGCTGCGGTGTACGACCTCAGCGCCGACGAGGAGTCGCAGCGCATCGCCAACATCGAGGGCACCAAGAACACCGTCCTCTTCGCGAACGAGATCGGCGCCGGCTGCTTCCACCACGTGAGCTCGATCGCCGCCGCCGGCCTGTACGAAGGCGTGTTCCGCGAGGACATGTTCGAGGAGGCGGAGGGGCTCGACCATCCCTATTTCTCGACCAAGCACGAGTCCGAGAAGCTGGTGCGCCAGGATTGCCAGGTGCCCTGGCGCGTGTATCGCCCCGGCATCGTGGTCGGAGATTCGCGCACCGGCGAGATGGACAAGATCGACGGCCCGTACTACTTCTTCAAGCTCATCCAGCGCACGCGCCAGCTGCTGCCGCCGTGGATGCCGACCATCGGCCTGGAGGGCGGGCGGATCAACATCGTCCCGGTCGACTTCGTGGTCGCCGCGATGGATCACATCGCGCACAAGAAGGGCCTCGACGGCAAGTGCTTCCACCTGGTCGACCCGTCCCCGCGGCGCGTCGGCGAGGTCCTGAACACGTTCGCGAAGGCCGGGCACGCGCCGGCCATGTCGCTCTACGTGAACGCCGCGCTCTTCGGCTTCATCCCGAAGGGCATCAAGAAGGGACTGATGGCGCTCACGCCGGTCAGGCGGATCCAGAAGGCGGTCATGAAGGATCTCGGACTGCCCGAGGACATCCTGACGTTCGTCAACTACCCGACGCGGTTCGACTGCCGCGAGGCGACCGCCGCGCTGAAGGGGTCCGGTATCGAGGTCCCCGCGCTGGAGACCTATGCGTGGCGCCTGTGGGACTACTGGGAGCGCCACCTCGACCCGGATCTGAGGATCGACCGCACCCTCAAGGGCACGGTGAAGGGGAAGGTGGTGCTCATCACCGGCGGATCCTCCGGGATCGGGCTCGCGACCGCGCACAAGGTCGCCGCCGCCGGCGCCACCACGCTCATCATCGCGCGCGACCCGGAGAAGCTCGCCGCGGCCAAGAAGGACATCACGGCCAGGGGCCACTCGGTCGTTACCTACTCGGTCGACGTCTCCGACCCCGGCCAGTGCGAGGAGCTGGTGCGCAAACTCGAGGACAATCATGGCGGCGTCGACATCCTCGTGAACAACGCCGGCCGCTCGATCCGGCGCGCGATCGAGAACTCGTTCGACCGCTACCACGACTTCGAGCGCACCATGTCGGTCAACTACTACGGCGCGCTGCGGCTCACGCTCGGCCTGCTGCCGATGATGGTCAAGAAGCGCCGCGGGCACGTGATCAACATCTCGTCGATCGGGGTGCTGACGAACGCGCCGCGCTTCTCGGCGTACGTCGCCTCCAAAGCCGCCCTCGACGCATGGACGCGCTGCGCCGCCTCCGAGTTCGCCGACATGGGGATCCAGTTCACGACCATCAACATGCCGCTCGTGAAGACGCCGATGATCGCGCCGACCAAGATCTACAACCAGGTCCCGACGCTCACGCCGGAAGAGGCGGCCGACTTGGTGGTCGAGGGGATCGTCTACAGGCCGGTCCGGATCGCCACCCGGCTCGGCGTCTTCGGGGAGGTGCTACACGCGCTGCTGCCGCGGGTGGCGCAGGTCATCATGAACACGACCTTCCGCATGTTCCCCGACTCGGCGGCGGCTGCGGGCAAGAAGGACGAGATCACGCCGGCGGCGACGCCGGACATGATCGCCGTGTCGAACCTCATGCGGGGCATACACTTCTAATGCTCCGCATGGGTTCACGGCGGTCCCGCGATGCAGGACCGGCTCCATCCGAAATGAAAGGCCAAGGCTGACCGGGGGCAAGGCGCCCGGTCAGGCTGCGCAGGCGCTCGAACTCCTCTGGCTGACGACGTTCGCCGCGTCGATCTCGCGCAGAACGAGGTCCCGCACGGTCCGGGAGAAGTGCATCGCAAGGTGTCCGATGCCGGCGAGCGGGACGTTGCGCGCCTGCGGATGCGCGGCGCTCGACTGCGGCGTGACGAAGTCGTCGTGGAGGGAATAGATCGCCAGGAGCGGAGCCGCGACGCCCACGGTCTCCGCGGCCGCGAGCGCCGCGAGCCAGGGCGAGCCCGGCTCCATCTCGCGTGCGTTCTGACCGGCACCGAGATGCGCATGCATGCTGCCGTGGTGCGGCGTCCCGAACGTGATCACGCGCGCCACCTTGCCGCCGCCGTGCACGCGCAGATACGCTCGCACCGCAAGGCCGCCCAGACTGTGCGCGACGAGCACCACCTGCTCCCGCCCGGTTGCGGCCAGCAGCTCGTCGATCCGCGCGGCGAGCTGCGGCACCCACAGGTCGATGGAGCCGTAGACCGGCTCGAAGTTCGGCGCCGCGACGCATTCGCCACGCCGGCGCAGTGCCTCCACGAGTGAGCGCCACACCGCGCGATTGCAGACGTATCCGTGGACGAGAAGCACCGGCAGGCGCGCGCCCGATCCGACGGGCGGCCGGGGCGCGCCCATCCACAAGCGGTCGAACGGCTGTAGCACTGCGTAAAGTCCGGCCAACGTGCCGACCTCGCGGAGCACGTGCCCGATCATCGCCGGCACTCCGAGGCGGAACGCCTCGGGCGTCGCGCTGCGCCAGCGCCACGCAAAGGCGTAAGTCGTAAGCCCGAACACCAGGCGCAGCACGAAGGCACAGGCGACTGCGAGGGCAATCGCCTCCCCGCCCGACCAACCGCGCGCGCTTACGAACCATGCGCCGATCGTCGCGTAGACCGCAATCTCGAGACCGAGCAGCAGGCGCAGCCGACTCGCGAGCATCAGGCTCCTGCGCCCGCGAGCCGGCCGGTCAGCGTCGCAGCCAGCCCGACGGCATTGCGCGCGGTCAGCGCGTAGATCGTGAGCTGCGGATTGACCCCGAGGCTGGTCGGGAAGACCGAGCCGTCGTGCACCGAGAGATTTTCGATCTGGAAGTGACGTCCAGCCGCGTCGACCACGCCGCGCTGCGGCACGTCGGCCATCGCGCAGCCGCCCATCACGTGCGCCGACACCACGCGCGTGAGCAGTGGCTCGAGCGGCAACGCCGCGATCCCCGCCTTGGCTTCGGCCCAGGACGCGTACGGCCTGGCGCGCTCGTGCACCGGCAGCACGTCGCGCGCGCCCGCCGCGAACTGGATCTCGGCCATTGCGAGGAGTGCTCGCCGGACGCCGTCCCAGACATATGGCGTCAGCCCGTAGGCGAGCACCGGCGAGCCGTCGCCGCGGAGTCCCACGTTGCCGCCGGGGCTGCCGGGGTGAAAGCCGTCGCGCAGAAGCGCGATCAGGACGTGCGCGTTGGGGAAAGTCTTCATCTTCTCGGCGTGTCCCTCGCCGAAGCCTTGCAGCGTCATCCCGAAGAGGACCGGGTGCAGGGGCGCCGCCTCGAGCTTGAAGCCGATCGGCCCGTCGACCGCACCGCGCTCGAGGAAGTGATCCGAGTAGATCGTCTGCGGCGCGCCGGCGTAGCCGTGCACCGGGTTCGGCATCACGGCCGCCGAGATCACCGTCGGATGCAGGAACGTGCGGAATCCGAGCACGCGGAATGGGTCCGGCGCCCCGCTGCGGAGCAGCAGCGCGGGCGAGCCGATGCCGCCTGCTGCAACCACGTAGTGCCGTGCGCGCACCGTGATGCGCCGCTCGGTCGCGTGCACGCCACGCGCATCGAGCGCGCGGCACTCCAGTGCGTCCGCGCGACCCCGATTCAGTCGCAGGCGCTCGGCGCGGGCGAGGCACACGAGCCGCGCCCCGCGATCGAGCGCCGCCGGGATCGTCGTCACCAGCATCGACTGCTTCGCATTGGTCGGGCAGCCCATGCCGCAGTAGCCGAGATTCAGGCAGCCGCTCACGTTGCGGCGGATCGCGGCGGTCGCGATCCCAAGCTTCTCCCCGCCGCGGCGCAGGAGATCGTTGTTCTCGTTAGCTGGCACGGACCATGGCGAAATCGCCAGGCGCCGCTCCATCCGCTCGAACCAAGGCGCGAGCGCGGGCGTCGTGAGCTCGGCGAGGCCGAAGCGCTCCCGCCAGTGCTCGAGCGTCGCCTCGGGGGTGCGGAAGCTCGACGTCCAGTTCACCGTCGTCGAGCCGCCCACGTTGCGGCCCTGGAGGATCGTGATCGCCTTGTCGAGCGTCTTGCGCGCCGCCGACTCCTGGTAGAGCTGCGGGTATGCCTCGGCCTCGGCCATGCGGAAGTCGGCCGAGCTCTTGAGCGGGCCCTCCTCCACCAGCACGACGTCGAGCCCGGCCTCGGCGAGGATCTCCGCGGTGACGCCGCCGCCTGCGCCGGTGCCGACGATCGCGACGTCCGCATCGAGCACGAGGTCGCGCTCGAGCGCCGAAGCGTCAGTGACCTTCCAGCCGGACGCAAGCCCGGCGCGGATCGGGTCGCGGATCATCCGAGCACCGGCGGGCCCGGATAGCCGATTTCCGGCCAGCTGTCGGGCCGCGCGTACCACGCCGCGAGCACAAGCTCGTGCAGCGCGTGATACGCCTGCTGGAACAGTGCCCAGCCGCTGAAGCGCCATCGCTCCAGGAACGCCGCAACCTCCGTGCGCGAGGCCTGCGGCCACGGCGCGCTCACGCCCGCGAGCAGGCGCCGCCCAGGCCAGGATGCGAGCAGCGCCAAGAGCTGCTTCACCTCGGCCTGCAGGTGCGGCGGCAGCCCCGCCACGGCGCGGTCGACGCTGCCGACGATCGCCTCGAGTCGCGCCCCCGCCGCCCCGGTGCCCGCGAGGATCGCCGGCGCGACTGCGGCAATCACCTCGCGATCGTCGTCGCTCAGCACCTCGAATCGGTCGGCACCGCTTGCGGCGCGATAGCCCGTCTGCGCGCGTGCGGCGCCGGCCGCGGCCAGCAGCAGGCCCCCCGCGAGCCCGAATTTGAGGAACTGCCGGCGGGAAACCATCAACGGAGGAGGAAGCCGACGAGGCGCTCGAACGTCTTGCCGTACGGCGGCTTGAAGAGCGCCATCGCGTTCACGCGCGCCTGGCGGAAGACGCCCTTCTGCTTCGAGAAGGCGAGGAAGCCGTCGTATCCGTGGTACTGGCCCATGCCGCTCGGCCCGACGCCACCGAACGGCAGGCCGTCCTGCGCAATGTGCAGGATCGTGTCGTTGATCGTCACGCCGCCGGCGACCGTTTCGGTCAGCACCCGTCGGATGCGCGCCTCGTCGCGATCGAAGACATAGAGCGCAAGCGGCCGCGGGCGCGCATTGACGTAGGCGAGCGCCGCGTCGAAGTCGTCGTACGCGACGACCGGCAGGATCGGCCCGAAGATCTCCTCGCGCATCACCCGGGACGAATCGGGCGCGCCGACGAGCAGCGTCGGGGGGATCCGGCGCGTCGCGGCGTCCGGCGCCGCGCCGGCCGGCCCGAGCGTCACCGCTTCTGCGCCCTGCGCCCGCGCCTCGTCGATGTAGCCGTTGAGCCGCGCGAAGTGGCGCGCATCGATGATCGAGCTGTAGTCGGGGGAACGGAGGGGATCCGGGTAGCAGACCGCAACGACCTGCCGCGCGGCCTCCACGAACCCGCTCACGCGCGCCGCCGGGACGAGCGCGTAATCGGGCGCGATGCAGGTCTGCCCGGCGTTCATGAGCTTGCCGATCATGATGCGCTCGGCCGCGGCGCCGATCGGATAGTCGGGCGCGACGATCGCCGGCGACTTCCCGCCCAGCTCGAGCGTGACCGGAGTCAGGTTGTCGGCGGCCGCCCGCATGACCGCTCGCCCGACGCCGGTGGAGCCGGTGAAGAGCAGATGGTCGAACGGCAACGCCGCGAACGCGCGTCCGACATCGGCATCACCCGTCACGATCGACACCTCGTCCGGGTCGAAGTTCTTGCGCACTAGCGTGTCGAGCAGCTCGGCGGTGGCGGGCGCGAGCTCCGACATCTTGACCAGCGCGCGGTTGCCCGCCGCCAGCGCCGCGACGAGCGGACCGACCGCGAGGTAGACCGGGTAGTTCCAGGGGACGATGATTCCGACCACGCCGAGCGGCTGCACGACGAGCTGCGAGCGGCCGGGGCGAAACCAGAGCGAGGTCGCACGCCGCCTGGGGCTCATCCATTTCCGCACGCGACGGCGCGCGTGGCGCACTGCTTCCAGGCTCGGGAAGAGCTCGAGGAGGCGCGTTTCGTGCGCCGACCGGTGTCCGAAATCGAGGGCGATCGCCGCGGCGATCGGCTCGGCGTTCTCGCGCAGCAGACGCTCGAGCGCAGCGAGGCGCCGCTCGCGAGTTTCGGCGTCCGGGTACGGCGACCGCGCGACTGCGGCGCGCTGGGCCGCGAATAGCTTGTCCAGCCTGGCCATGCCGGGAGGGAGCAGCTGCGAGTTGGGCGCGTTCATCCACGACGCTCCGTTGAGACTGCGATCGATTCTAGCTCCGGCACGTAGAGCCCTCGCTCTAATCGGACGGCGGCCGGACGCGCGCCGAGGGCGCCTCCCTATAATCGGTGCGCATGGCCGATGCCGCGTCCGAGTCCGCCCCCTCCGCGCCGCGGCTGCGCGACGAAGTCGCGCGCGTACGCGAGCTGCGGGATGCCGCACGCAGCGACCCTGTGCTCGGTCAGGACCGCCTCCTGGTGCGCGCCTGGCAGGCGGACCGACTCGCGCGCACGTATCCGGATCTCCTCGCGAGCCCGCGCTACGGAGATGCGGCGGCCTTCTTCCTCTCCGACTTGTACGGCCCCAAGGACTTCTCCGCGCGCGACGAAGCGCTCGCCCGAATCATCCCGACACTGACGCGCCTGCTGCCTGCGGCGGCGATCGAGACGATCGGGCTGGCGGTGGAGCTGGACGCGCTCTCGGAGGCGCTCGACCAGCGCGTCGCCGCGGCGCTGCGTCGGCGGCAGCCCGGCGCGCGGGCCCTCGAGCTCAGCGAAGGTTCGTACGCAGAGGCGTACCGGGCCGCCGGCTCAAGTGCGGAGCGCGAGCGCCAGATCTGGCTGGTCGGACGCATCGGCGCGGCGCTGGACAAGCTGGCTCGGAAGCCCCTGATCGCAGGTGCCCTGCGGGTCATGGAGGCGCCGGCGCGCGCCGCCGGCCTCGGCGCGCTGCATGAGTTCCTCGCGCGCGGCTTTGCGGCCTTTCGCGGCATGCGCGGCGCCGACGAGTTTCTGGCAGTCATTGCCGCGCGCGAATCGCTCATCAACGCGCGGCTCTTCGCGGGAGACCCGCGCCCCTTCGATGTCGAGGGTGCCTGAGCCTCGGGCAGCGGTTGCACCCGGCGGTCCACTTGGCTACGCTTCGCCCCTTCCATGCGGATGCCGGCCTGCGGCCGGAACAGCGGGAGCAATTAATGGCGAAGCCCTGGCTCAAGAGCTACCCTCCCGGCATACCGGCCGAGATCGACCTCAAGGCGTTCTCCTCCGTCCGGGACATCCTCGAGAAGAGTTGTCAGCGCTTCGCCGACCGCGCCGCGTACTCCAATCTCGGCGTCACCCTGACCTACCGCGACCTCGACCGCCTGAGCCGCGACTTCGCGGCGTTTTTGCAGTCGATGCCGGAGCTCGCGAAGGGCGAGCGCGTCGCGATCATGATGCCGAACCTGCTCCAGTATCCGATCGCGCTGTTCGGCGTCCTGCGCGCGGGAATGACGGTGGTGAACGTCAATCCGCTCTACACCGCGCGCGAGCTCGAGCACCAGCTGAAGGACTCGGGCGCGCGCGCCATCGTCGTCGTCGAGAACTTCGCGCACACGCTGCAGCAGGTCGTCGACAGGACAGCCGTCGAGACCGTCATCACCACGCAGATCGGCGACATGGTGCCGGTCCCGAAGCGCTGGATCGTCAACTACGTCGTCAAGAACGTGAAGAAGATGGTCCCGGCGTGGCGCATCGACGGTGCCATCGAGTTCCGCGCCGCGCTGCGCCGCGGCACAGGCGCACTGCTGAAGGACGTCCCGCTCACGCACGAGGATGTCGCATTCCTGCAGTACACCGGCGGCACTACGGGCGTCGCGAAGGGCGCGATGCTCACCCACGGCAACATCGTCGCGAACCTGCAGCAGTGCGCCGCGTGGATCGGCAACGATCTGAAGGCCGGCGAGGAAGTGGTGATCACCGCGCTGCCGCTTTATCACATCTTCTGCCTCACCGCGAACTGCCTCGTGTTCATGAAGCAGGGCGGCGAGAACGTCCTGATCACCAACCCGCGCGACATGCCGGGCTTCGTGAAGGAGCTCGCGCGCCGGCCGTTCTCCGTGATGACCGGCGTGAACACGCTGTTCAACGGGCTGCTCAACACGCCGGGTTTCGACAAGCTCGACTTCAGCCACGTCAAGTTCTCGCTCGGGGGCGGCACCGCGGTGCAGCGCGCGGTGGCCGAGCGCTGGCAGAAGGTCACCGGCACACGCCTCGTCGAGGCGTACGGGCTCACCGAGACCTCGCCCGCGGCGTGCATCAATCCGCTCAATTCCGAGTTCAACGGCACGATCGGCCTGCCGATCCCTTCCACCGAGGTCGCGATCATGAGCGACGACCTCCGGCCGCTTCCGCCGTTCGACGGCAAGGGGCCGGTCGAGCAGTGCACCGGCGAAGTCTGCATCCGCGGACCGCAGGTGATGAAGGGCTACTGGAAGCAGGAGGCGGAGACAGCGAAGGTGCTGACGCCGGACCGCTGGCTCAGGACCGGCGACGTCGGATTCATGGACTCGCGCGGCTACGTCACGATCACCGACCGCAAGAAGGACATGATCCTCGTGTCGGGCTTCAACGTGTACCCCAACGAGATCGAAGGCGTGGTCGCGATGCATGCGGGAGTGCTCGAGTGCGCCGCGGTCGGCGTGCCGGACGACAAGTCCGGCGAGGCGGTGAAGGTCGTCGTCATCAAGAAGGACCCGGCGCTCAGCGCCGACGACGTGCTGAAGCATTGCCGCGAGCACCTCACGGGCTACAAGGTCCCGAAGCAGGTGGAGTTCCGCACCGAGCTGCCGAAGACACCGGTCGGCAAGGTGCTCCGGCGCGAGCTGCGCGACGCGCCCAAGGCCAAGGCGGCCTGATCCATACCGGAAAGGCAGGCGGCCGAACGTCGCCGCCGTCATCTCGCGCGTCGGCACTAGGCCGAAAGGCCTAGATCGTCCGGCCTCGGGCCGGAGCAGGATCGGTCTCGGCACGAAATTCCTCCGTTTTCGCAATGCCTTAGCGTTGACTGGTGCATGCCCATGAGATCCAGGCGGAAATAGGCGCGCGTGTCTAAGACATTGTCATGCTTGAACACGTGCCAGCCCTTTCCTATAGTTGGATCGATTGCATTCACGGAGTTGCAACGCGCACCGCGTAGATTCGAGCCTGCTCGGTTGACCGCCGGGCGGCAATTTACCTCCGAGAGCGCTGGTCATCGCGCTCTTCCTCCCTGTTGACGGCCCTCCGGGCCGTCTTTTTTTGCCTCCGGACTCCCGCCGCTGGGCGCCGCAAGCGCTTTGCGACAATACGGCGAAGCGATACTCCGACAGCGATGAAACTCACTTTCCTCGGCGCCGCCGGCGAGGTCACCGGCTCCGCTTTCCTCGTCCAAGCCGAGAGCGCGCGATTCCTCGTCGACTGCGGCCTCTTCCAGGGCGGCCGGGACGCCGATGCGAAGAATCGCATGCGTTTCGCGTTCCGCCCCGCCGCGCTCGACTTCGTGATGGCGACGCACGCGCATCTCGACCACTGCGGCCTGCTGCCGCGTCTCGTCGCATCCGGATTCGGGCGCAGCATCCACGCGACCGCTGCGACCGCCGACCTCCTGCCGGTGATGCTGCGCGACAGCGCCTTCATCCAGGAGAAGGAGGCAGCCTGGCTGCGCAAGCGGGCCGAGCGGAGGCGCCGGCCGCGGAACGAGGCCGAGCGCGACGCCGAGCCGCTCTACACCGTCGCCGACGTCGACCGCGCCTGCGGCCTCGTTACGGCCCATCCGTACGACGCCGATTTCCGCCCGCACCCGGCCGTGCGCGCACGCTTTCGCGACGCCGGCCACATCCTCGGCGCCGCAATTGTCGAGCTGTGGGTCGAGGACGGCGGCCGCGAGGTGAAGCTCGTCTTCTCGGGCGATCTCGGGCAGCCGGCGCGCCCGTTGGTGCGCGATCCGACGCCGATCGAGGCGGCCGACGTGCTGGTCGTCGAGTCGACCTACGGCAATCGCAACCACCGCTCGATGGAGGCGACCGTCGACGAGCTGGTCGCGGCGGTGACCGACACGATCGAGCGGCGCCGCGGCAACGTCATCGTGCCCGCCTTCGCGCTCGGCCGGACGCAGGAGCTGATCGTGCTCCTCGGCGAGCTCGCCTCCGCCGGACGGCTCGCCCGGCTCAATATTTTCGTCGACTCCCCGCTCGCCTCCGCCGCCACCGAGGTCACGCTGAAGCACGCCAACCTCCTCGACGACAGCGCGCGCCGGGTGCTGCGCGCAGCGATCGAGGGCACCTTGCCCCTGAAAGTCCGCTTCACCGAAGATGCCGAGGACTCGAAGGCAATCAATGCGATCCGCTCGGGCGCGCTCGTGATCGCTGCGAGCGGCATGTGCGACGGTGGGCGGATCAAGCATCACCTCGAGCACAACCTCGCGCGCGAGGAGTGCGCGATCATCTTTACGGGGTTCCAGGCGCAGGGCACGCTCGGGCGGCGCATCGTGGACCGGGCCCGCAGCGTGCGCATCTTCGACGAGGAGGTGCCGGTCCGCGCCAGCATCCACACGCTCGGCGGCCTCTCGGCGCATGCCGACCAGCAGGCGTTGCTCGGCTGGCTCGGGCGCTTCAAGCGCATACCGCGCCGCACCTTCGTCGTGCACGGCGAGGCTGAGACGGCGGTGCTGTTTGCGGGCCTCGTCGCGGAGAAGCTCAAGTGGAACGCGCAGGCGCCGGCGCGCGGCGCGACGGTCGAACTCTAAGGGCGCCGACGCTTTCGGATCAGGTTTGCAGGACGTACCGCCCGGGCGCAGCGTCGAGAGGCGGCAGCCCGCGCTCCGGTGCACCGAACGGCGGCGGCACGACCTTGGCCGAGGAATGCGACGTCAGCCAGTCGCACCAGACCGGCCACCACGAGCCCTCGTGCACCGGCATAGCCGCGAACCAGGTGTCCGGGTCCACGTACTTGGCGCTCTCGGCGCGCGTGGCCATCCGGTAGTGGCGCTTGGACTTCGCCGGCGGGTTGACGATCCCCACGTTGTGGCCGCCGCTCGTCAGCAGGAAAGTGACCTCGGTGTCGGCGAGCAGGTTGATCTTGTACACCGAGCGCCACGGCGAAACGTGGTCGCGTTCGGTGCCGATCACGAACAGCGGCGCGCGGATGTCCGAGAGCGCCACCGGCTTGCCGTCGACGAAGTAGCGGCCTTCCGCGAGGTCGTTGTTCAGGTACAGGCTGCGCAGGTACTCGCTGTGCATCCGGTACGGCATCCGCGTCGCGTCGGCATTCCACGCCATCAGGTCCATCACCGGCTCGCGCTCGCCGAGCAGGTACTTCTGCACCATCCGCGACCAGACGAGGTCCTTCGAGTTGAGGAGGCGGAACGCCCCGGACATCTGCTTGCCGTCGAGGTAGCCCTGCTCCCACATCAGATCCTCTAGGTACGCGATCTGCGACTCGTCGATGAAGAGACCGAGCTCGCCCGGCTCCTCGAAGTCCGTCTCGGCCGCGAACAGGGTCATCGAGGCGATCTGCGCTTCGCCGCCCTCCCGCGCGAGCACCGACGCGGCGATGGCGAGCAGCGTCCCGCCCAGGCAGTAGCCGGCCGCGTGAATCCGCCGGTCGGGCAAAATTTTCTTCACCGCATCGAACGCCGCGAGCACGCCGCTCTTCAGGTAGGCGTCCATGCCGAGGTCGCGCTCGGCCGCGTGGGGGTTTTTCCACGACATCATGAACACCGTATGGCCGCGGTCGACGAGGTACTTGACCAGCGAGTTCTCCGGCTGCAGGTCGAGGATGTAGTACTTCATGATCCACGACGGCACGATCAGCACCGGCTCGGCCCAGACCTGGCCCGCAGCGGGCGCGTACTGGATCAGCTCGATCAGGTCGTTCCGGAACACCACGCGGCCCGGCGTGAGCGCCAGGTTCTTGCCGACCTCAAAGCGCTGTTCGCCCGCCGCGCGGCGTCCCGCCGCGATGCGCAGCGCATCCGCCCACCAGTTGTACGCGCCCTGGTACAGGTTCATTCCCCAGGTGGCCGCGGTCCGCTGCTGCACGACCGGGTTCGACCAGAGGAAGTTAGACGGGCTGAGGATGTCGAGCAGCTGCCGGGTCACGAACGTCACGACCGCCTCGTGGCCACGCGACACGCCGCGCACCCCGCTCGTCGCGTTGTACGCCCACTGCTGCGCGAGCAGGAACCCCTGGTAGTAAAAGTTGTACGGGAACGTCTGCCACAGCGGGTCGCGGAACCGCTGGTCCTGCGGCAGCGGCTCGATGCACGGCTCCAACGGACCGGCTTTGGGATCCAGTCGGACGCGCCACCACTCCGCGCCGTAAAGCACGAGCCGGTGCAGCTTCCGCCCCGCCTTCGCCGCGAGCCATTGCTGCTTGCCGGGCGACATCGCCATGTGCATGCCCCAGTCGAGGTAGCACTTGGCGAGCGCGAGCGGCGAGACACCCTGCCACACCGGGGAGAGCCCGACATTGACCATCCGGTCATAGTTGAGTACCGGCGTGTGCTCGCTGTCGAGATCGTAGGGATTCATGTGAACCTCAGTGCGCCGTCACTTCGCGTCGCCGGGCGACGACTTCTCCTGTCGTTCCATCGACTTCAGCGTCTCGACGTCCGGAGCGCTCCAGTAAAAGTACTCGATTCGATGGCCTTTGGCCGGGATCGTGGCGACACGCTTCTGCGTGGCACCGCCGTAGGTGACCTGGAGCTCGTAGCGCCCGGGCGGAAACCGTGCCATCAACCACGGCCCGTCGAGGGTCGTCTCCAACAGCGTTACCCCCCGCGCGTCGAGCGCGGCGAGCCTCACGCCCGCGAGGAATCCACCCGACCCTTGCGCCGCGGCCACCAGCTTGAGGTTGTAGTCGGGCAGCATGAGCAGCATCTCCCCCCGCTCTTCTTCCCCGATCCCCCCGCTCACGTAGCGAATATCGTTCATGCTCTGGAGCGCGATCTGCGCGACTGCGGTGCCTGCGAGACCCAGCCCCAGGACCAGCCCGAGAACCCAGCGTACCGTCGATGCCATAGCGCATCTCTCCTCTAGTCACAATAAACCGCGAAACAAAGGCACGATTGACTCGGATCAAACTGCGACTGTGCGGTGCAGCAGTTCAATTGGGGAACGCCGTGGATTCCCGCCATGCCCTGGGACGCGACCCGTTATCCCGCCTCGATGAAGCGCCTTCCGCCCGCCGTGCGCGCGAAGGCGATCGAGATCGCAAATGCACTGCTCGAGGCGGGCCACGACGAAGGCATGGCGATCCGCGTTGCCATCGCCAAGGCCAAGGAATGGGCGGCTCGCCAGGGCATTCCGCACCGACCCGGAAGGGGTTAGCGTGCGCTATGCCCGCGCACGCCGGCCGCGCTGCGCCGGCGCCGATCCCGGCCGCCCCGCCACCAGCTTCTTGACCTCGGCGAGCGGCCGCGCGTTCAGCACGTCGCGCGCCTCGAGCCATCCGCGCCGCGCCTGGCCGACGCCAAAGACCAAGTTCTCGAAGTCGTGCACGCTGTGCGCGTCCGAGTTGATCGCCACCAGCGCGCCCTCCTCCTTCGCTATGCGGGCATCGGTGTCGTTGAGGTCGAGCCGGTCCGGGTGTGCATTGATCTCCAGCGCGATCCCGCGCGCCTTCGCCCTGCGGATGAGCGCCTGCATGTCGACTTCGTAGGGTGCGCGTTCGTCGATCAGGCGTCCGCTCGGGTGCGAGAGGATCGAGACGTAACGGTTGTCGAGCGCCCGCACGATGCGCTCGGTCTGTGCCTTGCGCGACAGGTTGAACTTCGAGTGCACCGCGGCGACCACGAGGTCGAGCTTCGCGAGCGCGCTGTCGGGCAGGTCGAGCGAGCCGTCCTCCAGGATGTCGACCTCGATCCCCTTCAGGATCGTGACGCCCTGCAGCTCCGCGTTGACCCGGTCGATCTCGTCGAGCTGCTTGGCGAGCCGCGCCGAGTCCAGACCGCGCGCCTGCGTCTCGCGCTGCGAGTGCTCGGTGATTGCGACGTACTCCAGTCCCTTCGCCTTCGCCGCAAGCGCCATCTCGCGGATCGTGTTCCGCCCGTCCGAGGCCTTCGTGTGCATGTGCAGGTCGCCGCGCAGGTCGCGGAGCTCCACGAGCTTCGGCAGCTCCCCGCGGCGCGCCGCCTGGATCTCGCCCCGGTCCTCGCGCAGCTCCGGCGGGATCCAAGGCAGGTCCACCGCTGCGAACACTGATTCCTCGGTCTCGCCCGCGATCCGCTTCTCCCCTTTGAACACGCCGTACTCGTTGAGCTTCAACCCGCGCTCCTGCGCGAGCCGGCGGATCGCGATGTTGTGCGCCTTCGATCCGGTGAAGTAGTGCAGCGCCGCGCCGAAGCTCTCCGGCGGCACGGCCCGAACGTCGACCTGCAGGCCGCTCTTCAGCACGATGGTCGCGCGCGTGTCCCCTTTCGCGAGCACCTCGCGGACCTCGGGGTATTTCACGAACCGCTCCATGACCGGCGCGCCGCTCGCCACTGTGACCAGGATGTCGATGTCGCCAACCGTCTCCTTTCCGCGACGGTAGCTTCCTGCGATCACCACCTCGCGAGCACCTTTTGCCTTCTGAAGGTATGCCGCCAGCGGCTGGGCATACTGCGCGGCGACGGCAAGCTTGAAGCGCTTGGCCTGGCCGAGCCGCGCCTGCACCGCGTCGACGATGTGCATCTCGGTCTTTGCGCCGAAGCCAGGAATGTCGCGGATCTTTTCCTTGCGCGCCGCCTCGAGGAGCTGCGGCAGCGTGTCGATGCCGAGCGACTCGTGCAGCGCCTTGACGCGCTTCGGGCCGAGCCCCGGGATCTTGAGGAGCTCCGTGATTGCCGGCGGGAGCTGCTTCCTCAACTTCTCCAGGAGAGCGCAGGTCCCGGTCGCGACGATCTCGTGGATCTTCGCGTCGAGGTCTTCGCCGATGCCCGGCAGCTTCGGCAGCTCCTTGCCCGCCGCAATCGCACCTGCGAGGTCGATGCGCACATCGCCGACGGTCCGTGCGGCGTTCCGGTACGCGCGGACACGGAACGGATTCGCCTCGCTGATCTCGAGCAGATCGGCGATGTCCTCGAAGACCTGGGCGATGTCGGCGTTGTGGACGGGCATGTCAATATAGCGTACGCCCCGATTGACCGAGGTCAACTGGCCCTCCGGGCGCCATCGCTCCGGCGCGAAAACCGGGATCCGCCTGGATCCCGGCGTACGCCGGGATGGCCCTCAGGCGGCCTTGGCCTGAGTCGTGCCGAGCGCCGCGCCGACGGCGTCGTCGACCGTCTCGAGCCAGACGAACTTCAGCCGCTCGCGCGCGCTCTCGGGCACGTCCTGCAGGTCCTTGCGGTTGCGGGCGGGCAGCATCACGGTCGTGATGCCGGCGCGCATCGCGGCGAGCACCTTCTCCTTGATCCCGCCGACCGGCAGCACGAGGCCGCGCAGGCTGATCTCGCCCGTCATTGCGGTGTCGTGGCGCACCGGGCGCTCGGTGAGGAGCGACGCGAGGGCCATGAACATCGCGACGCCCGCGCTCGGGCCATCCTTCGGGATCGCGCCAGCGGGCACGTGCACGTGCACGTCGCTCTTGTCGAACAACGCGGCGTCGATGCCGAGGCCCCCGGCTCGCGATTTGACCAGCGTGAGCGCCGCCTGCGCGCTCTCCTTCATGACGTCGCCGAGCTGGCCGGTCAGGATGAGCTTGCCGCCGCCCGTGGTGCGGCTCGCCTCGATGAAGAGGATGTCGCCGCCGACCGGTGTCCAGGCGAGGCCGGTCGCCACGCCGGGCAGGCTCGTCCGTTGCGCGAGCTCCGCTTCGAACTTCGCCGGGCCGAGGATCTCCGCGAGCTGCGGGACCTCGATGCGGACCGGCGGCGGCACGCCCTCGGCGATCTTCACCGCGGCGTGCCGAAGGACTGAGCCGATCTCGCGCTCGAGGTTGCGCACGCCCGCCTCGCGCGTGTAGTCGTGAATGATCGCCGCGAGCACCGCGTCGCCGAGCTGCACCTGGTCGGCCTTGAGCCCGTTCGCCTCGAGCTGCCGCTTCACGAGATAGCGCCTGGCGATCTGGAGTTTCTCCTCCTCGGTGTAGCCCGGCAGGTGGATGACCTCCATCCGGTCGCGCAGCGGCCCCGGCACCGAGTCGAGCACGTTCGCGGTCGTGATGAACACCACCTTCGACAGGTCGAACGGCACGCCGAGGTAGTTGTCGCGGAACGTGTGGTTCTGCTCCGGGTCGAGCACCTCCAGCAGCGCCGCATTGGGGTCGCCGTGGAAGCCCTGCCCGATCTTGTCCACCTCGTCGAGCATCAGCACGCAGTCGCGGCTGCCGGCCTTCTTGATCGCCTGGATGATGTTGCCCGGCAGCGCGCCGATGTAGGTGCGCCGGTGGCCGCGGATCTCCGCCTCGTCGTGCAGCCCGCCGAGCGCGACGCGCACGAACTTCCTGCCGAGCGCGCGCGCGATCGATTGGCCGAGCGAGGTCTTGCCGACGCCGGGCGGGCCGACGAAGCAGAGGATCGGCGCGTGGCCTTCCGGCGCGAGCTTGCGCACCGCCAGGAACTCCAGGATGCGGCGCTTGATCTTGTCCAGGCCGTAGTGGTCCTCGTCGAGGATCTGGCGCGCCGCGGCGAGGTCGATCGCCGGTGGCGGGCCGGCCTTCCACGGCAGCTCCGCGAGCCAGTCGACGTAGGTGCGCGCCATCGAGTACTCGCTCGACGAATCGGGCATGCGCGCGAGGCGCTTCAGCTCCTTCTTCGCGTGCGCCAGCACGTCCTCGGGCATGCCGGCGGCCTCGATCGTCTTCTCGAGGTCGGCGAGCTCCGCGGCGGTGCCTTCGGCCTCGCCGAGCTCCTTCTGGATCTGGCGCATCTGCTCGCGCAGCACGTACTCGCGCTGGCGCTCGTCCATCGTCGCCTTGGTCTTCGACTCGATCTCGCGCGAGAGCTTCATCACCTCGATGCGGTGCGCGAGCATCTCGAGCACCCTGTCCACGCGCGGCTCGACGTCGGTGATCTCCAGGACGGCCTGCTTCTCCGCGGGCTTCACGTCCATGAACCCGGCGACCATGTCGGCGAGCTGGCCGGCGGAGGTGTAGCCCTGCACCGCCTGCACCATCTCCTGCGGGGTTTCGGGAAGAAGCTCGAGCGCCTGGACCGCACGCTCCTTGAGCTGCATGAGCCGTGCCTCGGTCTCCTTGCCCGCCTCGTCCGGCCGCGCCATGCGTGCCACCCGCGCGACGAGGAAGGGATACCCGTCGAGGAACTCGACGACGCGGAAGCGCGCCTCGCCCTGGCACACGATGTGGTTCGCGCCGTCGGGCGTGGTGATGTAGCGCAGGATCTGCGCGACGGTCCCGAGTCCGTACAGGTCTTCCGGGCCGGGCTGATCGAGCTTCGGGTCCTTCTGCAGGAGAAGACCGATCGGCTTGTCGGCCTTGACTGCCGCCTGCGCCGCCGCGACCGATAGCTCGCGCCCGATCGTCACCGGCAGCACCATGCCGGGGAAGAGCACGACGTTGCGCACCGGCACCACGATCAGCGCGTCGTCCGGAATGTCGAGCGCCTGCGCCGCGCCGCGCGCCGTGGCGGCTGCGGGCGTGGCGGCAGACTCGGTCTGCGCGGTCTCCGATTGGTTCTTTTCGAGTTCCATTGTTCTCACCTCACGCGATCCGCCGCAGCCCGATCACGAGGCACCCGTGATCGATCTGCTGCGTGATCAGCTCGAAACGGCCCGCGGGCAGCGGGACGCGGCGCTCGAAGCGGCCGTGCGGCAGCTCCAGCCGGCGGATCGTCGTGGTGTGCGCCACCGGCGGCAGCTGCCGCTCGCCGCGCACCACCAACTCGGATCCCTCCAGACCGACCTCGATCTGCTCCTTCACCACGCCGGGCAAGGCGTAGAAGAGCCACAGCTCGTTGTCGGACTCGAAGATGTCGACCGGCGGCTCCCAGCGCGGCGCGGCCAGCGGCCGGACGCTCACCTCGAAGAAGCGCCGCTGCAGGCGGTTCGCCTCGTCGAGCATCTTCAGGGCCTCAGCCCACATCCACTGGTTCGGGTCCCGCGATCGCATGGATTCCTGACTCCGCTCGTCCGTCGTTAGATGGATGCCCCCCGGGCGCAATCAAGGCCTGTGGAGGATTCCCTGCAGGCCGCGCGACTTTTCGGGCGGCTGTGAACGGTTTCGCGACCCGGGCCAAGCGGTGCGTTGGGCCCGGTCGCGCGACCGCTATCATCCGGTCCATTCATCGAAAACGTATCCGTTTGTAAAGGCACGAACTCCGGAACGCTCCAGCCAGTCCATCCCCAGGCGGCCGCATTGTCCCGCAGGACCTGCGGCCGGTACACCGAGCGGGCCCGCGCCGTCGCCCGCGCCCGACAGAATCGAACCCAGCGAACGAGATGCGTATCCTGTTGCTCCTTCTTGCCGCCCTCGCCCTGATCGGCGCCGAAGCCACGGCTGCGACCACCCGGCGCCCCGCCGATCCGGCACAATGGCTGCACCCGTCGATCCGTTTTTCCGGCCAGGACCGGCAGCGCATCGACAGCTGGTTCAAGCGCTACCCCGATTACGTCACGCGGACCTACGATCCGGACGGGAAGCTCCCGCCACAGGTCGATCGCGAGCTCGCGCCCAGCGACCGCCTGCCGCGCAATGTGCCCAAGGCGCGGCTGCCGTGGCCGCTCGAGAACCAGCTCTCGGCCCTGCCGCCGGGCATCGAGCGCGCCATCGTCGGACGTCATCTGGTGATGATCGACGCCCGGACGTCGACGGTGCTCGACGTCGTGCGCGAAGTCGTCCGGTAGCCTCCTCCGTTTCACCCTGCACGTCGGGATCGCGTCACTCCGGTGGCCCGCCGGGCGTGACTTTTCGCACGGCGGAAGCCGGCGAGAGCTGCGCCCTCCGACCGACCGGGGCATATGCTGATTCTATAAACGCGCAAATGCAGAAGTGAACCGGGCGGCATTTCGCGAGAAGGCGCACGTATGAGCGAGCTTCTAGTCGCGCTTGCCATGGCGCTGGCGTTCGAGGCACCGACGGCAAAGGCGAAACCCGGCGAGCAGGGAATCGAGCGTAGCACCCCGGCCAAGGCCGCACAGGTCGCGCCGTTGAAGTGCGCGCCTGCGCAGAAACCCCAGGAACGTTGCGCCAGACCGGCTTCGGTCCCGGTCGCAGGCTCCTAGAACGCGGGCCACAGGCTCACCGGGTGAGCCACTCCACTCTGCATCCTTGCCTCGTTCTCTCACGGGGCGAGGGTGGCGATGGGGCACGTCGAAGGCGCACTGGATCTCTTCCACGACGTTGACCCGCGCGAGCACTTGCGGCCGCCGGCGCGCGGGTCCGAAGCGCTCATCGAGACGCTGAAGCGCGGCGACCGCCCCCGGATCACGGGCGAGGTCGTCGTCCCCGCTCGCGACGGACGGCACGCGGACTTTCCGCCCGGGCTCGACCCGCGCCTCGCCGGCGCGCTGCGCGAGCGCGGCATCCTGAGCCTGTACAGCCACCAGCGCGAAGCCTGGGACCACGTCACTGCCGGTCGCGACACCGTCGTCGTCACGCCGACGGCCTCCGGCAAGACGCTCTGCTACAACCTCCCGGTCATCGACGCCGCACTCAAGGGCGGCGCGAAGGCGCTCTATCTCTTTCCCACCAAGGCGCTCTCGCAGGACCAGGTCGCGGAGATCCTCGAGCTCAACGCCGCCGGCAACCTCGGCATCCGCGCCTACACCTTCGACGGCGACACGCCGGGCGATGCGCGCAGAGCGGTGCGCACCAGGGGCGACATCGTCGTCTCCAACCCGGACATGCTCCACCAGGGCATCCTGCCGCATCACACCAAGTGGGCGCAGTTCTTCGAGGCGCTGCGGTTCGTCGTCATCGACGAGCTGCACACCTACCGCGGCGTGTTCGGCTCGCACGTTTCGAACCTGGTCCGGCGGCTGAAGCGCGTCTGCCGGTTCTACAAGTCGAACCCGGTCTTAATCTTCTGCTCGGCAACGATCGCGAACCCACGCGAGCTCGCCGAGAAGCTCCTCGGCGGCCCGGTCGCAGCGGTAACCGAGTCAGGCGCGCCCAGCGGCCGCAAGCACCTGCTTGTCTGGAACCCGCCGATCGTTAATCCCGACCTCGGCATCCGCGCCTCCGCGCGGTCGCAGTCGACGCGCATCGCGCGGCTGGCGATCAGGATGGGCCTCAAGACCATCGTGTTCGCGAACTCGCGGCTGGAGGTCGAGGTGCTGACCAAGTACCTCAAGGACATGTACGACCGCGACCCGCGCAAGCCCGCGCGCATCGCGGCCTACCGCGGCGGCTACCTGCCGACCGAGCGGCGCGACAAGGAAGCGAAGCTGCGCGCGGGCCGCCTCGACTGCGTCGTCTCGACCTCGGCGCTCGAGCTGGGCATGGACATCGGGGCGCTGGACGTTTGCGTCCTGAACGCCTACCCGGGCACGGTGGCGGGCGCCCTGCAGCGCTTCGGC
Source organism: Burkholderiales bacterium (assembly GCA_035456405.1). Classification (GTDB taxonomy): domain Bacteria; phylum Pseudomonadota; class Gammaproteobacteria; order Burkholderiales; family SG8-39; genus JAGVSZ01. The sequence continues at coordinate 22,229 of DATIDG010000084.1, read as the reverse complement.
CGCGCCGGCCGCCGCCAGCGCACCGCGGTCGGAGTGCTGGTGTGCTCGAGCGATCCGCTCGACCAGTACCTCGCGCGCAACCCCGACTTCTTCCTCGGCGCCAGCCCGGAGCATGCGCGCATCGATCCGGACCAGCTCCTGATCCTGATGGACCACATCCGCTGCGCGGCGTTCGAGCTCCCGTTCGAGGAAGGCGAGCGCTTCGGCGGGGTGCGGCTCGACGAGGCGCTCGCCTACCTCGCCGACCAGGGCGTCGTCCATCGCGACGGGGCGCGCTGGCACTGGATCGCCGACAGCTATCCGGCCAACAGCGTGAGCCTGCGCTCGATCGCCGAGGGCAACTTCGTGGTCATCGACGTGACCGACGGCAGGAAGGACGTGATCGCGGAGGTGGACTACTCCAGCGCCGCGCTCACGCTCTACGAGGGCGCCATCTACCTCGTGCAGGCCGCCCCGTGGCAGGTCGAGAAGCTCGACTGGACCGGCCGCAAGGCCTTCGTGCGCGCGACGAGCGCCGACTACTACACGGACGCGATCGACTACACGAAGTTGAAGCAGCTCGACGAGTTCGGCGCGGACGAGCACGCCGATGCGCGCGCCGGCCACGGCGAGGTGCACGTCGTGCGGCGGGTCGCCGGCTACAAGAAGATCCGCTACTACACGCACGAGAACGTTGGCTACGGCCAGGTGCGCCTGCCCGACCACGAGATGCACACCACCGCGGTGTGGTGGGAGGCGGCGCCGCAGGCCCTCGCGCGCGAGTTCGCGACGCGCCACGACGCCCTCGGGGGCTTCCTCGGCGCGGCCAGCGCGGTGCACCGCATCGCCGCCCTCCTCTCGCTCGCCGAGCCGCACGACATCGGGCGCGCCGTCGGCGACGGCGGGCCGGAGAGCGTGTGGTCCGCCGCGGCGGGCGCAGACGGCCGGGCCGAAGCGCGCGGGCTCGACGGCGCGCCAGTGGACGTAAGAACGACCGGCAAGCCGTTCCGCCCGACGCTCTACCTCTACGACAACTTCCCCGGGGGCATCGGCATCGCCGCGCCCCTCTTCGACCTGCGCGATCGCGTGCTCGACCGCGCGATCGACCTCGTCGCGCACTGCCCGTGCAGGCACGGCTGCCCTGCCTGCGTGGGACCGGTGCTCGCCGTCGACGAGCAGGCGAAGCTCACGCCCAAGGCGGCGGCCCTGCGCGTGCTGCATCTCCTGCACGGCGCGGCAGGCAAGGAGCGCGACAGTTGAGCGATTTCCGCACGCGGCTCGGTCGCCTGACCGGACAAGCCGGCGAGAGCCGGCCTCCGGCGGCGCTGCCCCCTTCGCTTGCCGAGCGACTCGCCCGCCTGCGCACTCGCGCCGCGGAGATCAACGCGCGCCGCCCGATCGATGACGAGCTCGCGCGAACACTCGGCGGCACGGTGGTGGCGCCTGCGCTGCTCGCCGTCGAGCGGAGCTTTTCGCTGCCCTACGCCCACGGCGAGACGCGGATCGCCGGTGCCGGTACCGTGGCCGAGGGTGCGCGGCTCTCGTTAGCCGACGGCGCTTCGCCGCGCGCCGAAGCACTGCTCTTCCTCGACACCGAGACGAGCGGCCTGGCGGGCGGCACGGGCACCGTCGCGTTCGTGCTGGGGCTCGCGACGATCCGCGACGACGGGCTCGTGGCGCGCCAGCTCCTGATGACGGGCTTCCGCGGCGAGCGGCCGATGCTTCAGCAACTCGTCGCGGCGCTCCATAAGCACCGGTGCATCGTCACGTTCAACGGGAAGTCCTTCGACCTGCCGCTCCTGCGGGCGCGGGCGCGGCTCGCGGACCTCGAGTGGCCCGGGGAAATGCCGCACCACCTCGATCTTCTGCACGTCACGCGCCGCCGCCTGCGCGAAGGCTGGCCGGACTGCCGCCTGCGCACCGCCGAGGAGCGGGCGCTCGGATACGCGCGCACGGACGATTTGCCGGGCGCGGAGGTCCCGGCCGCGTGGCAACGCTGGCTGCAGCGCGGCGATGCGAGCCCGCTGCCGCGCATCCTCGACCACAATCGCGAGGACCTCCTCTCGCTCGCGGGCCTGCTCGCCGTGCTTGCGCATCCGACGGTGCGCGAGGCACCGCTGCTGCACGCCCCGCGCGCCCCTCCGATCGCATCGCCGCTCGCAGCGCAATACCCCCGTGTTATTGGCGTCCGGCCCTGACGCCACAGGGAACACCCGCGATGCGTTCGGCGGCGCAACGGCGCGCCGCCTCCGCATCGCGAAGACCTTCGCCCCGCGCCACGATGGCACGAGGCGCCTCGCACGGGAATTCGGCGATCGCCTCGTCTGTGTACGGCGATCGGGAAAGCGCTGCGCGCGATCTTCTTTTCCGGGCGCCGCGGCTCGCCATAGGGCGCGCTGTCGCGAAGGCACGCGTAGCAGATCCTGGCGAGCTTGTTGGCGAGCGCGCAAGTCGACTGGACGGCGAGCGCCCAGGCGCATAGCGGGGTCGACCGAGCGGCCGACTCGGGTGGCGGCGGTTGCCGCGCGTAGCACCGAGCGCGCTCCGTGGGTAAGGAGCATCCGCAGGTAGCGGTCACCGCGCTTGCCGCTCAACCGATTTCACTCGCACCGGCACGATGTCGGCACAACGCGCCGCGCCAGCAGTGCGCAGGCGTCGGCCGCATCGGTCTTGTTGCGCTTCACATAGGCGCGCACGTAGGGCGCCGGCAGCAGCCTCACCTCGATTCCCAGCCCGGTGAGCTAGCGCGCCCAGTGGTGGGCGCTGCCGCACGCTTCCATCACGACCAGCCCGACGGCACGGCTGGCGAACCAGCGCTCGAACTGGGTCCGGGTCAGGCGCTGGCGCTCCACTATTTGCCACCCGCGATCGGCGATCGCGAGTTGGAAGACGGACTTGGCGAGATCGACGCCCACGATGGGCAGCGCGGCGGTAGCATTCATCTCGGACTCTCCTCGGTTGAGCGCTGACACCCCACACTACATGAGGCCAGCTGGCACGATGATGCCGAGAAGCCGGGGGAAGTCCATCCCATCACTGCAGGCGACCGCTTGCCAGCGCGGCTGCGCTTCGCTCCGCCCCGCTTACGCGGCCCCTGAGCGCGAACGTTGGGCGTCGCAAGAGACACTCGTGTACGGAGATGACTATGGCTCCGGATCCCACTCCCGCCGCAGCCGCTAACGCGCGCTCGGAAACCTTGCTGCGTCGTCTCCTGGGAGGGATGTCAATCTTCACGTTGCTGATGACAGTTCCGCAGGTTCTGACAATTTGGGTCGGTCAACAGGCTGCTGGAGTTTCGGTGTTGTCGTGGAGCGCCTACCTTTTGTCTGCGCTTCTCTGGTTTTGGTTCGGAGTCCAGAAACGCGACAAGAACATCTACTTGCCATGCGTGGGTTGGATCGCACTGAACAGTGCCGTGATCGCAGGTGCTATCGTCTATGGATAGCCTGTTCGCGACGCCAATATCCCCTTGCAGCCATCTTGGTGTGCGAGTGCCGTTGGTCAGCCGTGGCGACGCTGGAAGTGGCGCGCCAGGCGAGCGGACGCTGTCATGTCGTATTCGTGACCGCCTATGACCAGTTCGCGGTGGCGGCCTTCGAGGAGGCGCGGCGGACTACGTGATGAAGCCACTCACGGCCGCGCGGCTGACGGCCGCCTGCGGCCGGATCAGGAAGCGCCTCTCGTCGGCGCCCGCCAACTTGGAGCGCTTGCTGGAAACGCTCGCCACGGCCCAGGCTCGCCCCTACCTGCGTTGGATCAATGTCTCTCGCGGTACGGACGTGCGACTGATCACGGTAGGCGAGATCTGCTACTTTCGGTCCGACACGAAGTACACGCGTGCAGTCACCGCTGAAGCCGAATCCCTGATTCGCAAGTCGCTCAAGGAGCTGTTGGACGCGCCTCGATCCGGTGCTCTTCTTGCAGATCCACCGTTCCACGGTGGTCAACGCGAATGCGATCGCCAGCTTGTCACGCGACTTCCGCGGCCACCTGATCGTGAGACTGAAGGGGCGCCAGGAGACATTGCCAGTAAGCCAGCCCTTTGCGCACCTGTTTCGGGAAATGTGACGCCCCAGGCTCCGATTCCTGTCGCCCCGCGAACATCCGTTCCCGGTCGCACTCGAAGCTAGGAGATGCGATGGAGATTGACGGATCGCCTCTCGTAATCAGAAAGGAAATCGATGCGCACCGGTCTCTTTCTCCTCGCAGGGTTCTTGTTGCTGGCCGCGTCGCTCCTCCTAGGGAGGCTCTTCTCTGCGACCTATCCCAGTGCTTCCGTCGTGGCAACCGTCACCTATGTTGCTCTGTGGTTCGTGATCGCGGGCGCAAACATGTGGATCGGGGTCGCGAAGGCTGGCTACTCAGTCGCCGAGGAGCTACCGATATTTGCGCTCATCTTCCTTCTTCCCGCCGCTGTGGGCATCATCCTGAAGTGGAAGGTCCTTTAAGGCCGCAACTAACAGTGACGCCCGACCCCCATGAGGCCCCGGCCTGTCAACGGGTGAAGCGTTCCCGACGCGAGGAGTCCGACCTTGCGCACGGCAGTTCCGACCGCGACCTCCAGTGCTGCGCACGCCTGGCTTCGATCTGAGCCAGTAGCGGCCGCAACCGTTCAGCCGCGTCGAGATAGGCGCCCTTCCGATTAGGGCGCGGCTACGCCTCAAAGATCACTGCGATCACGTCCGTTCCCCGGAGAGGCCACCGGGATACGAAAAGTCCCCTCTACCGTTTCGACGAAGGTGCGTTCCTCGCGCAAAATCAGCCGCTTCGCCTGCGCAAACCCAAAGTTCTCGCGCCCCTCCCGGTCAGCTTTCAGCCTTGATCGGTACGCCTCATAGGCTGCAAGACTGTCGAATGTGATCAGCCCCCAAGCTATGTTGTTAGTCCCCTCATGAGGCAGAAAGTAGCCCACGAGGGCTCCTCCGCATCGAGGGATGATGCGGCCCCAGTTCTCCGCGTACTCCTTGAAGGCGTCGCGCTGATAGGGATCAATCTCGTACCGGATGAAACATGCGATGGCCATATTGTTCCGTTGTCCGTGACTTTCACGGTTGAACGGTACACCCTTGTGCCGCCGCAATGGTTCGACTAAGATCGAACCGTGAAGGATGGGCCAAGTATCGTCGGCATCGCCGCGCTTATCGGGGACCACGCCCGGGCCGAGATTCTTACGGCCTTGATGGCCGGCCAAGCGCTTACCGCAACTGAACTCGCGGAAGTGGCGGGTGTAACAAAGCAGACTGTCAGCACGCACCTTGCCAAGCTGCTTGATGCGCAGTTGCTCGCTGTGGAAAGCCAGGGTCGGCATCGCTACTTTCGTCTCGCGCATCGCGACGTGGCGCAACTTCTCGAAGGTCTCATGGGCGTGGCGTATCGCATCGGTGCAGTACGGATTCGCTCCAGCCCCCGAGAACCTGCGCTGCGGAAGGCGCGCGTTTGCTACGACCATCTTGCGGGTGAACTGGGCGTGCTGGTCTTTGACAGTCTTGAGCAACGGCGTTTTCTGCGGACCGGCAGCGAAGGGCTCGAGCTCACGCCGCAGGGGAAGGAATTCTGCGTAGATTTCGGGATCGACGTCGAGGCGCTTGTGCGTCAGCGGCGTCCACTGTGCCGGGCGTGTCTTGACTGGAGCATGCGCCGCAATCATCTCGCTGGCGCAGTGGGTGCGGCTGTACTGCACCGATGTTTGGAGCTCGGTTGGGCGCAGCGAGCAAGGCGCTCGCGCGTCGTGACCTTCTCGACGGTTGGCGAGAGAGCACTTCGAGAGCGATTCAGCCTGCCGCGGGGATGAACGAACAGACGCCCAACAACGGCTTGCAGTGCGTCGCGCCGCAAACGGCGCGCGCCCGAACCTGGGCGTTAGCCCGCATAGACAAATCCACGAGACCCTAATGGCAGATCGCGCATATCCAGTGGCTATTGTCGCTGCTCAAGCACCAGCGAGAGTCAAGCCCTCGAACTATCCGGAGCCTTTCGCCTCGCGAATGGCGGGAAGGCAAAAGCACCCGCTTGGGGACTTATTCGGTCTGACAAACTTCGGAGTGAACCTTACGAGGCTTGCGCCAAACGCGGCTTCAGCGCTACGACATGCTCACACGAAACAAGACGAGTTCGTGTACATCCTGCAGGGTCATCCTACGCTACATACCGATGAAGGACGGACCAAGCTCTCGCCGGGCATGTGCGCCGGATTCAAGGCCGGGACGGGCAATGGTCACCGACTCGTCAACGAAACAGGGGAAGAGGTCGTCTACCTGGAGGTGGGTGATCGCACCCCGGGCGACGAAGGCACCTACCCGGACGACGATCTTCAGGCACTGCTGGTCGACGGCAAGTGGACGTTCGTGCACAAGGACGGCACGCCCTACTAGGGACGATGGAGGGCGTCGCCGTATGAGGGTGAACCCCTCCATCGAGCGGACCTTGCAACTGCCCCGATCTAGTTGACACCTCGACCTGACGCAGGTGTCCGAGTTGGCGGTCGGTCCGATAATGATGCTAATGGAGCATTTCGTGCGTCGCGAGGAGTAGTCGTATTCAAGATGCTGGGCATTCTGGTCGGCCTTAATGCCCTCTACGCAGCCGTGATCGGCGACGTCTTCGCAAAGGCCGGCGTCAAGGAGCGAACCGTATCGAGGGCGGATTCCCCCGAGTACTTCTGGATAGTGATAGCGATCTACGCGGGGTTGAGCGTCGCATTGGTCACCGTCTTCTGACGCGCAATCCGGAGACCGGCATGCCGCCAGCCAAGCGGGAACGGTGGTCCCAGCGAGTGACCGAGACGAGCAACGCGCTCGATCTCGAGCCCGGCGTATTCGCATTGGACGATCCGCGGCAGATTGCTCGATCGCTGAAGCGCTCCGCGGAGCGTAGCCGCCGCCGCAAGACGGACCCCTTCCGTTCCGCGATGTCGATGCTCAACTTCTACGTCAACCGTGCCGGGACCCAGCTTCCCGCGGCGCAGCGCGCCCGGCTCGAGGCCGCAAAGGACGAATTGCGGGCCCTCTTCGACCACCCACGCCAAGCCCCCCGCCGGACCGGCGGGAAGCGCCGTTGAGTCATCGCGGACGCACTGACCATGCTCATGTGAATCGTCGAATGCACCGCACCGCCGGCACATCGGATCTTGCAGCCACATTGGTCGTTGCCGTTGCGCTGTTCGCCTTGGGCGGCCGCGCGACTCTCCGCCGTCATCGATCCAGGGGCTACGGTCCAGTAGACTGCGGGCGGCGCATCCCGCGCACGAGGCCCGCGAATGTACCTGCCGAAGCACTTCGATGAAACGCGCATCGAGGTCCTGCACGAGCTGATCCGCGCGCACCCGCTCGGCACGCTCGTCACGCTCGCCGCAAGCGGCCTCGAGGCGAACCATATTCCGTTCGAGATCGATCCCGACCCCGCGCCGTTCGGGACGCTGCGCGGACACGTCGCGCGCGCGAACCCGGTCTGGCGCGAGCCCCCGCGCGAGGCCGATGCGCTCGTGATCTTCCAGGGCCCGGAGGCCTACGTCTCGCCGTCGTGGTATGCGTCTAAGCAGGAAGGCGGGAAGGTGGTGCCGACCTGGAACTACGCGGTGGTCCACGCCTACGGGCGGCTACGCGCCATCGACGACGCGGCCTGGCTGCGCGCATTTGTCGAGAAGCTCACCGACCGGCATGAGGCCGGGCGCACCGTGCGGTGGAAGGTCACCGACGCGCCGGCCGACTACGTCGACAAGATGGTTACCGCGATCGTCGGGATCGAGCTGCCGATCGCCCGGCTGCTCGGCAAGTGGAAAGTGAGCCAGAACCGGCCTGCACGCGATCGCGAGGGCGTTGTCGCGGGATTGCACGAGCAAGGCGGCGACGTCTCCAGAGCCATGGCCGAGCTCGTGCGCGGCGCGAAAGACGCCTAAAAACGCCCCGAACCAATCCGCGCCGCGGCTGTCCTGACGACAGGGGTCGACAAACCACCCTTGTCGTCGGGACCCGACGCGTGCGTGTATGCGAGCGGGCACCCGCATTTCCATCGCGCACCGTCGCGCTGAACCAGGAGATCCTACGCATGCCCGTCAAGCCCATTCCCGATGGTTACCATTCCGTGACACCGTACCTGGCCGTCAAGCAGGCCGCCGACGCGATCGAGTTCTACCGCCGTGCGTTCGGCGCGAAGGAGCGCATGCGCCTCACCGCGCCCGACGGCAAGGTGGGGCACGCCGAGTTGGAGATCGGCGACTCGGTGATCATGCTCGCCGACGAGCATCCCGAGATGGACTTCCGCAGCCCGGAAACGTACGGCGGGGCGGCGGTGAGCCTCCACCTCTACGTCAAGGACGTCGACGCGAGCTTCCGCAAGGCTACGGAGGCGGGCGCGAGGCCGGTCCGGCCGGTGCAGGACCAGTTCTACGGCGACCGCAGCGGCACGCTGCGCGACCCCTTCGGGCACGTGTGGCACCTGGCGACGCACAAGGAGGACCTTGCGCCGGAAGAGATCGACCGGCGGGCGCAGGCGATGTTCAAGAAGGAAGGAAAGAAATAGCCCGCCTCACTGTAGCCAGCTCACTACCCATGAAATGACCTGCTTCGCGAGGAAGCCGAGGATCCCGAACGCGAGCACGAAGAACAGCACGAACGTGCCGAACCGCCCGGCCTGGGACTGCTTCGCGAGGTCCCAGATGATGAACAGCATGAAGAGCATGAACGCGCCGAGTCCGAACGTGAGTCCGAACTCGGCGATCTGCTCTTCGGTGAAGCCGAACATTTCAAGGTGCCGCGCTCAGGCGCGCGGCGGAAGCTGCGCGGCGTCGACCACGTCGCGATAGGCGTGCCACGTCGCGTGGCCGATGATCGGGATCGCGATCACGAAGCCGAGCATGAGGGTCGCGAGCGACAGGCCGGTCGCGACCATGATGATCGTGGCCCAGAGGGCCATCGCGAGCGGGTTCTGGCCGACGGCGCGCACGCTCGTCACGATCGCGCTCAGCATGTCGACATCGCGGTCGAGGAGCAGCGGCGCGGACACCACCGTCACCGCGAACACCAGCGCAGCGCCGATCCCCCCGAGGGTGATCCAGACCGGGAACAGGTTGGAGCCCTCCGAGAGGATCACGTGGCGCAGCACGCTCTCGACGCCGGTGATCGGCGCCTTCACGAAGAGCGCGAAGAGCACGGCCGACACGAGCACCCAGAGCGTCCCCGCGAGCACCAGGACGAGCCCGAGCCACACGAGCGGGCGCGTGGCGCGGCGCCATGCATCGGCCGCATCGATCAGCGTCGCGCGCTCGCCTCGCTCCAGGCGCCGGCTGAGCTCGTAGAGCCCGGTCGCGAGGATCGGGCCGACCAGCAGGAAACCGGAGACCGCGCCAGGCAGCAGGTACCAGAAGCGCGCGGTGACGGCGAGGATCGCGAGCCCGCCGAGCGCGACGAGCAGGCCGTGGAAGAGGCTGGCGCCCGGCGCGCGCGTGAGATCGCGCCAGCCGAGGGCGAGCCAGCGGAACGGCGCACCCACCGGCACGCCGCGCACCGGGGCGGGCGTCAGCCCGGGCGACGGCGAGTCGGCGAGCGGCGGCATGTGCAGCGGCGTTCCGGCGCGCGCCTTCTAGACCGGCTTCGCCAAGAGCCCGAGATAGGTCTCGACGACCCTCGGGTTCGTCGCGAGCGCTTTCGCCGGCCCCTCCAGGACGATCTCGCCCGTCTCGAGGACGTACGCGTAGTCCGCGACCTGGAGCGCGGCACGCGCGTTCTGCTCGACGAGCAGGATCGACACGCCCGTCCTGCGCAGGTCGGCGATGATACGGAAGATCTCGCGCACGATCAGCGGGGCGAGCCCGAGGCTCGGCTCGTCGAGCATCAGCACGCGCGGCCTCGCCATCAAGGCGCGACCGAGCGCGAGCATCTGGCGCTCGCCGCCCGACAGCGTGCCGGCGAGCTGCTCGCTGCGCTCGCGCAGCCGCGGGAAGCGCGTGTACACCGCCTCTAGGTCCGCGCCGATGCCGCGCTCACGCCGCCGGTGGCGCGGAAACGCGCCGAGCGTCAGGTTGTCCGCGACGGTCATCTCGGCGAAGAGCTCGCGGCGCTCGGGCACCAGGCACAGGCCGTGCGCGACGCGTGCCTCCACCTCGACCTTCGCGATCGGCGTGCCCTCGTAGTGCACCTCGCCGCGCGCGGGCAGCAGGCCCATCACCGCGTTGAGCATCGTCGTCTTCCCCGCGCCGTTCGGCCCGATCACCGTGACGATCGACCCGGCCGGCACCTTCAGGCTGGCGTGATGCAGCGCCTCGACCTTCCCGTAGGCGACCGAGAGCTCCCGGACTTCCAGCGCCATGCCTGCGGAATCGGCCGTTCGATCTGACATCACTCGACGCCTCCCAGGTACGCCTCGAGCACCATCGGGTTGGTCTGGATCTCGCGCGGCAGGCCCGCGGCGATCCTCTCGCCGAAGTCCATCACGACGAGCCGGTCCACCAGGTTCATCACGAAGTCCATGTCGTGCTCGACGAGCAGCACGCTCATGCCCTCCCCCTTCAGCCGGCGCAGGAGATCGGTGAGCGCCTCCTTCTCGCGGTAGCGCAGGCCGGCAGCCGGCTCGTCGAGAAGGAGGAGCACCGGGTCGGCGCAGAGCGCGCGCGCGATCTCCAGAATGCGCTGCTGGCCGAGCGCGAGGCTCCCCGCCTGGTCGTAGAGATGCTCGACGAGGCCCACGCGCTCGAGCTGCTTGCGCGCCTCGTGGAGCAGCGTTGCCTCCTCCGCCCGCTCCCTGTGCAGCGCGGCCGCGACCACGCCCCTCTGCCCGCGCAGGTGAGCGCCGATTGCGACGTTCTCGACCACCGACATCGTGGGACGGATGTGTACGTGCTGGAACGTGCGCGCGATGCCGCGCCGGACGATCTGCCGCGACGGCAGCCGGTCAATGCGCTCGCCGCGGAAGTGGATCTCGCCGCCGGACAGCGGCAGCACGCCGGTGATGAGGTTGAACATCGTCGACTTGCCGGCGCCGTTCGGGCCGATCAGCCCGAGGATCTCGCCACTCGCCATCTCGAATGACAGGTCGTTCACCGCGACGAGGCCGCCGAACTGCTTGCGCGCGGCCCGCGCCTCCAGGATCTGCTCGCCCGGCCGCGGCCGCTCCCGCTGCGGCAGCGCCGGCGCCGACTGCGGCGCCTCCACCCAGCGCGACTGCGGGAACCAGCGCTGGAAGAACGGCATCAGCCCCTCGCGCGCGCGCTGGAGCAGGAGCACGAGCAGGATGCCGAGCACGATGGTCTCGAACTCGCCGGCCTGGCCGACGATCTTCGGCAGGATGCCCTGCAGCCATTCCTTCAGCACGGCGAGCAGGCCCGCCCCGACCACCGCGCCCCACACGAACCGCGCGCCGCCGATGACGACCATGAATAGGTACTCGATGCCGATGTTGATGGAGAACGGCGTCGGGTTTACGAACCGGAGGAGGTGCGCGTACAGCCACCCCGAAAGACTCGCGAGGAGCGCGGCGTACACGAAGATGATGATCTTGAGCCCCGCGGTGTCCACGCCGAACGACTCGGCCATTACGCCCCCGCCGCGCAAGCTGCGGATCGCGCGACCCGGGCGCGAGTTCAGCAGGTTCTGGATCGAGAAGACCGCCGCGATCACCAGGACCCAGACGAGGTAGTAGTACTTCCGGCCGGTGTCGAGCGCGAAGCCGAAGATCGAGAGCCCGGGCACCCCGGTCATGCCCGTCTGACCGCCGAGGAACTCGAGATTTCCGAAGAGGTAGTAGAGGCTAATGCCCCAAGCGATCGTGCCGAGCGGGAGATAGTGCCCCGACAGGCGCAGCGTGATCGCGCCGAGCAGGAGCGCGACCGTGCCGGTCAGCGCGAATCCGATGAAGAGCGTGAGCCACGGCGAGACCCCGTGGGCCACAGTGAGGTATGCCGTGGCATAGGCGCCCAAACCGACGAACGCCGCCTGCCCGAACGAGGTCAGCCCCCCGACGCCGGTCAGCAGCACCAGCCCGAGCGCGACGAGGCTGTACAGGCCGATGTAGTTCAGCAGGGTGACGTAGAACTCGGGCAGGAACGCCGGCCCGAGCGCGAGCGCGGCGAGGAAGGCGGCGAACAAAATGCGCGACCTGCTCACTCGTCCTCCTCCTCCTCGAGGTGGTGGGTGCGCAGGCTCCGCCACAACAGCACCGGGATGATCAGCGTGAAGACGATCACCTCCTTGAACGCGCTCGCCCAGAACGACGAGAACGACTCGAGCAGCCCCACCAGCACCGCGCCGACCGCCGCGAGCGGGTACGACACCATGCCGCCGATGATCGCCGCGACGAAGCCCTTCAGCCCGACGAGGAAGCCCGAGTCGTAGTAGATCGTGGTGATCGGCGCGACGAGGATCCCCGACACCGCGCCGATCGCGGCCGCGAGCGTGAAGGTGAGCCGCCCGGCCAGCGTGGCGCTGATGCCGACCAGCCGCGCCCCGAGGCGGTTGACCGCGGTGGCGCGGAGCGACTTGCCGTACACCGTCTTCTCGAAGAAGAGGTACAGCGCGATGATCAACACGACCGACCCCCCGATGACGAACAGGCTCTGCCCCGAGACGCTCATCGCGCCGACGTCGAAGCGCGCGTCGCTGAAGGCCGGCGTGCGCGAGCCCTCAGCGCCGAAGAACACCAGCCCGAGCCCGGTGAGCGCGAAGTGCACCGCGACCGCGACGATGAGGAGGACCAGGACGCTCGCGCTCTGCAGCGGCTGGAACGCGAGGCGATAGAGCATCGGGCCAAGCGGCACGACGAGCGCCAGCGCGAGCGCCACCTGGACCCAGAGCGCAGGCTTCTGCGGCGCGAGCCACCACGTGAGCCCGGCGAGCGCCACCGGGAACGCCAGGTTCTCGAGCAGGATCCGGGGCAGGCGGTGCGGCTTCCGCTCGCGTAGCGCGATGAAGCCGTCGATGAGCGCGATGACAATCCCGGCGCAGACGAGGAGCCACGCCGTACCGGGCACCTTCCCGAGCTGGAGACTGGCGAGCGTCAGCGCGCCGTACGCGACGAACTCGCCCTGCGGGACGAAGATCACGCGCGTGACGGCGAAGACGAGGACGAGCGCGAGCGCGAGAAGCGCGTAGATCGCGCCGTTCGTTAGGCCGTCCTGCGCGAGCAGCAGCGCGATATCGAGGTTCATCGACGCAGGGCGGCGCGCGGCGCGCGCGCCGCGGCCCTCCCCTCCTCCTTCCCATGCGACGAGGGCCGGGAGGCGGAGCCTCCCGGCCCTCGGATTCTAGCCGCGATCGGGCAACGCGCTTACTGCTGCGGCAGCAGCTTCCACTTGCCGTCCTGCACGATCACCATGACGGCGGCGCGCTGGTCGAGACCGAGGTGATCCTGCGGGCTCATGTTGAACGTGCCGTGCGCCGCGACGAGGTTCTTGACGCTCTCCAGCTCGTCGCGCAGCGCCTTGCGGAATTCCGGCGTGCCGGGCTTCGCCTTCTTCACGGCGCCCGGCACGGCGCGCTGTAAGAGCAGCACCGCGTCCCAAGCATGCGCGCCGAACGTCGAAAGGCTCCCTGCGCCGTGCGCACCCTCGTAGGCCTTCTTGTAGTCGATGCCGATCTTCTTCATCGGGTTGGAGTCGGGCAGCTGCTCGGCGACCAGCACCGGGCCCGCGGGCAGCAGCGTCCCTTCAACGTTCTTCGCCCCGACGCGCAGGAAGTCGGCGTTCGCGACGCCGTGCGTCTGGTAGATCTTGCCCTTGTAGCCCCGTTCCTTGAGCGTCGCCTGCGGAAGCACCGCCGGCGTGCCGGAAGCGCCGATCAGGATCGCGTCGGGGTTCGCCGACATGATCTTCAGGATCTGGCCGGTGACGGAGGTGTCGGTGCGGCTGTAGCGCTCGTTCGCCACCACCTTCAGCTTGCGCGCCTCGGCGAGCTTCGAGAACTCGTTCCACCAGCCCTCGCCGTACGCGTCGTTGAACCCGATGTACGCGACGGTCTTGATGCCGGCCCCGCTCATGTGGCTCGTGATCGCGTTCGCCATGAGGGCGTCGGTCTGCGGGGTCTTGAAGACCCAGTAGCGGTCCTTGTCGACCGGCTCGATGATGCGGGCCGATGCGGCCATGCTGATCTTGGGCGTCTGCGAGCGCGCGGCGACCTCGATCATCGCGAGCGAGTTCGGCGTCGTGGTCGAGCCGATGATCACGTCGACCTTGTCCTCGTTCACGAGCTTCTCGGTGTTCTGGCGGGCGCGCGTCGTGTCGGAGCCGTCGTCGAGCACGATGTACTCGACCCTCTGGCCGGCGATCTCCTTCGGCAGGAGCTGGAACGTGTTGCGCTCTGGGATGCCGAGCGAGGCGGCCGGGCCGGTCGCCGACAGCGTGACGCCGACCTTGATCTGGGCGTGCGCGGCGGGCACGGCCAGCGCGGCGACCGCGGCCGCGAGCAGCATGGTGCGGTGGATCATCGGGGCTCTCCTCAGTTGGTTGGATCGTTCGCGCGTGCTCGGGCACGCGCTTTCTTTGCGACGAACCTGAACAAGACAACGTCCGGCGCGGCTCCGCCTTAATCGAGATCAAATGACTGGTTCGTCGGCACCGGCATGGCCGATCGAACGAGGATTTCGGGTATTCTTCTGCCAGCGATTCACGAGAGCGGCTTCGCGCGGCGAGCGCGCGACCCGAGCCGCCCACCCGGAACCGGACATGACCCAACCCAGCGTGCTCCTCGAGGTCCAGGACGGCTACGCCCTGGTCACGCTCAACCGGCCAGACAAGCTCAACAGCTTCAACCCCGAGATGCACGAGCGGCTCCGCGAGGCCCTGGAGGCGGTGAAGTCGCGCGACGACATCCGGGCGATGCTCCTCACCGGGGCCGGACGCGGGTTCTGCGCGGGACAGGATCTCAGCGACCGCGTCATCAAGCCGGGCGGCGAGCCGCCCGACCTCGGTTACACCATCGGCACGTTCTACAACCCGCTCATCCGCACGCTGCGCAACCTCGCGAAGCCGGTGGTATGCGCGGTGAACGGCGTGGCCGCCGGCGCGGGCGCGAACCTCGCGCTCGCCTGCGACATCGTGGTGGCCGCGCGCTCCGCGGCCTTCATCCAGGCGTTCTGCAAGATCGGGCTGATGCCCGACTCGGGTGGCACGTACTTCCTGCCGCGACTGGTCGGCACCGCCCGCGCGCTGGGGCTCGCGCTCCTCGGCGACAAGCTCCCTGCGGAGGACGCGGCGCGGATCGGCCTGATCTGGAAGTGCGTCGATAACGCGCAGCTCATGGACGAGGCCCGGGGGATCGCCGCCGCGTTCGGCACGGGGCCGACCAGGGCGTACGGCGCGATCAAGGAGGCGCTCTACGCCTCGCCGCACAACACGCTCGACGCGCAGCTCAGCTTCGAGCGTGACGCGCAGCGCGAGCTCGGGCGCACCGAGGACTATCGCGAGGGCGTGAGCGCGTTCATGGAGAAGCGCGCGCCGGCCTTCAAGGGCAAGTAATTGCCAGGCCGGCGGCAGAACCGACACCCGCAACTTCGTCGTGACCCGCCACGGGAGCGTGCGCAGGAGGAGGCAGCGATGACGCCGTACGATCAGCTCGAGCACATCGAGAAGGCGAGCCAGGACGAGTTGCGCGCGCTGCAGCTCGAGCGGCTCAAGTGGAGCCTGCATCACGCCTACGACAACGTGCCGCACTACCGGAAGAAGTTCGACGCGGCCGGCGTGCGCCCCGCCGACCTGAAGCGGCTCGAGGATCTCGCGAAGTTTCCCTTCACCACCAAACACGACCTCCGCGAGAACTACCCGTTCGGGATGTTCTCCGTGCCGATGGACAGGATCGTGCGCATCCACGCCTCCAGCGGCACGACCGGCAAGCCCACGGTGGTCGGATACACGCAGCGCGACATCGACACCTGGTCGGACGTCATGGCTCGGTCGATCCGCGCCGCCGGCGGGCGGTCCACCGACAAGATCCACGTCGCGTACGGCTATGGCCTCTTCACCGGCGGCCTGGGCGCGCACTACGGCGGCGAGCGGCTCGGCGCAACCGTGATCCCGGTCGGCGGCGGCATGACCGAGCGGCAGGTGCAGCTCATCAACGACTTCCGGCCCGACATCATCATGGTGACGCCGTCGTACATGCTCGCGATCGCCGACGAGTTCGAGCGCCAGGGACTGAACGCGCGCGAGTCTAGCCTCCGCATCGGGATCTTCGGCGCCGAGCCGTGGACCGACGGCATGCGCGAGGAGATCCAGCGGCGCATGGGGCTCGACGCGATCGACATCTACGGGCTGTCGGAGGTGATGGGCCCCGGCGTCGCGCAGGAGTGCGTCGAGACGAAGGACGGGCTGACGGTCTGGGAGGACCACTTCTACCCGGAGATCATCGACCCGGCGACCGGCGAGGTGCTGCCCGATGGCAAGCAGGGCGAGCTCGTATTCACCTCGCTCACCAAGGAGGCGATGCCGGTCATCCGCTACCGCACGCGCGACCTGACGATGCTTCTGCCCGGCACCGCGCGCACGATGCGCCGAATGGCCCGGATCACCGGGCGCAGCGACGACATGCTCATCATCCGCGGCGTGAACGTGTTCCCGACGCAGATCGAGGAGCTGATTGTCAAGCAGCCGAAGCTCGCACCGCATTACGTGCTCGAGGTGCGGCGCGAGGGCCGGCTGGACGAGCTGACGGTAATAGTCGAGATCCGCCAGGACCTTGCCGGCGCGACAGCGTCCGACCGCGAGGCCGAGGCGAACCAGCTCGAGCACCACATCAAGTCCTACATCGGCGTCTCGAGCGACGTGAAGGTGGTGGAGCCCGGCAAGGTCGAGCGCTCGCAGGGCAAGGCGAAGCGGGTGATCGACCTGCGGCCGAAGTCCTAGTTATCCACTGCGGCGTGCGCCGCAGTGGATAACTGCTCGCGTTGAGCGGCGCCGAAAGCGGCCGCTCAACGCGGGCGAAGCGCTAAAGCCTGGTGTGGTGTCGCGGTCAGACCGCGAACCTTGCGACGGCCTTTTCGTTCCACTCGATGCCCTGGCCGGGCTTATCGGGGACGACGAGAGAACCATCCTTGACTTGGAAGGGCTCGGCCAGGACCGGATCGGCCCAATCCTGCCACTCGAGCCAGTGCGCGGTGTCGGTGACGCGCATGAGGTGCGCGGCGATCTCCGGATAGAGGTGCGTGGACATCGGGATACCCGCAGCGCCAGTGATCGCTGCCGCACGCAGCCACCCGCTGACGCCGCCAATGCGCATTAGGTCGGGCATGACGTAGTCGCCCGCGCCGGCGAGCACTGCCTGATACAGCAGGCGCGGGCCGTAGAAGTTCTCACCGAGCTGAATCGGGGTCTTCAGCTCGCGCGCAAGCTGCGCGTAGCCTGGGATGTTGTCGTACGTCGTGGGCTCCTCGAACCAGTACAGCCCCTCGTCGTCGAGCGCGTGGCAGCGCACGAGCGCGTCGCCCAGCGACAGGCCTTGGTTGAAGTCGCACATGAGCTTGATCGAGTCGCCGGCCGCTTGCCGCACGGCGGCGATCGCCGCCAGATCGTCGGCGAGCCTTTCCCTTCCCAGCCTGAGCTTCAGGCCGGTGAACCCACCTTCGGCCACGAGCGCCGCCGCCTCGGCGGCCAGTTCGCTCACCGGCGTCAACCAGAGTCCGTTGCTGTTGTAGGCGGGGACCGGACCGACCGTCCCGCCGAGGAACACCGCGAGCGGCATGTCGGCCGCCCTGGCCAGGGCGTCCCACGCCGCCATATCGAGGCCGGATACCGCGATCAGGGATACTCCTTCGCGGCCGACGAGATGCAGCGATCCGATGCCCCGCCGGTAACCGTCGAAGGGCGCGACGGGTTGGCCCTTCGCCGCTTCGGCGAGATCTTCGATCGCGGGAACGATATAACGCACCGACTGCTTGAGGTACGGCTCGAGGTAGCTGTGCCCCACCACGCCTTCGTTGGTGTACAGGTCGATCAGGATCACCGGCCAGTCGCGGAACAGGCCGACTTTCGAGACAACCGGCCGTTTCAAGGGCACGACGACAGGCCGCGCTCGAACACTCCTCAGCGTGAGTTGCACGCGCGTCATCGACTGCCTCCCTGCGGTGCGTTGCCTACCGGTTTGCCGATGGATCAGCTCATTTCGCGCGATAGCGCTCTACCGCAGCCATGTCCCACGCAAGCCCGGCTCCGGGACGAGCCGCCGCCTCGACCATCCCGCGCGCGGGGCGCAGTGGCTCGGCGAGCAGGGTCCCGGCGAAATCCAGGTACTCGAGGTAGTGCGCAGTCGGCGTGACCGCGAGCAGATGTGCGGAGACCTCGATGAAGAGGTGGCTCGAGCACTCGCAGCCGTAGGCCTGGGCGAGCGCCGCGGCACGCATCCAGCCGGTAACCCCGCCGATCTGCTGTACGTCGGGCATCACGTAGTCGCATGCGCCTGCTGCGAGCGCGCGCTGCATCTCGAACGGCCCGGCGAAGTTCTCGCCCATCTGGATCGGAATGTCGAGCGCCGCGGCGAGCTGCGCATGCCCCGCGAAGTCGTCGCAGCGCACCGGCTCCTCGATCCAGGACACGCCTTCGCTTTCGAGCGCCCGACCGCGCCGCGCGGCCTCGGCAATCGTCAGCGACTGGTTGAAGTCCACGAGGAGTGCGGCGCTATCGGGCAAGCTCCGCCGCGCGGCCCGCACGACCGCGAGGTCCTCCTTGAGGGTCGGCCAACCGAGCTTGACCTTCACCGCGGTGTAACCCTCCTCCGCGCTACGGGCCGACTCGGCCGCGGCTTCGTCCGGCGGGAGCAAGCCGAAGCTCGCGTAGGCCCGGATGGGCTTGCGCTTTCCGCCCAGGAGTTCCACCAGCGGCACGCCGCGGCCGATTGCGACCGCATCCCAGACCGCCATGTCGAGCCCCGCGAGCGCGTAGGCGGCGAGGTTCCGCGCGCCGCCGAGAAGCGTGAAACGCGCACGCAGGCTGCGTTCGATCTCGAATGGAATCGTCGGCTCGCCTGCGAGGCTCGCGCCCACGCCGCGGACGAGCTCGTCGAGTGCCTTGAGGGCCGTTGTCGTGTAGCTGAGCACGTAGGACCGACCGATCACCCCTTCCGCGGTGACGAGATCGATGAGCACGAGCGGCGCCTGTTGCACCGACCCGGACGCGGTGCGTACCGGTTTCGCCAGCGGCGCGACCACGGGATGCGTGCGGATCTCGCGGATCGTGAGTGGAGCTCCCATGGTCATGCCCTCCGTTTGGCCCTGCTTCTCCGCTTGCCCAATACCCCGATCCGGCTGGCCGAACCGCGCAGGTGGCCGGTCGCGGCGCGCGCGGCAGCGACCGGGTCCCGGCGCGCGATCGCCGCGAAGATCCGCTCGTGCTCCCGCTGGGCCGCATGCGGCCGCCGGGCGCGCCGTCCCGTTTCCGTCCACGCCGGGCGGCGCGTCTCCGAGAAGTGGTAGCCCAGGAATTCGATGAAGCGCTGCAGGTGGCCGTTGTGCGTGGCCGCCGCGATCGCCCGATGAAACGCTCCGTCCGCCGCCACGCCGTCGGTTCCGTCCTCGATCGCGCGCGAGACCTCCCGCAGCGCTCGGCGGATAGCCTCCAGATCGGCGCGCGTCCGCCGCTCGGCGGCCAGCCGCGCGGTGGCCACCTCCACCGCAGCGCGCAGCTCGAAGAGCTGCGCAAGCTCGCCAGGCTCGATAGGTCCGTCGGGCGCGAGCCGGAAGCTCGCGAGGCCCGGCGCGCCGGCGACGAACGCTCCGGCGCCCTGGCGGGTCTCCACGTAGCCGTCGGCCTTGAGCCGCGCGATCGCCTCGCGCACCACCGCTCGGCTCACGCCGAAGCGCTCGCCGAGCGCGTGCTCGGCCGGAAGGCGCGCGCCCGGCGCGAGCTCTCCGCCTTCGATGCGGCCTCGCAATGCGCGCACGAGCTGGTCGGCGAGCCCGCGCGGGCGGGCAACTTCTTCGGCAGCGGGTGGGGGCTCGATCTTCATCGTCGTCTGCTTGTCAGACAACCTGCTCAGCAGACTAAGGCTGGACCTGAGCGGAAGTCAAGACGCGACGCATCAAGGACGTGCCGACATCTCGGCCGGGCGCCGATTCGTACGGAACTGAATCCTGGCTTCCGCCGGGATGACGACGGGAAGGCGCCAGCGTGTCGCGGCGCGCACCGCGAGAACGAGGAACGCTTCTTGCCCGTGTTGAGGGGCGGCTCTTGCCGTCCCCTCCAACGCGGGCAGTTATCGGCCGCAAGGGCGGCCGGATAACCTATTTCTTGGGCAATTGCCCTTGCACCCCTTCGACGTAGTAGTCCATCACGGCGAGCTGGTCGTCCGGCATGACCTTCCCGGCGGGCACGCGCTCCTTGCCGCTCTGATCCTTCACCGGCCCGGCGAACGGATGCAGCTTGCCCGACGCGATGTCAGCCTCCGCCTTGGCGACCTGGTCGCGCACGTCCTTCGGCACGGCGGCGTTGAACGGCGCGAGCTTCACCATTCCTTCCTTGATCCCACCCCAGACGTTCGACGGCTGGTACTTCCCGGCGAGCTCGTCGCTCACGACCTTGGAGTAGAAGCCGGCCCAGTTGTGCGTCGAGGCGGTCAGGTGCGCCTTCGGGCCGTACTTCGACATGTCGGAATGGTATCCGATCGCGTACACACCCTTCTCTTCGGCGGCCTGGACCGGGGCCGTCGAGTCGGTGTGCTGCATCAGGACGTCCGCGCCCTGGGAGATCAGCGTCATCGCCGCCTCGCGCTCGCGCCCCGGGTCGTACCAGGAGTTCACCCAGATCACCCGCACCTGCGCCTTCGGGTTCACGCTCTGCATGCCGCGCGTGAAGGCGTTGATCCCCTGCAGGACCTCGGGGATGGGGAACGCGGCGACGTAGCCTGCGACGCCCGACTTGCTCATCTTCCCGGCAATGATTCCGGCGAGGTAGCGGCCCTCGTAGAAGCGCGCGTTGTACGTGCCGACGTTCTTGTCGCGCTTGTAGCCGGTGGCGTGCTCGAAATGGACCTTCGGGAACGCCTTGGCGACCTTGATCGTCGGGTTCATGTAGCCGAACGACGTCGTGAAGATCAGCGTGTGGCCGCTCGCGGCGAGTTCGCGGATGACGCGCTCGGCGTCCGCGCCTTCTGGCACGTTCTCCACATACTTGGTGACGATCTTGTTGCCGAACTCCTTCTCGATCTCCCTGCGCGCCAGGTCGTGCTGGTAGGTCCATCCCGCGTCGCCGACCGGGCTCACGTACACGAATCCGATCTTGAGCGGCTGTTGCGCCGCCACGGTACCCATCAGTGCGAGTGCCGCCGCACCGACGAGCGCCGCACGCCATCGCTTCCTCAACATCGTCCTTGCTCCTTTCCTGATGAACATCCTGTGCCTTCCAGCTTGCTTCTTCCGGTCCGTCCCTAACCATCCGGGTGATAACTCTTCCCGAGCGACACCGGGGCATTGAGCCGGATGACGTTCGGATTCCGCGAGATCAACACCAGCACGACGATCGTCGCGAGGTACGGCAGGCTCGACAGCAGTTGCGACGCGATCGCCGCCCCCGCGCCCTGGGCGAAGAACTGCGCGATGGTAACGCCTCCGAAAAGGTAGGCCCCGACCAGCACGCGTCCCGGCCGCCACGTTGCGAAAACGACCAGCGCCAGCGCGATCCACCCGCGGCCGGCGGTCATGTTCTCGACCCACATCGGCGTATAGATCACCGAAAGATAAGCGCCGCCCATGCCGGCCATCGCGCCACCGAAGAGGGTCGCCAGGTAGCGGATGCCGATGACGGGGTATCCGATCGCGTTCGCGGAGGTCGGCGACTCGCCGACCGCGCGCAGCACGAGGCCCGGCCGGGTCCGGTAGAGGAACCAGCTCACCAGTCCGAACAGCACCCACGAGAGGTAGACGAGGGGTTGCTGCGAGAACAGCACCGGTCCAAGCAGCGGGATTTCCGCGAGGACAGGGATCTGGAATGTCTGCGGCGCGGGCAGCGCGACGCTCTCGAAGGGTTTGCCGGCGAACGCGGAGAGGCCTACGCCGAAGATGCTCAACGCGAGGCCGGCGGCGACCTGGTTCGCCTGCAGCGTCAGCGTCAGCACTGCGAAGATGACCGCCGTGGCCGCGCCCGCGCCCATGCCCGCGACGACGCCGATCCACACGTTGCCGCTCGCCACCGTCGCCGCGAAGCCCGCGATCGCACCGCAGAGCATCATGCCCTCGACGCCGAGGTTGAGTACGCCCGACTTCTCCGCCACGAGCTCGCCGAGCGCGGCGAAAACGAGCGGCGTCCCTGCCGCAAGCGTCGCGACGAGAATCGGAACGAGCGCGTC